>NZ_JBFWIB010000001.1:0-815840 GCF_041300785.1 Luteimonas salinilitoris
CCCGGCGCCGCATGGCGGCCATTGGGAAGCAACCCGAAGGGCCGGGCCTGCGGACGCGCAGGGCGGCGTCATCACTCGGTTGCGTATCGACATACGCGCCCTCGCTCTTCCTTGCCCCGCACGCCCGCAGGCCCGGCGCGGCATGCTCCATAAGTGCTAACAGGCCCTAGGGTGAGCGATCCGCGCAACCGCGAATCGTGGCTGCCGGATCTGTGCCGGCTGCCGCGGCTGGCGGCGATGCTCGGCCTGGCGCAGCTGGTGGTCGTGGTGGTGGCGCTGGTGCCGGACGGCTCGCCGGGCTGGGACCTGGCGCGGCTGCTGTCGGTCAGCGGCTATGCGCTGTGGTTGGCGCTGGCGGTCTCGGTGCTGCTGTGCGTGTCGCGGCGCACGTTGTCGGCGCTGCCGCGGCGGCTCGGCGCGCTGGCGGCGGTGGCGCTGTCGACCCTGGTGGCGGCGGTCGCGGCGGCGGTGGTGCATGCCCTGTTCGCCAGCGTCGGCGAGGCCGAGGCGTGGCCCGGATTCTGGCGCTTCATCGGCGGCTCGTGCGCGGTGGTGGCGCTGATCACCGCGCTCGCGCTGCGCTACTTCTACGTGATCGACGGCTGGCGGGCGCAGGTCAACGCCAGCGCCCGCGCCGAGGCCGATGCGCTGCAGGCGCGGATCCGCCCGCATTTCCTGTTCAACAGCATGAACATGATCGCCGGCCTGCTGCGGCGCGACCCGGCCGTGGCCGAGCGCGCGGTGCTCGACCTGTCCGACCTGTTCCGCGCCGCGCTCGGCGCCGGCGAGGGCGATTCGTCGCTGGCCGAGGAAGTGCGGCTGGCCGAGCAGTACCTCGCCATCGAGCAGCTGCGCGTGGGCGAGCGCCTGCAGGTGCAGTGGCGCAGGACCGAGCCGTTGCCGTGGACGCTGCCGATGCCGCGGCTGGTGCTGCAGCCGCTGCTGGAGAACGCCGTGCTGCACGGCATCTCACGGCTGCCGCGGGGCGGCTGCATCGCGATCGAACTCGTGGCGACCCCGGACACCCTGTACCTGCGGGTGCGCAACCCGTCGCTGCCGCCGTCGGCGCAGGCGCAGGTGCCGCAGCAGGGCGCCGGCCACGCCCAGCGCAGCATCGCCCATCGCCTCAGCTATGCCTTCGGCGCGCGCGCGCGGATGGCCTGCGGCTGGCGCGACGGCTACTATGCCTGCGAGATCGAGCTGCCGCTCGACTGAAGACGCGAAGCGCGGGAGGGCGCCTGACGTGAAGGTCGTGATCGCCGACGACGAGCCGCTGGCCCGGGAGCGGCTGCGCACGCTGCTGGCGCAGCAGCCGGGCGTGGAGCTGGTGGCCGAGGTCGGCGACGGCCACGCCGCCCTGCATGCCTGCGCCGAGCACGACGCCGACTTGATCCTGCTCGACATCGCCATGCCCGGCATCGACGGCCTGGAGGCCGCGCGCCACCTCGCCGCGTTCGAACCGCGCCCGGCGGTGGTGTTCTGCACCGCGTACGACGCGCACGCGCTGTCGGCGTTCGAGGCCGCCGCCGTCGACTACCTGGTCAAGCCGGTGCGGCCGGAGCGGCTGCATGCGGCGCTCGAGCGTGCGCGCACCTTCACCATCGGCCGCGATCACGACGGCAACGGCAGCAGCCTGAACAAGAGCCGCACCCATCTGTGCGCGCGCCTGCGCGGCAGCCTGCGGCTGATCCCGGTCGAGGAGGTGTATTACCTGCAGGCCGAGGAAAAGTACGTGGTGGTGCACCACGCGCGCGGCGAGGACCTGATCGAGGAATCGCTGAAATCGCTCGAGCAGGAGTTCGGCGAGCGCTTCATGCGCATCCACCGCAACTGCCTGGTCGCGCGGCACGAACTGGTGGAGATCCGCCGCGACCACGACGGCCACGTGCACGCGATGCTGCGCCACGTGCAGCAGCCGCTGGAAGTCAGCCGCCGCTGCGTGGCGCAGGTGCGCGAGGTGATCCAGCGGCTGTGAGCGGGCGTTCCGCGACCCTCGGGTCCGCGACCGGGCGTGCCGGCGCCATGCATGCCGCGGTGCCGGCAGCGATGACGAGTGCCAGCAGTCGGCCTTCCGGCCCGGCGACCACAGGTCGGCGAGCGAAGCATGCAAGTCCGCAATCCCAGCGTCACGCCGCGACCGGCGATAATGGGCCGATGAAGACCCTCCACATCGCCACCCGCAAGAGCCCGCTCGCCCTGTGGCAGAGCGAGCACGTCGCCGCGCGCCTGCGCGAGGCGCATCCCGGCCTCGAGGTCGTGCTGGTTCCGATGAGCACGCGCGGCGACGAGGTGCTGGATCGGTCGCTGGCGGCGATCGGCGGCAAGGGCCTGTTCCTCAAGGAGCTGGAATCGGCCATGCAGCGCGGCGAGGCCGATTGCGCGGTGCACTCGCTCAAGGACGTGCCGATGGCGCTGGAGCCGGGTTTCGCGTTGCCCGCGATCCTGGTGCGTGCCGATTCCGCCGACGCCTTCGTCAGCGCCGCCCATGCCACGCCGATGGCGCTGCCGCCGGGCGCGCGGGTGGGCACTTCGTCGCTGCGGCGGCAGGCGCAGTTGCGCGCGCTGCGCCCCGATGTCCAGCCGCTGGACGTGCGCGGCAACGTCAACACCCGCCTGGCCAAACTCGACGCCGGCGACTACGACGCCATCGTGCTCGCCTGCGCCGGGCTGCAGCGGCTCGGCCTGGAGCGGCGCATCCGCATGCGGCTGGACGCGCCGGACTGGCTGCCGGCACCGGCACAGGGCGCGATCGCGGTCGAATGCCGGGACGACGATGCCGGCATCGCCGCCCTGCTCGCCGCGCTCGACGATCGCGACACGCGCCTGTGCGTGGAGGCCGAGCGCGCGATGAACCGGGCCCTCGACGGCAGCTGTCACGTGCCGGTTGCGGCGCTGGCCCGGCTGGAAGGGGAGCGGGTCACCCTGCACGGGCTGGTCGGCAGCGCCGCCGACGGGCGGCTGGTGCGCGCCTGCGGCAGCGATATGGCCGACGCGCGCGAGCGGCTCGGCGAACGCGTCGCCGGGGACCTGCTCGCCGCCGGCGCCGACCGCCTGCTGGCTTCTATCTAAAGGTGTAGACGAGGTTGATCGTGGTCAGGGTGTCGGTGTTCTTGATCCCGGCCTGGTCGTCGACCTCGGTGTTGTGGCGGGCCTGCAGCGCGGCCTTCAGCGCCAGCGATTCGTTCATCGACACCGCGACGCCGAGGTCGTTCTGGGCGAAGGTGTTGTCGTTGCCGGACTCGACCAGCAGCGTATTGGTCAGGCGGGTGTTTTCGGTCAGCCGGCGCTCGAAATCGAGCAGCCCGCGGACGATGAAGTCGCTGCGGATGTCGCCGCTCTCGGCGTGGCGCGCACGACGGTAGCCGGGGCCGATCTCGGTCAGCAGCTTGGTGCGCGCGTCCTTCAGGAAGTGGTGCCCGTAGCCGAACGAGAACGTGCCCTGGTAGTCGTAGACCGAGAAGTCGTCGCGCTCGTAGCGCGCGGCGCCGAACCAGTTGTGCATCTCGTTGACCTTGATCGCGGTGGTGCCGCCGGCCTGGTAGCGGTTGGCGCTGGTGGTGTAGCGGGTCTCGGCGATGCCGTCGCCGTCGAAATCGCCGGTGACGTCGCTCTTGGCACGCAGCGCCGACAGCGTCAGCTGGTGCTTGCTGCGCACGTCCTCCTGCGAGAACAGCAGCTTGCTGTTGAGGTTCTCGGAGCGGCGGTTGCCGCGGCTCATGGCCAGGCCGAGCTCGCCGGTCAGGTTCCAGATCGACGCTTCTTCCCCGTACGCCGGCGGCGGCGTCTGGGCGCGCAGCGGGCCCGACGACAGGGCGAGGACGACGAGGGCGAGCGGGGCCAGCAGGTGGCGGGAGTCGGTCATTCAACTGGTTCCTGGTGCGACGCGTGACGCGCGGGATTCGACGGATGAGACGTGCAATGTTCGGGCGGCGAAGACGGCGGGTGAAGCGATGATCGCGGCCGCGCCTCGAAGAGGCGGCGACACCGGCGGCGCGGTTCGCCGGCGCGGCGGCGGACCGGGGCCTCACGGGGCATGCGTAGCGGCATTCTGTACGGGGCCGGTGTCCGTGGGGCTGGTTGCATGAATACGGGAGACCGGTCACGGTGGGCGGATCGCGAGCATCGGAGATCCTCGCGGAACGGTCGTGTGGAAACGGTTCCATTATGCCGTCATCGGTTCCGGTTCCCAAGTCGTCCTCGGCGCTCGCGCATCTGTGCGCCGACGACCGTTCAGTAGTAGAGCGTGACCAGGTGCCGGGCCTGGGCGAAGAACAGCCAGCGTTCGACGAATGCGCCGGCCAGCAGCGCGATGGCGGTTGCGGCCAGCAGGGGCGCCGCCGGTGCCCCTGCCGACAGCGCCAGCAGCCAGGCCAGCCCGGGCGCTGCGACCAGCAACGCCGCCGCCAGCCACCGCAGCCGCCGCGCGTGCCGCCGCGCCACGGTGAAGGCCATCTCGCGGGTGATGAAATTGGCCTCGGTGTGCGGTCGCTCGAATACCGTGACCGTGCGTCCCGGCAGGCCGACGGCGTCGCCGCGCGTCGCCGGCGACGGCTGCCGGTCGATCCCACGCCAATACAGCCATTTGCATGCCAGCAGCAGCGCGCCGAGTGCGGCGAGCGTTGCCGTCATCGCGGTCGCGGCGGTACCCGCCGGCAGCAGCAGTGCCATCAGCCAGAACAGCAGCGCCAGCCCCGTCAGCAGCGCGAACAGCAGATAGACCGGGACCACCAGAGGATGGTGCCAGGCCGGAATCGGCGGCAGCGAGGCGTAGATCATCGCCGTGCATGCCACCGTCGCCAGCGCCAGCACCGCCAGCAGCAGGCCGCAGAGCCCGAGCGCGAGCGCGCGTTCCGGGCCGGGTTCGACCCACAGCAGCAGCGCCGCCAATGCCAGCGCCGGGATGACGGTCGCCATCGCCAGCACGCCTTCGCGCGACAGCCAGGAGGTGCGCCACTGCGACAGCGCCCGCCAGGCCCGCTGCGGCTTGCCCAGGTGCGCCAGCGAGCTGAGCAGGCCGACCGTGCTCAGCACCAGGCCCAGCAGCAGCGCCCACCAGTGCAATGCCTCCAGCATCGGCATCACGTCGGCGCGCGCATGCAACAGCAGCACCGACAGGCCGAGCCACGCCAGCAGGCCATAGCCGGCGCCGGACAGCGTGGTGAAGAAGATCACCGAGAGGGCGGGGTGCATCAACGGTTCCCTGGCGGACGAGTCCGCGCGACATCGTACAGGGGAATGCGTGGAGCGAAGCCGGTAGCTGCTTGCGGGCGGAATCGGGAATCGGGAATGGCTCTTGCTCGTCATCCCGGCGAAACGAGCGAAGCGAGTTAACGGCGAAGCCGGCCGAAGAGCCTGCCCCGTACTTGACACGGGGCGAGCGCGGTAGCGCGAGTGAAGCCGGGATCCATTTGCTTTCCGCGCACGTCAGGATGGATCCCGGCTTGACCAGCCGTTCGGCTGTTGAAAACCGCCGGGATGACGATGCGGGCGGGATGACGATGTGGGGCGGGATGACGATGTGGGGCGGGGCGCCGATGCGAGGCGGGATCACGCGCGCGGGACTGCCCCCGTCGGTCAACGCTTGAGAATGCGGTTCAACCAGTGCAGCGGCGTTGTCGCTGTGGCCGGCGGTTCGCGTGGTGCGGCCGCATCGTCGCCGCTGCGACGCGGGCGCGGCGGCAGGTAGCGGTTGACCGGGGCGTAGCCGAGTTCCGGCATCAGCGCCACGCCCTGGCGCTCGGCCACCAGCTTCGACACGTCCGAATCCGGGTCGCCGAGGTCGCCGAAGTGGCGTGCGCGGGTGGGGCAGGCCTGCACGCAGGCCGGTACCCGCTCGCTCTCGTCGAGTTGCTCGTTGTAGATGCGGTCCACGCACAGGGTGCACTTCTTCATCACCCCCTCGACCTCGGAGTATTCGCGCGCGCCGTACGGGCAGGCCCAGCTGCACAGCTTGCAGCCGATGCACTTGTCCTCGTCGACCAGCACGATGCCGTCCTCGGCGCGCTTGTAGCTGGCGCCGGTCGGGCACACGGTCACGCACGCCGGGGTCTCGCAGTGCAGGCAGCTGCGCGGGAAGTGCAGGGTCATCGCCGGCGGGGTCTCCGAAGCCGCGGGTTCAGCCTCCGCAGCTCCGCTCGCCGCGACCTCGTAGCTGTGCACGCGGTTGAACCACACTCCCGACGGTGCCTTGCCGTACGGCTGTTCGTCGGTCAGCGGGCCGGCGATGCCGCCGGCGTTCCACTCCTTGCAGCTGGTGGCGCAGGCATGGCAGCCGACGCAGGTGTCCAGGTCGATTACCAGGCCCATCTTCTTCTTCGATGGCGGCGGCAATGCGGTCACGGGCGGGACATTGCGGTCAAAACGGGAAGTAGCGCGGAATCAGCAGTCCCGCCATGACCAGGAAGATCACGTTCAGCGGCAGGCCGACCTTGACGAAATCGGTGAAGCGGTAGCCGCCCGCGGTGTAGACCATGGTGTTGGTCTGGTAGCCGATCGGCGTGAGAAAGCTGGTCGAGGCCGCGAACGCCACCGCGACCAGGAACGGCTTGCTGTCCAGGCCCAGCGCATCGGCGGTGGCGATCGCGATCGGCACCACCAGCGCCGCCGAGGCGTTGTTGCTCATCGCCTCGGTCAGCACCGAGGTCAGCAAGTAGATCGCCATCAGCGTGGCCACCGGGCCGAAGCCGCCGACCACGGTCACCGCGTGCTCCGCGATCCAGTCGGCGGCGCCGGAGTTCTGCAGCGCGATCCCCATCGGCAGCACGCCGGCCAGCAGGATGACCACGCGCCAGTCGATCGCGCGATATGCGTCCTCCGGCTTGAGGATCTGCAGGACCACCAGCGCGATGCAGCCGAGGATCGCCGAGCCCACGATCGGCAGCCAGCCGAGCCCGGCGACGGTCACCACCGCCGCCATCACCGCGATCGCCAGCAGCGCGCGACCGATCGACGAGCGGTCCTGCTCGCGCTCGCCCAGCACCAGCAGCCCGGGATCGGAGCGCATCGCTTCCAGCGATTTTTCCGGCGCGTCCAGCAGCAGCACGTCGCCGACCGCCAGCGGCACACGGTCGAGCGGCTGCCGGATCGCCAGCCGGTGCCGGTGCAGGCCCTGCACCCGCACGCGATAGGTGTGGCCGAAGCGGACCGCCGCCAGGGTCTGGCCGATCAGGTGCGAGCCGGGCGCCACCATCGCTTCGGCGTGCAGGCGCTCGTCCTCGGTGCCGCCGTCGAGCTCGCGGGCGACCTGGTCGTAGTCGAGCTTGAGCTTCTTGCGCGCCTGCTCGATATCGCGCCATTCGCCGCGCAGCAGCAGGCGGTCGCCCGCGCGCAATTCCTCGCTGCGCGGCGACGGCACCGGCTGCCGGCCGCGGAAGATCTCGAGCACGACCACGTCGCCGGCGTCGTCGGGCAGCAGCTCGCTGCCGCGCTTGCCGATCGCGGACGAGCGCTCGGTCGCCAGCAGTTCCACCACGTAGCGTCCGGCGTGGCCGCTGTCGGCCTGCTCCGGAACGCCGAGGTCGGGCAGCAGGAACCGCCGTGCCACCATCATGTAGGTCACGCCGACGGCGACGAAGATCACCCCCATCGGCGCGAACTCGAACAGGGTGAAGCCGGTCTCGCCCGACTGCCGCGCCAGCGAGTCGACCAGCAGGTTGGTGGAGGTGCCGATCAGCGTGCACACGCCGCCGAACTGGCCGGCATAGGACAGCGCGATCAGGTACTTCGACGGCGGCTGCCGGTTGGCCACGGTCGCCGCGATCACCAGCGGCAGGAACACCGCCACCGCCGCGGTGTTGTTGATGAAGCCGGAGATCACAGCCGTCAGCAGCATCATCGCCAGCGCGAACAGCCATCCCCAGCGGATCCGCGCCAGCAGCGCGCCGAGCCGCTGCAGCGAGCCGCCGCGCTGCAGCCCGGCGCTGAGCACGAACATCGCCGCTACCGTGATCGTGGCCGGGCTGCTGAAACCGGACAGCGCCTGGTCGGTGGACACCAGCCGCAGCGTCAGCAGGCTCGCCAGCACCAGCAGCGCCACCACCTCCACCGGCAGCTTCTCGCTGACGAACAGATAGACCGCGCCGGCGATCACGGCGAAGGTCAGCCAGGCATCCATGGTCATCGAGCGCGTTCCCCGCGGTTCCGTCGGCGTAGCGGCGCACCATAGCGCAGCGGGTGGTCATCAGGGACGGCGCCCGGCAGCGGTGCGAACTGCGGCTGCGTGCAGTCGTCGACGGCGGTTGCCGGGCGCAGGTTCACCCGCAGGTCGAACCAGGCCGCCTGGCCGGTGACCGGGTCGGCGTTGGCGTAGTCGCCGCGCGGGGTATGGTCGGAAATCAGGTGGTTGAGCAGGAAGCCGCGTTCGCCTTCCGGCGCGTCCTTGGCCAGTTTCCATGCGCCGCGGCGCTTGCCGATCGCGTTCCAGCTCCACACCGTGTCCGGCTGCACGTTGCCGGCGAACTTCGCCTGCACGGTGATGCTGCCGTGGTGCGAGACCACCTCGACCCAGTCTTCGTCCCCGATCCCGTATTTCGCCCCGGTGTCCGGATGCAGGTACAGCCAGTTGCGGGCGGCAATCTGCCGCAGCCAGGCGTTTTGCGACCCCCAGGCGTGATACATGAACATCGGCCGCTGGGTGATGGCATGCAAGGGGAAGGGGTGGGTGTGCTCCGCTCCGGTCTGCGCGTGTTCGAACGGCTCGTACCACAGCGGCAGCGGATCGAAATAGGTCGCCACGCGCTGGCGATGTTGCGGCGGCGGCACGTGCGCGCCGTGGCCCTGCGCGGCCAGGCGGAAGCGCTGCACGGGTTCGGCATACAGTTGCAGCGCGATGGCGTCGCCGGCGCCGAGAAACCCCTTGCCCTGCGCCCATTGCAGATAGCCGCGGTTGGCCATCTTGAAATAGCGCGCGTGCTCCGGGATCTCCTCGCGCCAGTAGCCGCCGTTGTCGATGTAGCGCTGCAACTGGCCGGGATTGGGCGCGCCCTTGCCGTGTTGCGCGCCGTCGCCGCGCCAGCCGGCCAGCAGCCCGACCCCGGGCGCACGCTCGTGGCGGACGATGTAGTCGGCGTAGTCGCGGTAGTTCGGCGCGCCGTCGGCGTCGACCATGCCCGGCAGGCCGAGCCGCGCGCCCAGGTCGAGCAGCACCGACTGGAAGCCGCGCACGTCGCGCGGCCGGCCGTCGGCGCCGGCCTGGGTGGCGGGATCGAACACGGGGTGCCGGATCGCGTCGGCGGCGCCGTCGGCGTCGGAGATCGGCCGGTCCAGCAGCGAGATCGCGTCGAAGCGTTCCAGGTACGTCGTGTCGGGCAGCACCAGGTCGGCGTAGGCGACCATCTCGCTGGCGTAGGCGTCGGAATAGATGATGTGGGGAATGCGGTATTCGCCGTCGTCGCCCTTGTCGGTGAGCCACTGCATGGTCTCGCCGGTGTTCATGGCCGAGTTCCAGCTCATGTTGGCCATGAACAGCATCAGCGTGTCGATCGGGTACGGATCGCCGGCATGGGCGTTGCGGATCACCGTGTGCAGCATGCCGTGCGCCGACAGCGGATAGCTCCACGAGAACGCATGGTCGATGCGCCGCGGTTCCCCGCGCGCGTCGACCAGCAGGTCCTCGGGCGCGTGCACGAACCCGAGCGGCGGCGCATCGAGGCTGCCGTCGGCGCGGCGGGTCTTGCCGGGACGGTTCGGCGGCGGCACCGGCTTCGGGTACGGCGGCTGGAAGCGGAACGAGCCCGGCGTGTCCACCGCGCCCAGCAGCAGCTGCAGCACGTGCAGTGCGCGACAGGTATGGAACCCGTTGCTGTGCGCGCTGATGCCGCGCATCGCGTGCATCGCCACCGGCCGGCCGACCATCTCGTCGTGCTCGCGGCCCCAGGCGTCGGTCCAGGCGACCGGCAGCCGCACCGGGTGCTCGAACGCGGCCGCCGCCAGTTCGCGCGCGATGCGGCGGATGGTCCCGGCAGGAATGCCGCAGCGCTCGCTCACCGCGTCGGGTGAATATTGCGGATCGAGATAGCGCTCGGCGATCAGCTGGAACACCGGCACCGCGGTGCGGCCGTCGGCAAGCGCGTACTCGCCGACCACGAGCGGAGAGATGTCGATGGCATCGGCGAGGGCCAGCCGCCACGCTTCAGGCCCGCTGGCGGAGGGCGGCGATTCGTCCCGGGAAGCGGCGGGGCGATCGACACGGGCCGCGCACAACGGCCGTCCTTCGCCGTCGCGCGCGAACAGCCCGTCGTCGGCCGCACCCGGGTCGCGGATCACCAGCCAGTGCGCGTCGGCGTAGCGCACCAGGTAATCGAGGTCGACATGGTCGTTGCGCAGCAGTTCGTGGATCAGCGCGAACGCGAACAGGCCGTCGGTACCGGGGCGGATGCCGATCCACTCGTCGGCGATCGCGCCGTAGCCGCTGCGCACCGGGTTGATCGCGACGATCTTGGCGCCGCGTTCCTTGAGCCTGCCGAGCCCGAGCTTGAGCGGGTTGGAGTCGTGGTCCTCGGCCACGCCCCACAGCATCAGGTACCGCGTGTGCGCCCAGTCCGGCTCGCCGAACTCCCAGAAGCTGCCGCCCAGCGTGTACAGCCCGCCGGCCGCCATGTTGACCGAGCAGAAGCCGCCGTGGGCGGCGTAGTTGATCGTGCCGAACTGCTGCGCCCACCAGCCGGTCAGCGCCTGCGACTGGTCGCGGCCGGTGAAGAAGGCGAGCTCGTCGGGATTGCGCTCGCGGATCGGCCGCAGCCAGTCCGTCGCGATTTGCAGCGCCTCGCCCCATTCGATCTCGCGGAACTCGCCGCTGCCGCGCTCGCCCACCCGCAGCAGCGGCCTCGACAGCCGTGCCGGCGAGTAGTGCTGCATGATCCCCGCCGCGCCCTTGGCGCACAGCACGCCCTGGTTCACCGGATGCGCGGGATTGCCCTGGATGTAGCGGATCTTGCCGTCCGTCGTCCACACCTTGATGCCACAGCGGCAGGCGCACATGTAGCAGGTGGTGGTCCTGACGTCGTCGCCCGGCGAGGGAGAGAGATCCAGGACCGGCTCGTTCGGTGCGGGCACGGGCATGGCGGCTATTGTGCCCGTGCGCCCGGAGCGCGGCGAGGGGCCGCTTCGCGCTCCGCGCCATCGCCGTGCTCGAGGGCGTCCCCGCGGCGCCCTAGCGCGCGCTCGCCGGCCGCGCGTCTTCCGTGATCGCAGGCACGCCGGCGTCGCCGCGGCAGCCGTGGCCGGCCGCCGCGACATGGCGCGTCACTGCGGCGCTTCGATGCGGATCGACGGGTCGTTGAAGCGCGAATAGCGGGCCGTGGTGGTGGCCTGCGCGTCCGCGGCGACCTGCATCTGCAGCGGATAGCCGTCGCTGCCGATCCACAGGGTCGCCGGGGGATTGTCCGGGTCCTCGTGGACCATGCGGTACTTGCGTGCAGGCTTGCCGGCGACGCTGTCGGCGCCCAGCGACTCGATGGTGGTGCCCTGCTGCTCGGCGGCGATTCGCCCCCGGTCGCGGAATTTCTCGAGCATGCCCTCCTGCAGCGGAACCTGCGTGGTCTGGCCCTGCATCTGCATGTACATGCGGTCGCCGAGGATGGTCTGGGTGATGCCGTTGGGCATGGTCATGCGGAAACGGTCGGGGGCGACGTGCTCGAGCATCAGGCTGCCGGCCGCGGTCTCGATGTCCACCGCATAACTGTCCGCCGCCTGCATCCGCTCTATTGCGGCCATCACGTCCGCGCGTGGATCGGACAGCGGATTGGCCGCCGCGGCCGCGCCGGCCACCTTTTCCGCGAATGTCGCGGGCGCGGCGGCGGCTGGATCGGTCCCGGTGCCGGCTGCCGGCGGTTCCGCGCCGCATGCGCCCAGCAGGAGCGTGGACAGGGCGATGATTGCGGTGGATGCGCGTGCTGACATGTGGACCTCCATGGTCGTCCGGATACCTGGCATACGGATTCCGGTGCGCACAAGGGCCAACTCACTGGCACAGCTGCCGCAGCCGGCGCAGTTCCTCCTGCAGCAGCGCGCTGTCGCCGCCGGGCGCCAGGCCGGCCAGGTTGCGACGAACCTGCGGGCAGGGATCGGTCGTGTAGCCGGACCCGCCGACCAGCCGGCCGATGTGCTCCACCACCGCGGCGGGGGAGGGCGGCGGGCGCATCCGGAAGCGCTCCGGCGCCTGCGCCGCGGGTGCGGCCGGGCGCAGGGGGTCGCGGCGGAAATCGTGCCCGCCGGCCTGGGTGCCGGCCCAGCGGCGCCCCTGCTCGAGCAGATCGTGCGCCGATGGCGGCGGCTTTCTGCCTTCGGCGGGCCCGGGAGCGGGCGGCAGTTCGACCACCGTCATCGCGCGCCGGGACGGGGCGGCCGCGGCGGCTGGTGGACGGCGCGGGGCCGGCTTTGCAGGCGCGGACGCGTCCGGCGGCCGAGGCGGTGGTTCGATCCAGTGGATGCGCAGCGCCGTCTCCGGTTGATGCTGCGGTTCCGGCGGCGCCCAGGTCCACCACCACCAGCCCAGGGCGAAGTGCAACGCAACCACCAGGATCATGCAGAGCGCGCGGTCGCCGGCGGTGTCCTGGTGCATGGGACCTTCCCTGGAAGCGCTGCGAGTCTGCATACGCCGGGGTTAAACGCCGGTTATCCGCTCCGGCCATCGCCGCCGGCGTGGCGCAAGGCCCTGCGCCGCTGCCCCGCGGCCCGACTTGCCCCCATAATCGGGCCCATGGACCGCTACGAACGCATTCTCTCGCTGCACCGCACGCTCAAGCACGCGCGCTATCCGGTCACGGTGGCGCGGCTGCAGGACGAGCTCGGCTGCTCGCGCGCCACCGTCTACCGCGACCTGGCCTTCCTGCGTGATGCGCTGATGGCGCCGATCGTCGGCGACGGCGAGGCCGGCTTCCGCTACGACACCGACGAAGGCGGCCGCTTCGAACTGCCCGGGCTGTGGCTGAGTTCGGACGAGCTGCACGCGCTGCTGGCCGCGCAGCAGCTGCTGTCGCGCAGCGGCGGCGGGGTGTTGTCGAACGCGCTGGCGCCGCTGCAACAGCGCATCGAGAAGCTGCTCGACGAGCACGCCGCCGGCAAGCAGTGGCCGGTCGAGCGGGTCCGGGTGATCCCGCACCATTCGCGCAAGATGGACGAGCAGGCGTTCCGCTTCGTCTGCTCGGCGGTGCTCGAGCGCAAGCAGCTGAGCTTCGAGTATCGCGCGCGCTCCACCGACGAGCGCACCCGGCGCACGGTCTCGCCGCAGCGGGTCACGCATTATCGCGGCAACTGGTACCTGGATGCCTGGGACCACGACCGCGATGGCCTGCGCAGCTTTTCCGTCGACCGCATCAGCGGCGCGCGCGTGCTCGATGCCGCCGCCCGCGACATCGACGAGGCCGAACTGGACCGCCACCTGGCCGGCAGCTACGGCATCTTCTCCGGCGAGCCCAAGGGCTGGGCGACGATCCTGTTCAACGCCCGCGCCGCGCGCTGGGTGGCGGACGAACACTGGCATTCGCAGCAGCAGGGGCGCTACCTGTCGGACGGCAGCTACGAGCTGAAGGTGCCCTACAGCGCCGCGCGCGAACTGCTGATGGACGTGCTGCACTACGGCGCCGACGCCACCATTGTCGAGCCGCCGTCGCTGCGCGAGCAGGCGCGTTCGCTGCTTGCCCTGGCGCTGTCCAACTACGAACGCGACTGATGCCCGGCGCCGGGCCCGCACCCGCCCGCGAGAAGGTCGCGCTAGCACTGGGTGCGGGCGGCGCGCGCGGGTTGGCGCAGATCGGCGTGATCGAGGTGCTGGAGGAGCGCGGCCTCGAGATCGTGACGATCTCCGGCGCCTCCAGCGGCGCGCTGGTCGGCGGCATCCATGCGGCGGGCAGGCTGCGCGAGTTCGACGCCCGGCTGCAGGCGATGTCGCGGCGCGATTTCCTGCGCCTGCTCGACCCGGTGTTCGGGCGTTCCGGGATGCTGCGCGGTGACCGCCTGGTGGACGCGATGCGCGAGGTGGTCGGCGATCCGCTGATCGAGGACCTGCCGGTGCGCTTCACCGCCGTCGCGGTGGACCTGCAGCGCCAGCGCGAGGTGTGGCTGCAGACCGGCCCGCTGTGGGAGGCGCTGCGCGCCTCGTTCGCGATTCCCGGCCTGTTCCTCGCGCACGAGGTGCATGGCCGCGAGCTGGTCGACGGCGGCCTGCTGGCGCCGCTGCCGATCGCCGCCACGCGCCTGTCCGATGCGCATCGCCTGATCGCGGTCGACATGCACGGTTGGCCGCGGCGGCCGCCGGGGGAGCCGGCCGCGAACGGCTCGCCGGTGCAGGACCATGCCGGCGCGGTCGATGCCGCTGCCGGCCATCGCCCCTTCTGGCGCCGCGGCCGCGACGCCCGCGACATGGGCCTGGTGGAGGTCATGTCGCGCGCGCTCGACACCATGCAGGCGCAGATCTCGCGCGTGCAGCTGGCGCTGGACCCGCCGGAACTGGTGATCCGCATCCCGCGCGACGTCTGCCAGTTCTACGAGTTCTGGCGCGCCAAGGAACTGATCGCCATCGGCCGCCACGAGGCCACCCGCGCGCTCGACGCCGCGGGGTACTGAGCGGTCGTCCGGTCCTCGGGTGCTCGATCGCCACGACCGTGAGCGGCACGTCCGCAAGCCATGTGAGGCGACGGCAGTCGTGACTGGCGTCGCCGTGCCGGGGCCGTCGTCGTCGGACAGGCCGTGCGGGGTCGCGACCGTTCCGCCCAGGCGGCGCAAGTCGCAGCCATTGCGACCAGGTACCAGCAGGCTGCGCGCATCGATTCCAGGAGCGCAGCCATGCATACCGCAACGATGCCGTCGTCCCCGTCCACCCTGGCCCTGCTGGCCGCCGTCCTCGGCGGCGCACTGTTCCTCGGCGCGCTCGCACTGCTGTCGCTGCCGCCGCTGCGCGCCGGCGCCTTCGCGCTGGGCGCGGCGCCGCTGTGGCTGCTCGGCATGCCGCTGGCCAGCCTGGCGGCGTTGGCCGCCCGCTACCTGGCGACCCTGTCGCGCCGCCGCAGCCCGGCTTCCTCCTCGTCGCCGGGGCTGCGGCGGTGGCGGCCTTCGGGCCCGCAGGCCCGCCGCCGCGCCGCAACGCCTCGTCCGCGGCTGCCGCGCGCCGCCTGAGCCACACGGAACCGCTGCCTGATCACTGTCCCGCTTTCGGAGGGTTGAAGCCCTCGCCTTCAGGCGACAGCTTCAGCAGAAAGCGAAGCCACCGCCTTCAGGCGGTGGAGTATTCACTCGCTCCACGCCGTCGCGGGAATGATGCCGACGAGGATGACGCCGATGTGGAGTGGGCTGACCGGGAACAGCATTGGGCCCGTGGTCGGACGCCGTAGCTGTGCTAGCGTTCGCGGTTTCACCCGAAACCGTTCCGGAGCCCGCATGCCGAAACTGCCGCCTTTCTGCCTTGCCGCCGGCATCGCCCTCGGCCTGGCCACCGGTGCCGCCGCCGCCCAGGCCACGGAGGCCGAGATGTCCGATCCCCACCAATGGCTCGAGGAGGTCGAAGGCGACAAGGCGCTGGCCTGGGTGCGCGAGCAGAACGCCAGGGCGGAAGCCGAGCTGGCGGACACCCCCGCCTTCAAGGCGCTCGAGGCCGAGCTGCTGGCGATCTACGACTCCGACGAGCGCATCCCCGAGGTCGAGAAGCGGGGGGAGTACTACTACAACTTCTGGAAGGACAAGGACCACGAGCGCGGCATCTGGCGCCGCACCACGCTGGAGGAGTACCGCAAGCCGAAGCCGCAGTGGGAAGTGCTGCTCGACCTGGATGCGCTCAACGTCGCCGAGGACGAGAACTGGGTCTGGCACGGCGCCGACTGCCTGCGCCCGGACTACACGCGCTGCCTGATCGCGCTCTCGCGCGGCGGCGCCGACGCCGACGTCACCCGCGAGTTCGACCTGGCGGCGAAGGACTGGGTCGAGGACGGCTTCTTCCGCCCCGAGGCCAAGGGCGGGCTGCAGTGGATCGACCGCGACACGGTGTACGTCTACACCGACTTCGGCGAAGGCAGCCTCACCGGATCCGGCTACCCGCGCATCGCCAAGCGCTGGCGCCGCGGTACGCCGCTGGCGCAGGCCGAGCTGGTGTACGAGGGCGAGCCGGAGGACATGTACATCGCCGCCTTCCGCGATCTCACCCCCGGCTTCGAGCGCGACCTGGTCAGCCGTACCATCGCCTTCTACAACGACGAGCTGTACCTGCGCGGTGCCGACGGCGCGCTGGCGAAGATCGACGCGCCCAACTCCGCCAACAAGGGCCTGCATCGCGAATGGCTCACGCTCGAGCTGCGCGAGCCCTGGACGGTGGGTGGGCGTGAATACCCGGCCGGTTCGCTGCTGGCGACCAGGCTCGACGACTTCATGGCCGGCGGGCGCGCGTTCGAGGTGCTGTTCGAACCCACCGAGACCACGTCGCTGGCCGGCGTCACCTGGACCCGCCACCATGCCGTGCTCAACGTGCTCGACGACGTCAAGAACCGGCTCTCCGTGCTGACGCCGGGCGCCGACGGCTGGGACCGCAACGCGTTCACGGGCGCGCCGGAGATCGGCACCGTGGCGGTCAGGGCGGTCGACGACGTCGAGTCCGACGCGGCGTGGCTCACCGTCACCGACTACCTCACCCCGAGCACCCTGTCGCTGGCCGAGATCGGCGAACAGCCGGAGCAGCTCAAGGCGATGCCGGCGTTCTTCGATGCGTCGACCCACGTCATCGAGCAGCACTTCGCCACGTCCAAGGACGGCACCCGCGTGCCGTATTTCCTGGTGCATCCGAAGGATCTCGAGTACGACGGCCGCAACCCGACCCTGCTGTACGGCTACGGCGGCTTCGAGATCTCGCTCACGCCCGGCTACTCCGGCGGCATCGGCAAGGGCTGGCTCGAGCGTACCCATAACGGCCGGGGCGGCACCTACGCGGTCGCCAACATCCGCGGCGGCGGCGAATACGGTCCGCGCTGGCACCAGGCCGCGCTCAAGGCCAACCGCCACAAGGCCTACGAGGACTTCGCCGCGGTGGCGCGCGACCTGATCGACCGCGGCATCACCTCGCCCGCGCACCTGGGCATCCGCGGCGGCAGCAACGGCGGCCTGCTCACAGGCAACATGCTCACCCAGTACCCGGAGCTGTTCGGCGCGGTGGTGATCCAGGTGCCGCTGCTGGACATGCGGCGCTACCACAAGCTGCTGGCCGGCGCCTCGTGGATGGCCGAGTACGGCAACCCGGACCTTCCGGAGGAATGGGAATTCATCCGCACGTTCTCGCCGTACCACCTGTTCGATGCCGATCGCGACTATCCGCCGACCCTGCTGCTCACCTCGACCCGCGACGACCGCGTCCATCCCGGCCACGCGCGCAAGATGATGGCCAGGATGTCCGAGGCCGGAAAGGACGTGCGCTACTACGAGAACATCGAGGGCGGCCACGGCGGCTCGGCCAGCAACAGGCAGGCCGCGCACATGGACGCGCTGTACTTCACCTTCCTGTGGCAGCAACTGCAGGACTGACCCGTGTCGCGCTCTCCGGCGCGTGCCGGCGGGCGCGGATGTCCCGATCCGTTGCAACATGCACTTCCGGACCCCATCCATGAACACGTTCCCCTTCCTCCTTCCCGCGCTGCTGCTGATGACCACGACCGCTCTCGCCAACGATGACATGCCCGCTCCGCCCGACGCCGCGCAAAAACCCTACGAGGTCAAGGCGCCGCATGGCGCCGTGCGCAACGACGAGTACTACTGGCTGCGCGACGACACCCGCCAGGACAAGGCCGTCATCGAGTACCTGCAGGCCGAGAACGCCTACGTCGATGCGGTGATGGCGCCGCTGGAGCCGCTGCGCGACGCGCTGTACGAGGAGATCGTCGGCCGCATCAAGCAGGACGACAGCTCGGTGCCGTACCGCGAGCGCGGCTGGTGGTACTACACCCGTTTCGAGACCGGTCGCGACTATCCGGTCCATGCCCGTCGTCGCGACGCCGACGGGCTCGACGCCGCGACGATCCAGCGCGCGAACGATGCAGGCGATACCGCCGGCGAGGAAGTCCTGCTCGAGGTGAACGAGCTGGCCGAGGGCAAGGACTACTACAACGTCGGCGACTGGGAGGTCAGCCAGGACAGCCGCATGCTGGCCTACGCCGACGACACCAGCGGCCGTCGCCAGTACACGGTGCGCTTCAAGGACCTGGAGACCGGCGAGGTGCTGGAGGACGCCATCCCCGGCGTGTCCGCCAACCTGGTCTGGGCCGACGACAACCGGACCCTGTTCTACATCGAGAACGACCCCGAGACCCTGCTCACCAAGCGGGTGAAGAAGCACGTGCTCGGCACCCCGGTTGCGGACGACGTGCTGGTCTACGAGGAGCCCGACGACAGCTTCTACATGGGGATCGACCGCACCCGCGACGACGCCTTCATCTGCATCCAGGTCGAGAGCACCGTGTCCTCGGAGATGCGCTGCGCGGCGGCCGCCGATCCGCGCGAGTTCGCGGTGTTCGCGCCGCGCCAGCGCGACATCGAGTACAGCGCCGACCATCACCGCGGCCGCTGGGTGATCCGCACCAACCAGGACGCGCCCAACTTCAAGGTCATGACCGCGCCGACCGACGCGCGCTCGCGCGAGCAGTGGCAGGAATGGCTGCCGCACAGCGACGACGTCTTCATCGAGGGCTTCGAGCTGTTCGACGGCTTCACCGCCATCGAGGAACGTTCCCAGGCGCTGGAGCGGGTGCGGGTGATCAAGGCCGACGGCAGCGAGGAGTACGTGAAGGCCGACGAGCCCGCGTACTCGATGGGCCTGTCGGTCAATGCCGAGCCCGACACCGAATGGCTGCGCTACGGCTACACCTCGATGACCACCCCGTCGACCACCTACGAGGTCAACGTGGCCACCGGCGAGCGTCGCCGGCTCAAGCAGCAACCGGTGATCGGCTACGACCCGGCGCGGTACGTCACCGAGCGCCTGTGGGCCGAGGCCCGGGACGGCACGAAGATCCCGGTGTCGCTGGTCTACCGCAAGGGCTTCGAGAAGAACGGCCAGGCGGCGCTGCTGCAGTATGCCTACGGCAGCTACGGCGCCTCGATGGACCCGGGCTTCAACCAGACCGTGGTCAGCCTGCTCGACCGCGGCATGGTGTACGCCATCGCCCACATCCGTGGCGGCCAGGAGATGGGCCGCAAGTGGTACGACGACGGCAAGCTGTTCAACAAGATCAACACCTTCACCGATTTCGTCGACGTCACCGACTACCTGGTGAAGGAAGGCTACGCAGCGAAGGACCGCGTCGCCGCCTACGGCGGCAGCGCCGGCGGCCTGCTGATGGGCGCGGTGGCCAACATGGCGCCTGACAAGTACCGCGTCATCCTGTCGCAGGTGCCGTTCGTCGACGTGGTCACCACCATGCTCGACCCGAGCATCCCGCTGACCACCAACGAGTACGACGAGTGGGGCAACCCGGAGCAGAAGGACTACTACGACTACATGCTCTCGTACTCGCCGTACGACAACCTCGAGGCGCAGGCCTATCCGGCGATGTTCGTCGGCACCGGGCTGTGGGACTCGCAGGTGCAGTACTGGGAGCCGGCCAAGTACGTCGCCCGCCTGCGCGACCTCAATACCGGCGAGGGCACCGTGGTGTTCCGCACCAACATGGACGCCGGCCACGGCGGCAAGTCCGGCCGCTTCCGCCGCTACCGTGAGCTGTCGGAGATGTACGCCTTCCTCATCGACCGGATCGGCGTGCGCTGATGCGGGTGATCGGCGGGGGTCGCAGCCGCGATCCCCGCCCCCACTGGGTTCTGCCGGACCTGGCGGTGGCTACCGGCTTGCGTCGGCATCGGGCTCGGGCTCGCCGGTCTTCCGGCGCCGAGCGTCGTCTTCCAGCCGGAGTTTCGACAGCAGAGTCTCGACGGCGGCGCGAGGCTGCAGAGGATTCTCGCGTAGCGGAATGTCGGGCTGGAGCATCATCGGTTCCAATGCGCCAGAAGGCCGTGCCAGCACGAATCGCGGCACCCACACGGCCAGGCCCGTATTCGGGAGCGTGAACCGCTCGACGCCGCCGCTCTGGGTACTCCTGGCGCTGCCGCCAGTGCCGGCGATTGCCCCGAACCCGAAGTCCTGCATCACGTTGACGAAGAGGATGGCGGACGAGTAGGTGGAGGCACCCACGAGCACATAGGTGTCGCCGGCGAAGTGCAACGGGTTGTCGGGTTCCGGCAGGATCCAGGTAGTGATCGTTCCGTGCACCACGTCGCCGACACGTTCGCCCTCGTCGCGATACTTCTCGACCACTCTCTTGCGGTAGCGCGAGCCCCAGGTATAGGGTTTGGTGGCGATGTAGGGCAGGAGGCCCTGTCTCCAGAAGGTGTCGTCGCCGCCGCCGTTGGCGCGGAGGTCGATGATGAGCGTTCGCACGCCCGCATCGCGCATCCGCCGGAACGCCGAGCGGGTGAAATCGTAGTACCGCGCCTCGTCATGCCAGCCAAAGCCGCCGATCGTCAGCAGCGCCGTATTGCCGGGCAGCAGTTCGAAGCGGAACTGCCGGTCGAAGCTGGCCTCGTTCGCGAGCAGGGCGGGTGTTTCGCGGCTGGCCGGAACGACGATGCGCGAGGCCTCCGGCTGCGTCAACTCCAGATCATAGGTCGCTTCGTCTCCATAGCGCTTCCAGTAGAAGAACCACCATCGACGCGAGAGCAGTTCGGCGCGAAAGGCCGGCGTATCGCCATGCACTCGCGCCAGCAGGGCCCGTGTGACACGACGGGCGTCCCGGCCGTCGATCCGCTCGATGCGGGCACCGGCCAGGTCGGTGGCTCCGCCGCCGAGCTTCGAGCGGATGAAGGGCTGTCCATCGGCAGGATCCACATGCACCTCGAAAGGGAAGAATCCCTTCCCGGCGAGGTGTGCGAGGCTGTCCTCGCGCCAATCCGGATAGCCGACGAGCAGATGGCCATCGGCCAAGACCGGGTTCAGGATGGCCAACTGCGCCCAGGCCTGATCACGGGTCATGTCGTCATCCAGGCACCGCCGGATGCGGGCGAACGCGTGCGTGAGGGCCGCTTCGTCCGCGGAATGGGCCGGGTCGGGATGCGCGCGGTCGATGGTGTTCCGTATCACATCGAGGTCTGCCCGCAGTTGCTCGGGAGAGAAGATCTGCTGCGAATGGACCGGCGAAGGCGTGCCGGTCCACAGCGCGACCAGGAGCCAGAAGGACGAACGACGCGATGCGCTCTGGAATCGCATGAATTGCATGGTGTGCCTCGACAGGAAGGAGGGCGGCGCTTGCCCGCGCTCGTTATTGTTGAAATAATACCATTAATTTTCAACATATGGGCCACTGCCGCATGACATTCAATCGCAGGACGCTGAGCGATCCGGCCGCCATCCGATCACTGGCCTCGCCCATGCGGCAGGAACTGGTCGACACGCTGTACGCCCTCGGCGGCGAGGCCAGCGTCGCCGACCTGGCGCAGACGCTGGGGCATCATGCGGACGGTCTCTATTACCACCTGCGTCTGCTTCGAAAGGCCGGGCTGGTGGAGGAAATCCAGGCTGAGCCAGGCGCCGGGCTGGCCTACCGGCTCGCCGGCCGCGGCTCCGGGCCGTTGCGACTGGCCTATCGCACCGGCGGTCAAGGCAACACCGAGGCGCTGTCGGCCTATGTTCGCGGGCTGCTGCAGGTCGCGGGCAAGGACTTCGAGCAAGCGCTCGCTCTGCCGGAGGTGGCAGTGGAGGGCAAACGCAGACAGCTTTGGGCCTCGCGCAACAAGGGTTGGCTCAGCGCCGCCGAGATCGAAGAGGTCAATGCACTGCTGGAACGGCTGTGCGAACTGACCAGCCAGCCGCGTAGTCCGGGACGCGATACGCTGATGACGCTGGTGTTCGCGCTGTCGCCGTCCCTTCCGCGTGCAAAGCGGCGCTAGAGCGGTTTTGTCGCAAGCATTGACCACCCCTTCTCTCGCTCGCGGGGCGAGGGCATGCTGCTTGCGGGCGAGTGGCCCGCGCACGACCGAACGCCCGTACGATGCCCGAAGCACCTGTGCTCGGCGCGTTTGCGGGATCGGGCCACCGGTCGGCGGATCGGCGATCGCACGATCGGCACTATCATTTGTCCATGACCGCACGCGCGCGCTTCCGCTGGGCCTGGTGGCTGCTGGCCTATGCCAGTCTCGGCCTCGGCCTGATCGGCGTGTTCGTGCCCGGCCTGCCGACCACGGTGTTCGTCCTGATCGCCGCCTGGGCCGCGGCCCGCGGCTCCGAGCGCCTGCACCGCTGGCTGCTGACGCACCCGCGGTTCGGGCCGGCGATCCGCGACTGGCGGGCGCACGGCGCGGTCAGCCGCCGCGCGAAATGGATGGCGACCGCCGCGATGGCGGCCTGCGCGGCGATCCTGCTGCTGGTCATGCCGCTGTTCCCGGCGCATCGCTGGTGGATGACGGCGCTGCCGGTCGCCTGCATGGCGATCGTCGCGGCCTGGCTGTGGTTGCGGCCGGAACCCCCGGATGCCGGATGAACGGACCGGCGCAAGCGTTTCTCCCCGCGACCGCTGCGGCTACACTGCGGGCATGAACGCACGTCGCCTTGCCATCGCCGTCCTCCTGCTGTTGTTGCTGCCGCTCGCCGCCTGCGGCAACAAGGGCGACCTGGTGCGCCCGCCGCCGGACGACATCGGAATCGAAGCCGTACCCGGCGACGAAGACGACGACGACAGCGACGCGCCGCCTCCCGTGGACGACGCCGGCGACGACGGCACCGCGCCCAGCGTGGACATGCTGCCGCCGCCCGACATCGACGACATCGAAGAAGACGACAGCGGCGACGACACCGACGGTGGCGGCGGCTGAGACCATGGGCGACGGCACGCCGCGGCCGGGTGCGGGCCTGCGTTTCAGCAAGATGCACGGCGCCGGCAACGATTTCGTGGTGCTGGACCTGCGCGACGGCGCACCGCCGCCCACGCCGGCGCTGTGCCGGGCGCTCGCCGACCGCCATACCGGCGTCGGCTGCGACCAGATCCTGGCGGTGGAGCCGGCGCGCAGGGCCGACTCGGTGGCCGGTTATCGGATCTTCAACGCCGACGGCTCCGTCGCACGCCAGTGCGGCAACGGCGCGCGCTGCATCGCCGCCTGGCTGCTGCGCGACGGCGCCGCGCAGGGCCCGCGTTTCATGCTCGACAGCCCGGCCGGCACCCACGCGGTCGAATGTCTCGACGGCGGCGATCTGCGCATCGCCATGGGCGTGCCCGACTTCGCCGCGGCATCGGTGCCGCTCGCCGGCTTCGACCCGGCGCAGGACGCCTACACCCTCGACGTCGACGGCGCGGCGGTGACGTTCGGCGTGGTGTCGATGGGTAACCCGCATGCGGTGGTCGAGGTCGATGCCGCCGACGATTCACCAGTCGCCGTCCTCGGCCCGGCGCTGCAGCGGCACGCCGCGTTTCCGGAATCGGTGAACGTCGGCTTCGCCGAGGTCGTCGCGCGCGACCGCGTCCGCCTGCGCGTGTACGAGCGCGGCGTCGGCGAGACCCTGGCCTGCGGCAGCGGCGCCTGCGCCGCCGCCGCGGTGCTGATGCGGCGCGGCCGTGTCGACCGCGAACTCGACGTCGTGCTGCCGGGTGGCACCCTGCGCCTGGCCTGGCAGCGCGACGCCGGCGAGATCACCATGGCCGGACCGGCCACATTCGTTTACGAAGGGGAGTGGATCGCATGAGCGAGACCATCGAGAAGATCGGCGCGCACGAGATCGCCGCCTGGCTGCGGCGCCATCCGAAGTTCCTGCAGCAGTTCCCGGACCTGGCGCTGAGCCTGGTGGTGCCGCGCGAGGACGGCCCGGCCGCGTCGCTGGCCAGCTACCAACTGGAAGTGCTGCGCGACAAGAACCGCGAGCTTTCGCGGCGGCTGCAGGACCTGTACGCCGTGTCGCAGGAGAACGAGCGCCTCGCGGTGCGCACGCACCAGCTCACCCTGGCGCTGATGCGGCAGGCCGACGCCGCCGGCACCGTGCGCGCGATGGCGGCGTCGCTGGCCGAGGACTTCAACGGCGACCTGGTGCGGATCGTGCTGTTCGCGCCGGTGCCGGGCCTGGACGATGCCGAGTGGCTGCAGGTCGTCGCCCGCGACGACCGCCTGCTGCAACCGTTCGCCGATTGCCTGAAGAGCGACGAGCCGCTGTGCGGCCGCCTGCATCCGGACAAGCAGGCATTGCTGTACGGCGTCCGCGTCGACGAGGTGCAGTCGAGCGCGCTGCTGCCGCTGGAGGGCAACGGCCTGGTGGCCGTCGGCAGCCGCGAGCCGAACCGCTTCTATCCCGGCATGGGCACGCTGTTCCTGCGCATGATGGGCGAGGCGTTCGCCGTCGCCCTCAAGCGGTTCGACGCCTGACAGGCCGAACGGGCCGTCATCCCGGCGAATGCCGAGATCCGGTCTGCGGCCCGCCCGGCAGCCACGAAGCCACCCGGAACCCCATGACTCCCGCCGCCGCCAGCAACCGCGACCCCACCACGGCCCCCAGTGCCGTCGTCCCGGCGCAGGCCGGGACCCAGGCCCGCGACCCCGCCGCCCGGCACTCATCGAATCACCGCAACGCCCGATGACCCCCGCTGTCCCCCGCGACCGCCGACCCGATACCGCGCCCGCCCCCGCGGTAGGCGACTACCTTCGCCATCTCGAAGTCGAAAAACGCATGTCCGCCCACACCCTCGACGCCTACCGCCGCGACCTGCGCGCGCTGGCCGAGTGGGCCGATCAGTACGGGACCGATGACATCGTGCAACTCGACAACGCCCGCCTGCGCGACTTCGTCGCCGCCGAGTACCGCCGCGGCCTGTCGTCGAAGAGCCTGCAGCGGCGCCTTTCGGCCTGCCGCAGCTTCTATCGCTGGCTGCTGCGCCATGGCCGCATCCAGGCCGATCCGAGCGCCGGCATCCGCGCGCCGAAGGGCGCGCGCAAGCTGCCGCAGGTGCTCGACCCGGACGAGGCCAAGGCGCTGGTCGAAGTGCCCACCGACGTCCCACTCGGCCTGCGCGACCGCGCCATCCTGGAACTGTTCTATTCCTCCGGCCTGCGCCTGTCCGAACTGTGCGCGCTGCGCTGGCGCGACCTGCAGCTCGACGATGGCCTGGTGACCGTGCTCGGCAAGGGCAGCAAGCAGCGCAGCGTGCCGGTCGGCTCGCACGCGCGCCGCGCCCTGGCCGAATGGCGCGCCGAGACCGGCGCCGCAGCCGATGCGCCGGTGTTCCCCGGCCGCGGCGGCAAGCCGATCACGCCGCGCGCGGTGCAGTTGCGCCTGCGCCTGCTGGCGCAGCGCCAGGGCCTGTTCAAGCGCGTGCATCCACACCTGCTGCGGCATTCCTTCGCCAGCCACGTGCTCGAATCCTCCGGCGACCTGCGCGGCGTGCAGGAACTGCTCGGCCACGCCGACATCGCCACCACCCAGATCTACACGCACCTGGACTTCCAGCACCTGGCCAAGGTCTACGATGACGCCCATCCGCGTGCGCGGCGCCGCCGTGCCAAGGAACCCGGCGATTCCGACTAGGCGGCCGCCCCGCTGCTTTTCGTAGGAGCGCGCCACGCGCGCGATACCCCCGAACCCGAAGCCGCGCCGAAACACGATCCCAGGCATATCCCGCTCCCGCCGCCCCTTGCCTCGGCCCGTCTCCATCCCCACACAAGGGATTCGACCCCGGAGGCCGCATGGATCCCAGCCGCAACCCCGACGTGTTCCACGCCACCACCATCGTCTCGGTGCGCCGCGGCGACCGCGTCGCCATCGCCGGTGACGGCCAGGTGACGCTCGGCAACACCGTGATGAAGGCCAACGCCCGCAAGGTGCGCCGGCTCGGCAAGGACGGCCAGGTGCTGGCCGGTTTCGCCGGCGCCGCCGCCGACGCCTTCACCCTGTTCGAACTGTTCGAGTCCAAGCTGGAGAAGCACGGCCAGCTGCTGCGCGCCGCGGTCGAGTTCGCCAAGGATTGGCGCACCGAACGCCGCTTCGGCAAGCTCGAGGCGCTGCTCGCCGTCGCCGACCGGGAGACCTCGTTGATCATCAGCGGCACCGGCGACCTGATCGAGCCCGAGGACGGCCTGGTCGCGATCGGTTCCGGCGGCCCCTATGCGCTGTCCGCCGCGCGCGCGTTGCATGCGCACACCGAGCTCGATGCCAAGGCCATCGCCGTCGAGGCCCTCAAGATCGCCGGCGACGTGTGCATCTATACCAACCGCAACGTGGTGGTTGAAGAGCTTTGAGCGGGGAATCGGGAATGGGGAATCGAGAATCGTAGAAGCGATTCCGCAACGCCGAACCCGGACCTCCTGATCCCACCTGCCGCTTTACCCATTCCCCATTCCCGATTCCCTATTCCCCATGAGCGAAGCGAATTCCACCATGACCCCGCGCGAGATCGTGCAGGAGCTCGATCACCACATCATCGGCCAGCAGCAGGCCAAGCGCGCGGTGGCGATCGCGTTGCGCAACCGCTGGCGCCGCATGCAGCTCGACGACGACCTGCGCAACGAGGTGATGCCGAAGAACATCCTGATGATCGGCCCCACCGGCGTGGGCAAGACCGAGATCGCCCGCCGCCTGGCCACCCTGGCCAACGCGCCGTTCGTCAAGGTCGAGGCCACCCGCTTCACCGAGGTCGGCTACGTCGGCAAGGACGTCGAACAGATCGTCCGCGACCTGGCCGACACGGCGGTCAAGCTGTACCGCGAGCAGGCCAAGCAGCGCGTGCGCACCCGCGCCGAGGAGCGCGCCGAGGACCGCATCCTCGACGCCCTGCTGCCGCGCCGCAGCACCGGCATCGGCTTCGATCCGCAGGCGATCCGCGACGAGCCCTCCGCCGTGCAGGGCGCGCTTGGCGAAGGCAGCGAGACCCGGCAGAAGCTGCGCCGCCAGCTGCGCGCCGGCGAACTGGACGAGCGCGAGATCGAACTCGAGCTCAGCATGAAGGTGGGCGTCGACATCATGGCCCCGCCCGGCATGGAAGAGATGGGCCAGCAGCTGCGGCAGATGTTCTCCAGCCTCTCCGGCGGCAAGACCCAGACCCGCAAGCTCACCATCAAGGCCGCGCGCCCGCAGCTGGTCGAGGAGGAGGCCGGTAAGCTGATCAACGAGGACGAGGTGCGCGACGCAGCGATCGAGGCCTGCGAACAGCACGGCATCGTCTTCATCGACGAGATCGACAAGGTCGCCAAGCGCGGCGAATCAGGCATGACTGGCGGCGACGTCAGCCGCGAGGGCGTGCAGCGCGACCTCCTGCCGCTGGTGGAAGGCTCCACCGTCAGCACCAAGTACGGCTCGGTCAAGACCGACCACATCCTGTTCATCGCCTCCGGCGCCTTCCACGTCGCCAAGCCCAGCGACCTGATCCCGGAACTGCAGGGCCGTTTCCCGATCCGCGTGGAACTGGCGGCGCTGACCAAGGAGGACTTCGTCCGCATCCTCACCGAGCCGCGCGCCGCGCTCACCACCCAGTACGTCGAGCTGATGAAGACCGAGGGCGTGGAGCTGCGCTTCGAGGCCGAGGCGGTCGACCGCCTCGCCGAGATCGCCGCCCAGGTCAACGAGCGCCAGGAAAACATCGGCGCCCGCCGCCTGCACACCGTGCTTGAGCGCCTGCTCGACACCCTCAGCTTCGAGGCCCCCGACAGGAGCGGCAGCGTGACCATCGACCGCGCCTATGTCGATGAGCACCTGGGCGAGCTGGTGGAGGATCCGGACCTGAGCCGCTATATCCTCTGACCCCCAACGCGCATCGCCCGAACAAGAAAATGCCGTGCCCATGGACGTGGCGCTGTGGCGCTATCGCAGCATGACTGGCATGCAAGCCGAAGCAATTTCGCCGATCGGCTCAACTCAAGCGTTGGGTCGCTGATGCGATCGGATTCGTAATGGACAGAGAAGCGAAAGAGCAGGCGATACGGCACGGGTTTCCGATCAACCGGGGCGACATCTTCTGGGTTGCGCCCGACGAGTCGAAAGGCGCCATACCAGGTTCGCCACACCCTCACGTCATCGTGCAGGACGACGTCTTCAACCGCTCCAGGATCGCCTCCGTCGTCGTTTGCGCGCTGACCTCGAACCTCAACCGCGCATCGGAGCCCGGCGGCGTTCTGCTGGATCCGGGTGAAGGCGGTCTGGGCAGGCAAAGCGTCGTGATGGCCTCTCAGATCTCATCGATCTACAAGATTCGCCTGGGTGATCGCATCGGATCGCTCTCCGGCCAGCGTGTCGATCAGATCGTTGCTGCGCTACGCTTCCTTCAGGCATCGTATTTCCGTGGCCGCTAGACGGCGGCGCGGCAGTCCGTCGAACCGAACCGCATCAGGATGCACTCGTCGGTTCTGCAATCGACTGGCTCGCCACGCGCCGGGTGGCCCAGGAATCCACTCGGGATCGGATCAGTTCACGGGTCGGGCGGAAGAGGATATTTGCAATGACCCCATCCAAAGTGCGTCGGCTGGCGCCAAATGACGTCGAACTGATGCGCTCGATGCTGCACATGCTCGGAGTGGCATTCGACGATGTGCCGACCTATTCGGACCACCAGCCGGATTCGGACTACCTTGCGCAACTGTTGGCGAATCCCGGCTTTGTCGCCGTTGCGGCCCTGGACCGGAACAAGCCCGTGGGAGGACTCGCTGCCTACGTGCTGCCGAAGTTCGAGCAGGCCCGCAAGGAAATCTACATCTACGACCTGGCCGTGGCGGAAACGCATCGCCGCTGTGGAATCGCGACCGCGTTGATCAACGAGCTCAAGCGCATTGCTTCGGAAATCGGCGCCTACGTCATCTACGTGCAGGCCGACTACGGCGACGATCCTGCCGTGGCGCTGTATACCAAGATGGGGGTGCGGGAGGATGTCATGCACTTCGACATCGAGCCGGAACCGCCGCCGGGCTGAAGCGCTCCGGCCGATCTTTGATTCGTGCCATCACCGGTCATACAGCAGGCAACCAGGTGGCGCACGCCTCTTCTGTGGGAGTGGTGGCGGCAGGCCGCCACCACTCCCACAAGGGGCGGTCCATGACGGCGAACCAGCGACGGTTCGCAACCCGCTGCCCCGTGGGCTTGGCTTGGTGCTATTTTTTCGGAGTCCACTGGGAGTTGTTCAGTGAAGCAAAACATCGGTCTCGTCTCGATCGTGGTCCGCGACTATGACGAGGCGCTGGAGTTCTTCGTAGGCAAGCTCGGGTTTCGGCTGGTCGAGGACAGCTTCGTTCCCGAGCAGTCCAAGCGATGGGTCGTCGTGTCGCCGCCCGGCGCAACCGGAAGCGGACTGCTGCTGGCGCGGGCGTCTAGCCCGGAGCAGGAGGCCCGCATCGGCGCACAGACCGGTGGTCGGGTGTTCCTCTTCCTGTACACGGACGACTTCTGGCGCGACTACGAGGCCTACCGATCCAGGGGCATCGTGTTCGTCCGCGAGCCGAAGGAGGAGGCATACGGCACCGTCGCCGTGTTCCTCGACCTGTACGGCAACCTGTGGGACCTGCTGCAGCCCACGTGATCGTGCGCCGGAAAAGGGCGGTCGACGGGATCGATGGATCGCTGCCGGAGCCTCGGGAACATCCGTCGGTCCCGCCGCGCATGGCGGCGGGACCGGCAGGGAGTGCGGCGCAGGACGCGCGTTGGCCTAGAGGAAGGTGTAGCGCACCCCGAGGGTGAAGTACCGGCCCATCGCGCCGCTGAAGTCCAGCGGATTGTAGTTGAGCGCACCGTAGGTGGTCGGATCCAGCGGGGCGACGCGGTCGGTGACGTTCTGCACCGAGCCGAACAGTTCGAACGCTTCGGTGGATGCTCTTCAGCTGCACGAAAACCGCGCTCAGAATAGCGAAGTCCCGCAGTTGCAGTACGCCCTGCGGCAGCAAAATCACTATGCGTCCAGACTCTAGCAAGTTCTTCAGGGGCGACTAATTCCTCAATAAATTTTCTCAATCAGGGAACTGTCTCGCTGTACTTTTTCCTAGAGATGGGACGAGCAAACGAATCAAACGTCAATACAGCCTCCGAGAAGAGCATGCCACTGCGCGCGATTGATGATTTCTTCTTCGGTGCTATGCGCCCCTCGAAATAATGCTCGCTATGCAAGCTCCCACCGATCCGCTTTGGATACGCAGTTTGTTCATGCGGATCATATTGGTATTCGATTGTTTCTTCGTTTACCACAGCGCCTGACGAAGAAAGCGTGCGCTTCTTTAGCAGGAGTCCTTCGTTACTTCTTATTTCTGTTCCACTCAAGCGCTCAATCAACGTGCCAAAAAGGTAAAGGTCGGTCGTGCCGTCAGGATGTGCAACCGTTGAAGTCCAGCCACTGCTGCCGCCAGGCCGCCTGATTGTATAATTAGTAGTTTGCGACAGAAGACCAGGTCCCATCAAAGTTCGAGACGAAATTGCCCATGTATCAAAAAAAGATGTATAGCTACCCGGCGGCGGATAACACTGATCTCCGCCCCGGCGTATCCGATAATGATCAAATGTATAGGAGGCCTTTGCTCCACTAGGATGTGTGATTGTGTACGTAAACGGGCCATTCCAGAATCCAGGTGGCGGATCACAGACGTCATAAATATCTGGATTATTTACGGCAACGTAATTAACGCGAAATTCCTTTAAGTTTCCATTTTTTTCATAGCGCCAAGAGGAGCCGTCCGGCAATTTGACTTCTAGAAGATCACCGGTTGTTGAATTATAATCATAGCGCCATACACGGCCGCTGGAAGTCGCCGTTACAATCTTCTCGCCTGCATAATTAAGTGTAATCGACCTTCCGTCGCTCGAGACAATAGACGTGACTTTGTTTCCGCTGAACTCATAGTTCACAAAGTTTCCAAAGCGGTCTTCGATTCTTGTTGCCAGCAAAAAAACAAGTTTCCTCTGACGGGTTGGATTATGGCTGAGCGTACTTCCGTCATTGATAGGTGCAGCACTACGCTCGATCGCCCAATTAAAAAAGTACTTTGTTCCCGAAGGAGTAATCGCAACAAATGCTTCCCCAGGGTAACCGTTTTCTGTGGAGTTAAGGCAGCGAAGACGAATATTGCTCTTAGTGACCCACGGATAAGATTGGCCGTCGTTAGGTGATCCGTATGCTCCCGGCATGGCTGAAAGCAACTTTTCTTCACCCATGCCCGGAATGTGAAGATCGTAACCCATCCACACTTTATTCCAAACGACCGTATCGAGAGCGCCGACAAAGGGCCGCCGGACAGTGCTGCACCGCTTCAATCGATGGGGATCAGAAGAGTTACCGACAACCCAGCCTTCCATTTTATCGAACGTGCCGGATATATACGGAATTTCAATATCCCAATCATGAAATCCCTGAATTGCGAATGGAGTTAGATCCCCAACGGATCCTTCTTTATCGCGGACGATAAATCTTCGCCCGAGAGTCACGGGAAGACCTGAATTCCCTTTTACCTCAATATCGTTTACCACGAACTCCGTGGATCCAGTGAAGAGCGATATTTGATCACCGAAGGCGCTCCCGTCGAGAGGGTTTTGTCTACTTGTGGCGGCGATCACCTCTGAGTACTCTTGAAACGGGTGCCGAGTTTGACTGCTCGCCGTAGCTACACAAAGGCAGCACAGAGCCCATGCGGCCAGGAATCGCTCAAATTTCAAACTTGACCTGCCTTGCAGCTCACTGCGTGAGACGCCGGACTTTGCGATCGAAAGTAAACAAAAGGCCATAACGTTCTCCAAGCATTTGTTCGTTGCGCAGCGCCATATATTGCAGATATTTTTGCGTGAACTTTTACTAAAATGAACATCGCTGCCAGTACAACTAATATCAGGATTCCCGTTAGACTTGTAAAAAAATTGACTAGAGTTCACTCATGTCTAGACCGAGAATCGCATCTCATCCAACGTACCTCGTACTGGCAGACAACCAGATCCGCTACACCGCCTTCTTGTTCATCCCAGCGCAAAGCAGCGCACCGCGACCTTCTTAAGGTTTAGGGTGGAGGCCGAAGTGATTTAGTAATAGCTAGGCCGTATTTTTCTTCTGCTTCACCGTATGTTAGACAGCGGAGTTGGGGAGGCCCTCCACCGTGTAGCTCACTCTCTGGGTAAATTAACTCCCATAATCTCGCGTCCTGAGGGTCCCTATATAGTGCATCCCATCCACTTGGGTCTCTTCCTATTTCATGCAGATAGTTTCTGATGAGCTCATTAATTCGTTTGCAAGTGTCGTCGCCAACTAATTGCCCTTTATGCTCAATCCAGCGCCCTGTGATTAACGTTTCGTTTGGGGAAATTTTCATGGCACCGTCCGCACTGTAGCGTTAGGTGGGATTGGCATATTCGGCAGAACGAATTCACGTGCGCCGCCGGCAGTCCTTCCACCGCCTAAAAATCCTGGGTTAGTTCTGAAAACAGGTGATGCAACACCAGACTGAGGCGTCTGAAATTCGAAGATCCTGAATCCTGTTGGGCTCGATTCAATTGTTAGTCGATTAGCAATTTGTGATGCATTCATTCCCGAAATGTCATCTGCAGCAGTCACAAAAACATCAGGTGCGCCAGGCCTACCCAATGTATTCGCTGGAACTCCTTCTGGAATAACGCGAGCCATTGTCGCGGGAACCGGATTCGCAATACCCGCAGCACCGCCCCTCACCGAATTTGTTAGCGATCCGACGCCCCGCACAGCGGTGCCGGCTACTGAAAATTCAGCTGGAGTGACTGCAGATTGGACAGCACCGCTTCCTGTGGGCGCTACATAACTTGCATCGGTTCCGGTAAGCAGGGATACCGTAAGATCACCTTCAGCCATTAGATAGGACTGCGTGAGCTGCGGGTCATCCGTCCCAATTCTGGCGGCGAGCGGAATGGTTTGCCGTCCGTCCGGATCTGTGAACTTGTATGGATTGTTATTGGCATACCAGTACCGATTGAAGTTTGCTCCGTTACCGGTGTTCACCCCCACCGGATCTACGCTGAGGAACCGTCCGATCACCGGATCGTAATAGCGCTGCTGCATGTACGTCAGCCCGGTCGCGGCATCCTGCACGTGTCCGGTATACGCCGGCCGATCATGGTTGGGCCGGTTGCTCAGCGCCCCATAGGGCTCGTATTCGCTGTAGATGACGCTGCCACGCGAATGGCTGCTCCGGGCGACCACGCTGCCCAGTGCGTCGGTGTGCTGGTACTGGGTCACGACCGAGCCGGTGTCGCGGTTGTGGGAGCGGATCGCGATCAGGCGGCCGCCCAGGTGGATGTACTGTTCGTTGGTATTGGTGCCGCGGACGTTGCGTGCGAACATCAGCGTGCCGTCGCGGCTGTACTGGGTGTACTTGGTGCCGCCCACGTAATCGCGCACTCGGCGCCCGTGGCCATCGTACACATAGCTGCTGACCGTACCGCCCTGGTTGGCGCTGCGCAGCCGGTTGCCGAAGTCGAAGTCGTAGCTGGCCCCAGCGCGGCTGGTGATGTTGCCCTGCAGGTCGTAGCCCAGGCTGCTCACCGTGGCCCCGCCCGTGGTGTTGACGATGCGGCTGAGCCGGTTCCGTGCATCGTACTCGTAGGTGTGGTCGCGTGCCGGGCGCATGGCCGTGGATCCCACCTTGATCCGGCGCAGGTTGTCCAGCACGTCATAGGTGTAGAGCGCCGTCCCGAACGTCAACGTCGACGAATCCACCCGGGTCAGCCGGTCGAGTCCGTCGTAGACCATGTCGCGATTGCCGCGTTGACCGGTGCGGGCATCACTGATGGCGGCCACGTTGCCATTGCCATCGTAGTCGTAGCTCTCGTCGACGGGCAAGACCGGGTTGGTCGCTCCGCTGTAAGCATCGCGAATACGCTCGGGCAGGCCTCTGCTGTTCGGCGTCATCGTGTGAACAACGCCATTGCCGTACGTGAACTGCTTGATCGCCCCGTTGGGGTGGTAGCTCACGTTGGTCGCCCACGCACCGGCCTTGGTGGGCTGGCCCAGCGCATTGGGCGCGTAGGCCACCGTCACGCCGCCCGGATAGGCGTGCGAGGCCAGGTGTCCATTGGCGCTGTAGCCATAGCCGATGCCGTAGCTGATGTTGTTCCAGTCCATCGACTCGCCGGTCAGCAGCCGGCGCTTGTTGTAAATGTAGTTGTTATAGACCAGACCGCTGCCGACATTGTCGACAAGCACCTGCGCCAATAGGCCGTCCGGGGTGTAGCTGTAGCTCGTATTGCCCAGGTTGTCCGGGTAGATCACGGACGTGAGGCGATTGCGCTTGTCGTAGCTCCGGTCCACGCGCCGGCCGGACGACCAGGCCTGGGTCTTGGCGTTGCGGCAGCTGATTCCGCTGGGGAGCGTCAGCCCCGCCGCGGTTTGGACCAGCAAGTCGGCCCCGTTGAAGCCGTAGACCGTCGAACCGGTCTCCGGCTCGGTAACGATGCAGAGCCGCCCTGCGCCGCCGTAGACATAGCGCCGAGCCACGCTGACGCTGCCGTCCGCGGTGCGCCGGGTGATGTAGAGAGGTTTGCCGAACGCGTCGCGTCCGAAGTAGGTATAGGCCCCTTCCGGCTGAATGATTCGGGTGATGAAGTCAGTCGTGGGCTGATCCCAAGCCAAGTAGCGGTAATGCGTTTGATTGCCCCGTGGATCCGTGACGCGAGTCTGAAAGCCGGCGAGATACTCTGTCGTCGTTTTCAAGAGCCCTAGTTCGCTGCTTTGCGTCACCAACGTCTGCCGGCCCAGCGCGTCATACACGGTCCTGGTACCTGCAGTCGGGTTGTAGCTCGCGCTGGGATAGGAAGCAAAGGTAACTCGGCCCTCATGGTCGTAGGCATAGCGGATGAATCGTTCCGTCGCGGCAATTTTGGTGTTGTCGTATTCGCGCACGACCAGTGGCCGCCATAGCGCATCGAAGTACGTCACCTTGCGGCTGTCGCCATTTGCAATGATTTGCCGCCAATGACCAGCCGCAATCCCATAGACGCCTGTTGCTGACTTCGCGAAACTGATTGTCGTTGGGTTCCACGCAACCGTATCGCTCGTCGGATAGGTGATCCGGCTCAGCCGGCCCATGGGGTCGTAGGCGTAGTTGGTCGCGAATCCGTTCTCGTCGGTGACGCGAGTAATCCAGCCGGAGGCATTGACCACTGCCGACTGCGACGTTCCATCCGCATAGGTGATCGCGCGCGGAATGCCGCGGTACCAGCTGCCAAGCGTGGTGGTGTTGTTGCCGCCGTCGACGACCGTCCTGACCGTTCCGCGCTGGCCGCTGGCCAGCGAGGCGTTCGTGTCGTAGGTCAGCGTTTGCTTGAGCAGGGTGAAGCTGTAGAACCTGGTCGGCAGCGCATAGGTGGCGTCATAGTCGGTCTGCGAGGCGACGATGCCGTTGACCGTCAGCTTGGCGGGCTGACCCAGGACCCATTTGCCGAGGTTGTCGTGATACTCGATATTTTCTGTCTTGGTGTACGTCTGCCCTTGAACAGACAAAGGCAGTAGCAGACTGCATACCAGCAATAACGAATTCCGGATTGCGGACCAAGACATGGTTAACCCCTTCGCCACAGGTGACCGAACCTGGGTCGCCCGGTTGCAGCTAAAAAGTGATAAACGCGCAGGACCAAGCTGCTCGTTCATGAGACGAATCGATTCGACATTTCGATGTTCCCCTTTCTCTTCCGGCCCGATGCGGCCCGGCTCCCTGAGTTCCCCGGCCATCCGATCGATGGCCGCAACCCTTGCATGGGTTCCTTCTATCAGCTTTCCTGCGCGGCGACAACGTTCGCTCGCGGAACGATTTTCCCGGCGTCGCCTCAGGACTTGAGCTTTCAACGGGCGCGGAAGATCCGCCACATTTCGGTGGCGGAGCCGCGCTTTGTGCACCTGTGGCGCCTGCGCGATGGCGCATGTCAGATCCCACGTTGCTGTTGGAGCACGGGAGATGCCCGCCGGCCCCGCTTGGTAGTGACGGGAGCGGCGGGCGGATCGCGGGCTGCGCAACGCGTACCGGCCTAGGGCCTGTTAACACTAAAGCAAGCCTCTGCGATCAGCGCAAGGTGTATGAAGGCGACGAACATCAGATCGAGCTTGTCGAATCGACTGAAGATCCGGCGAAGCCCTTCAGTCGCCGAAACAACCGTTCGACGTGGTTACGCTTCTTGTAGACCTCGCGATCGTATTCCCAGGGCTGCAGCCGCTGCGGATTGGGTGGCACTACTGGGTTAAACCCCAGTTCCAGCGCTAATTGTCGCGTGTCATCTCCCTGATAGGCGCAGTCCATGATCAGATGACAGGGATCCTTGGGCCGCGCCAGCGTGCGCATCAGCGCTCGACCGGAGGGGCCGTCCCCGGCTTGGCCCGGACTCAGGGAGAAGGCGAGGACACGGCGATCATCCGCGGCAGCCAAATGAATTTTGGTGGTCCAATCACCTCGGGATCGGCCAATGGCTTGTGCGCCGTTTTTTTCGTGCGCCGGTGCCGTCGGGGTGCACCTTGACCAAGGTGCTGTCCAGACTGATCGATTCCAACCGAATCCTGACCAGTTGCTCGGCCTGCATCCGCGCGAACACCCGATCAAGCACGCCAGCCTTGGCCCAGCGATTCAGGCGCGTATAGATCGTGTGCCAGTTGCCGAAGCGTTCGGGCAATGCATGCCATTTGCAGCCGTTCTCAGCCACATACAGCATGGCATTGAGCAATTGTAGATTCTCGAGCGAGACGCGGCCGCGCTGCCGTGGCAGACAATCTTCGATGCGGCGGAATTGCGCAGGAGTCAGTTCCATGCGCCTAGTATATCAATTAGTGTTAACAGGCCCTAGAGGAAGGTGTAGCGCATTCCCAGCGTGAAGTATCGGCCCATGGCGCCGCTGAAGTCCAGCGGGTTGTAGTTGAGCGCACCGTAGGTGGTCGGATCGAGTGGCGCGACCCGGTCGGTGACGTTCTGCACCGAGCCGAACAGTTCGAACGCTTCGGTCGCCCGCCAGCTGCCGGACAGGTCGACGGTGTAGAACGATGGGATCTCGCAGTCGCCGGGGGCGTCGCTGCCATCGGCAAAAGTTGATGCGCAGCGCTCGTCGCTCTCCTCGAACACGTTGTCCATCTCGCCACGGTAGTTGACCACGCTGCTGAGGCTGAAATCGTTGATGTCCCAGGTGGCGCCGAAGTTGATTCGATCCTTGGGCGTGCCAATGCAGTTGGTAACGTTGCAGTCGCCGTGAGTGCCGGCCCATTGCGAGACCGTGCCGTCACTGTCGCGCTCGTAGGAGTTGATCCGGCTCCACTGCAGGTCCAGCGCCAAGGTCCCGGCGTTGCCGAGGTCGAACGACTGGCGCACATCCAGGTCGAGGCCGCGCACAGTGGTGGCGCTGGCATTGATGTAGTTGGTGAAAACGGCGAGGAGGGTGCCACTGCCGGGGAAGCCCGGGACTTCATCGTCGTCGCGGATGAAGTCGCCGAGACGCAATGCCTCCTCGAGGCTCCGGGTGGTGATCTCGTTCTCGCGCTCAATCTGCCAGGCGTCCAGCGTCAGGGTCGTGGTCTGCGTCGGTTGCAGTACCAGGCCCACCGTGTAGCTCTTGGATTCTTCCGGCTCCAGGTCCGGGTTCGGGCGGTTGATGAAAGCCACGCCGGGCGGGCAGTTGGAAGGCCTCGGTTCGATGCTGCATCGCACCGGGTCGTTGGCGGTCGCGAAGCCGACCGACGAACCCGCGGTCTCGGCTGGATTCGGCGCACGGAAGCCTTCCGCGTACGTGCCGCGCAGCGCGATCCAGTCGATCGGCGTCCACTTGACGCCGAACTTCGGCGTGAATGCGGTGTCGCCGTCCCTGTAGTCATCCATGCGCAGAGCGCCTGACAGTTCCAGGGTGTCGTGCACCGGCGCCAGCAGCTCGACATAGGCGGCGGTGACGGTCTCGTCGCCGTCGTAGGCGGAATAGCCCAGGCCGATGATCTCGCTCTGGTCGGTGAAGGTGACCGGGGTGAGCATCGCCGTCTGGCGTCGCCATTCGGCGCCGACCGCCAGCCCCAGGGCGCCACCGGGTAGGTCCATCAGGCTACGCGAAGCCTTGATGTCGAATGCATCGAGCTTGGTCTCCGCGTTGGCGCGGATCGTGGGCGAGATGAAGTCGTACAGCGCCTGCGAGTTTTCGCCGGCATTCGCACCCAGCCGCCACCAGCCGACCGGGCTGTCGGGATCGGTCAGCACGGTCTGCACCGCGCTGTAGCGCAGATAGCCCCTGCGCTCGCTTTCCAGGTCGGTCTCCGAATGCAGGTAGCCGACATCGTAATCCCATTCGCCTAGGTAGCCCCGCACGCCGACCAGGAAGCGCACGAACTGGTTGTCGACGCTGTTCCGGCGCGATCCCACGTCGAACGCGGCATAGCGCAGGCGCGCGTCCACGCCGAACGGGTTGTCTGGGTGCTCGGCGCCGATCACGGTCGCCTGCTCGCCGCTGCTGGCGTTGATCGCGCCGCCCTCCGGCGATGCCCAGGCGCCGGACACGCCCGACGGCGTGTTGTGGAACGAGCTCTTCTTGCGCCCGTAGCCGAACTCCGTGTAGATCTCGGAGGTGTCGCTGAGGGCGAAGGTGCCGCGCGAGAAGAAGTTGATGTACTCCTGCTCCGGCTGCAGGCTGCGGATCTGGGCCGTATCCCACATGCAGCCGCCGTTCGGATCGTCCTGCGGCGTCACGCTCGAGAACAGTGCGCAGGATTCGGGAGAGGGGTCGAGGGACGCCCACCCGTCCGGGCCTTCGGCGTTGCCGACCGGGGAGTTGGTGCCGGTTCCGCCGTCGGGAATGAAACCGGTGATGCCGCCGAAATCCTGGATGTCATAGCCCCAGGGACGGATGTCGCCGGTGCCGATCCATTTGCGGCCGCGCCGGTCGCGCGCGAAGATCTCGTCGCTCTTGGACGCCTCGACGCTGAAGAAGAAGTTGTAGCCATTCTCCGCCAGGTCGCCCGTGCCCCAGGTCACCGAAGCCTTGCGCTCGTCGCCGTCGCCCTCCTCGGACATGCCGTAGGAGCCGGTGAGCACCGTCCCGGTGAAGTCCCGGCGCAGGATCACGTTGACCACGCCGGCGATGGCGTCGGAGCCGTAGATGGACGACGCGCCGTCCTTCAGCACCTCGACCCGCTCCACCGCTTCCAGCGGAATGATGCTGAGATCGGTGAACACCTTTTGGCCGTCGTCGGCCAGGCCGTAGGGCGCGATGCGGCGGCCGTTGATCAGCACCAGCGTGGATCCGGCGCCCAGCCCGCGCATCGAGATGCCTGAAGCGCCCGATGCGAAGCCGGCGCCGAAGCTCTTGGGGACCGAACCGGAACCATCGACGGTCAGCGTCTGCAGGTATTCGCCGAGGGTGCGTTCGCCGCTACGGTCGATGTCCTCCCGCTGGATCAACTGCACCGGCGAGGCGGTTTCGGTGTCGGTGCGCAGGATGCGCGAGCCGGTCACCTCGATGCGTCCGAGGGTGGTGGCGTCCGGCTCGGTGGCCGGGGGTTCCTGCGCCAGTACGGCGGGCGCGGTGCCGGCGAGGGCGGTGGCAAGCAGCGAATGCCGAATGGCACGGCAGAGAGCGTGAGTCATGAAAGGGAGCCTCCTCGACAATCCGGACCCCCCAATCCAGAAAAAGAATGAACAGCCAACGGGTCTGAAACCGACCGACAAACCTCTTCAAGCAAACCGCCATCAACATCGCAGCCGGTTGGTGAAGAGCGCGTCGATAGACCGGCCGGGCAGCGGGCGCGCCGCGCTGCTCGACATGGTCTTTCGCATCATTTGTTCCCGACCGCCAGCACAGCTGCCGGTCGCGCCTGCGGCCCATTCATTGCCGTCCGTCGACGACGCGAGGCAGACGCCCTGGACGACGCCGGCCGACGGTTCCCCCGTGGATTCAGAGCGGAACGATCTCGACCTCGGTCTTCACCGAGTTGGCGATGAAGCAGTGCTCGTGCGCCTGGGCGTGCAGGCGCGCCAAGGCGTCGGCGTCCGGCGCGGCGCCGTCGGCGAAGACGATCGTCGGGCGCAGCGTCACGCGGGTGACGGCCAGCCGGCCGTCGGCGTTCTTCTCCAGGATGCCGGCGGCGTCGTCCTCATAGCGGTCCACGGTCCAGCCCTTCCTGGCCGCGATCGCCAGCAGCGTGAGCATGTGGCACGACGAGAGCGCCGCGACCAGCGCCTCCTCCGGGTCCACGGCCTGTTCGCTGCCCAGGTAGCCGGGCGCGGCGGAGGCGGCGATGCGCTGGCCGCCGTCGAATTCCCAGGTGTGATCGCGTGGGTAGCGCTGATATTCGAACGGCGTGTCGCCGCGGGTCCAGCGGATCGAGGCGCGGTGCTCGGACATGGCAGTTCCGGCGTGGTGGGGACGCGACATGGTACCGCCGCAGGCCGTCGTGCCGTGGTCGCAGTTCGGATCAGTGCGTCGCGCCGCCTTCCCGGCGCGCGCTGTCCTCGAGCAGCAGTTCCCGGGCGGTGGCCTGCAGGTGCGCCAGCGGCGCCTGGTCCGGTTCCGCATCCAGTTTCGCGCGCAGGTGTTCGACCACCCGCTTGTTGGCATAGGTGTGCGGCGAGTCGGGATCGTCGCTCTGCGCGGTGATGAAGCCGCGCAGGCGCTTGGCGCTCACCGCATCGGCCTGCGCCAGCTCCACCAGCTTGGCGCGGTATTCGAGTTCCCACGGCTCCAGGCCGGGGAAGCGGTTCTGGTCGGCGAAATGCTGGGCTTCGTGGCCGAGGAACACCACGCGGAACTTCTCCGCCTCCAGGTCGCCGTAGACGGGAACGATGGCGAACAGCTTCTCCGCGGTGGCCCAGCCGCCGTTGGAGCCATGATCGCAGCGGCCGTACGCCGACCAGCCGAGTGCGACGAAGTCATCGAGCAGTTCCACCTTGACGCGCTGCTCGCCCTCGGGCAACGGGACGTCGAATTCGCGTGTGCCCTGCGTACGCCACAGCATCAGTTCGCGCAACGGCGGGGTCCGCCCCATCTGCGCGTGATAGCGGCGTTCGCCCAGTGCCGCCGTCAGCTGCGTTTCCGTCGCATCGAAGTCGCCGCTGCGGTCATGCGCGATGCCGGCCTGCGCCATCATGTTGTGCAGGCGCGCCAGCAACTGTTCGTCCAGCGCGGCGCGCTGTCGCGGCGTCGCCAGCGCGTGCCACCAGTAGTCCTGATAGGCAGCGAGCACGTTGCGCACGAAAGGATCGTCGATGCCGTCGGCCAGGAACGGCGGCCGCGCGCGGTCCAGGCGCCCGAGCATGCAGGCGCGCTGGTCGCGTTGCGGGCCGCGGAAGCCGTCCGGCGCGGCGGTTGAAAGAACGGCGATCGCGCGTCTCGCGTCGCCCTGGAGAATGGCGCTGTTGGCGGCGTCGATGGCGTCGCGCGCGTATGGTTCGCTTTGCGCCGGTTCGACGGCCGGAGCCATGCAGGCGGCGAAGCACAGGCCGAGGCCGGACAGGGGCAGCAGGGATCGCATCATCGGGTCTCCGTCTCGACAGGGCGGCGGACCGGGGAAGCGTCACGCCGCGTACGGGGCCGATTGCAACAGGGACGCGCCGGCCGCGTCTTGAACGGATTTGAGCTGGCGCCGCAGCCGCGCCGGCGGTACGCCGGTGCGGGCGCGGAAGGCCCGCGTCATATGGCTCTGGTCGGCATAGCCGGCGGCACCCGCCACCGCGGCCAGCGGTTCGTCGCCCGTCAGCGCCGCCAGTGCGCGCCGCCAGCGCAGTTCGCCGCGAAGCGCCTGTGGCGACAGCCCGTGGCTGCGCGCGAAGCTGCGGCTGGCATGCGCGAACGACACGCCCAGATCGGCGGCGATGCGGCCGACCGGGAGATCGCTGCGCACCAGCGATTCGAGAAAGGGGCGCTGCCAATCCCGCAGCGGCCGCAGCGGCAGCGGGCTGGAGGCGTCCAGCAGCTCGGCGATGCGTGCCGGTGCGCGCGACAGCACTTCGCGCGCCTCGCGCGCATCATGGGTGCGCAGTACGCGGAGGTCGTGCACGTCCGCATCGGGCAGGGTCACGTTGAGGACACGGGCGCCATGGCGCCCGAAGCGGTTGCCGTGCGCGTGCCACGGCGGATGCACCACCAGCGTGCCCGGTTCGCAGTCCCAGGCGCCGTCGGCGCTGGCCTCGACGTGGCTGCCGTCGACCACCAGCGCGACATAGGCCGCGCGATGCCGGTGCATCGCCAGGCTGGCGGTGCGTTCGTGACGGGTCTCGTGGGAGGCATCGCACATGCTGCGATCATCCTCCCGGCGCCGGCCTGTGCGCCATCCTCCGGAAGTCATGGCTCCGAACGCACGACGTGCGGCATGCGCGGCGTCAATCCTCGCCGATATCCTCGTTCCACACCTCGGGATGCGCGGCGATCCAGTCGCCGAGCATGCGGATGCAGGCGTCGTCGTTGAGGTCGACCATCTCGATCCCGTGCTCGCGCAGCCAATCCGTGCCGCCCTGGAAGTTGACCGACTCGCCCACCACCACCATGCCGATGCCGAACTGCCGCACCAGGCCGCTGCAGTACCAGCACGGGGCGAGGGTAGTGACCATGACGGTGTCGCGATAGCTGCGCTGCCGGCCGGCCTTGCGGAAGGCGTCGGTCTCGCCATGCACCGACGGGTCGCCTTCCTGCACGCGGCGGTTGTGGCCGCGGCCGAGCAGGCGGCCATCGCGGTGGAACAGGGCGGCGCCGATCGGGATGCCGCCCTCGGCCAGGCCCTGGCGGGCCTCGGCGACGGCGATCTCGAGCATGGCGGCGTAGTCGGGTGCGTTCATGTGCCGGATTCTCCATCGGCGCGGCGCAGCATGTCGATGTGCGGAATGCCGTCTTCCAGGTACGGCTCGGAGGCGGCCACGAAGCCGTGCCGGCCGTAGTAGGTGCGCAGGTGCGCCTGCGCGCCGATCCGGACGTCCGTGCCCGGCCAGTGCCGGTCGATCTCGCGCAGGGCCTCGCGCAGCAGCGGATCGCCCAGGCCGCGGCCGCGGAAGGCCGCGGCCGTCACGACGCGGCCGAAGCTGACCTGCGGGTAGGCCAGCCCCGGCGGCAGGACCCGCAGGTACGCCGCCAGCGCGTCGTCCGCGGCCAGCCCCAGCAGGTGCAGGGTGTTGGGGTGGCGGTCCCGGTCGTCCGGGTCGAGATAGACGCAGTTCTGTTCGACCACGAACACCTCGGCGCGCAGCCTGAGCACTGCATACAGCATGTCGAGGTCGAGTTCGCGGAAGCGCCGGACCTGCCAGCGGATGGGAGACGACGTGTCCATGCCGGACATGATGCCAGCCCGCGGGGCATCGTTCCTGCCGATGGAGTGGGAGCAGGGCTCAGAACATCAATTGGATACTGAGGTTCTGCTGGAAGATCCCCTTGGATGTGTGTTCGCCGGCTTCAAAGACATGATTGCTCTTCAATGCGCCATCGGCCGATAGCGACAGGCTCGGGCCTTGGCCGCCGATGTTGTCGAGCAGCTTAAGCTTGAGGCTTGCGCCACCTCCGAGGTTGAGATCGCGGTAGTTCCCTTGCTTCATTCCGGATCCGACGGAAAAGTAGGGCGCCAGTTCCAGGCGGCCGCCTTTATCCAATTTGAAGGGCATCTTGATTTTGCCGCTGAGCTGGTACTGGTTCGGGCCGGGCGTGCTGGCCGCAACCTCGAGCTTGAGCGGATCGGGCAGCAGGACGGGCCAGGGGATTTTCGGGCTGAGCGTGAGCTTCACCGTGTGCTTGAATTCCGTCTTGGACTGGCCGCCGAGGACGAACTTGTTTTCGATTTCGAAGCCCGCGCTCACGACCGCGCGCGTCTGCGGGACGGGCTGTTTGGGTGGGCTGGCACTCGGCCCCGCCGGCCCGAGCTGCCTCATGCCAGGAGCGCCGAACGGGGCCAAGCGCGGGCCGAGGCCGGCGGGTATCCGGCCCCGGAAAAATGCCTGGTGAGCCTCGATCTTGTAGGGGACCAGCAGGGCTTCGACGACGCCACCGTGCGCGCGATAGAGCATGCCGATCGTCACCGGTCCGGCGATGCCGTCGGCGTGAATCTGCGCCAGGCGCTGGAACTCGCGAAGGCGTGCATCGGTGAGCGGGCCGAAGATTCCGTCGGGAACCAATGGCGTGGCCGGTGCGCGGACGTGGAAGTTCAGTGCGGCCTGAAGCTCGGTGACATCAAGGCCTGTATTTCCCTTGGACAGCAGTCTTCCCATCTCGGTGCTCCTCCGATCATGCTGGCCGGCCCGACGCTTGATTCTGACTGTGCCAGGAGCGGCATCGTCCTGAACAGGTGAAAAGTAAACATGCCGTTCCGGCAGTCGCCCCATCCGGCCCAGAAAACCTCTCAGACAGATCGAACGAAAGCCGTTGGAAAATCCGGACGTGGCCTTGACGTTCGCGCCGGTTCCATACGCACGTCGGCCGATCGGCGGATGTCGAGGGTGGTACCGGCCGAGGATCAATCCTCGCCGATGTCCTCATTCCAGACCTCCGGATGGGCAGCGATGAAGTCGCCGCGCATCCGGTCCGGAGGATCGGCGATAATCGCCCCATGAGCGCATCCGACAAGCCCGGCACCACCCACTTCGGCTTCCGCGAAGTGCCGGCCGCCGAGAAGCAGAAGCTGGTCGGCGAGGTGTTCTCGTCGGTCGCCGGCAACTACGACCTGATGAACGACCTGATGAGCCTGGGCATCCATCGGGTGTGGAAGCGCTATTTCGTCGCCACCGCGCAGGTCAAGCGCGGCGACCGCGTGCTCGACCTCGCCGGCGGCACCGGCGACATCGCCGCGTTGCTGCGCGAGCGCGTGGGCGACGGCGGCGCGCTGGTGCTCGGCGACATCAACGGCGCCATGCTGCGGGTCGGCCGCGACCGCATGACCGACCGCGGCCACGTGCGCGGGTTCGAGTACGTGCAGTGCAACGCCGAAACGCTGCCGTTCCCGGATTCCAGCTTCGACCTGGTCACGATCGCCTTCGGCCTGCGCAACGTCACCGACAAGGACGCGGCGCTGCGCGAGATGCATCGCGTGCTCAAGGTCGGCGGGCAAGCGCGGGTGCTGGAATTCTCGCGGGTGAAGGCGGACTGGTTCCGGCCGCTGTACGATTTCCACTCCTTCCAGGTGCTGCCGCGGCTGGGCAAGCTGTTCGCCAGGGATGCCGACAGCTACCAATACCTCGCCGAATCGATCCGCAAGCATCCGCCGCAGGAAGAGTTGAAGGCGATGATGGAAGGTGCCGGATTCGAGCGCTGCCGCTACCGCAACCTCTCCGGCGGCATCGTCGCCATCCACGACGGCTACCGGGTCTGACGCGTGGCGCGTCCGGCGGCCCCACCGCCTGCGCTTACGACTCGATGAACCTGAGGCCGATCACGCCGATCAGGATCAGCAGCAGGCAGCCCAGCCGCGCCGGCGACGCGCTCTCGCCGAGCGCGAGGATGCCGACCGCGGCCACGCCGAGCGCGCCGATGCCCACCCACACCGCGTAGGCGGAGCCGGCCGGCAGGTCCTTCAGCGCCAGGGTGAGCAGGGCGAAGCTGATCGCCGCGGTCGTCAGGCCGAGCACGCTGGGCCAGAGCCGGGAGAATCCGTCGCTCTGCTTGAGGGCGATCGCCCAGACGATCTCGAGCAGGCCGGCGACGATCAGCAGGATCCAGGCGAGCGTGGTTGTCGATGGCGTGTGCATGGGTCAGGTCACAGTTTGGGTCGGGATGAAGCCGTCACAGGATGGCACGGGCGATGACCAGGGCGCCTGGCGCCGCAGGGCACGGCGGACCGTCAGATGTTTCATCCGGATGCCGCCGAGCGCAGCGCAGCGGCCACGGCGAGCGCGCAGAGCGCCAGCGCGGTACCCGCGAATCCGATCGCGCCGATGCCGAACTGCGCGATCGTCCAGCCGCCCGCGATCGCACCGCCGGCGATGCCGAGATTGCACGCCGAGAGGTTGAGCGCGGCGGCGAAGGCCGGTGCCGTCGGCGCCGCGAGCATCGTCCGCACCTGGCACAGCAGCAGCACGGCCGCCTGTGCCATGCCCCAGACGGCCAGCAGCGGTGCGAACAGCAGCGGATTGCCGCCCGTCAGCGAAAGTCCGGCCAGGATCGGCGCCAGCAGCAGCGCCGCGCCGATGCTGGCGGTGACCGGCCCGCGTTCGGCCAGGCGTCCGGCGATCCAGTTGCCGGCGATGCCCATCGTGCCGAAGGCCATCAGGGCTGCGGCGGTGCCGGCGCTGCCGTAGCCGGCCACCGCCTCCAGCCAGGCCGCCAGGTAGGTGTAGGCCGCGAACGTCGCCGCGGTCAGGCACGCCGACAGCAGCAGATGGGCCTGGAACCGGCCACGCCGCAGGATCGCGGCCTGGATCCGGACCGGGCCCGGCGTGGAGGCACCCAGCCGCGGAAATGCCGCGGCCAGCCATGCCGCCGCCGCGGCCGCGGCCAGCGCGAGCACGCCGAAGCTCGCCCGCCAGTCGACGCGATCGGCCAGCAGTACGCCCGCCGGTATCGCCAGGGCGAGCGCCGCCACCACGCCGATGTAGACGCGCGCCACGGCGCGGCCTGCCTGGCCCGGGCCGGCCAGCCGGGCGGCCGCCGCGCTGCCGACGCTGATCAGCACCGGCAGGCTCGCCCCCTCGACCACGCGGACCGCGAGGACGAGCGGATAGCCCGGCAGCAATGCGATCAACAGATTGCCCGCGGCGAAGCACAGCAGCACCGCGACCAGCACGCGATGCGGCGCCAGCCGGGCGACCAACAGCGTCAGCGGCGCCCCGAACAGTGCCGCGGACAGCGCGAAGCCCGACACCAGCGCACCGGCTGAGGCGATCGGCACGCCGAGATCGCGCGCCATGCCCGGCAGCAGCCCCACCACGAGGAATTCCGTGGACACCACCACCGCGGTGGCGAAGGCGAGCATCGCGGCCACGCCGGTGCGCGATGCGGATGCCGCGATCGCCGATGTCGCCTGCGACCGCGGCACCGCGTTCACGCGCTGAACCCGCCGTCGACCGAGATCGCCGCGCCGGTGACGAAGCGCCCGCCTTCGCCGGCCAGGTGCGCGACCATCGCCGCGACGTCGTCCGCGCTCCCGAAGTGCCCCAACGGCAGCCCCTGCCGTTGCGCGTCGGCGGCATCGGCATCGGCGGGATTCATGTCGGTGTCGACCGGGCCGGGGTGGACGACGTTGACGGTGATTCCGCGCGCACCGAGATCCTGCGCCAGGCCCTTGCTCAGCCCCGTCAGTGCCGCCTTGCTGGCGGCGTACACGGTCATGTTGGGACCGCCGGTGCGTTCGGCCAGGCAGCTGCCGATGTTGATGATGCGCCCGCCCTCGCGCATGTGGCGCGCGGCCGCCTGCGCGGCGACGAAGGCGGCGCGCACGTGGATCGCCATGGCGCGGTCGAAGGTCTCCAGCGCGACCGCTTCCAGCGGCTCGTACGGGAAGATGCCGGCGTTGTTGACCAGGATGTCGATCCGGCCGAGTCCGGCCACGGTGCGCTCCACCGCGGCGGCCACCGCCTGCGGATCGGCGCTGTCGGCGGCGATCGCCAGCGCCCGGCGTCCACCCGCCTCGATCGCCGCGGCGACCGCGCCCGCGCGCTCGGCCGAACTGACGTAGGTCAGCGCGACATCGGCGCCTTCGCGCGCCAGCCGCCTGGCGATCGCCGCGCCGATGCCGCGGCTGCCGCCGGTCACCAGTGCGGTCTTGCCGGTCAATTGCGTCATGTTGCATCCTTTGTGTACCGAATGGTAGTTAAATAATGCCTGCTTGAATCCGCGCGTCAAGGGATTTATGTTCAATTCGGTATGAAAAAGAACGTTCCATCCATGGGCGCCCGTGGCCGACCACGCGGCTTCGACCGCGACGCCGCGCTGCGCGCGGCGATGCACGTGTTCTGGGAGCGCGGCTACGACGGCGCCTCGATCGGCGAGCTGACCGCGGCGATGGGCATCAACCGCCCGAGCCTGTACGCCGCCTTCGGCGACAAGGAAGCGCTGTTCGCCGAGGCCATGACGCGCTACGAGCAGGAAGAGAACGCCACCGCCCGGGCCCTGCGCGAGCAGCCGACGGCGCGCGCGGCGGTGGAGGCGATGCTGCGCGACAACGCCGATGCCTACTGCAATCCGGCCACGCCGCCGGGCTGCCTGGTGGTGACCGCCGCGGTCGGCTGCGCACCCGAACACGCCGCCGTGCGCGCCCGCCTCGCCGCCAGCCAGCGCGCGGTGTCCGAAGCGCTGCTGCGCCGGCTGCGGCGCGCGGTCGGCGCGGGCGAACTGCCGCGGAATGCCGATGTCGGCGCGCTCGCCGGCTACTACGACGCGCTGCTGCAGGGACTGTCGCTGCAGGCGCGCGCGGGTGCGTCGCGGCGGCGCCTGCAGCGGATCATCGACCACGCGATGCATGCTTGGGACGCCGCGGCGGACCCGTGCCCATGCCCGGAACGGTAAACTCGCAGGCCCGATCCGCCGAGGATTTGCCCTCCATGCGCTTTCCCCCGATCCGATCCGGCCGCCTGATCCCCCTCGTGGCGCTGTCGCTGCTCGCCCTGTTCGCCGCCGGCTGCCAGCGCGAAGCCACTCCCGAAACCGCGACTCCCACCGCCCGGCCGGAGACCGCCGTGTCCGCCGAAGACCGCGACGAACATTCCTATGCCGAGCCGGAGAAGGTCGTCATCGACGACCTGGCGCTCGACCTGGCGCTCGATTTCGACAGCAAGACGCTGGCCGGCACCGCCACCTACACGCTCGACTGGAAGGACGACGGCGCGACCCAGCTGGTGCTCGACACCCGCGACCTGGCCATCGAGCAGGTGGAAGGCCAGACCGACGGCGGCTGGCAGCCCCTGCAGTACACGCTCGACGCGCCCGACGAGCTGCTCGGCAGCCGGCTGGCGATCGAGACCCCGGAGCGCAACGCCCTGGTGCGCGTGACCTACCGCACCTCGCCCGAGGCCTCGGGCCTGCAGTGGCTGGAGCCGTCGATGACCGAGGGCGGCGAGCTGCCCTTCATGTTCAGCCAGTCGCAGGCGATCCACGCCCGCAGCTGGGTGCCGCTGCAGGACACGCCGTCGGTGCGCTACACCTACAGCGCGAAGATCGCCTCCCGTCCGGACGTGATGGTGCTGATGAGCGCCGACAACGATCCGGCCGCGGAACGCGACGGCGACTACGCCTTCGAGATGCCGCAGAAGATCCCGTCCTACCTGATGGCGATCGCCGCCGGCGACCTGGTGTTCCAGCCGATCTCGCAGCGCGCCGGCGTGTGGGCCGAGCCGGCCACCGTCGACGCCGCGGTGGCCGAGTTCGCCGACACCGAGGAGATGATCCGCACCACCGAGCAGCTGTACGGACCGTACCGCTGGGAGCGCTACGACCTGCTGATCCTGCCGCCGTCGTTCCCGTTCGGCGGCATGGAGAACCCGCGCCTGTCGTTCATCACCCCCACGGTGATCGTCGGTGACAAGTCGCTGGTGTCGCTGATCGCGCACGAGCTGGCGCACAGCTGGTCCGGCAACCTGGTCACCAACGCCAGCTGGAAGGACATGTGGCTCAACGAGGGCTTCACCTCGTACGTGGAGAACCGCATCGTCGAGGCACTGTACGGCAAGGAGATCGCCGACATGGAATTCGTGATCGCGCGCGAGGGCCTGCAGAAGGAGCTCGCCGACACGCGTTCCGAACTGCAGGTGCTCGCGGTGCGTCCGGGCGATGCGCGCGATCCCGACGACACCTTCGGCGCGGTCGCCTACGACAAGGGCGCCTGGTTCCTGCAGTTCCTGGAAGAGCGCTTCGGCCGCGAGACGCTCGATGCGTTCCTGCGCGGCTACTTCGACCATTTCGCCTTCCAGAGCATCTCCACCGCGACCTTCGTCGAGTACGCAAAGGCGGAGCTGCTGCCGAAGAAGCAGGACGCGGTGACCGAGGCCGAGCTGGAAGAGTGGCTGTACGAGCCCGGCATTCCCGCTTCGGCGCCGCAGGTGCTGTCGCCGCGGCTGGGGCTGGTGGATTCGGCGCGGCTGGCCTGGCTCGGCAGCGAACAGCTGCCGCCGCAGTCGATGACCGCGGAATGGACCACGCAGGAATGGATCCACTTCCTCGAGGGCATGCCGGAGACGCTGACCCTGGAGCAGATGTCGCAGCTCGACACGGCCTATGGGTTCTCGGACACCCCCAACGGCGAACTGGCGATGCGCTGGTATCCGCTGGCGGTGCGTAGCGGCTATGCGATCGCCTACGAGCCGATGAGCGCGTTCCTGCAGCGGATCGGCCGTCGCAAGCTGATCATCCCGGTGTACGAGGCGCTGGCGCAGAGCGAGGAGGGGCTGGCGTTCGCCAGGCGCGTGTTCGAGCGCGCGCGTCCCGGTTACCACCCGATCACCACCGCGTCGGTGCAGAAGACCCTCGACGAGGCGAAGCCGAAACCCGCTCCGGCGGTGACACCGCCGCCGGAGTCGGAGGTCGAAGGCGACACCGGTGCCGACGGCACGACCCCGCAGGCGCCGCCGGCCGGCTGAGCCGTGGACGCCGCGACGATCGCGCTGTCGCTGGCCGCCGTCGCGGTACTCGCCTGCGCGATCGCCCTGGCGTTCGCGCTGTGGCGGGATCCCTACCGGCTGGTGCGCGCCGAATACGCACGCCAGCGCCGCGCGCTCGGCCTGCGCCGGCACCGGCGCGGCATCGACGGCTGTGCCTGGACCTGGGTCGAGCGCGCGGCATCGCACGCGGACGCGCCGACCTTGGTGATGCTGCACGGCTACACCGGCAGCAAGGAGAACTGGTACCGCCTGGCGGCGCGGCTGCGCGACCGCTACCGGCTGGTCATTCCCGACCTCCCCGGCTGGGGTGACAGCCAGCGCAAGGACGGCGACGATTACGGCTATGCCGCCGAGGCCGCCCGCGTCGCCGCCTTCATCCGTGCCGTCGGCGGGTACCCGGTGGTGCTGCTCGGACACTCGATGGGCGGCGGCATCGCCGCGGTGGCGGCGGCGCGTTATCCGGAGCTGATCGAACGGGTCGCGCTGCTCAACGCCTCGGGCGTGGAGTTCGGCGAGAACCGCTTCGGACTCGAGGTGCTCGACGGCGGCAACCCGTTCGGCGTCAGCGACGCGGCCTCGCTCGAGCGGTACCTGTCGCTGCTGTTCCACGATCGCAGCGCGCGTCCGCCGATCCCGTGGCCGGCCGCGCACGCGCTCATCGCGCACCGCCGCCGCGAGGGCGCGTTCGAACAGTCGGTGCTGGACCGCATCGGCCGTGGCGAGGCGCGCTTCCTGCCCGGCGAGGCGGCGGCGGAAATTCGGCAGCCCGCCCTGCTGGTCTGGGGCGCGCAGGACCGGGTGATCGACCCCAGCGCGCTGGACCTGTTCGCGCAACGCATCCCGCATGCGCGCAAACTGCTGCTCGAGGGCAGCGGCCACATGACCCTGATGGAACGACCCGATGCCGTCGCCGCCGCGGTGACGGTCCTGATCGAGGAGGCGAGACCCGCATGAATCTTCGCAATTCCACCCTGGCACTGCTGCTGGCAGCCCTGGCGCTGCCGGGCTGCGGCGATCCCGAGGCCGAGGCGCAGGCGCGCGCCGAGGCGCAGGCCGCCGCCAACGAGCGCGCCGCCGGCGAGGCGGCCGCCGGCTTCGACGCCGCCGTCGCGGAGGAGAACTGGCCGCTGGCCAAGGCCCAGGCCGACGTGCTGCTGGCGCGTTTTCCCGACACCGAGGCCGCCGCGCGCGTGCGCGCGCAGTTCGACGAGGTGAAGGCGAAGGCCGACGCGCTGCGCGAGGACGCGCGCACCGCCGGCCTGTGGAGCTACAACGTGCAGGAAGTGAAAGGCGGGCAGCAGCGCTCGGCCGCGATCTATGCACGCGAGGACGTCGATACCGACGGCAGCGGCGCGAAACCGGTGCGGCTGATCTTCCGCGACCACCCGTCCTGGGGCCGCAGCAGCTACCTGGTGTTGCAGGCCGGCGATTTCGCCTGCGGCCGCGCGTGCCGGGTGCCGGTGGCCGTCGACGACGGCGAACCGCGGCGCATGGCCGCCAACCGCCCCGACACCGACGAGGCGATCGCCATGTTCATCGAGGACGAGGCCGCGCTGTGGCGCATGAGCGAGGGCGCGAAGACGCTGACGGTCGAGTTCCCGGTGAAGGCCGGCGGTACCCGCACCGCGGTGTTCGAGGTCGGCGGCCTGGACCGCTCGCGGATGCCGGGCTGGGATTGAGGCGCGCCAGGCAGCCCCATCGGTGGCGACCACGATGAACGCGCCGCCGCGCGTTGCGAAGGTAAACAACGGCAGAGAGCATCTATTGTTCGCCCGCGCGGTCGGGGCTGAAGCCCCTCCTACAAGAGCGGGAGCGGAGTAGCCCTACAGCGCGTAGCCGAACTGCTGGCGGAACTGTTCGGCGAACTCGGCGTAGTCGAAGCGCTGGTTCTGGGTGCCGGGATGCTCGACCTTGAGCGCGCCCATCAGGTTGGCGATGCGGCCGGTGGTCATCCAGTCGTAGCCGCCGGTGAGGCCGAAGATCAGCCCGGCGCGGAAGGCGTCGCCGCAGCCGGTGGGATCGGTGACGCGGCGCTCGTGCGCGGGCGGGATGTCGTAGACCTTGTCGCCGGCGCGGATGATCGCGCCCTTGGGGCCGCGCGTGGCGATGTAGGCCTTCACCTTGCCGGCGATCCGCTCCTCGCTCCAGCCGGTGCGCTCCTGCAGCAGGTTGGATTCGTAGTCGTTGACGGTGACGTAGTCGGCCTGCTCGATGAAGTTGCGCAGCTCGTCGCCGTTGAACAGCGGCATCGCCTGGCCCGGATCGAAGATGAAGGGAATGCCGCCCTCGAAGAACTCCTGCGCATTCTGCAGCATGCCCTCGCGCCCGTCGGGGCTGACGATGCCGAACTTCACGCCTTCCACCTGCTTCACGTGGTTCTCGTAGCTGCGCATCATCGCGCCGGGATGGAAGGCGGTGATCTGGTTGTTGTCGTGGTCGGTGGTGATGAAGGCCTGCGGGGTGAACAGCTCCTCGATCACCTTCACCTGGTCCAGGCGGATCTCCATCTCCTCGAACCATTCCCGGTACGGGCCGAAGTCCTGGCCGACGGTCGCCATCGGGATGGGTTCGCCGCCGAGCAGCTTGAGGTTGTAGGCGATGTTGCCGGCGCAGCCGCCGAACTCGCGGCGCATCCGCGGCACCAGGAACGACACGTTCAGGATGTGCACCTTGTCCGGAAGGATGTGGTTCTTGAACTGGTCGGGGAACACCATGATGGTGTCGTAGGCCAGGGAACCGCAGATCAGGACGGACATCGGCGCAGCACTCGATTTTCGAAGGCCGCTAGGGTAGCGGCCCGGGCGGGGGGAGGCCAGCCGGGCGCCGGACGGCAGATTGCCGCTGCCGATCGGATGCGGGAGCCAAGGTGTGGGAGCGACGGAAGTCGCGACTTCCGTCGCTCCCACATGGTCGCCCCTCCCCCGCACCGGAGCGGGCCGGTGCCCGGGCCCTCGCCGGCCGGCGGCCCCCGGAGCCGCCCCACTCACCCGCGCCCGTGCACCCGCATCCGCCCCACGCCCGAGCGCCTTTTTGCTAGGCTTGTCGGCTCCCGATCCCCTCCATCTTTCGATAGCGCCGGCCCCGCGCGCGGCGCCCTGACGGACCCTATTCCCCGATGTTCAAGAAGTTCCGCGGCCTGTTCTCCAACGACCTGTCCATCGACCTGGGCACGGCCAACACCCTCATCTTCGTCCGCGGCCAGGGCATCGTGCTCAACGAGCCTTCGGTGGTCGCGGTGCGCCAGGACCGTGCCGGCGGCCAGAAGGCGGTCGCCGCGGTCGGCAGCGAGGCCAAGCAGATGCTCGGCCGCACCCCCGGCAACATCACCACCCACCGGCCGATGAAGGACGGGGTGATCGCCGACTTCACCTATACCGAGGAGATGCTCAAGCATTTCATCCGCAAGGTGCACAAGTCGCGCTTCCTCCGCCCCAGCCCGCGGGTGCTGATCTGCGTGCCCTGCGGCTCGACCCAGGTGGAGAAGCGCGCGATCAAGGACTCGGCGATGGAGGCCGGCGCCCGCGACGTCTCCCTGATCGAGGAGCCGATGGCCGCGGCGATCGGCGCCGGCATGCCGGTCACCGAGGCGCGCGGCTCGATGGTGGTCGACATCGGCGGCGGCACCACCGAGGTCGCGGTGATCGCGCTCAACGGCATCGTCTACTCGCAGTCGGTGCGCATCGGCGGCGACCGCTTCGACGAGTCGATCATCAACTACGTGCGCCGCAACCACGGCATGCTGATCGGCGAGTCCACCGCCGAGCGGATCAAGCTCGAGATCGGCTGTGCCTATCCGCAGGAACGCAACGTCGAGATGGAGGTCTCGGGCCGGCACCTGGCCGAGGGCGTGCCGAAGATGATCAAGATCGGCTCCACGGAGGTGCTCGACGCCCTGCGCGAGCCGCTGGCGGGCATCGTCGAGGCGATCAAGCAGGCGCTGGAGCAGACCCCGCCGGAGCTGTGCGCCGACGTCGCCGAGCGCGGCATCGTGCTGACCGGCGGCGGCGCCCTGCTGCGCGACATGGACCGGTTGATCAGCGAGGAGACCGGGCTGCACGTGCAGGTCGCCGAGGACCCGCTGACCTGCGTGGCCCGTGGCGGCGGCCGCGCGCTGGAGCTGCTGGACATGCACGGCAACGAGTTCTTTGCCGCCGAATGAGGGGTGATTGGTGATTCGTGATTCGTGATTGGCAAAACCCTATGATGTTTCGCGCGGTCTTCAGGTAGCCCGCCTTTCGGTCGGCGGTGACCGCAACGAATCACGAATCACCAATCACGGCCCTAAATGTCTTCCTATGCCAGTCCCGCCGCACCCCGTTCCGGCGATGTCGCCGGCACCTTGCGGCTGCTGGCGTACCTGGCGATCTCGGTGGCGCTGATCGTCGCCGACCATCGCGGCGACTGGCTCGACCGCGTCCGCGCCCAGGCCTCGGTGGCGATGCAGCCGGTGTGGTGGCTGGCGGGCCTGCCGTCGCGGCTGGGCCGCAACGTGCGCGAGGACGCGGTCACCCGCTCGCTGCTGGCCGAGGACAACCGCCGCCTGCGCAACGAACTGCTGGTCGGCAATGCGCGGCTGGCGCGATTGCAGGCAGCGGCGGCGGAAAACGCGCGCCTGCGCGGCCTGCTCGGCGCCGCCGAGCGCGGCGGCCTGGACGTGCAGCTGGCGCCGATCCTCGATGTCGACCTCGATCCGACCCGGCAGCGGCTGATGCTCAGCGCAGGCAGCCGCGACGGCGTGCGCAACGGCCAGTGCGTGATCGATGCCGGCGGCCTGGTCGGGCAGATCATCGAAACCACCCCGACCACCGCGACCGTGCTGCTGCTCACCGACCCCGACCACGCGGTACCGGTGGTGGTGGCACGCACCGGGGTCCGCCTGATCGCCTATGGGCAGGGGCGCAGCGACCGGCTGCGGCTGCCGAACGTGCCGCTGTCGAGCGACGTGGAAGTCGGCGACGAACTGGTCACCTCGGGCCTCGGCGGACGCTTCCCGGCCGGTTTCCCGGTCGGCAGCATCGCCGCGCTGGCGCCCGACGACAGCCGCGCGTTCCTGGTCGGCGACGTGGCGCCGGCGGCGCGGCTCGACCGCGGCCGCGACGTGCTGCTGCTGCAGGACCTGGCGCAGCCGCCGGAGCCGGCCGCCGCAGGAAGCGATGCGGACCGCGGCGACGTGCCGGTCCTGCCGTCCGGCGATGCCTTGCCGGCGCCGCCGGCCGCCGGAAGCGGGGAAGCGCGATGAGGCGCACCCGCAGCCACTGGCTGCTGCCGCTGAGCGTGCTGGTGGCGCTGCTGCTCGGCCTGCTGCCGCTGCCGGCGGGCCTGCAGCCGTTGCGGCCGTACTGGCTGGCGCTGGTCGTCGCCTACTGGGTCATCGAGGACAGCGGCAACGCCGGCCTCGGCTTCGCCTTCCTGGCGGGCCTGCTCGGCGACCTGGCCTTCGGCGGCCTGCTCGGCGAACAGGCGCTGCGGCTGACGATCATGGCCTTCATCCTGCAGCGCTTCCGCAACCAGCTGCGGTTCTTCCCGATGGCGCAGCAGGCGCTGGCGATCGGCGGGCTGCTGCTCAACGACCGCGTGGTCACGGCCGCGATCCACGTCGCCCTGGGCGCGCCGCAGCTGCCGTGGATGTTCTGGCTGGCGCCGGTGCTGGGCATGCTGCTGTGGGCGCCGCTGTTCGTGCTGCTGGATGCGCTCCGACTGGTACGCCGGGTGCGCTGAGATGATGGTGCGCCAGCAGCGCAGGCTGCGTAATCCACAGGTCGAGGCGGCGCGGTTCCGCGCGCGCGCGCTGCTCGGGTTCGTCGTGGTGGTGCTGGCGTTCGGCGGGCTCGCGGCCTGGTACTTCCGCCTGCAGGTGCTCGAACACAGCGACTACGCGCGCCGGTCGGAGGCCAACCGCATCAAGCTGCGGCCGGTGGTGCCGGGGCGGGGGCTGATCTACGACCGCCAGGGCCGCATCCTCGCCGACAACGTGCCGGCCTACCGGCTCGAGGTGACGCCCGAGGACGCCGGCGACACCGATGCGCTGCTCGAGGGGTTGTCGACGATCTTCGCGCTCGCGCCCGAGGACATCGCCGGCTTCCGCGAGGAGCGCCGGAGCAACCGCGGCTTCCGCCCGATCACCCTGAAGCTGCGCGTCGAGGAGCACGAAGCGGCGCGCTTCGCGGTCGACCGCTGGCGCTTTCCGGGCGTCGAGATCGTGCCCTACCTCAACCGCCGCTATCCGTACGGGCAGCTGTTCGCGCACGTGATCGGCTATGTCGGCCGCACCGACGGGAACGACATCGAGCGCTACGGCCGCGACCACGTGCTGTTCCCGCACACCGGGCGCACCGGGATCGAGCGTTCCTACGAGGACCAGCTGCGCGGCAGCATCGGCTACGAACAGGTCGAGACCAACGTCGAGGGGCGGGCGCTGGCCACCGTCGGCCGGCAGCCGGCGACCGCCGGCACCGACCTGCGCCTGAGCATCGACCTCAAGCTGCAGCAGGCGATGGTGCGCGCATTCGGCGCGCTGCACGGCTCGGCGGTGGCGGTGGACCCGGCCAGCGGCGAGGTACTGGGCATGGTCAGCCTGCCGAGCTTCGACCCCAACCTGTTCGTCAACGGCATCTCGCACGCCGACTACCGCCGGCTGATGGACGATCCGGCCAAGCCGCTGTTCAACCGCAACGTGCTCGGCGGCGGGCCGCCGGGTTCGACGATCAAGCCGTTCGTGGCGCTGGCCGGGGTCGACAGCGGCATGCGCACGCCGGAGGACAAGGTGTTCTCGACCGGCGAGTTCTTCATCCCCGGGCAGAGTCGCGGCTATCGCGATGCCGGCAGTTCGGGCGGCTGGGTGGACCTGCGCGACTCGATCTCGCGCTCGATCAACTATTACTACTACAAGCTCGCCTACGAGATGGGGATCGCGCGCTTCGCCGAGTACATGACGCGCTACGGTTTCGGGCAGCCGACCGGGATCGACCTGGTGGGCGAGAACCCCGGCGTGGTGCCGTCGCCGCAGTGGAAGGCCGGGCACAGCCCCGAGCCCTGGTACCCCGGCGAGACGGTAATCGCCGGCATCGGGCAGGGCTACTGGATCGCCACCGCGCTGCAGCTGGCGCGCGGCACCGCGGCGATCGCCAACGGCGGCGAGCTGCATCCGCTGCGGCTGGTCGCGAGCCGGCGCGAGGGCTACGACCAGCCGTGGCAGGCGCCGGCCGCGTCCGGCTCCGGGTCCGGGCGCATCACCGACGACGCCGGTCACCTGCGCGCGGTGCAGGAGGGCATGATCGCCACCATCCACGGGCGCGGCACCGCCACGGCGCTGGCGCGCGACGCCGAATACACGATGGCCGGCAAGACCGGCACCGCGCAGCGGGTGGGTCGGCGCGGCAATGCCCGTGTGGATCCGCGCTCGCTGCCGTATCACCTGCGCCACCAGGCGCTGTTCGTCGGCTACGCGCCGGCCGACGATCCGACCATCGCGCTGGCGGTGACGGTCGAGCACGGCGGCTACGGTGGCGTCACCGCGGCGCCGATCGCGCGCAAGATCTTCGATGCCTGGCTGCTGGGCAAGATGCCGGAACTCGAGGAAGGCGAGGACGCCGTCGTCGCCGGGCAGCCGGAGGGCACGGCCTCGAACGGCGGCTCGCGGATCGCGACCGCGACGGTGGCGGCATCGGTCGCGGGGGAGGGCCGATGAACGTCATCCTGCGTTGGCTGCTGGACCTGTTCGCGCGCTTCGTCCGCACGCTGGACTGGCCGTTGTGCGCGGCTCTGGTGATGCTGATGGGCATCGGCCTGGCGGTGCTGTACAGCGCCGGCGGCCAGAGCAGCCAGATGGTGCTCGCGCAGGCGGCGCGCTACGGCATCGGCCTGGGCGCGATGTGGCTGCTCTCACGGGTCACGCCGCTGCGCCTGCGCAGCATCACGCCGGCGGTCTACGGGCTGTCGTTGCTGCCGCTGCTGCTGGTGCTGTTCATCGGCACCGGCCGCCACGGCAGCCACTGGATCGACCTGGGCGTGTTCTATTTCCAGCCGGCGGAACTGATGAAGCTGAGCCTGCCGATGATGGCGGCCTGGTACCTCAACCAGGCCGGCACGCCGCCGCGCTTCGGCCATGTCCTGGTCTGCGTGCTGGTGATCGCGGTACCGACCGGGCTGATCATGCTGCAGCCCGATCTGGGCACCGCGATGCTCGTCGCGACCAGCGGCGCCTTCGCGCTGTACCTGGCGGGACTGTCGTGGTGGTGGTTCGCGGCGGCGGGCGGCGCGGTCGCCGCGGCCGCGCCGGCGGCGTGGTTCTGGTTGCTGATGCCCTACCAGAAGGACCGGCTGCTGACCTTCCTCGATCCCGAGAACGATCCGCTCGGCGCCGGCTGGAACATCATCCAGTCGAAGATCGCCATCGGCGCCGGCGGGTTCGCCGGGCAGGGCTGGGGGCAGGGCACGCAGTCGCATCTCAACTACGTGCCCGAGCACACCACCGACTTCATCTTCGCCGTGCTCAGCGAGGAGTTCGGCTGGCTGGGAGTGGTGGTCACGCTGGCGCTGTACCTGTTCGTCATCGGCCGCTGTCTGTGGATCGCCAGCGAGGCACGCGACGGCTATGCGCGGCTGCTGGCCGGCAGCCTGGGGCTGGCGATGTTCGTCTACGTGATCGTCAACGGCGGCATGATCTCCGGCCTGCTGCCGGTGGTCGGCGTGCCGATGCCGCTGCTCAGCTACGGCGGCACCGCCGCGGTCTCGCTGCTGGCCGGCATGGGCGTCGTGATGTCGGTGCATGCGCACAGGCCGGTGCGTGGGTGAGGGCCCAAGAGCGAGGAGTGAGAAACGAGGAGTGAGAAACGAGTGAAAGGCGATCGCTCTTACTCGTTTCTCACTCCTCGTTTCTCGTTTCTCGTCTTCAAGCCTGAATGCAGTCGCGCCTGCCGCGATCCACGCCGATTTCACCATGCTAACCTCGCGGCCGATGAACCGACCTTCCGCTTTGCCGCTGGCCTCGTGCCTGCTGTCGTTCGCCCTCGTCGCCTGCGCGACCCGGGCCAATCCCCCGTCCCTCGAAGCCGCCGCGCCGGTGCCCGCCCCGGCACCCGCCGATGCGCCGGCGCCGCCCGCCACGCCCGCGAGCGGGCCCGTCTCCGCGACCGGCCAGGCACTGCTGGCGCCGGTGCCGCAGCCGCCGGAACGTCCGGTGGCGCCGGAGCCGGTGACCGACCCGGCGATTCCGCGCCAGCAGCGCATCGACAACTTCGTCGACTACACGGTGCGGACCTATGGCGTGGACGCCGCCGGGGTGCGTTCGGTGCTGTCGCAGGCGGAAAAGAGGCAAAGCATCCTCGATGCGATGTCGCGGCCGGCGGAGAAGACGCGCACCTGGGCCGAGTACCGCCCGATCTTCGTCAACGATGCCAGGATCAGCGGCGGCCGCAGCTTCTATGCCCAGCACCGCGCCGCACTGGACCGGGTCTCCGCCGAGACCGGGGTGCCGGCCGAGTACATCGTCGCCATCATCGGTGTGGAGACCAGCTACGGGAAGATCACCGGCAACTACCGCGTGGTCGACGCGTTGTACACGCTGGCGTTCGACTTTCCCAAGCGCGCGCCGTTCTTCGCCGGCGAGCTGGCGCAGCTGTTCGCGTTGGCGCAGGAGGAACCGCAGCTCGATGTCGCCGCGCTGAAGGGCAGCTACGCCGGCGCGATGGGCATGGGGCAGTTCATGCCTTCCAGCTACCGGCTGTGGGCCAAGGACGGCGACGGCGACGGCCGCCGCGACCTGCTGACCCACCTGCCGGACGTGTTCGCCTCGATCGCCAACTACTTCGTGATCCACGGCTGGGAGCGCGGCGGCCCGGTGGTGGCACACGCCGATCGCGACACGGCCGCGGCCGACTTCGCCCCCGAATCGCTGGATCCGGTGTACCCGCTGGCCGATCTGGCCGGCCGCGGCTACCGCCCGCGGGCCGGGGAGCCGGTCGCCGAAGGCGCCACCCTGCTGTCGCTGGACGGCGATGCCGGTCCGGAATACTGGCTCGGTTACCGCAATTTCTACGTCATCACCCGCTACAACCGTTCGCCGATGTACGCATTGTCGGTACACCAGCTGGCACAGGCGATCCGCGCCGGCAGCGGCGGCGCCGGGCCATGAGCCACGGCGGGCTCCGCATCGGCCGGCAGGCGTTGGCGCCGCTCGCTGCCGCGCTCCTGCTCGCAGCCTGCAGCGGTGCTCCCAAGAAGTCCTCGCCCCCCGCCGAGACGGCGCACGAGCCCGGCGGGCGGGCGGCCTCGCCCCGGCGCGGATCGCGGCGGTCGCCGTATCCGCCGGCGCAGGAGGACCCGAGCAAGCGTGGCGACTACACCGCCGGCGGCCTGTACGCGCCGCATATCCGCGACAGCGCACCGGACGACATCCCGGATGTCGACGCGATCCCGGAGCCGGAGGTGGTCGACGAGCCGCGTTCGCCCTACGGCAACCGTTCGCCGTACAAGGTGCTCGGCAAGACCTACCAGGTGCTCGAGCGCACCGACGATTTCGTCGAGCGCGGACGCGCGTCCTACTACGGCAACAAGTTCCACGGCCGCCGCACCTCCAACCTGGAGGTGTACGACATGTACGCGTTCACCGCGGCGCACAAATCGCTGCCGCTGCCGAGTTTCGCGCGCGTCACCAATCTCGACAACGGCCGCTCGGTAGTGGTGCGGGTCAACGACCGCGGGCCGTTCCACGAGGGCCGCGTGGTCGATCTGAGCTGGGCCGCCGCGGTCAAGCTGGACATGCACCGCGCCGGCACCGCGCAGGTCGAGGTGCGTGCGCTGAGCCCGGGCGAGAACGCGCGCCGCGACCACGAGGCCGTGGCCGCGCCGGCGCCGGCGCCGGCGGAAGCGCCCGTAGTACCGCCTGCGGCCGCGAGCGCCATCGACCAGCTGGTCGAGGCATTGCCGCTCGCCGCCGCCAGTGCCGGTACACGCCCCGCCACGGCGCCGGCCGGTGCGCAACCGGCCAACGTGCAACCGGCCGCTGCGGAAGACTGGCGCTTCGACATGATGCGCGACGGCCGCGTCATGACCGCGGACGAATTCGACGCGTGGATGGCCTCGCGCCGCATCCGCGTGGCCACCGGCAAGCCGGGCGTGCCCGACCCGGTGCCGGCCGCGATCGAGCCGCCGATCCCGGTGGTCAGCCCCGCGCAGGCCGCCGCCGAGGTCGAGGCCGAGGTCGAGGAGGTCTCGTCGTCAGCCGCGAGTGCCGGTGTGACCCTGCAGGTCGCGGCCTTCGGCGCAAAGGCCAATGCCGAACGCGCGCTGTCGATGCTGCGCGGCGCCGGAATCGACGGCGCCCGCTTGATCGACGGGAATTCCGGCGGCAAACCGGTGTGGCGCGTGCGCGTCGGACCGGTGGATGCCGCCGCCGTCGCGGAACTGAGCGCCCGCTTCGCCGGTCTCGGTTTCGGGCAGCCGCACGTCGTTCGCGAGTAGACTGCCGACCATCCGTTGCCATATCCAATGTCCGCATCCATGCCGTGGCCGTGAACGGCCGCGCCACCGGAGTTCCGCTGTCGATGAAATTTGCCGCCATCCGCCCCACCCTCGTTGCCGTCCTCGCCCTGTCCGTGTCCGTGCTCGAAATGGCGCTCGCCCAGGAGGCGCCGGCGCCGGACGCGCCCGCCGCGCTCAGCGACGCCGTGCCGACACCGCCGCCGCCGCCGGTCGTCGGCAATGCCTGGCTGCTGATGGACTACGAGACCGGGCAGGTTCTGGCCGGCGAGAACGTGGACGAGCGGGTCGAGCCGGCCAGCATCACCAAGGTGATGACCAGCTACGTGATCGCCGCGGAAATGGCCGCCGGCAAGGTCGGGCCGGACGACCAGGTGATGCTGAGCGAGAACGCCTGGCGCACCGGCGGCGCCATGACCGACGGCAGCTACAGCGGTTTCGAGGTCAATCAGACCGCCCCGCTGCTGGACATGGAAAAGGGCATGGCGGTGCAGTCGGGCAACGACGCCGCGATCGCGCTGGCCGAGCACGTGGCCGGCAGCGAGGAATCCTTCGCCGCGCTGATGAACGCCTACGCGGACCGCATCGGGTTGAAGAACAGCCATTTCGTCAACGCGCACGGGCTGTCGGCCGAGAACCACTACTCGACCGCGCGCGACCTGGCGCTGCTGGGGCGGGCGATGATCCGCGACTATCCCGAGCAGTACGCGCACAACAAGGTCAAGCAGTTCACCGTCGGTCCGATCACCCAGCGCAACCGCAACCTGCTGCTGTGGCGCGACGACAGCGTCGACGGCATCAAGACCGGCCACCACTCCAAGGCCGGATACTGCCTGTTGTCCTCGGCCAAGCGCGGCGACCAGCGCCTGATCGCGGTGGTGATGGGCTCCACCGGCGAGGCGCAGCGCGCCACCGATTCGCTGGCGCTGCTGAACTGGGGCTTCCGCTTCTTCGAAACGCACAAGCTGTACGACGCAGGGCAGGCCATCTCCACCCAGAAGATATGGAAGGGCAAGGCCAACGAGCTGCGCATGGGCCTGGCCGAGCCGCTGCTGATCAGCATGCCGCGCGGCAAGTACGACCAGCTCGAGCCGACCATGGACGTGCCGAAGACCCTGGTCGCGCCGGTGGAGCGGGGCCAGGCGATCGGAACCGTGCGCGTCACCCTCGATGGCGAGGTGGTCGCCGAGCGCCCGCTGGTGGCGCTGGACGCGGTGGAGCAGGCCGGATTCTTCAAGCGCCTGTGGCACGAGTTCCTGATGTGGTGGAACTCGGACTGAGAGCGCCAGCCGGACTTGGGAACGGCCGCGGGCGCGCCCATAATCGGGCGATGGAGATCAAGTCCGACAATCCCGAGCACGGTTTCCAGTTTCCCGGCGAGTTCGAGATCACCGCCATGGGCCCGGCCGGCGCCGGGCTGGAGACCGAGATCCCGGACCTGCTGACCGCGGCCGGCATCACCGTGCTGCACGAGACCGTCACCACCCGCGAATCCAGCGGCGGCCGGTTCGTGTCGGTGCGGCTCAGTTTCCGTGCCGGCTCGCGCGAGGAGTACGAGACCGCGCATGCCGCCCTGCGCGAGCACCCGGAAGTGAGGTGGACGCTGTGAACGCGCGCGGTGCCCCGGGGCCGCGTGCACGTGGCGCGGGGCGGCGTCGCGGCGGCGAATCCCCTGCGCTCCCGTCGGGCAGGGGAGCGGGCTAGCGCATGCATCCCACCATGATCGTGCGCGACCTCGGTCGCCAGCCGTACATCCCGGTATGGCGCGCCATGCAGCATTTCACCGATGCGCGCGCGGCCGACACTGCCGACGAACTGTGGCTGGTCGAGCACGACCCGGTGTTCACCCTCGGCCAGGCCGGCAGGCCCGAGCACGTGCTACTGCCCGGCGACATCCCGGTGCTGCACGTCGACCGCGGCGGCCAGGTCACCTATCACGGACCGGGACAGATCGTGGCCTATCCGCTGCTCGACCTGCGGCGGCTGAAGATCGGGGTGCGCGAGTACATCGACCGCATCGAGCAGGCGGTCATCGACACCCTGGAGGAATGGAACATCGTGGCCGGGCGGCGCGATGGCGCGCCCGGCGTGTACGTGGCCGGGGCCAAGGTCGCCGCGCTCGGTATCCGCGTGCGCCGCGGCTGCACGTTCCACGGGCTCGCGTTCAATATCGCGATGGACCTGGAGCCGTTCCGGCGCATCAACCCCTGCGGCTACCAGGGACTGCAGGTGACCTCGGTGGCGGATCTGGGCGGCCCCTCCGGCCCGGGGCCGGTCAAGCCGGTGCTGCTGCAACGGCTGGCGCGGCAGTTCGGGCTGGACCTGCAGGCCGCGTCCGACCTGCCGGACCTCTCCGCCGCCGCCTGACGGCCGACCTGCCGCCTCGCCGCCTGGTCCCGGTGGCTTTTCTGTAGAGCGGAGCTTGCTCCGCTTACCCAGGCTCCGGAGCCCGCTCCTGTAGAGCCGAGCTTGCTCGGCTGCGTGGGCTCCGGAGCCGGGAGCAGCGGAGCAAGCTCCGCTCTACGGGGAGTGTTGCGGCGGCACGGGCGCGCGATCCGCCTGCGGATCGCTCCATCCCGCCGGGCGCGGCCGCCGTCGGCAAGACAGCGCCGGCGCCCGACCCTACAATGGCATCTCATCCGGGATAGCAAACGGCCATGACGTCTTCCGCCGACCGATCCATCCCGCTGCAGGTGGTGCAGCCGGCCGCCGCGCCCGCGCAGACCGCCCTGCAGCCCGGCGCCCGCCAGGTCGCCGGCGACAAGATCGCGCGCTCGCCGGTACAGTTCGCCGACGCGCCGGTGCTGCGCAAGCCGTCGTGGATCCGGGTACGCATCCCCAGCAACGGCGCGGTCGCCGCACTGAAGGCGAAGCTGCGCGAGAACCGGCTGGTCACGGTGTGCGAGGAGGCCAGCTGCCCGAACATCCACGAATGCTTCGGCCATGGCACCGCCACGTTCATGATCCTCGGCGAGGTCTGCACCCGCCGCTGCAGCTTCTGCGACGTCGCCCACGGCCGGCCCAAGCCGCCGGATTCGTCGGAGCCGCTGAGCCTGGCGACCACCGTCGCCGACATGGGCCTGAAGTACGTGGTGGTCACCAGCGTCGACCGCGACGACCTGCGCGACGGCGGCGCCCGGCATTTCGTCGACTGCATCGCCGCGATCCGCGACAAGGCGCCGGGCACCCGGATCGAGATCCTGACGCCGGACTTTCGCGGCAAGGGCCGCATGGACCGGGCGCTGGAGATCCTGGCGGGCAACCCGCCGGACGTGTTCAACCACAACGTCGAGACCGTGCCGGAGCTGTACCGCAACGTGCGCCCCGGCGCCGACTACCAGTGGTCGCTGACCCTGCTGCAGAAATTCAAGGCCCGGCACCCGCGGTTGCCGACCAAGTCCGGGATCATGCTCGGTCTCGGCGAGACCCTGGAACAGGTGCAGGGGACCCTGCGTGACCTGCGCGCGCACGATGTCGACATGATCACCATCGGCCAGTACCTGCAGCCCAGCGCCCACCATCATCCGGTGCTGCGCTACTGGACGCCGGAGGAATTCAAGGCGCTGGAGGTGTTCGGGCTCGAACTCGGCTTCAGCCACGTCGCCTCGGGGCCACTGGTGCGCTCGTCCTACCACGCCGACCGCCAGGCGATGGAGGCCGGCGTCGCCGCCTGACGGCGCCGGGACGGCCAATCCCGCCCCATGGCCGTCCCGCACATGTACCGTTCACACCGGGACGGCGGCGGCCGGGTAGAGTGGAATTCGCGTCGTCGTGCGCCGCTGATGCAACTTTCGGCACCGTGGCGCCGTCCATGACTGTCCACACATTGTCTGCCGGACCCGCCGGACCCGCCGGACCGGCCATCGAAGGTTGAATCGCGCATGAAAGCCTCCCGCCTGATCTCCACCGCCGTGATCGCGCTGGCCCTGTCGGTGCCGCTGGCGCTGATGGCGCGCGCCGACGGCGACTCGATCCCGACCTCGCCGAACACCGACCAGGTGCGGACCTCGAAGCTGGTCCACGGCCTGCTTTCGGACAGCCGCTACGCCTACCGGCCGCGGCAGCTGGATCCGACGATGTCGACCGACATCTTCGAGCGCTATCTCGAGTCCCTCGACCCGACCAAGATGTTCCTGGCCGCCGCCGACGTCGCCGGATTCGAGGCCTACGAGCCGCGGATCGGCGAGGCCATCCGCGACGGCGACGTGGAGCCGGCCTATGCGATCTTCATGCTGTACAAGGAGCGCGTGGGCGAGCGCGTGGCCCATGCGCGCGCGCTGCTCAAGCAGGACATCTTCGACTTCGACGGCGAGGATCGCTGGGTCTACGACCGCGAGGAAGCCCCCTGGGCGGCCGACCAGGCCGAGCTCGACACGCTGTGGCGGCAACAGGTGCGCAACGACTGGCTGCGCCTGAAGCTGGCCGGGCGCGAGCCGGCGGAGATCCGCAAGACCCTCGACCGGCGCTACGTCAACCTGGGCAACAACGTCGCCCAGCTCGACGGCGAGGATGCGTTCCAGACCTTCGTCAACGCCTACACCGCCGCGATCGATCCGCATACCGACTACTTCAACCCGCGCAGCACCGCGCTGTTCAACCAGAGCATGTCGCTGTCGCTGGAGGGGATCGGCGCGCAGCTGCAGAAGCAGGACGACGTGGTGGTGATCCGCGAGCTCATCGCCGGCGGCCCGGCCGCGATCAGCGGCAAGTTCAAGCCCGGCGACCGCATCGTCGGCGTCGGCCAGGGCAAGGACGGCCCGATCGAGGACGTGGTCGGCTGGCGCATCGACGACGTGGTCGAGAAGATCAAGGGACCGAAGGGCACCCAGGTGCAGCTCGACGTGGTGCCGGGCTCGGCCAACCTCGACAGCGAACCGGTGCGCATCGTGCTGACCCGCGCGCGCGTGCGCCTCGAGGAACAGGCGGCCAAGTCCAAGATCCTGACCCTGCCGGGCGTCGGCGAGGACGGCGCCGATCGGCGTATCGGCGTGATCGAGCTGCCGGCGTTCTACCAGGACTTCCAGGGCCGGCGCAACCGCGACGGCGACTACGCCTCGGCCACTCGCGACGTGGCACGGATCCTCGGTGAGTTCGGAGAGGAAGACGTCGACGGCGTGGTGCTGGACCTGCGCAACAACGGCGGCGGCTCGCTCAACGAAGCGGTGGAGCTGACCGGCCTGTTCATCGACACCGGCCCGGTGGTGCAGGTGCGCGAATCCGGCGGCCGCGTCAGCGTCGAGGGCGACCGTGCCTCGGGCGTCGCCTGGGACGGGCCGCTGGCGGTGCTGATCAACCGCGGCTCGGCGTCGGCCTCGGAGATCGTCGCCGGCGCGATCCAGGACTACGGCCGCGGCCTGGTGATCGGCGAGACCACCTTCGGCAAGGGCACGGTGCAGAACCTGGTCGACCTGGACCGCTGGCCGGGCAGCGAGGAGAAGCGTTTCGGCTCGGTCAAGCTGACCGTGGCGCAGTTCTTCCTGCCCGGCGGCAGCAGCACCCAGAACCGCGGCGTGGTGCCGGACATCCGCTTCCCGGTGACGGTCGACGCCGGCGAGTTCGGCGAGAGCACCTACGACAACGCGCTGCCGTGGACCCGCATCGCCTCGGTCCCGCACACCCGCTACGGCGACTTCAAGCCGCTGCTGCCGCAGCTCGACGTGCTGCACGAGAGCCGGATCGCCGAGGATCCGGAATTCCAGTGGTGGGTGGAGGACGTCGAGCAGTTCCGCGCCGAGCGCGCGAAGAAGTACGTCTCGCTCAACGAGGCCGAGCGCCGCGCCGAGCGCGAGCGCGAGGACACCAAGCGTCGCGAGCGCCAGGAGCAGCGTCGTGCGCTGGGCCTGCCGCTGGACCCGCTGGCCGAGGACGGCAGCGATGACGGCCTGCAGGCCAACGAACGCGACATCGCCCTGGACACGGCCCGCGAGAAGGCGGCCGAGGAGCGCCCGGATCCGCTGCTGCAGGAGTCGGCGGCGATCCTGGCCGACGCCATGCGCCTGCTGGACAGCAACCAGCAGTTGTCCGCACAGGTATTGCCGGAATCCACCCAGCCCGGCAGCTGGGCGAAGTAGGGGTACCGCGCGCACGGCCCACACCGGGCCGTGCCGCCTCCCGCCTGCTTTACGTAGGAGCGCGCCATGCGCGCGATGCCGCGGGCGCCTGGCCGCTCGTGGAGTCCGGTCACGGGTGTGCTTGCCGACTCATGATCGCGCCGATCGTCGGATGCTGCCGGCATGACCGGCATCGCGCGCATGGCGCGCTCCTACGGATATGGGCGGCCGACCGGCACCGCCACCGGCATGCAGCGTTGCGGCGCAATCGTCGAAGACCGGCGTAAGATTGCGTGGCGCGTACCGTATCCGCGCGGTACCGGCTGTCCCCCACTCCCACTCCCCGTCTGGACGCTTTTCCATGAGTGCCGTGTCGTCGCTCGTGCCACGCCCTGCCACGGTGCTTTCCGTGGCGGTGGCCCTCGCCTTGGTCTATGTGATCTGGGGCTCGACCTATCTCGGCATCCGCTTCGCCCTGGAGGGCGGCTATCCGCCGTTGCTGATGGCGGGCATGCGCTTCGTCGTCGCCGGCGCACTGATGTATGCGGTGCTGCGATTGCGCGGCACGCCGGTGCCGACCCGCGCACAGTGGCGCAACTGCACCGTCATGGGCGTGCTGCTGCTGGGCGGCGGCAACGGCCTGGTGTGCATCGCCGAGCAGTCGGTGTCCTCGGGGCTGGCGGCGATCGCGGTGGCGTCGGCGCCGCTGTGGATCGGCCTGTTCGCCACCCTGCGCGGACAACGCTCCGGCGCGCTCGAATGGACCGGCCTGGCGATCGGCTTCGTCGGCGTGCTGTGGCTCAACGCCGGCAGTTCGCTGACGGCGACCCCGCAGGGCCTGGTCGCGCTGCTGATCGCGCCGATCGCCTGGGCGTTCGGTTCCGTCTGGAGCCGCGGCCGCGACCTGCCGTCGCCGTTCATGACCGCGGCGGCGCAGATGCTGTGCGGCGGCGCGGTCATGCTGCTGACCGGAGGCTTGCTGGGCGAGCGCTTCGCCGGCCTGCCGACCCTGCACGGCACGCTGTCGGTGGTCTACCTGATCGGCTTCGGTTCGATCGTCGGCTTCACCGCCTATGTCTGGCTGCTGCATCACGTGCGGCCGACGCTGGCCGGCAGCTATGCCTACGTCAATCCGGTGATCGCGGTGGTGCTCGGCGCCTGGCTCGCCGCCGAGCGCTTCAGCGTGGACGATCTCGGTGCGATGGCGGTGATCCTGTGCGGCGTGGTGGCGATCACGCTGGCGCGCACGCGCGCGCCGAAACCGGCACCGGCGCCGGAAGCGGACGTCGGCACGTGAGCGATGGCTCGCGCGAACTGCGCGCCGGGCTGTGGACCGCGGCCGGCGCGTTCGTGCTGTGGGGACTGACGCCGCTGTACTGGCACCTGCTCAAGGCGGTGCCGTCGCTGCAGATCGTCGCGCACCGGATCGTCTGGAGCACGCTGCTGGTGGTCGCCTGGCTGGCATGGAAGCGCGGACGCGGCTGGTTGCGGGCGACGCTGATGCAGCCGCGGCTGGCCTGGATGCTGGCGCTCAGCGCGCTGCTGATCGGTTGCAACTGGGCGCTGTACGTCTGGGCGGTGAACGCCGGCCACGTGATCGAGACCAGCCTCGGCTACTTCATCAATCCGCTGCTCAACGTGGTGATCGGCGTGCTGTTCCTGCGCGAGCGGCTGTCCGCGCCGCAGTGGGTGTCGGTGGCCATGGCCGCTGCCGGGGTGCTGTGGCTGACGTTCCATTACGGCAGCTTTCCCTGGATCGCGCTGGGGTTGGCGCTGTCGTTCGCGCTGTACGGGCTGGTGCGCAAGCTGGCGGCGGTGGAGTCGATCCCCGGGCTCGGCGTGGAAAGCCTGTACCTGTTGCTGCCCGGCCTGGCGCTGCTGCTGTGGGGCGAGACCCACGGGCAGGGCGGCTTCTTCGACGGCTGGGGCGCGACGCTGGTGGCGCTGCTGGTGGTCGGCGGCGCGCTGACCGCGCTGCCGCTGATCGGCTTCGCCTATGCGGTGCGACGGGTGCCGCTGTCGGTGGTCGGGGTGATGCAGTACATCGCGCCGACGCTGCAGTTCCTGCTCGGCGTGTTCTTCTTCCAGGAGGCGTTCGACCGCGATCGCGCGATCGGCTTCGCCTTCATCTGGGTGGCGCTGGCGGTGTTCGCGATCGACGGCTGGCTGCGCTCGCGCCGGCGCGCGGTGGCGCCGGTCGCCTGATCCCGCGACGCCCGTCGCCTGTAGAGCCGAGCTTGCTCGGCTGCTCCTGTCTCCGGAGCCAAGAGCAGCGGAGCAAGCTCCGCTCTACATGTTGTCGTGGCGGCATGCCTCGACAGTCGTCAGCTCGCCGGGCACGGGCCGCCGGCGTCGGCCCAGGTGGTGAACGCGGCTACGAACTCGGCGTGCGGCACCGGCACCGGCGTGCGTTCGCCGCCCGGCTCCCAGCCCCACAGCACCAGCGCGTCCTCGGCGACGTGCTCGAGCATGGCGTCGAGGTCGCGGTCGCCGTTGCGGCTGCGGTCCTTGAGCAACGCGCACAACTCGGCGGGCGAGGCGCCGATCCAGACCATCTTCTGCTCCGGCGGCGGCAGCTGCCAGTGCGGTGCGCCGGGTGGGGCGTGCGGCCCGTAGCTGTCCGGCGCGTTGACCTCGCCATGGCAGGTGGCGCAGGGAAGGCCGGGCGCGCCCTTGCCCTCCGGGCCGCGCACCACCTGCATCGCGTGCGGAGTCTGGCTGTCGAACTGCAGCGGCTGGTCGCCGGGGATGTGGCAGTTGCTGCAGCGCGGGTGCTGGAACACCTGCTCGACGGTGGCGAAGGCCTCGACCGCGGCAGCTTCCTGTTCGGGGCTCACGCGCGGAGCGCAGGCGGCGAGCGCCAGCACGGCCAGGCAATGGATCAGGATGCGCATCGTGGTGTCCTCAGGTCCGCGGTGCGGAGGTATCGGCGGCGGCGGGCCGCAGCGGCAGGTCGCGCAGGCGCTGGCCGGTGAGCGCGAACACCGCGTTGGCCACGGCCGGCGCGATCGGCGGCGTGCCGGGTTCGCCGGCGCCGCCCATCTTCCCGGTGCTGGGCACGATGTGGACCTCGATCTTCGGCATCTCGTGCATGCGCAGTACCCGGTAGTCGTGGTAGTTGGATTCCTGCACCCGGCCCTCGCGCAGGGTCAGGGTGCCGTACAGCGCCGCGCCCAGTCCGAAGACGATGCCCGACTCCATCTGTGCGCGGACGCCTTCCGGATTGACCGCCACGCCGCAGTCGATGGCGCAGACCACCCGGTGCACGCGGATGCGGCCGTCTTCCATCGAGACCTCGGCCACCTGCGCCACGTAGCTGCCGAACGACTCGTGCACGGCCACGCCGCGGGCGCGGCCCTCGGGCAACGCGCCCGTCCAACCGGCATGCTCGACCGCGAGGTCGAGCGCCGCCAGGTGGCGCGGGTGGTCCTTCAGCAGGTCGCGCCGGTAATCGACCGGATCCCGGCCGGCGGCGTGCGCCAGTTCGTCGACCAGGCTCTCCATGGCGAAGCCGGTGTGGGTGTGGCCGACCGAGCGCCACCACAGCACCGGCACCGGATTGGTCGGCGAGTGCAGGTCGACGCGATGGTCGGGCACGTCGCGCAGGTAGGGCGAGTCGGATGCGCCTTCGACCGAGGCGTTGTCGATGCCGTTCTCGATCATCGCCGCGAACGGCGTTCCGCCGAGGATCGACTGGCCGACGATCGTGTGCCGCCAGGCCATCGGCCGCCCGGCCGCGTCCAGCCCGACCCGTGCCCGGTGCAGGAAGGCCGGCCGGTAGTAGCCGCCGTGCATGTCGTCCTCGCGCGTCCATACCGTCTTGACCGGTCGTCCCGTCGCCTTGGCCACGTGCAGCGCCTCGCGCACGAAGTCGCAGGTCGGCGTGGCGCGACGACCGAAGGCGCCGCCGAGGAAGGTGGTGTGGATGCGGATCCGCTCCGGGCCGAGCCCGGTGACCTCCTGCGCGACCTGCATGTCCAGGGTCTGGAACTGGGTGCCGGTCCAGACCTCGCAGAGATCGGCATCGAGGCGCACCGTGCAGTTGAGCGGCTCCATCGCGGCGTGCGCGAGATAGGGCACGGTGTACTCGGCCTCGACGACCCGTGCGGCGGATTCCAGTGCCGCGGCGGCGTTGCCGGCGCTGGCCGCGACCGCGCCTTCGGTCTCCGCCAGCCGGCGGTAGTCGTCGAGCAGCGCGTCGCTGTCGACGGCGGCGCCGTCGCCGGGCTCCCATTGCAGGCGCAGGGCATCGCGGCCGCGCTTGGCGGCCCAGAAGTGATCGGCGACCACGGCCACGCCGCTCGGCACCTGCACCACGTCGCGCACGCCGGCGACCGCGCGCGCATCGCTGTCGTCGAACGATGCCAGCCGGGCGCCGAAGACCGGCGCACGCGCGACCGCCGCGGTCAGCAGGCCCTCGAACCGCACGTCGATGCCGAAGATCGCGCGGCCGGTGATCTTCTCGGGCGTGTCCAGGCGCCGGGTCGGCCGGCCGATGCGGGTCCACTGCTTCGGATCCTTGAGCGGTACCGACGCCGGGGCCGGCAGTTCGGCCGCCGCCGCCGCGACCTCGCCGTAGCGCAGGCGGCGATCGCCGGCGATCAGCTCGCCGTTCTCGGCGCGCACGCGCTCGGCCGGCACGCCGAACCGCTGCGCCGCGGCCTGCACCAGCAGCGCGCGCGCCAGCGCGCCGGCCTGGCGGTAGCGGTCGAACTCCGACCAGGTGCTGGTCGAGCCGCCGGTCATCTGGATGCCCATCGCCGTGTGCGCATAGGCCGGTGCGGCCGGCGCGTGCTCCACCCGGATCGTCGACCAGTCGGCATCGAGTTCCTCGGCGATCAGCAGCGGCAGGGTGGTCCACACGCCCTGGCCCATTTCCGAATGCGCCAGCAGCACGGTGATGCGGTCGTCGCTGCCGATGCGCAGGAATGCGTTCGGCGCAAACGTCGCGACGCCAGCGACGGCTTCCTGCGCCATCGCCAGCCGCCTGGCGCCGGGCAGGGCGATGGCGACCACCAGGCCGCCGCCGAGCACGGCGCCGGTCTTGAGGAATCTGCGGCGGGAAGCATCGGTTGCGGTGTTCACGGCAGGTCTCCGGGTAACGTCGGGAGGTGAAGAAAAAGGCATCGTCCGCAACCGGTGTCACGTAAAGCCGAGCTTGCTCGGCTGGGTAGGCTCCGGAGCCGGGAGCAGCGGAGCAAGCTCCGCTCTACGCTTCCGCCGGTCGAATCAGCCCTTGCTCAATTCCGCTGCGCGGTGCACCGCGGCACGGATGCGCTGGTAGGTCCCGCAGCGGCACAGGTTGCCGGACAGCGCCTGGTCGATGTCGCCGTCGCTCGGGCTGGGCACCGTGACCAGCAATGCGGCCGCGGACATGATCTGCCCGGACTGGCAGTAGCCGCACTGCACCACGTCGATTTCCGCCCATGCCTGCTGCACGGGATGGCTGCCGTCCTCCGACAGGCCCTCGATGGTGGTGATGCGCTTGCCCGCCACCGCCGCCACCGGCGTGACACAGGCGCGCAGCGGTGCGCCGTCGACGTGCACGGTGCAGGCGCCGCATTGGGCGATGCCGCAGCCGTACTTGGTGCCGGTCAGGCCCATCAGGTCGCGCAGGACCCAGAGCAGGGGCATGTCGGCGGGCGCGTCGATCTCGCGTTCGGAACCGTTGACGTGGAGTTGCATGTGTCTCCCCTGGCGGCGGCTGGGATGTTCAGGCACGTTACCCCTGCCGGCGGTCGTTTGCATCGCGTCCGCTTGCATGATCGTCCGGAACTCGTGCCCGATCGTCGTTGCATGGCCCTGCCGGCCTGACGGTGGGGATGAACTCGGGCAGTTTTGTTCGCATCGTCGACGGCCGTTGCGGCCGATGAGCCTGGGAGTGTCATGTCCGAACAGCGCATGGTGATGGAAGCATCGCTCGCCGCCCTGTGGCGTGGGGAAACGGCCGCGCTGGTCGTCGTCGCCGCCACCGAGGGCTCCACCTACGTGCGTGCCGGGGCGATGGCGCTGTTCGGTGCCGGCGATACGCAGGTCGGCTGGCTCAGCGGCGGCTGCCTGGAGCCGGAGATCGCGCTCAACGCCTGCACCGCGGCGGCCGCCGGGCAGGTGGCGTGGATGGACGTGGACACGCGCGACGACGAGGACCTGTTCTCGGGCTCGGCGCTCGGCTGCCGTGGCCGCCTGCGCCTGGCATTGCTGCCGTTGCGTGCCCTGACGGGATGGGACGAGGTGGTGCGCGACTGGCTCCAGGGCGCCGCGCTGCAGCTGACGATCGAGGAGGCCGGCGTCGTCGCCGCCGTGATCGGCGGCCGGCGCCTTCGCTGGCGATTGCCGGTGTCCGCGGCGGTATCGGCATTGCCGCCGCTGCCGTGCCGGTTGCCGATCGCCGCGCCGCGCCGGGTGCTGGTGTTCGGCGCCGGGCCGGAATCGGCCGGCTTGCTGCCGCTGCTGCGCCGGCTCGGCTGGATGACCACGGTGGTCGAGCGGCGCGAGCGCTGGCGTGCGCAGGCGCAGCTGGCCGACCGGGTGATCGAAGGCGACGCGGCGACGGTCGTGGTCGACCCGGATGCGGCCCCGTACGCGGCGGCGCTGGTGATGCAGCACAACTTCGAACTCGATCGCGCGGCGCTGGCGGCGCTCGCCGGCAGCGTCATTCCCCTCATCGGTCTGCTCGGGCCGCCGCGCCGGCGCGAGGACCTGTTCCGGGTGCTGCCGGAGTCGGCGCGCGCGACCCTCGCGCCGCGGCTGCACTCGCCGGTCGGCCTGGACCTCGGCGGGCATGGGCCGGAGGCGATCGCGTTGAGCATCGCCGCGCAGCTGCAGGCCTGGCGCGGCGGCGAGGCGCCGTGAGCGCGCGGCATGTCGCGGTGGTGCTGGCGGCGGGCGGCAGCCGGCGGCTGGGCCGTCCCAAGCAACTGCTGACGCGTGCGGGCGAGCCGCTGCTGTGCCGCGCCGCACGGCTGGCGCTGGCGACTGCGCCCGTGCGCGTGCTCGTGATCGTCGGCGCCGGGCACGCGGCGATGGCCGCGGCGCTGCACGAGTCGCCTGTCGAGACCCTTCTCAATCCGGACTGGGAGCAGGGGCTGTCGACGAGCCTGCGCGTGGCTGCCGATGCGCTGGCGACGGCTGCGGGCAGTTGCCTGATCCTGGGCTGCGACCAGCCGGCACTGGAGAGATCCCACCTGGAAGCGCTGCTGGCGCTGGCGCACGGACCTGCGTCCGGCTGTGCTGCGACCGTGCACGGCGACCTCGCCGGCATTCCGGCGGTCGTGCCCATGACGCTGTTGCGACAGGCTGCCGCACTGCACGGCGACCAGGGGCTGCGTGGCGTGCTGCGGGCGTTGCCGGAGGCGGAACTGGGCCGGCTCGAGGCTTCCGAGCTGCGGTTCGACATCGATACGCCGGAACAGCTGCGGGCAGCGGTCGGCGCGGGCTGGGTGGATCCGGTGGATCCGGTGGAACCGGCGCGATAGCGGCCGGGAAGCGACGGTCCCGCGCCGGTCAACCCCGCGCCAGCAGCAGCCAGGCGATCGTGCCGCAACCGGCGATCGCCACCACCACCGTGGCGATCCACCAGCGGCGTGCACGTCGGCGCAGGCGCGCCACGCGCTCGGCGTGCACGGCGCGCGCCTGCTCGATCAGCGGTGCGGCCTGCGCCTGCGCGCGCGCGGTCGCGGTTCCGTGGTCGACACGGCCGGACTCGGCCGCCAGTTCGCCGTCGTCGTAGCACTCGAACACGCGCCGGTGCAGGCCGGCGTACAGCGCTTCGAGCTCGCGTCCGGACAGGCGCCGCAGCGCCTCGGGCGCGAGCGGATCGCCCGGCGGCGCCGCGCTCACGCCGCCCGCAGCGCCGTCGTCACCGGCAGCCGCGCCGCCCGCAGCGCCGGGAACAGGCCACCGACGAAGCCGATCGCCAGCGCCCATTTCAGCCCGGTCCACAGCACCGCCGGCGAGACGTCGAACTGGAACGTCAGCTGGCCGACGCCGCCGGCGATGGTCGAGGCGGTATAGCCGTTGAACACCAGCCACGCCAGCAGTCCGCCGAGCAGCCCGCCGAGCAGTGCCAGCAGCATCGTCTCCAGCATCACCGCCACCACCACCGGCGCGCCGCGAAAGCCGATCGCGCGCAAGGTCGCGATCTCGCGCGCGCGCGTGGCCACGGTGGCGAACATGGTGTTGAGCGCGCCGAACACCGCGCCGATCGCCATGATCGAACCGACCACGATGCCGATGATGCGGATGATCGTGGTCATCTGCTCCGACTGCTTGCTGAAGTATTCGAGCGTGGTGCTGGCGTCGACATCGACGCGCGGATCGGCGGCCAGCGCCGCCTTGAACGGCTCGAAGGCGTCGCGACCGTCGAGCCTGACCGTGACCGAGGTGCGCGAGCTGCCGCGGCGATAGGTCGCGGCGACGATCTCGGCGTCCGCCCACAGCTCCGACTCCATGGCGTCTCCGGAGCGGAAGATGCCGGCCACGGTCCACAGGTCGCTGCCCAGGCGGATCTGCTTGCCGACGTCGAGATCGGCGAACTGGCGGCGTGCGCCCAGGCCGGCCACGATCTCGCGCTTGCCGGGCTCGAACCGGCGGCCCTCGACGATCTCCAGGTTCGGGCGCACGTCCCAGGCGCGCTCGCCGACGCCGCGCAGCTGCACGCTGCCGTCCTCGTCGGGGGCGCCGTCCTTGATCGGCAGGTTGGCCGCCACCACCAGTTCCGCCGAGGCGATCGGCCGTCCGTCGGCGTCGCGGGCCACGCCCGGCGCCTGCTCGACCACGATCACGGAGTCGCGCGCCAGCGTCGACATCACCTCGGCCGCGGAGGCGCCGCGCAGGACGATCGCGGTGTCCTCGCTGCCGCTCTTGCGCAGGGTCTCGCGGTAACCTTCCGCCATTGCCAGCAGCGCCACCAGCACCGCGACCACGCCGGCGATGCCGATCACGATCACCGACGAGGCGCCGAGACGCTGGCGGATCGTGCTGACGCCGACCTGGGTCACCGACCCCGCTTGGCGGCCGCGCCGGGTGAGCGCCATCCACAGCGCGAACGCGACCGCCACCGCCAGCAGCGCCTGCCACGGCAGGGCCAGCCAGGCGGCGATGCCGAGCACCACCACCAACAACAGGCCGAGGCCGCCGAGAAACGATTTCAACTTGCCCATGTCGGTCTCTCCGTTAACGTCCGGCCAGCGCATCGACGATGTTCAGCCGCATCGCGCGTAGCGCGGGCAGTGCGCCCACCAGCAGTCCGATCGCGATCATCAGGCCCAGTCCCAGCAGCCAGCTGCTGAGGCCGATCGCCGGCAGGTTGATCACGCCCCCCGACCCGGCGCTCACCATCGGCCCGAGCACCGCCGCCAGCCCCAGCCCGAGCACGCCACCGATCAGCACCAGTACGACCGATTCGGCGAGCACCAGGCCGAGCACGGTGCCGTCGCGGAAGCCGATGGTCTTGAGCACCGCCAGTTCCGGGATGCGCTCGCGTACCGCCTGCGCCATGGTGTTGCCGGTCAGCAGCAACAGGGTGAAGAACACCGCGCCCATGATCGAGCCGACGATCAGGCCGATGTCGGCCATCTGCTTCATCCACGACGCGGTCGCCGCCTGCTCGGTCTGGGTCTTGGTCTCGTTGGCGGAGTTGGCCGACAGCGCGTCGATCGCCTTGGCCACGCGGTCGGCCTGGTTGACGTCGGCGACGCGGCTGACGTACCAGCCCGCCTGCCCCTGGTTGTAGGACGTGGACTCGTCGAAGTACTTCCATTGCAGCATCAACATCTGGTCGTACCAGCCGCCGCTCTTCTTGTCGGCGGCGCTCATCACGCCGACGATGTCGAACTCCCAGTTCTTGCTGCCGTCGCGGTTGGGGAAGATGGTGGACTGCAGCGGGATGCGCTGCCCCACTTCCCAGTCGAAGCGCTCCATCAGCGCCTCGCCGACCAGCACGCCGGTACGCGTGTTGTTGAAGGCCTCGCGCTGCTTCGGGTCGACCGAGATCTCCGGGTAGAGATCGAGATAGTTCGGCGCGACCGCGAAACTGAAAATCTGGTTGCGCGGATCCTGATAGGCGCCGCCGAACCAGTTGGCGTAGGTCACCGCCTCCACGCCGTCGACCTGCGCGATGCGCGCGTGCAGCGCCATCGGCAGCGCCTGGATGAAGGACAGGCGCGAGCCGGTCTGCAGGCGCTCGGCGCCGGCCGCGCTCTGCCCGGCCTGGGCGAAGCTGTCGCGCACGCCGTTGAGCAGCCCGAACAGCAGGAACGCCGCCAGGATCGACAGCAGGGTCAGGATCGTCCGCGTCTTGCGCCGGAACAGCTCGGCCCAGATCAGGGGCAGGTATTTCATGTCGCTACCTCGTGCGTGCCTGTAGTGGTGCTGGGGGTGGAGCGAGGAACGAGAAACGAGGAACGAGAAACGAGTGGGGAGGCATGAGAAACGAGAGAGCGGCTGTCCGCTCCTACTCGTTCCTCGTTTCTCTCCACTCGTTCCTCATCTCTCAGGCGGCATGCCGCACCTGCTCCACCAGCGTGCCCTTGTCCAGATGCAGGGTATGCGTGGCGTACTCGGCCGCCTTCGGGTCGTGGGTGACCATGACGATAGTCTTGCCGTGCTCGCGGTTGAGCGTCTGCAGCAGGCCCAGGATCTCCTCGGCCGAGTGGCGGTCGAGATCGCCGGTGGGCTCGTCGCAGATCAGCAGGGTGGGATCGGACACGATCGCGCGCGCGATCGCCACGCGCTGCTGCTGGCCGCCGGAGAGCTCGTTGGGCCGGTGCGAACTGCGGTCGGCAAGCCCGACCAGGGTCAGCGCGACCTCGGCGTTGCGCTTGCGCTGCGCCCCGCCCAGGTTGGTCAGCAGCAGCGGCAGCTCGACATTGCGCTGCGCGCTGAGCATCGGCATCAGGTTGTAGAACTGGAACACGAAGCCGACATGGTCGCTGCGCCACTGCGCCAGCTGGCCGGCGCCCATGGTGTCGATGCGGGCGCCGTCGACCTCGATCTCGCCGGAGGTCGGGTTGTCCAGGCCGCCGATCAGGTTGAGCAGGGTGCTCTTGCCCGAGCCGGAGGGGCCCATCAGCGCGATGAAGTCGCCCTTGGCGATCTCGAGGTCGATGCCGTGCAGCACCTCGATCTTCTCCGGGCCGCGCTGGTAGGTCTTGGTGAGGTTGCGGGTCGATACCAGGGATGCCATTGCGTTACCTCGTGTCGGTCGGGGACATGCCCCGGGGCTAAGGCCAGGAGTGAGTGAATAGGAGTGAGAAATGAGAGGAGGCGCCTGATCCCACTCGTTTCTCACTCCTATTCACTCACTTCTGTTCTCGGAGCATTCAGCGGCAACAGCCTCGTTGCCATGGGTGCGACGAACGGGGGACGGCGATTTCGACGCACGCTCATTGCACCACTCGTACCCGGCTGCCGTCCTCCAGCTCAGCCGGCGGCGCCAGCACCACGGTCTCGCCGGCGCTCAGCCCGGACAGCACCTGCCGGTCGTCGCCGATCGCGCGCCCGGGCTCCACCGTGCGGCGCTCGACCGTAGCCGGATCGCCGCCGTCGATGACGAATGCGACATCGTCGCCGTCGCGCTGCACGATGGCGTCGGCGGCCACGCGGGCTTCCCGCGGCGCCTGCTCGCCGGCCGGCGGTTCGGCCTCGAGGAAGCTCACGTTGACACCCATGTCCGGCACGATTCGCGGATCCTTCTCCTTCAGCGCCACGCGCACTTTCACCGTGGCCTTGCCGCGGTCGGCGGTGGGCACGATGGCGATCACCTCGGCCGGGATCTTCCAGTCCGGATAGGCGTTGAGCGTCGCCTCGACCGGCATCTTCGGCTTCACCCGGCCGATATAGGCCTCGCCGACGTCGACCTCGATCTCCAGCGAGTCCATGTCGACCACGGTGCCGATGCCGGTACGCGTGAAGCCGCCGCCGGCCGACAGCGGCGAGACGATCTCGCCCGGCTGCGCCGCCTTCGCCACCACGACGCCGTCGAACGGCGCGCGCACGACGGTGTTGTCGACGCCGATGTCGGCGATCCTGAGCTGGTCGCCGGCGACCTCGACGTTGCGCTGCGTCGAGGCCAGCTGCGCGCGCAGCGAGTCGCGTTCCGCCACCGCCTGCTCGTACTGCGCGCGCGAGACCAGCTGCTGCTGCACCAGCGACTCCAACCGGCGCGCGTTGGCCTCGGCTTCCTTCAGCTGCGCCTGCACGTTGCCGACCTGGGTACGCGCGGCGGCGAGCTGCGCGGCGGAGAGGCTGCGCTGGGCGTCGGCGTCGATCGGGTCGAGCGTGGCCATGACCTGGCCTTCCTTCACGGCCATGCCTTCCTCGATCAGCACCTCGCGCACCCGGCCGGTGATCTTGGCCGAGACCGTCGCCATGCGCCGCGCGACCACGTAGCCGCTGGCGTCGAGCACCGAGGCGGACGCCGTGCCGCCGCCCGTGGCCACGACCTGCGCGGTGCGCACCTCGATCCCGCGGTCGCGGCCGAACAGCGCCCAGGCGGCGAGCGCGGCCAGGAGCAGGGCGACGACCACGGCGGCCGCGATCCACGGGCCGCGCCGCGAGGGCGGCGGTCCGGACTTGCGGTCGATGCGCAGTTCCTTGAGCAGGTCGGCTTGGTTGTTCTGGTTATTCATGCGTACCCGGGACGGAAGATCCGGTGCGAGTGTGACGGCCGGCGGCGCCATGGGCAGCGGCCGGAAGTCACGCGATGGCCGGGGTCGGGCGACCCGAGACAGACTGGCGCGGATCCCGCCCGCGATCACCTGACGGTTGTCACCTGCTTTTCCTGATGCCGGCGACTGCCGGTGCCAGGCCCCGGCGCCGAGGATGGCGTCATCCGGCCACGAGGGCAAGCGACGATGCAACACGAAGATGCGGTGCCGGCGCGGTTGCGCGCGGCGGGAAAGCGATACGGCAGCACCTGCGCGCTCGACGGCGTCGACCTGACGCTGCACGGCGGCGAGGTGCTGGCGCTGCTCGGCGCCAACGGCGCCGGCAAGAGCACCGCGGTCGGCCTGCTGCTCGGATTGCTGCAGCCCGACGCCGGCCAGGCCACCTTGCTCGGCATGGCGCCGGAAGCGTTGGCCGCACGTCGCGGCGCCGGCGTGATGCTGCAGAGCGCCGGCATCCCGGGAACGCTGCGCGTAGGTGAGCTGCTCGAACTCACCCGCAGCTACTATCCGGCGCCGCGCAGCGTCGCCGACTGCGTGGCGCTGGCCGGGCTGGACGGCCTGCTCGGCCGCCGATACGGCCGTCTCTCCGGCGGGCAGCAGCGCCGGGTGCAGTTCGCGCTGGCGATCTGCGGGCGGCCGCAGGTGCTGTTCCTCGACGAACCGACCACCGGCCTGGACATCCAGGCGCGAGAGCAGGTGTGGCGGGCGGTGCGCGAGCTGGTCGCCGAGGGCAGTGCGGTGTTGCTGACCACGCACTACCTCGAGGAGGCGGAGGCGCTGGCCGACCGCGTGGTCATGCTGGAGGCCGGGCGCGTGGTTGCGGCCGGCAGCGTGGCGGAGGTCCGCGCACGGGTGGTGCAGCGACGTATCCGCTGCGCCTCGACGCTCGATGCCGACACGGTCGCGCGCTGGCCGCAGGTGCACAGCGCGACCCGCCAGGGCGAGTCCCTGGAGATCGTGGCCTCTGCGGCCGAGGCCGTGGTGCGGCGGCTGCTCGACGGCGATCCGCAACTGCACGATCTCGAGGTGCGCCGCGCCGGCCTGGCCGACGCCTTCCTCGAACTGAGCCGCGAATCCCGACAGGAGGCCGCCTGATGGACGTCATCATCGATACCGTTGCTCCTTCCGCATCCGCACCGCGGTGGCGCAGCTACGTGCTCGAGGCGCGCTGCGAGTCCCTGCGTCTGCTGCGCGAACCGATGTACGTGCTGCCGACGCTGCTGTTCCCGGCGCTGTTCTACCTGCTGTTCGCGGTACTGCTCGGCGGCGGCCGTGGTCCCGCGGGAGCGCAGCTGCTGGCAGGCTACGGCGCCTTCGGGGTCATCGGCGCGGGGCTGTTCGGCTTCGGCGTCACCACCGCGCTGGACCGCGCACAGGGATTCCTGCAACTCAAGCGCGCGCTGCCGGTGCCGCCCGGCGCGTGGCTGCTGGCGCGGATGGCGATGTCGATGCTGTTCGCGGCCATGGTCACGCTGCTGCTGATGGCGCTGGCCGCCACGCTGGCCGGCGTGGCGCTGCCGGCGACGCGTTGGGCGCTGCTGCTGACCGTGAACGTGCTCGGGGTGCTGCCGTTCTGCGCGCTGGGCATGTACCTGGGCACCCTGGTCAGCGGCAACGCCGCGCCGGCGCTGATCAATCTGCTGTTCCTGCCGATGTCGTTCCTGTCCGGGTTGCTGCTGCCGCTGGCGGTGCTGCCGGACATCCTCGCCAGGCTGGCGCCGACGTGGCCCGCCTACCATTTCGGCCAGGTGGCGTTGAAGGTCGTCGACGGCGACGTCGGCGGCAGCCTCTGGCTGCACCTGGCGGTGCTGGCGCTGGTGACGCTCGCCTGTTTCCTGCTCGCACGCCGGCGCCTGGCGTCGGTGGGCTGATCCGTACTTGCCTTTCAAGGAGCCATCGTGAAGAAGCGCACGCCCGGGATCCCTTCGCGGTTGCGCGGCATCGGCTTCGTCGCCAGGCGACCCGCGGGCGCCGAGTGCGTGCTCGACGATGTCGAGCTGCACTGAGGCGGTGGCATGATGGCCGGCATGCACCCGGCCCGCCTCCCGCAATGGCTGCGGCCGGCCCCCGACTCGGTGGCCGGCAACGCCAAGTCTGCTGGCAGGTCGCCCTGGACCGATGCCGTGCACGCGCTGTGGTCGGGTTGGGTGTTCATCACCCCGGCGTTCACGCCCAACGGCTACGACGCGCGCTGGCTGTGGCTGACGCTGGCTTCCTGGCCGCTGTTCCTGCTGCTCTACGCCCGGGTACTGACGGCGCCGGCGCGCAGCGCGCATCGGTACGCGCTGGCGATGGTCGCCCTGTGCCTGGTGCTGCTGCCCTGGTACCCCGCCGGTTTCAGCTACTTCGTGTTCGGCTGCGTGCTGCTGCATCCGCAGCGCGTGCGTGCGCTCGCGCCCTATCTGGCGCTGCTGCTGGCGCTCAACGTGGTGCTGCTCGGCTGGGCGCTGTGGCTCGGCTATCCGTGGCGGATGCTGGCGTGGATTCCACCGGTGACTCTCATCGTCGGCATCGTGGTGCACGTCGAGCACATCGGCAAGAGGAAGGATCTCGCGCTCAAGCTCTCGCAGGAGGAAGTGCGCCGGCTGGCCGCGACCGCCGAGCGCGAGCGCATCGGCCGTGACCTCCACGACCTGCTGGGGCACACGCTTTCGATGGTGGCGCTGAAGTCGGACCTGGCCGCTCGCCTGGTGGCGCGCGATCCGGATGCGGCGCGCGCGGAGATCGAGCAGGTCGCCCGCGGCGCCCGCGACGCCCTGGCGCAGGTGCGGCGCGCGGTCAGCGGCATCCGCGCCGCCGGCATCGCCGCGGAGCTGGCTTCGGCGCGGCTGTTGCTGGAGTGCGACGGGGTGGCGTTCGGCTACCGGCTCGAGGGCGATGACGTCGACGCCGTGCTGCCGCCGTCCGTCGAGACGGCGCTGGCACTCACCGTGCGCGAGGCGATCACCAACGTCCAGCGCCATGCGCGGGCCAGCCGCGCCGAAGTCTGGTTCACGGTCGTGGGCGGCGAGGCGGTGCTGCGCGTCGTGGACGATGGCCGCGGCGGCGCGATCGTGCCCGGCAACGGCCTAGCGGGCATGCGCGAGCGGCTGGAGGCGGCGCGTGGTTGTCTGCGCATCGACGCGATCGAGGGCGGCGGCACCCGGCTCGAGGCACGCGTGCCGCTGGCCGTCGAAGATGACCATGCCCGCTGAAGCGGCGCGCGCGGCACGCTGCCCGATGGCGATCGACCGCGCCGCGGCCGGCGCCGGCCGGCCCTGTTATGTTGCGCCGATGCCCGCTCCGCGTCCGCGCCGTCGATGATCCGCGTGCTGCTCGCCGAGGACCAGGCGCTGGTGCGCGGCGCACTGTCGGCACTGCTGGGGCTGGAGTCCGATATCGAGGTGGTCGGCGCCTGCGCCGACGGCGAGAGCGCGTGGCGCGAGCTGCAGCGGCTGCATCCGGACCTGCTGGTGACCGACATCGAAATGCCGGGCCTCAGCGGCCTGGAGCTGGCGCAGCGCATCCATCGCCACGAACTGCCGGTAAAGGTGGTGATCGTGACCACTTTCGCGCGCCCGGGCTTCCTGCGCCGGGCGCTCGACGCCGGCGTGTCCGGCTACCTGCTCAAGGACGCGCCGGCCGAGGAGCTGGCCGAGGCGCTGCGCAAGGTGCACCGCGGCGGCCGCGCCCTCGATCCGCAGCTGGCGCTGGAGGCGTGGTCCGAGGCCGATCCGCTCAGCGACCGCGAGCGCCAGGTGCTGCGCCTGGCCGGCGAGGGCCGCTCGGCGGGCGAGATCGCCGGCCAGCTGCGCCTGTCGCAGGGGACCGTGCGCAACTACCTGTCCGAGGCGATCGGCAAGCTCGGGGTCGGCAACCGTATCGAGGCCTACCGGCTGGCGCGGCAGAAGGGCTGGCTCTAGGGCCTGTTGGCCCGCCCTGGCCCGCCCGGCGGTACTGGATGCGCGCGTCGGCGAGGCGTAGCCTCGGCGCCATCACCAGGCGAATCCCGGGGAGGGAGCTATGGACACGACGAAGGTGCCGGCCACGCTGTGGGTGGTCGGAGCGGTCGCGCTGGTCTGGAACCTGATTGGCGTGGCGATGTTCTTCCTGCAGACCAACTTGGGCCCGGAGCAGATCGCGGCGCTGCCGCCCGAACAGCAGCAGGTCTATGCAGCGATGCCGGCCTGGCTGGACATCCCGTATGGCGTGGCGGTGTTCGGCGGCGTGCTGGGCTCGCTCGCCCTGCTGTTGCGCCGGCGCTGGGCAGTGGCGATGTTCGCCGTCTCGCTGCTGGCAGTGGTGGTGCAGATGGCCGGCGTCTATGCGCTGACCCCCGCCTGGGCGGCGTCCGGCGCCTCGGGACTGCCGATGACGCTGCTGATCGTCGCCATCGCGGGGTTCCTGTTCTGGTATGCACGCCGGGCGGCGGCGCGCGGCTGGCTGCGCTGACGCGTCGCCGCGGTGACGACACGCCGCAGTCATGGCGCGGGGCGGTAAACTGGCGGCCTGTCCCACCCGGTCTCCCGCCATGTCCGCAGCCGAAGCCAGTCCCGAGCAAGCCAACGCCCAGCGGCGCTACGAAGTCCGCCGCGGCGACCTGCCGCTGAGCTGTCCGCTGCCTTCGATGGCGCTGTGGAACTCGCATCCGCGCGTGTACCTGCCGATCGAGGCCGAGGGCGGCGAGTCCGACTGCCCGTATTGCGGCGCGCACTTCGTCCTGCTCGACTGATCCGGCCGGGGCCTGCGCGCCGGTGCCGACGCAACCGGGACTCACCGTGGTCCAGCTGCTGCCGGCGCTCGTGTCCGGCGGCGTCGAGCGCTCCACTATCGAAATCGCCGAGGCCCTGGTGCGTGCCGGGCACCGGGCGCTGGTGGTCTCCGCCGGCGGTCGCCTGCTGCCGGCGCTGCAGGCGACCGGCGCCGAACACTGCACCCTCGACATCGGCCGTAAGTCGCTGTTGACCCTGCGCTACATTGCGGCGCTGCGGCGGCTGTTCGCGGCCTCCGGCGCCGACATCGTGCACGCCCGCTCACGCCTGCCGGCCTGGCTGGGCTGGCGCGCGCTGCGCGGCATGGCGGCCACCGACCGGCCGCGTTTCGTGACCACCGTGCACGGGCTGAACTCGCCGTCGCGCTACAGCGCGATCATGGCCCGCGGCGAGCGCGTGATCTGCGTGTCGCGGACGGTGCGCGACTACGTGCTGCGGCACTACCCGCAGACCGATGCCGCACGCCTGCGGGTGGTGCCGCGCGGCATCGATCCGGAGTCGTTCCCGCGGCGGGCATCGCCGGATCGCGCGGCGCGCGCGCGCGTGGCCGCGCAGCATCCGCGGCTGGCCGGCGACGGCCCGCTGCTGCTGCTGCCCGGGCGCGGCACCCGGTTGAAGGGCCACGCCGACGCCGTGGCATTGCTCGATGCGTTGCGTGCAGACGGCGTCGATGCGCGCCTGTGGATGCCCGGCGCACGCGAAGCCGGGCGCGAGCGCTACGTCGCCGAACTCGAGGCCGAGGCCGCGCGTGCCGGCGTCGCCGATGCGCTGGCGATCACGCCGCCGACGGCGGGGATCGCCGAGGCCTATGCCGCCGCCGACCTGGTCCTGCAGCTGTCGCGCAAGCCCGAGGCGTTCGGGCGTACCGTGATCGAGGCGTTCTCGGTCGGCCGCCCGGTGCTCGGCTGGGACCACGGCGGCGTCGGCGAACTGTTGCGCGAACTGCAGCCGCGGGGCGCGGTGGCGCCGTTCGATCCCGCCGCGCTCGCCGATGCCGCGCGTGCGCTGCTCGCGCAGGCGCCGGCCCTTCCCGCTACGATGCCCTACACCCTCGCCGCCATGCAGGCCGCCACGCTCGCCGTCTATGCCGAACTCGCCCGCCGCTGACCGTAATCCCGCCGCGCCCGGCTGGCGCTGGGCGCCGCACTGGGTGCTGGCCTTCGTCGCGCTGTGGCCGGCGCCGGGCTACGCCGAAGGGGTCATGGTGCTCGGTGCGCTGGTGGCCATCGTGCGTTTGCTGATGGCGCGCTTCGCCAACGGCACCGCGCTGCTCAGCGTGCAGGCCTGGGCGCTGACCAGCGTGCTGTTCTTCGCCTACTGGTTGCCGGAAATGTTCTCGTCGGTCGGTGCGGTCGACGGCAGCCGGGCGCTGCGCGAGTCGCTGGTCGACCTGCGCTACCTGCCGTTCCTGTGGCTGGTCGCCGCGGCGGTGGCCGACCGGCGCGGGCGCCGCATCACCTTCGGCGGACTGGCGGTGATCGTCGGCATCTGGACCCTGGACGGATTGGCCGAGGCCTTCTTCGGCACCAGCCCGCTGTTCTTCGGCATCGACGTGGCCAAGCAGCTGATCAGCGGCCGGCCGATGTGCAGCGCCGAGGATGTCGCCGCGGTCGATCGCCTCAGCGGCGTCCTCGGCCCCTGCAATCTCAAGCTCGGCCTGGTGCTGGCGAGCCTGTCGCCGTTCGTGTTGTACGCGGCCGGGCGCCGTTTCGGGACCGGCGGCTGGATCCTGGCCGCGGCGGCCCTGGGACTGGTGATCCTGCTGGCGGGCGCGCGGGCGTCGTGGCTCACCTTCGCCCTGGTGCTGCTGTTCTCGGGCTGGCGGCTGCTGGGCTGGAAACGGCTCGCGGGCGTGTTCGGCTTCGGCGCGGCGACGGTCGTGCTGCTGACCTTGGCTTCGCCGCAGGTGCGCGATCGCATCGAGCGCACCGCGCAGATGGTCACTGCCGACGAATCCGGGGTCGACATGGCGTTGTCCGGGCGCATGCGCATCTGGGGCGCGGCGCTGTGCATGGCCGGCGAGCGGCCGGTCAACGGCGTCGGCGCGCGCGGCTTCCGCGAGGCGTTCCCGGCCTGCGATCCGCATGCGGGCAAGGTCTCCGTCTGGGGCGAGGGACCGGCGCTGCATGCGCACCAGATCGTGCTGGAGATCCTCAGCGAGACCGGCGGCCTCGGCCTGCTGCTGTGGCTGGCCGGCGCCGCGCTGGCCTGGCGCGCATGGCGCTATGCCGACACCGAGGCGCGCGATCGCGCGCGACCGGCGATGCTGGCACTGGCGGTGACGGTGTTCCCGCTCAACACGCACCTGGCGTTCTATTCGACGTTCTGGGGCGGGCTGACGCTGATGCTGGCGGCGCTGTATGCAGGGAGCCTGCTGGCGCGGGAAGAGCCGGGGAGCGAGGAGCGAGGAACGAGAAACGAGGAGTGAGAAACGAGTAAGGGCAAGGGCCCGCCGCTTGTGGAGCGCGGGGGTCGCGACTGGTCGCCCCGTAGAGTCGCACTCCCTCGCTCCCACACTCGTTTCTCGTTCCTCTTCACTCGTTCCTCGTCAGTTCGTGCTCCTTCAGTAAACGGCTTCTCCATCCGGCCGGCGCTTGAAGCGGCGGTGGATCCATAGGTACTGCGCCGGCGCGGCGCGCACCATCGCCTCGATGCCGGCCATGACACGTGCCGTGTCCGCGGTCGCGTCGCGCGAGGGAAAGTCCTCGAGCGCCGGCGACAGCCGCAGCGAGTAGCCGCCGTCCGCGCGGCGCTCGTGCCGGAACAGCACCACCGCCGCGCCCGACAGCCGCGCCAGCTGGTGGGTGGAGGTCAGGCTGTGCGCCGGCTGGCCGAAGAACGGCACGTAGACGGCATCGCCGCGGCTCGGGTCCTGGTCCGGTGCGTACCAGAGCAGGCCGCCGCGCTTGAGGTGGCGCACGGTGCCGCGCACGTCCTGCTTGGGGAACATCGCCGCCGCGTAGCGCGCGCGCCCGCGGCGGACCGCCCATTCCATCGCCGGCTCCGCATGCGGGCGGTACATGCCGGCCAGCGGCACGCGGTCGCACATCAGCCGGCCGCAGACCTCGAGCGTGGTGAAGTGCCCGGAGACCACGATCACGCCGCGGCCGCCGGCGCGCGCAGCCTGCAGATGTTCCAGGCCCTCGACCACGAGACCGCGCCGCAGCGGTTGCACCGATCCCCACCACGCGCGGGCGAACTCGAACAATCCGATGCCCAGCGTCACGAAGTGCGCGCGCAGCAGGGCTGCACGGGCTTCGGGGTCGAGTTCGGGAAAGCACAGTGCCAGGTTGCGCTCGGCCACCTTGCGCCGCTTGCCCAGCAGTCGCCGCAGCAACGCACCGAGCCCGCGTCCCAGTACCCGTTGCCACGACCAGGGCAGCCGCGCCGCGGCGGCCATCAGGCCGATGCCGATCCACGCCGGCCAGTGCCGCAGCGCCAGGGGCGGGCGGTGGAGTGTCGTGCCGGTGCGGGTCATGGGGGAATTGTACGGGCGGGCGGCGATCGAGCGAGGAAGGCGGGAGACGGAAGACGAGACGAGAGACGTAAAGCCTGGCGCCGATACCGTCATCCCAGCGCAAGCTGGATTGCGAAGGCCGAAGTGAACATTCGCGCCAGCGAATGGCCCGAAGCGCTTGCCCCGCACTCGATACGGGGCAAGCGCAGCGAGTCATCCATTTTGATCTGGTCCGCTTCGACCAGCCAAACGACTGCAGCTGGATCCCAGCGTGCGTTGGGATGACGGGGGATTACGCGCACTGCTCAATGGATCCCAGCTTGCGCCGGGATGACGAGCGATTATGCGCACCGCACCGCGCAACCGCGCACGGCCGGCGGGCCAGCGGGTATCCTTCCGCGATGCCGGAAACCCTCGTCGAACGCCTGCTGCGCGGCCTGTACTCGGCCGTGCTCTATGTCCTGGTGCCGGTGACGGTGTATCACCTGATCTGGCGTGGTTTCCGCCAGGCCGAATACTTCCAGCGCTGGAGCGAGCGCTACGCCTCGTATCGCGATGCGCCGCACGCCGCCACCGTCTGGGTGCATGCGGTGTCGGTGGGCGAGGTCAACGCGGCGGCGCCGCTGATCGACGCCCTGCTGCACCAGCGCCCCGACCTGCGCCTGCTGGTGACCACCATCACCCCGACCGGCTCGGCGCGGGTGACGACACTCTGGGACGGGCGCGTCGAGCACGTGTACCTGCCCTACGACCTGTCCGGCGCGGTGCGCCGCTTCCTCGATCATTACCGGCCGCAGCTGGGCCTGATCGTGGAAACCGAGCTGTGGCCGAACCTGCTGTTCTGCTGCCGCGACCGCGGCATCCCGGTATACGTGGTCAATGCGCGGCTGTCGGCGCGCTCGCTGCGCGGCTACCGGGTGCTCCGGCCGCTGGTCGGCCGCGCGCTGCGCACGGTGCGGGTGGTGGCGGCGCAGTCGGTCGACGACGGCAGGCGGTTCGAGCGCCTCGGCGCCTCGGCCGGGCAGATCGTGGTCACCGGCAATCTCAAGTACGACATCGCCGTCGATCCCGCGCTGGACGCGTTCGTGCGCGGTTTCCGCGCCCGCATCGGCGCCCGGCCGGTGTGGATTGCCGCCAGCACCCACGAGGAGGAGGAAGCGCCGGTCGTGGAGATCCATCGCCGGCTGCGCGAACGCTGGCCGGACCTGCTGCTGCTGTGGGCGCCGCGGCACCCGGAGCGCTTCCGCGCCGTCGCGCAGCAGGCGGTCGCCGCCGGCTGGCGCACCGCCACCCGCAAGTTCACCCACTGGCCGGACGCGGACGATGCGGTGTTCGTGGTCGACACGCTCGGCGAGCTGATGAACTTCTACGGCTGCGCCGACGTGGCGTTCGTCGGCGGCAGCCTGCAGGACGTGGGCGGGCACAACCTGCTCGAGCCGGCCGCGGTCGGCACCGCCGTGGTGACCGGCCCGCACTTGCACAACTTCAGCGAGATCGCGCGCCGGCTCGAGCAGGCCGGCGGCCTGCGCGTCGGCGCCGATGCCGCCGCGGTGGGCGCGGCGCTGGAAGCATTGCTGGCCGACAGCGGGCAGCGCGCGGCGATGACTTCGGCCGCGGCGGCGCTGGTGGAGGAGGGGCGCGGTGCGGTCGAGCGGACCTTGACCGTGGTCTACGCCGACCTGCCGTAGAGCGGAGCTTGCTCTGCTGCTTTTGCGTACCGCCGATATCGAGCCGGCATGAGCCGGTGTCGCGTGTCGATGCCGCAGGCCGTTGGGCGTCGGCTCCCGGAGGCCGAGTAGCCGAGCAAGCTCGGCTCTACCTGAGCGGGCTGGGCTTCACTGCTGCTGCGGAGCATTCAGGTGCGCCTCGGCCAAGCCATCAACGTCCAGCCGGCCCTATGCGCCAGCAGAAGCTGGTTGCCGGATAGATCCCATGACGACTGGGATTACGATGCTGCTGTCAGACAAAGCGGGATGTCATGGAGCGCGTACACCGAGCACTATTGATTTTGATCAACATCACGAAAATCTTCGCGACAGAGAGTGTAACGTGCTTGTGCCTCAATCCCACGAGGCGTCCAAGGAGTTCACATGAAAAAGGAAATCCTATCAGCTCTTGCTTTCGCCGTTGTTGCCGGGTTCTCCAGTAATGCCTCGGCAACTATTTCAACGATAGAGAGTTCAAGCTATCAAACTTGTTTGATTCCAGCATCAGGGTCCGCCGAAGCACTCGTAGTAGGAGGGGTCTGCAGCGCCGTCCAAAACCAGAGTTGGTTCTGGAGGCTTGAGTTTATTGGTCAGAGCGAACATGTACGCATACGCAATACTCAAACGAACCTTTGCCTGGATCTTCAAACCGTAAGTACGGCCGATTCTGTTCGGGTAGTGCAAAGGGCTTGCGGTACCTCTTACACGCAGCGCTGGACTCTATCTACTGTTGCTGGCATCGCGCGAACGTTTAGAAACGGACATAGCGCAAAGTGCTTGGCAATGGATAACTCCACCGGCATCATTTATCAATGGGGTTGTAACGGAACGACTAGTCAACGGTGGTGGATGTTTCTGTAGCGGATGATGCGAGTAATTGGTCGCCTGTAAAGATTGACGGGTGTTCTTTATGGGCATCCGTCGATCTTCTTGGTCAGAAGTTCATTTTCTTTGCCGCGAGTGCAGCATGCAAAGTGCGGCGCCAAGCTACATCGCCGCTGCCGTGCTAATCGAGCCCGGTCGCATAACAATCGCGCACATTCCGCCGTCGTCTACGCCGACCTGCCGTAGAGCGGAGCTTGCTCCGCTGCTTTTGCGTGGCCCCGTTATTGGCCGGCATGAGCCGGTGTCGCGTGTCGATGCCGCAGACCGTCGGGCGTCGGCTCCGGGGCCGGCGTAGCCGAGCAAGTTCGGCTCTACGGACGCAGGCTTCGGAGCCGGTGCAGCCGAGCAAGCTCGGCTCTACGGATACGGGCTCCGGAGCCGGTGCAGCGGAGCGAGCTCCGCTCTACTGCGGGGGAGCCGTCAGGCGCGCCTCGGCCTCGGTGGTGAGCAGGCCGTTGATGTCCCGCAGATCGTCGATGTCGAGGGTGCCGGCGGCCTGCGCCAGCAGCAGCCGGTTCTGCAGGAAGTTGTAGCGCGCCAGCGCGTGCTGCTGCTCGGCGTTGAACAGGGTCTGCTGGTTGATCAGCACGTCGACCACGGTGCGGGTGCCGACTTCCAGCCCGACCTGCGAGGCCTCGTAGGCGCTGCGCGCGGAGATCACCGCCTGGCGCCGCGCCTCGATCTCGGAGACACCGGCGACCACGGTCTGGTAGGCGTTGCGGGCGTTGCGCTCGAGCGCGCGGCGGGTCTGCTCCAACTGGTCCCGGGCGATCTCGCGGCGGGCGATCGCCTCGCGCACGCCGGACTGGGTGGCGCCGCCGCTGAAGATCGGCACGGTCAGGGTCAGGCCGATGTTGTGGCCCTCGCTGGAGGGGGATTGCAAGATGGCATCGGGGTCATTGGGGTCAGTGGGGTCGGCATCACGGATACGGCTTCCCCAGGACGCACTGTTGCTGTAGCCGGCGCCGAGCGTGAGCCGCGGCAGATGTCCGGATTTGGCCGTGGTGACATTGTGCTCGGCCGCCTGGTAGGCGTATTCGGCCGCGCGCAGCGACGGGTTGTTGGCGATCGCGGTGGCGACCCAATCGTCGGCGGCGCCTTCGGCCGGCACCTCCGGCTGGAAGTCGTCCGGCAGCGCGCGCAGGTCGCGCACCGGCCGCCCGGTGATCTCGGCCAGCGCCTGGTAGGCGTCCTCGAGCTCGTTGCGGGCGAGGATCACGTTGGCGCGGGCGCCGTCGTACTGCGCGCGGGCCTCGTGGACGTCGGTGATCGGCGCCAGGCCCACTTCCAGTCGCTTGTCGGCGAAGTCGTACTGCTTCTGCAGCGCCGCCTCGGACGCCTCGGCGGCGGCCAGGGTCTCGATCGCCACCAGCACGTTGAAGTACGCGGCGGCAGTGCGGGTGATCAGCTCGTCGTTGGCGGCGTCCAGGTCGAAGCCGGCGGCGGTGTCGAGGTCGCGCTGCGCGCGCAGGCTGGAAATCTGCCCGAGATCGAACACGGTCTGGTTGAGGTCGACGCCGGCGTTGCGCCGGCGCAGGTCGCCGCTTGTGCCGGCCAGATAGCTGTGGCTGAGCGACGCGCTGCCGGTGATCTGCGGCAACAGCTGCGCCCGCGCCTGCACGCGACCCTCGCGGGCGATGTCGCGATTGGACTCGGAGATCGACAGCTGCGGGTCGCCGCTGCGGGCCAGCTCATAGGTCTGCAGCAGGTCCTGGGCGAAGGCCGAGGCCGGCAGCAGGGCGAGGGTGAGGGCGATTGCTAGAGGGCGGCGAAGCATGCGGGGGTCCTTTGCGTGTCCGGTGAGGTCCGTGCGGGTGTGCGCGGAGGCTCGGGTCAGAGCTGGAATTCGGGCGCCGGCGCGGCGCCGGCGAGATAGCCGAGGTCGGTTTCGAACAACGATTCGGTACGCGCGGCGTTGACGTCGTCGCCGACCATGTGCACCAGCACCGCCTCCATCGCCGGCGCACGGCCGTGGACGACGAACATCCGCCCACCGGGACGCAGCCAGCCGAGGAAACGTGACGGGACGCGGTCGACCGCGGCAGTCACGCAGATCGCGTCGAAGCGGCGTTCGGTGTCCCAGGCGAAGGCGTCGGCGGTCTCGACCGCGACATTGCCGATGCCATGAGCGCCCAGGCGCGCGCGCGCGGCCTCGGCGAGGTCGGCGTGGCGCTCGAGGCTGACCACGTCGCGCGCCAGGCGACCGAGGCAGGCGCTCAGGTACCCGCTGCCGGTGCCGATCTCCAGCACGTCGTCGCCGGCGGCCGGCGCCAGCGACTGCAGGATCCGTCCGGTGACGACCGGCTTGAGCATGCGCTCGCCGTGGCCGAGCGGAATCTCGATGTCGCTATAGGCCAGCGCGCGGTACGGCTCGGGCGCGAAGTCTTCGCGCGGCAGTTCGGCGAGCACGTCGAGCACGCGCTGGTCCAGCACGTCCCATGGCCGGATCTGCTGTTCAACCATGGTGTCGCGGGCTTGGGCATAGTCCATCGTCATCGTGGCGGTCTCGTGCGCGGGGAGCGCAAGTTTAGCGGGCATTGCGGGGGAGCGGCCGCACCAGGCGTCCGCGGACAGCATCGCCGCCCGCGGGACGATGACTGAGTGCCATAAGTCATCGCGACGCAGGTCACGGTGTGGCGTTCGGGCGCCGGGGTGCATAGGCGCGTAGGAACATGTCGACCGAGGCCTCGATATGCGCCTCGCGGTACGCCTCGCACTGCATGTCCTCGTCGCAGCACTCGAACACCATCATCATGTGCAGGTCGCCCTTGAGCAGGGTAAAGAACTGCGCGGAGGCGCGCGGGATGTCGTCGATCTCCAGTTGCCCGGCCTTGACCCGCCGCCGCAGCAGTTCGGCGAAGGCGTTCTGTACGCGCACCGGTCCGCCTTGCCAGAAGGCCCGGGGCAGGCGCTTCTCGACCATCTGCGGCGTGCACAGCAGCCGATGCCCGGAGATCGCCTCGGGCGAGGTGACCATGGCGAAGAACGCGTGCGCGATCTCCAGCAGGCGCTCCCGCAGCGGCCGTCCCGGCGACGGATCGAAGATCGAGATCGGCATCTGCTGTTCGCAATAGGCCTTGGCGGCCTCGGCGAACAGCGTGTCCTTGTCGCCGAAATGGCTGTAGACGGTGAGCTTGGAGACGCCGGCCTCGCCGGCGATCTGGTCCATGCTGACGCCCTCGTAGCCCTGCTGCAGGAACATGCGCTCGGCGGCATCGAGGATCGCCGCGCGCTTGGTCAGGTCCTTGGGGCGGCCGGGACTGGCCGTGGCCTTGGGAAGGGGTTTTCGCGACATGGGGTAATACTAGACCAACGGGTTTGATATTTATACTATACGGTTCGGTTCATTAATTTGCCGATACGGCACTCGGAGACCCGCGATGGGCGGCAATCGTGGAAGAGGCGCGGTCCTGGCCCTGGCGCTGCTGCTGGGCGGCTGCGGAAATGGCGCTGGGACGGAGGCCGCGCCGCGCCCGGTCCTGGTCGAGCGCCCGGCCGGGGGCGCGGCCGGCGCGGCGCTGGCGCTGGCCGGCGAGATCCGCGCGCGCGCGGAGAGCGCGCTGTCGTTCCGGGTCGGCGGCAAGCTGGTGCAGCGCCATGTCGACATCGGCGCCGTGGTCCGCCGCGGCGATCTGCTCGCCGAACTCGATCCCGGCGACCAGCGCCTGCAGGCGCGGTCGGCCCAGGCCCAGTACGCCGCGGCCGACGCCGAGCTCAAGCGCGCACGCGCCGACCAGGCGCGCTACGAACGGTTGGCCGCGCAGCAGCTGGTCAGCCAGTCGACCCTCGACGCCCAGACCGCCGCCTTCCGCGCCGCGCAGGGGCAGGCGCGGGCGGCGCGCGCGCAGCTGGACGTGGCCCGCAACCAGGCCGGCTACACCGAACTGCGGGCGCCAGAGGACGGCGTGATCGCCGATCGCCAGGCCGAGGCCGGGCAGGTCGTCGCCGCCGGGCAGACGATCTTCACCCTGGCCGGCGATGGCGGCCGCGAGGTCGCGGTCGCGCTGCCGGAATCGCGCATCCGCGCGTTCCGGATCGGCCAGGAGGTCGCGGTGGAGTTGTGGAGTGCGCCGGGGCGGCGCTGGTCCGGACGCATCCGCGAGATCGCGCCGGCGGCCGACCCGCAGGCACGCACCTATGCCGCGCGCGTCGCGCTGGAGGACGCCGCCGCCGCCGCGGTCGAACTGGGCCAGAGCGCGCGCGTGTATGCCGCCGATGCGGACGGCGCGGCCATCAGCGTGCCGCTGTCGGCGGTGCAGCGCGGCGACGACGGCGGCACTGCGCTGTGGGTGGTCGATCCGCAGGACCCGGTCGCCCGGCAGGTGCCGGTCAGGCTGGGCGAGTTCGGCGCCGAACGCGTCCCGGTGCTCGACGGCCTGCCCGCGGATGCGCTGGTGGTCGTCGCCGGCGGCCACCTGCTGCGGGAGGGCCAGCCGGTCGCCCCGTTAGACCGCGACAACAGACCCATAAAACCGAACCCCCCGAAGTCCGCAACCACGAAGGCACCGTAATGTCGCCGCAGCGATTTCCGCACGGTACAGACGGGACCGCCCCATGACCCGCTTCAATCTTTCCGAGTGGGCCCTCGGCAACCGCGGCCTGGTGCTGTACGCGATGCTGGTGGCGGCGATGGTCGGCGCGTGGTCCTACACCCGCCTGGGCCAGTCCGAGGACCCGCCGTTCACCTTCAAGGTGATGGTGGTGCGCACGCTGTGGCCGGGCGCGACCGCGAACGAGGTGGCCAGGCAGGTCACCGAGCGCATCGAGAAGAAGCTGATGGAGACCGGCGACTACGAGTTCATCCGCTCGTACTCGCGGCCGGGAGAATCGCAGGTGATCTTCACCGCGCGCGACTCGATGCGCTCGAGCGAGATCCCGGAGCTCTGGTACCAGGTGCGCAAGAAGGTCGGCGACATCCGCGCCACCCTGCCCGAGGGCGTGGTCGGTCCGTTCTTCAACGACGAGTTCGGCGACACCTTCGGCAACATCTACGCGCTGACCGCGGACGGCTACGACTACGCGGTGATGAAAGACTACGCCGAGCGCCTGCAGCTGCAACTGCAACGACTGCCGGATGTCGGCAAGGTCGAGCTGGTCGGGCTGCAGGACGAGAAGATCTGGATCGAGGTCAGCAACACCCGGCTGGCGACCCTCGGCATCCCGCTGGCGACGGTGCAGCAGGCACTGGCCGAGCAGAACGCGGTGACGCCGGCAGGCTTCTTCGAAACCCGCTCCGACCGCGTGCGGCTGCGCGTCGACGGCGCCTTCGATTCGGTCGAGGCGATCCGTGCGTTCCCGATCCGCGCCGGCGACCGCACCATCCGCCTCGACGACATCGCCACCGTACGCCGCGGCTTCGCCGATCCGGCGGCGCCGCGGGTGCGCTTCATGGGCGAGAACGCGATCGGCATCGCGGTGTCGATGCACGACGGCGGCGACATCCTGCGGCTGGGCGAGACGCTGGAAACCGAGTTCGCACGGCTGCAGGAGACGCTGCCCGTGGGCATGCAGCTGCGCAAGGTGGCCGACCAGCCGAAGGCGGTGGAGGATTCGGTCGGCGAGTTCGTCAAGGTGCTGGCCGAGGCGGTGGCGATCGTGCTGCTGGTGAGCTTCTTCTCGCTCGGTTTCCGCACCGGGCTGGTGGTGGCGGTGTCGATCCCGCTGGTGCTGGCGATGACCTTCGCGGCGATGCATTACTTCGGCATCGGCCTGCACAAGATCTCGCTGGGCGCGCTGGTGCTGGCGCTGGGCCTGCTGGTCGACGACGCGATCATCGCGGTGGAGATGATGGCGATCAAGATGGAGCAGGGCTTCAGCCGGCTGAAGGCGGCCAGTTTCGCCTGGGACCACACCGCGTTCCCGATGCTCACCGGTACCCTGGTGACCGCCGCCGGCTTCCTGCCGATCGCCACCGCGGCCTCGAGCACCGGCGAGTACACGCGCTCGCTGTTCCAGGTGGTGACGATCGCGCTGGTGGTGTCGTGGATCGCGGCCGTGCTGTTCATTCCGTACCTGGGCGACAAGATGCTGCCGGACTTCGGCAAGCCGAAGCCACTCCGCCCCGGCTCGCCGGTCGCGCGCTGGCGCGCGTTCCGCGCGCGGCTCGCCGACCGCTGGCCAGCGTTCGCCTTCGTGCTCGAACCCAGGCCGGAGGACGCGCACGACCACGATCCGTACCAGCGTCCGTTCTACCGCCGCTTCCGGCGCTGGCTGGACTGGTCGCTGGCGCACCGCTGGCTGGTGATCGGCGCCACGGTGGGGTTGTTCGTCGGCTCGCTGCTGCTGTTCCGCTTCGTGCCGCAGCAGTTCTTTCCCGACTCGACCCGGCTGGAGCTGATGGTCGACCTGGAACTGGCCGAGGGCAGCTCGCTGCGCGCCACCGAGGCGCAGGCGCGCAAGCTCGAGAAGCTGCTGGCCGGGCACCAGGGCGTCGACAACTACGTCGCCTATGTCGGCTCCGGTTCGCCGCGCTTCTACCTGCCGCTCGACCAGCAGCTGCCGCAGGCGAACTTCTCCCAGTTCGTGGTGATGACCACGGACGTCGCCGCGCGCGAGCGGGTCCGCGCCTGGCTGACCGACGAGGTCGCGCCCGCATTCCCGGAGCTGCAGTTGCGCGTCACCCGGCTGGAGACCGGGCCGCCGGTGGGCTATCCGGTGCAGCTGCGCGTGTCGGGCGAACACGTCGAGCGCGTGCGCGAGATCGCGCGCGCCGTGGCCGACAAGGTCCGCGCCAACCCGCATGCGACCAACGTCAACCTGGACTGGGACGAACCCAGCAAGGTGGTGCGGCTGAAGATCGACCAGGACCGCGCCCGCGCCCTGGGGGTGAGCTCGCAGCACGTGGCGCAGTTCCTGTCGGGCTCGCTGTCCGGGCTGCGCGTGAGCGTGTACCGCGAGGGCAACGAACTGGTCGAGATGCTGCTGCGCGGTCCGGCCGACGAGCGCGCGCAGCTGGAGATGCTGGGCAGCCTGGCAGTGCCGACCGAAAGCGGGCAGTCGGTGCCGGTCTCGCAGATCGCGACCCTGGAATACGTGTTCGAGGACGGCATCGTCTGGCATCGCGACCGCCTGCCGACGGTGACCGTGCGCGCCGACATCCGCAACGGGCTGACCCCGCCGACGGTGGTCGCGCAGATCCTGCCGACGCTCGAGGAGATCCGCGCGGAACTGCCGCAGGGCTACCTGCTGGAAACCGGCGGCACGGTCGAGGACTCGGCGCGCGGCCAGAATTCGATCAAGGCCGGGATGCCGCTGTTCCTGTTCGTGGTGGTGTCGCTGCTGATGCTGCAGCTGCGCAGCTTCCCGCGCGTGGCGCTGGTGCTGCTGACCGCACCGCTGGGCCTGATCGGGGTGACCCTGTTCCTGCTGGCGTTCCGGGTGCCGTTCGGGTTCGTGGCGATGCTGGGCACGATCGCGCTGGCCGGCATGATCATGCGCAACGCGGTGATCCTGGTCGACCAGATCGAGCAGGACGTCGCCGCCGGCCTCGATCGCTGGCACGCGATCGTCGAGGCCACCGTGCGCCGCTTCCGCCCGATCGTGCTGACCGCGCTGGCGGCGATCCTGGCGATGATCCCGCTCTCGCGCAGCGTGTTCTTCGGGCCGATGGCGGTGGCGATCATGGGCGGCCTGACCGTGGCCACGGTGCTGACGCTGACCTTCCTGCCGGCGCTGTACGCGGCGTGGTTCCGGGTGAAGCGCGAGCAGGCGGAGGCGTAGAGGGCCCGCACACGCGCCATGCCGGGTTGCCCTGCAACATGACGCGCCCGGATGGCAGCGCTAGACTCGCCGCGCAAGCGACGGCCGACGCCATCGGCCCAGCCAGCGACAGGGTGCAGCGGTGAAACCGACCGACATTCGCGACCCGGACGTCTTCCACAAGGTGGTGGACTGCCAATGGGCCTGCCCGGCGCACACCCCGGTGCCCGAATACATCCGCCTGATCGCCGCCGGCCGCTACGCCGATGCGTACATGGTCAACTGGCACAGCAACGTCTTTCCGGGAATCCTCGGCCGCACCTGCGACCGCCCCTGCGAGCCGGCGTGCCGGCGCGGGCGGGTCGAGGAGAACAACGGTGCCAAGCCCGAACCGGTGGCGATCTGCCGGCTCAAGCGCGTCGCCGCCGACCACAAGGGCGACGTGCGTACGCGCATGCCGAAGCCGGCGGCGCGGCCGAACGGCCGGCGCGTCGCCTGCGTCGGCGCGGGGCCGGCATCGCTGACCCTGGCGCGTGACCTGGCGCCGCTCGGCTACGGGGTCACGATCTTCGACGCCGATGCCAAGGCCGGCGGCTTCATGCGCACCCAGGTGCCGCGCTTTCGCCTGCCGGAGTCCGTCATCGACGAGGAGACCGGTTACGTCCTCGACCTCGGCGTCGAGTTCGTCGGCGGGCGCCGCATCGACTCGATGCGCGAGCTGCTGGCCCACGGTTTCGACGCCGTGTTCGTCGGCAGCGGCGCGCCCCGCGGCCGCGACCTCGAGCTGCCCGGGCGCGTGGAGGCCGATGCGCAGATCCACGTCGGCCTGGACTGGCTGGCCAACGTCTATTTCGGCCACGTCACCAAGGTCGGCAGGCGGGTGCTGGTGCTCGGCGGTGGCAACACCGCGATGGACTGCTGCCGCAGCGCGCGCCGGCTCGGCGGCGAGGACGTCAAGGTGATCGTGCGCTCCGGCTTCGAGCAGATGAAGGCGAGTCCGTGGGAGAAAGAGGACGCGATGCACGAGGGCATCCCGATCCTCGACTGCCGGGTACCCAAGGCCTTCACCCACGCCAGCGGCAAGCTGACCGGCATGACCTTCGGGAAGGTGCGCGTGGAATACGGCGACGACGGCCGCCGCCGGCTGGTGCCGACCGGCGAGCCGGACGAGTTCCATCCCTGCGACGAGGTGCTGATCGCGGTCGGCCAGGAGAACGCCTTCCCCTGGATCGAGCGCGACCTCGGCGTCGAGTTCGACGAGTGGGGCATGCCGGTGGTGGACAAGACCACGTTCCAGTCGACGCTGCCGCACGTGCTGTTCGGCGGCGACGCGGCGTTCGGGCCGAAGAACATCATCTGGGCGGTCGCCCATGGCCACGCCGCCGCGATCACGGTCGATCGGCTGCTCGAGGGCGCGGACCCGCGCGTGCGCCCGGCTCCGGACGTGCAGCTGCTCTCGCAGAAGATGGGCATCCACGAGTGGAGCTACGACAACGCGGTCTCGCCCGACGAGCGCTACGCGGTGCCCTGGTCGGAGGCGGCCAGGAAGCTCGACAGCCTGTCCACCGAGGTCGAGCTCGGATTCGACATGGCCACGGCGTGGAAGGAGACGCAGCGCTGCCTCAACTGCGACGTGCAGACGGTGTTCGACCGCGACAAGTGCATCGAGTGCGACGCCTGCGTCGACATCTGCCCGACCGACTGCATCACCTTCATCGCCAACGGCGAAGAGGATGAGTTGCGCCCGCAGCTGACCGCGCCGGCGCTCAATGCCGAGCAGGACCTGTATGTCTCGGAGCCGCTGAAAACCGCACGGGTGATGGTCAAGGACGAGGACGTCTGCCTGCACTGCAGCCTGTGTGCGGAGCGCTGCCCGACCGGCGCCTGGGACATGCAGAAGTTCCTGCTGCAGGAGGTCTACGCCGGGCCCGCATGCCGCGACGCGAAGGCGAAGGCGAAGGAAGCCGCATGACTCGACCCCAAAAGGACCAGAACATCCCGCTCCCCCCTTTGAAAAAGGGGGAAAGAAGCGCATGACCCCGGCCTTCGCCCCGCTGCGGTCGGTCAACGATTTCGTCGTCAAGTTCGCCAACGTCAACGGCTCCGGTTCCGCCTCGGCCAACGAGCTGTTCGCCAAGGCGATCCTGCGCATGGGCGTTCCGGTCAGTCCGCGCAACATCTTTCCTTCGAACATCCAGGGCCTGCCGACCTGGTACGAGGTGCGGGTGTGCGAACGCGGCTGGCTCGGCCGCCGTGGTGGCACCGACCTGATGGTGGCGATGAACCCGCAGACCTGGGACGAGGACGTCGCCGGCATCGAACCCGGCGGCTACCTGTTCCACGACAGCAGCAAGCCGCTGCCGCGCGCGAAGTTCCGCGACGACATCACCGCCATCGGCGTGCCGCTGACGGAGATCTGCAACGCGACCTACGACGATCCGCGCCAGCGCCAGTTGTTCAAGAACATCATGTACGTGGGCGCGCTGAGCGCGCTGCTGGACATGGATGCGGCGACGATCGAGACGCTGATCGGCGAGCAGTACCGGAGCAAGCCGAAGCTGCTGCGGCCGAACGTCGAGGCGCTGCACCTGGGCCGCGACTGGGTGCGCGACCACCTGCCGCATCCGATCGGGCTGCAGGTGCGCAGGGCCGACGCCGTGGGCGACCGCATCTTCGTCGAGGGCAACGCCGCCGCGGCGCTCGGCTGCGTCTACGGCGGTGCCACCGTCTGCGCCTGGTATCCGATCACGCCCTCGTCGTCGCTGGCCGAAGCCTTCCAGGCGTACTGCCGGAAGTACCGCGTCGACGAACACGGCAACGCGCGTTACGCGGTGATCCAGGCCGAGGACGAGATCGCCTCGATCGGCATGGTGATCGGCGCCGGCTGGAACGGCGCCCGCGCCTTCACCGCCACCGCCGGGCCCGGGATCTCGCTGATGAACGAGTTCATCGGCCTGGCCTATTTCGCCGAGATCCCGGTCACGATCATCGACGTGCAGCGCGGCGGGCCGTCGACCGGGATGCCGACGCGCACCCAGCAGTCCGACGTGCTGGCCTGCGCCTACGCTTCGCACGGCGACACCAAGCATGTCCTGCTGTTCCCGGAGGACCCACACGAGTGCTTCGATTTCGCCGCGCGCGCGCTGGACCTGGCCGATCGCCTGCAGACCCCGGTGTTCGTCATGAGCGATCTCGACATCGGCATGAACCAGCGCCTGTGCGCGCCGCTGCACTGGGACGATGCGCGCCGTTACGACCGCGGCAAGGTGATGACCGCCGAAGCGCTGGAGGCCGGCACCGAGTTCGCCCGCTACCGCGACGTCGACGGCGACGGCATCCCGTACCGCACCTGGCCCGGTACGCATCCGGACAAGGGCGCGTATTTCACCCGCGGCACCTCGCGCGATCCGTCGGCGCGTTATTCCGAGCGCGGTGCCGACTACGTCTACAACATGCGGCGCCTGCTGCAGAAGTTCGAGACCGCGAAATCGCTGGTGCCGCAGCCGCTGGCCACGCCGGCCGCGCGCGGGCAGTCCGCGGTGCCCGCGCGTCACGGCGTCCTGTTCTACGGCTCGACCAGTCCGGCCATGGCCGAGGCGATCGAGCAGCTGCAGGCCGACGGCATGGCGCTCGACATGCTGCGGATCCGCGCGTTCCCGTTTCCCGACGCGGTGCGCGATTTCATCCTCGCGCACGAGACGGTGTTCGTGGTCGAGCAGAACCGTGATGGCCAGCTGCGGACGCTGCTGGTCAACGAATTCGACCTGGATCCGGCGCGGCTGCTGCCGGTGCTGCACTACGACGGGACGCCGATCACCGCACGCTTCATCGCCGGGGCGATCGCGGCGCACGTGCGGCCGGAGGCGCAAAAGGAAAAGGTGGCCGAGCGCTTCCTTCTCCCGCCCGAAGAAGAGCCTGCCCCCGCGCAGGCGGGAGCGGCACGCGGTGCCGGGTGAGGGTACGGCGAGGCGACAGGCGTCCGCATCATCGCGGCTTCGCCGTCCCCTCACCCCAACCCCCGCTCCGCGCCCCGGCCCGCGCCGGCGGCGCGGGCGCTCCACCGCACGCGCGCCAGTGGCGCGCAAGCCGTGCGGTTTCGCCCCGGAGGGAGAGGGGCTCGAAGCGTTCCTCTCCCAGGGGAGAGGGGCTTAACAGCAGGAGTTCCCGATGACCTACATCGCCAAGCCGAAGCTCCATCACCCCACGCTCGCCTGCAACGCGATCGGCTTCACCCGGCGCGACTACGAGGGCAAGATCAGCACGCTGTGCGCCGGCTGCGGGCACGACTCGATCTCGGCGGCGATCATCCAGGCTTGCTGGGAGCTCGACATCCGGCCGCACCGGGTCGCCAAGCTGTCCGGGATCGGCTGCAGCTCGAAGACGCCCGACTACTTCCTCGGCCAGTCGCACGGCTTCAATACCGTGCACGGGCGCATGCCCTCGGTGCTCACCGGCGCCGGCCTGGCCAACCGCGACCTGATCTACCTCGGCGTGTCCGGCGACGGCGACTCGGCTTCGATCGGCATCGGCCAGTTCGTGCATGCGATCCGGCGCGCGGTGAACATGACCTACATCGTCGAGAACAACGGCGTCTACGGCCTGACCAAGGGGCAGTTCTCTGCCACCGCCGACCAGGGCTCCGTCTCCAAGCGCGGCATGGCCAACAGCGACAGCGCGCTGGACATGGTGACGATGGCACTGCAGCTGGGTGCAACTTACGTCGCCCGCGGCTTCTCCGGCGACAAGAAGCAGCTGGTGCCGCTGATCAAGGGCGCACTGTCGCACCGCGGCCCCGCCTTCCTCGACATCGTCAGCCCCTGTGTCGCCTTCAACAATCACGACGGCAGCACCAAGAGCTACGACTATGTGCGCGAGCACAACGACGCGGTGAACCGGCTCGACGTGATGCCGCCGCGGACGGAGATCGTGGCCGACTACGCCGCCGGCGAGAGCATCGATGTTCCCCAGCACGACGGTTCGGTGCTGCGGCTGCACAAGGTCGAAGGCGGCTATGATCCGCGCGACCGCATCGCGGCGATGAACCTGATCCAGCAGCGCCACGCGCGCGGCGAGATCGTCACCGGGCTGCTGTACGTCGATCCCGATGCCGTGGACCTGCATGCGCACCTGGGCACGGTCGAGGTTCCGCTCAACAGCCTCGAGGCGGACACGCTTTCACCGGGTGCGGAGGCGCTGGCCGGGATCAACGCTGCGCTGCGCTGATTGCGGGCGCTTCCGGATGCTCCACGCCGTCTGCTCCGTAGAGCGGAGCTTGCTCCGCTGATGCGGGCTCCGGAGCCGAGCGTAGCCGAGCAAGCTCGGCTCTACGCTCGTGGAGATCTCTCGTTCCGAAGCGGAGCGTTCAGTCGCGCAGTTCCGGCACCCGACTGATGGCGGTGATGCGCTCGATCACCGCGTCGGCAACCTCGCCGGTGCCGGCGGCACGGCCGTTCGGTGCCAGGTCGGCGCTGAAGACGCCCGCCTCCAGGGTCGCGGCGACCGCCTGCTCGACGCAGGCGGCCTCCGCTTCCAGCCCGAGCGAGTGCCGCAGCAGCAGCGCGCCGCTGAGGATCGCGCCGACCGGGTTGGCGATGCCGCGGCCGGCGATGTCGGGCGCCGAGCCGTGGATCGGCTCGTAGAGGCCCATGGTGGTTTGTCGGCGGCCATCCCTGGCGTCGCTCTCCCGGCTTGCGGATACCCCGGCCCGGCCATCCATGGCCGGGCGCTCAGCGGCGCACGCACTGTCGATAGGACAGTGCGTAGGCGCGCCGCTTCGCCCGTCGCCGAGAGAGGCGGACGGCAGCAGCCCCATCGATCCGGCCAGCATCGAGGCCTCGTCGGTGAGGATGTCGCCGAACATGTTCTCGGTGACGATCACGTCGTAGGCGCGCGGCTTCGACAGCAGGTGCATCGCCATCGAGTCGACCAGCTGATGCTCCAGGGTCACGTCGGGAAACTCGTCGCGGGCGATGCGCGCGGCCACTTCGCGCCATAGCCGCGAGGTCTCCAGCACGTTGGCCTTGTCGACCGAGGTGACATGGCCGCGGCGCAGGCGCGCGAGCACGCAGGCGCGACGGACGACGCGCTCGATCTCGGCCACGCTGTAGCTGCACAGATCGCTGGCACCGTCGGCGCTGCGTGTCTTTTCCCCGAAGTAGATGCCGCCGGTCAGTTCGCGCACCACCACCAGGTCGACGCCGGAGAGCAGGTGCGCCTTGATCGGCGCCGCGCCGAGGGTGGCCGGATGCGGCCGCACCGGGCGCAGGTTGGCGTACAGGCCCAGGCCCTTGCGCAACGCCAGCAGCCCCTGTTCCGGACGCACCCTGGCGTTCGGGTCCGACCATTGCGGTCCGCCGACCGCGCCCAGCAGCACCGCGTCGGCGCGGCGGCAGGCCGCGAGCGTCGATGGCGGCAGCGGGTCGCCGTGGCGGTCGATGGCGATGCCGCCGATGTCGTGCGGGGCGAAGTCGAACGCATGGCGGAAGCGGTGGGCGACCGCCTGCAGCACGGCGACGGCGGCGGCGGTGACCTCGGGGCCGATGCCGTCGCCGGGCAGGACGGCGATGTCAGCGCGCATGGAAGCGTTCCTCGTACAGGGTGATGTCGGACTGGCGCGCGAGCAGGTAGCCGAGCTCGTCCACGCCCTCGAGCAGGCAGGTGCGCGAGAACGCGTCGAGCGGGAACCGGTACACGTTGTTGCCGGGCGTGCGCAGCTCGCGGGTGGCGACGTCGATCTCGAGCTCGTCGTCCGGGCGCCGCATCAGCGCCTGCACCACGGTCTCCGGCAACACGATCGGCAGCAGGCCGTTCTTGAGCGCGTTGCTGCGGAAGATGTCGGCGATCTCGCTGCTGACGATCGCGCGCAGGCCCAGGTCGCGCAGGGCCCACGGCGCGTGCTCGCGCGAGGAGCCGCAGCCGAAGTTGCGTCCGGCGACGAGGATCGAGCGCCCGGTGTTCTCCGGCCGGTTGAAGGCGAAGTCCGGGTCCGGCGCGCCGTCGGCGCGCCAGCGCCAGTCGTTGAACGCGTGCCGGCCGAGCCCCTCGCGCTCGGTGGTCGACAGGAACCGCGCGGGGATGATCTGGTCGGTATCGATGTTGGTCTGCGCCAGCACCACGCTGCGCGAGCGCACGCGCAGGGTGCGGCGGTCGTCGACTTGCGGCCGGGGCTGCGTAGCGGGGGATTCAAGAACGTTCATTACGCTACCTCGCGTTGCGGTTGTCTTGCGAAGAACTCGCGTGGATCGGCGACGTGGCCGTGCACCGCGGCCCAGGCGGCGGTCAGCGGCGAGGCCAGCAGCGTGCGCGAGCCCGGACCCTGGCGGCCTTCGAAGTTGCGGTTGCTGGTGCTGACCGCCAACTGCCCGGGTGCGACCAGGTCGCCGTTCATGGCGATGCACATCGAGCAGCCCGGCTCGCGCCATTCCGCGCCGGCCGCGCGCACGATCGCGGGGATGCCCTCGGCCTCGGCCTCGCGCTTGACCTGCTCGGAGCCGGGCACCACCAGCATGCGCACGTGCGCGGCGATCCGGCGCCCGGCGAGCACCTGCGCCACCTCGCGCAGGTCGCGCAGGCGGCCGTTGGTGCAGGAACCGACGAACACCACGTCGACCGGCGTGCCCTGCAGCGGCCGGCCGGGGGCGAGTTGCATGTAGTCCAGGCCTTTTTGCGCCGCCGCGTCGGCGGCCTCCGGGATCGCGCGATCGACCGCGATCGCGGTACCGGGATGCGTGCCCCAGGTCAGCGTGGGGCGGATGTCGCGCGCGTCGATCGTCACCTCGGCGTCGAAGCGCGCGCCGGGTTCGGTGCGCAGCTCGCGCCAGCGCGCCTTGGCGGCCTCGAACGCCGGACCCTTCGGCGCGCGCGGGGCCTTCTCCAGCCACGCGAACGTGGTCTCGTCCGGCGCCACCATGCCGGCGCGGGCGCCGGCCTCGATCGACATGTTGCACAGGGTCATGCGTTCTTCCATGTCCATCGCGCGGATGGTCGAGCCGCGGTACTCGATCACGTGGCCGGTGCCGCCGTTGACGCCGATGGTGCCGATCACGTGCAGGGTCACGTCCTTGGCGCCGACGCCCGGCGCCAGCTCGCCCTCGACGTTGACCGCCATCGTCTTCGGCCGGCGCTGCAGCAGGCACTGGGTGGCCAGCACGTGGCCGACCTCGCTGGTGCCGATGCCGAACGCCAGCGCGCCGAACGCGCCGTGGGTGGAGGTATGGCTGTCGCCGCAGACGATGGTCATGCCGGGCTGGGTGAAGCCCATCTCCGGCGCGAACACGTGGACGATGCCGCGCTGGTCGGAGCCGAAGTCGAACAGCTCGATGCCGGCCTCGGCGCAGTTGCGCGCCAGCATCTCCACCTGGCTCTCGGAGGCCGGCGTGTAGTAGGGCAGGCGGCCGTCGGCGCCGCGCGGCAGGGTCGGCGTGGAGTGGTCCATCGTCGCCTTGGTGCGGTCCGGCCGGCGCGGCGACAGCCCGCGCCCGCGCAGCTCGGCGAACGCCTGCGGCGAGGTCACCTCGTGGATCAGGTGCAGGTCGACGTACAGCACCGCGGGCGCCGCATCGGTGTCCGGGACCACGACGTGCGCTTCCCATAGTTTGTCGAACAGTGTTCTGGCGGTCATGGTGGAAATCGGGTCCAGAGGGTGTGGGGACGAGGAACGAGAAACGAGAAACGAGAAACGAGGAACGAGGAACGAGGAACGAGTAGGAACGAGTAGGAGCTAATGGGAGAGTGCCGCGAGCTTTTCTCTCGTTTCTCGTTCCTCGTTTCTCTTTCCTCGCGCCCGCAGGGCGCGGTTGGCGATGTCCAGCCACGCCAGCGCGCTGGCCTCGATCACGTCGCGGCTGGTGCCGGTGCCCTCGTAGGCGGTGTCGCCGCAGCGCACGCTGAGGTTGGCCTCGCCGCGGGCATCGGCGCCGATGCCGACGCTGTGCACCTGGTAGCTTTCCAGCGTCAGCTCGACGTCGGTCGCGGCCGAGAGCGCGGCGAACAGCGCGTCGACCGGGCCGTCGCCGAGCGCGCTCTCGGCGACGCGCCGGCCGTCCGGATCCGACAGTTCCACCTGCGCGCTGGCGCGCTGGCCGCGATCGCTCACGGTCATCGACGCCAGCCGGAAGCCCTCGCCGTTCACGTCGCCGTGCATCAGCGCTTCCAGGTCGCGGTCCTCGACCACGCGCTGGCGCTCGCACAGCGCCTTGAAGCCGGCGAACGCCTGCTCCAGCTGCGCGTCCTCCAGCGCATAGCCCAACGCCCGCAGCCGGTGCGAGAACGCGGCGCGGCCGCTGTGCCGGCCCAGCACCATCTTAGAATCGGGCCAGCCCACGTCCTCCGGATGCATGATCTCGTAGGTGCCGCGATGGCGCAGCATGCCGTGCTGGTGGATGCCGGACTCGTGCGCGAAGGCATTGGCGCCGACCACCGCCTTGTTGCGCTGCACGGGCATGCCGACCAGGCGCGACAGCAGCTGCGAGGTCGGCACCAGCCGCCGCGTATCGATGCCGGTGTCGGCGCCGTACCAGGCGCCGCGCACCTTCAGCGCCATCACCAGCTCCTCCATCGCGCAGTTGCCGGCGCGCTCGCCGATGCCGTTGACGGTGCACTCGACCTGGCGCGCGCCGCCCTCGATCGCCGCCAGCGAATTGGCCACCGCCAGGCCGAGATCGTCATGGCAGTGCGCGCTGAAGACCACCCCGCGGGCGCCCGGTACGGTCTCGATCAGGAACGCGAACAGCGCCCGCATCTCGTCCGGCGTCGTATAGCCGAGGGTGTCGGGCACGTTGATGGTGGTGGCGCCGGCGGCGATCGCCGCGCCGATCACCTCGGCCAGGAACTCGCGTTCGGTGCGGGTGCCGTCCTCGGTCGAGAACTCCACGTCGTCGACGTGGCGGCGCGCCTGCGCAACGCACGCCGCGGTCGCCTCCAGCACCTGCGCCTTCGACATCCGCAGCTTGTGCTCGCGGTGCAGCGGGCTGGTCGAGATGAACACGTGCAGCCGCGGATTGGCGGCGATCTCCAGCGCCCGCGCCGAGGCCTCGATGTCGGCCGGCAGGCAGCGCGAGAGCACCGCCAGCGTCGGCGCGCGCAACTCGCGCGCGATCAGTCGCGCGGCCTCGCGGTCGGACTCGGAACTGGCCGGGAAGCCGGTCTCGATCACGTCCACGCCGAGTTCGGCGAGCGCGCGCGCCATCACCACCTTCTGCTGCGGGGTCATGCTGCAGCCGGGCGACTGCTCGCCGTCGCGCAGCGTGGTGTCGAAGATGCGGATCGGCGTCGGCGCGACGACGCCCGCGGGCGTGGGATCGTTCATGCGGGGATTTCCTCTTCGGAACGGATGGCGGTGCACGGCGCGGCCGGCGCGCGCATCGGTGACGGATCGCCCGCGCGCGGCGTGGCGACCAGGATTCGGGGCAGGGTGGGGGCGGGCTCGGCCACGGCGACGGTTTCGCGGCGGCGGCGCGGGCGTCGCGGCGTGCGCGGGCGCACCTCGGACAACAACCGCGCCAGGACCGACGCGTCGAGATTGCCGCCGGAGACCACCGCGCACTTGCGCCGTCCGGCGACGCGGCGGCCGGCGGCCAGCGCCAGCGCGCCGGCGCCCTCGGCGATCACGTGCTCTTCCAGCGCCAGCCGCACCACGGTTTCGCGCAGCTCCGCCTCGCGCACGATCACGATGTCGTCGAGCAGTTCGCCCAGCAGCGACCGCGTCAGCCGTCCCGGCTCCTTCACGCGGACGCCGTCGGCAAGCGTGGTCGCAGGTTCGCAGGCGATGTCCTCGCCGCGCAACGCGCGTGCCATCGCGTCGACGCCCTCGACCTGGGCGCCGACGATGCGGACGTGGCCGGACGCGCGGCCGGATCGGGCCAGGCGCCGGGACTGCAACGCCAGCGCGACGCCGGAGGCGAGTCCGCCGCCGCCGATCGGCACCAGCACCACGTCCGGCTGCATCGCCGCCGCGATCTCCAGCCCCACCGTGCCCTGGCCGGCGATCACGTCGGGATCGTCGAAGGCCGACAGCAGGCGATAGCCGTTCTGCGCCGCCAGTTCGATCGCGAACGCCTTGGCCTGGTCGTAGCCGTCGCCGTGCAGGCGCACGGTGGCGCCCCAATGGGCGACCCCGGCGATCTTGGTCTGCGGCGCGCACTTCGGCATCACCGTGATTGCCCGCATGCCGAGCCGCCAGGCTGCCCACGCCAGTCCCTGCGCGTGGTTGCCGGCCGAGGCCGCGATCACCGGACGGTCGTCGCCGCGCTCGCGCGCGGCCAGCAGCGCGTTGAGCGCGCCGCGCACCTTGTACGAGCCGGTGCGCTGCAGGTTCTCCAGCTTCAACCAGCAGCCGAAGCGTTCGGCGTAGTGCAGCGGCGTCACTTCCAGGTAGCGGCGCAGGCGCGCCTGCGCGGCCAGCACGTCGGCAGCGGTGACTTGGGTGGCGGTGGCAACGGCAGGATCCATGAGGTCAGGGCTAGAAACGAGTGAAGAGGAACGAGAAACGAGTAAGAGCAAGTGCAAGGGCACTCGGCCCTGCCTTGGCTTTTGATTTCACTCGTTTCTCGTTCCTCTCCACTCGTTCCTCGCTCCTAGATTTCGGTCAACCAATGGCGGTATGCAGGCTCCTGGCCCCGGATCACGCGCGCATACAGCGTCGCCAGCTCGCGGCTGACCGGGTTGTCGCCGTAGCCGCGGTCCTCGATCCGGGCGATCGGCGCGACCTCGGCGGCGGTGCCGCAGGCGAAGACCTCGTCGGCGTCCAGCAGCTCGTCCAGGGTCACCGCGCGCGTTTCGGCGCCGGTCAGCGCGATCAGCGTGTCGCGGGTGATGCCCGGCAGCGCATCGCGATGCTCGACCGCGGTCACGCGCCCGGACTTGACCAGGAACACGTTGGCGCCGGTGCATTCGACGACGAAGCCGTCGTGGTCGACGAACAGGGCCTCGTCGTAGCCGCGCGCCTTGCCTTCGCGCTTGGCGAGGATCGAATTGACGTAGGCGCCGCACAATTTGAGCGGCGGCAGCGAATCGGCCGGATTGCGCCGCCACGAGGACACGCCGACCGTCGCGCGCGCGCCGGACAGATGCACGCGCGTGGCGGTGGTCGACACCATCACGTGTTGCGGATGGCCCTCGACGTCCAGGCCGAAGCCGCCGGCGCCGAACCACGCCAGCGGGCGGATGTACGCATCGCGATGGCCGTTGGCGCGCAGCGTCGCGAGCACCGCCTCGGTGACCTCGTCCACGTCGAACGCCATGCCCAGCAGTTCCGCACCGCGGCGCATGCGCTCCATGTGCTCGGGCAGCCGGAACACCGCGGCGCCCTCGGCGGTGGCGTAGGCGCGGATGCCTTCGAACACGCCGCTGCCGTAGTGCATGGCGTGGGTGGTCAGGTCGGCCTGCAGCGTGTCGACGTCGGCCAGGACGCCGTCGAACCACAGCTTCGGCGTCGGCGCGGCCTCGAAGCCCGGCGCCTCGGAGATCGGGGTGACGTTGCTGGCGTTCACGGACACGGCGACACCTCCGCATCCCCGTAGGAGCGCGCCATGCGCGCGATGCCCGCGAACCCGCTGCGCCCACGTGCCAGGATCAAGGACATGGCGACACCTCCACGGACAGGCAGTCGTACAGCTTCGCCAGCTGCGCACGCAGCGAATCGTCGGAACGCTCGCCCTCCACGGTCATCCGCAGGTACCAGCGGTCGCCGTCGGGCTGCGCCTCGCCGTCGACCGAGAGCGGCTGGAAGCCGCGGCGTTCGGCGGCGCCGAGTACGCGCGTCAGCGCGCCCTCGGCTCGTCGCAGGGTCAGATCAAGCTGGTATCGCATGGGAGGGATCCTCGGGCGTGGGGTGGGGAGCGGCGGGCGTGGTGGTCGGCAGCGACGACACCTCGTCGGCGTCGAGCATCTGCGCGTTGTTGTGGTTCGGCGGCACCAGCGGCCAGACGTTGGCGGCCTGGTCGATGGCCACGTGCAGCAGCGCCGGTCCGGGCGCGGCCAGCAGCGCGGCCAATGCCTCGTCGACGCCGTCGGCGCGGTCGAGCGAGATCGCCTCGATCCCGAACGCGCGCGCGACCAACGCGAAATCCGGGTTGTCGGACAGGTCGATCTCGGAGTAGCGGCGCTCGAAGAACAGTTCCTGCCACTGCCGCACCATGCCCAGTGCCTGGTTGTCGAGCAGCACGATCTTCACCGGCAGCCGGTAGCGCGCCACGGTCGCCAGCTCCTGCACGTTCATCAGGAACGAGCCGTCGCCGCTGACGCAGATCACCTGCGCCTGCGGATCCTGCAGTTGCGCGCCGATCGCCGCCGGCAGGCCGAAGCCCATCGCGCCCAGCGCGCCGCTGGTCAGGTGCCGGCGCGGATGCGCGAAGCGGCAGTGCTGCGCGACCCACATCTGGTGCTGGCCGACGTCGCAGCTGACGATCGCATCCGGCGCCAGTTCCGACAGCCGCTTCAGCAGCGCGGGCGCATAGACGCCGTCGCCGGGCGCGTCGTAGCGCGCGGCGAAGCGATGCCGGCGATCGTTGCACAGCTCGAGCCAGGCCTTGCGTGCGGCCACATGGCGGCCGTTTCGCGCCTGCGCCGCGCAGGGCGGCGCCAGCCTGGCCAGGGCAGTGTCGAGATCGCCCTGCACGGCGACGTCGGCGGCGCGCAGCTTGCCGATCTCGCAGCCGTCGGCGTCCAGGTGCACGACCCGCGCATCCGGCGCGAACTCGGCCAGCTTGCCGGTGGCGCGATCGTCGAAGCGGGCGCCGACCACGAGCAGCAGGTCGCATTCCTGCACCGCATGGTTGGCCGCGCGCGAGCCGTGCATGCCGAGCATGCCCAGATTGCATGGATGCGTGGCCGGCAGCGCGCCCAGTGCCTTCAGCGTCAGCACGGTCGGGATGCGGGTGCGGTCGACGAAATCGCGGAAGGTCTCGACTGCGCCGGCCAGGGCGATGCCGCCGCCGCCGTAGATCACCGGGCGCTGCGCTTGCGCGAGCAGCGCCGCGGCGGCATGCAGCGAGGCATCGGCGGGACCGGCGACCGGCTCCACCGGCCGCGGCGCATGCGCCGGCAGGTGCGAGGCGTCGCCGGCCTGCACGTCCTTGGGCAGGTCGATCAGCACCGGGCCGGGCCGGCCGCAACGGGCGATGCGGAACGCCTCGGCCAGCATCTCCGGCAGCTGGTCGACGCTGCGCGGCAGGAAGCTGTGCTTGACGATCGGCAGGGTCATGCCGAACACGTCCAGCTCCTGGAAGGCGTCGGTGCCCATCAGCGGCGTCGCCACCTGTCCGGTGATGATCACCATCGGCACCGAGTCCAGCATCGCGTCGGCGATGCCGGTGACCAGGTTCGACGCGCCCGGCCCCGAGGTGGCGACGCAGACGCCGACCCGGCCGCTGGCGCGCGCGTAACCGTTGGCCGCGAACGCGGCGCCCTGCTCGTGGCGGACCAGCACGTGCTTGAGGGCAGCGCCGTGCAGCGCGTCGTAGAACGGCATGATCGCCCCGCCCGGATAGCCGAACAGGGTGTCCACGCCCTCCGCCGCCAGCGCCTGCACCAGCCAGCGGGCGCCGTTGACCGGCGTCGGAGCCGGAGCCGGAGCCGGTGCAGGCGCCGGCGTGGCCGCGGCCGCATCGCCGTTGTCCGCCGCCGCTGCACGGGTGTTCATCACGCGGCCTCGGTCTGCGCAGTGGAGGCCGGCGCCGCGGCGGGCTTGGCGGCCTGGCCGGATGCTTGCTCCGGCGCCTGCTGCAACCACTTCATCGCGCCGCGCAGCTTCGCGCCGACGGCCTCGATGGGATGGTCGAGATCGGCCTGCTTCAGCGCCTTGTAGTTGCCGTTGCCGGCGGCGTATTCGGCGATCCATTGCCGCGCGAAGGTGCCGTCCTGGATTTCCGCCAGGATCTTCTTCATCTGCGCGCGGGCGTGGTCGTCGATCACGTACGGACCGCGGGTCAGGTCGCCGTATTGCGCGGTCTCGCTGATGAACTCGTGCATGCGGGTGATGCCGCCCTCGTACAGCAGGTCGACGATCAGCTTCAGCTCGTGCAGGCACTCGTAATAGGCGACTTCCGGCTGGTAGCCGGCCTCGACCAGGGTCTCCCAGCCGGCCTGCACCAGCTTGGTGGCGCCGCCGCACAGCACCGCCTGCTCGCCGAACAGGTCGGTCTCGGTCTCCTCCTTGAAGGTGGTGCGGATCGCGTTCTGGCGCGCGCCGCCGATGCCGGCGCAGTAGGTCAGCGCCAGCGCTTCGGCCTGCCCGCTGGTGTCCTGGTGCACGGCGTACACCGCCGGCACGCCGCGGCCGATCTCGTACTCGCGCCGCACCAGCGCGCCGGGGCCCTTCGGCGCCACCAGCACCACGTCGAGGTCGGCGCGCGGCGCGATCTGCGCGTAGTGCACGTTGAAGCCGTGCGCGAACAGCAGGCAGGCGCCCTCGCGCATGCTCGGTGCGATCACCTCGCTGTAGAGCTGCGGTTGCACCATGTCCGGGGTCAGCACGGCGACGATGTCGGCGCCGGCCGCGGCCTCGGCCGGGGTCTTCACCGCGAAACCGTCGGCGGCGGCCTTGATCGAGGTCGGGCCGCCGGGGCGCAGGCCGACGCGGACGTCGAAGCCGGAGTCGCGCAGGTTGAGCGCGTGCGCGCGGCCCTGGCTGCCGTAGCCGAGGATGGCGATGGTGGGTTTGTTCGTGTCGCTTGTCATGGCTAGATCCGTTGCGGAGTGGAGGGGAAGGTCAGTCGTCGGTGAGGGTTGCGGGGATCGCCGAGCGGGAGAGGAGGCGTCGGTTGTCGGCGGGAGTCGCTTGCCGGGGCGGCGCCGGTGCGTGGGTGGTGTTGGCTTCGGGAGGTTCGGTGGTTACGGCCCCCTGCGAGGCGGAGCCGACCAGGCGCGCGTACTTGGCCAGCGCGCCGGTGGTCACCCGCGGGGCAATGCGTGCGGGCTCGCGTTCCGCCAGGTCGGCATCGGTGGAGAACGTGCGCGAATCCACGTCGATGGTGACGATGTCGCCTTCGCGCAGCCGCGCCAGCGGCCCGCCACGGGCCGCCTCGGGGGCGACGTGCCCGACCATGAAGCCGCGGGTGGCGCCGGAGAAGCGGCCGTCGGTGACCAAGGCGACGTCGTCGCCCAGGCCCTGGCCGACCAGCGCCGCGGTCACCGCCAGCATCTCGCGCATGCCGGGGCCGCCCACCGGTCCTTCGAAGCGGATCACCACCACGTCGCCGGCATCGATGCGGCGCGCCTGCACCGCCGCGAAGCAGGCTTCCTCGGAATCGAACACGCGCGCCGGGCCGCTGTGGCGGCTGCGCCCCTTGGCGGCCAGCTTGAGGATGCAGCCTTCGGGCGCGAGGTTGCCGTACAGGATCGCGTAGCCGCCCTGCGGCTTGAGCGGATCGCCGATGGAACGCACCACGTCCTGCGGCTGCGCCGGTACCGGGATCGCGTCCAGCTCGGCGAAGAAGCTGCGGCCGGTGACGGTGGCGATGTCGTCGATCAGCCCCGCGGCGCGCAGCTCGCGCGCCACCAGCGCCGTGCCGCCCATCGCATACAACTCCGCCGCGGTGTAGCGGCCGCCCGGCTTCAGGTCGGCGATCACCGGCGTCGCCGCGGCGGCGTGGAAGTCCTCGAGGTCGAATGGCACCCCGGCCTCGTGCGCGATCGCCAGCAGGTGCAGCGCGGCGTTGGTAGAGCCGGCGGTGGCCGACACCGCGCGCGCAGCGTTTTGCAGCGCAGCCGGAGAGAGAACCTCGCGCGGTGTCGGGCCGCCGGAAAGCAGGCGGTGCATGACCAGCTCGCCGCAGCGCCGGGCGGCGGCGGGCTTGTCCGGATGCACGGCGGGAATGTCGTTCAGTCCCAACGGCGACAGTCCCAGGAAACTGAGCGCCATCGACATCGTGTTGGCGGTGAACTGGCCGCCGCAGGCACCGGCGCCCGGGCAGGCGGCCTTCTCGATCTCTTCCAGGCCGGCATCGTCCAGCTGGCCGGCGGCGTGCCGGCCGACCGCCTCGAACACCTCCTGCACCGTGATCGATTTGCCGCGGCACTTGCCGGGCATGATGGTGCCGCCGTAGAGGATCACCGTCGGGATATCCAGGCGCGCGGCCGCCATCGCCGCGGCGGGAATGGTCTTGTCGCAGCCGCACAGCAGCACCAGCGCGTCCAGGCAATGGCCGCTGACCGCCAGTTCGATGGAGTCGGCGATCACCTCGCGCGAGGCCAGCGAGGCGCGCATGCCGCTGCTGCCCATGGCGATGCCGTCGGTGACGGCGATGGTGTTGAACTCGACCGGGGTGCCGCCGGCCGCGCGCACGCCTTCGCAGGCATGCGCGGCCAGGTCGCGCAGGCCCAGGTTGCAGGGCGAGACGCTGGACCAGGTGTGGACCACCGCGACCAGCGGCTTGGCGATGGCGTCGCTGTCCAGTCCGGTCGCGCGCAGCATTGCGCGTGCCGGTGCGTGTTCGGGTCCCTGCTTGATGGCATTGCTTCGCACTGCGTGGCTTCCGTTGGTGCGAATCCTTCGCGGGGAAGTCTGCGCTTTCCGTGCGCGGACGTTGGTTTTCGGAGGACACCGGAGCGACAGAAACGAAAAACCCCGCGCCCTGGTCGGGCGCGGGGTCTGGTTTCTTTCGACCTGGGTTTGTGCTGTCTAGCTACGCAAACCCGATTCCCGCGCCGGTGGGCAAGGTAATAAGGAGGACGACGACGAGAAGGCGCGCGATCGGCGCAAGCGCGACCGGGACGCCCGGCAGGGCGGCCTGGATGGTCAGCGGATGGCTGTTGCGATGCATCATGGGGACCGAGATAAACATGGAGGTTTTGCCGGTGTCAACAGTTTCATTTAGAACCTTTTGCCATGAAGGGCGTCGTCGCCGTCGCTCGCCGCTGGTGCCGCGGAGTGCGATTGCGACCTTGCCCCGGTGGCGCAGGCCGTCATCGATCGCCGGCCTGCAGCCGGTGGCGGAGTGCGGCGTAATCGTTCGCGAGCGTATGCGCCGATGCCGGGCGCCGCAGGCACTCGGCGAGTGCCGGGGGCGGAATGACGGCATGGCCGACCAACGGCTCGACGATGGTCTCGAACTTGGCCGGGTGCGCGGTGGCGACGACCGCCCAGGGGCGCGTGTCGCCCTGCGCGCGCAAACGATCGAGCAGGTGCAGCCCGGTGGCGGTGTGCGGGCAGGGCACGACGCCGTGGCGGACGGGGGCGCTGCGGATGGTGTCGCGGATGGTGGCGTCGTCCACGGCGTCGGCGCGGATCGCCGCGCGCAGGGCGTCGTCGTCGCCGCCGTGCCAGTGCCGCAGCCGCTCGAAATTGCTGGGCGCGCCCACGTCCATGGCATTGGCCAGGGTGGTGCGGGTGGCCCGCGGCGCATATTCGCCGCCGGAGAAATAGCGCGGCAGGATGTCGTTGGCATTGGTGACCAGCCGGATTTCCCCGATCGGCAGGCCCATGCGCCGGGCCAGCAGCGCGGCACAGGCGTTGCCGAGATTGCCGGTCGGCACGATGAGGTTGAGCGCTGCGCCGTGCTCCGCGCGGAACCGCAATGCCGCGTGCGCGTAGTACGCCGCCTGCGGCAGCAGGCGGCCGAGACTGATGCTGTTGGCCGAGGTGAGCGCACGCTCGCGGCGCAGGGCTTCGTCGGCCAGCGCCTGTTTGGACAGCCGCTGGCAGTCGTCGAAGCTGCCGGCGACGCGGAACGCGCGCACGTTGTCGCCCCAGCATTCCAGCCCGTGCGCCTGTCGCGGCGAAACCCGGCCGTCGGGGTAGAGGATGACCACCTCGAAACCGGGGCGGCGATGGAACGCGGCGGCGACGGCGGCGCCGGTGTCGCCGGAGGTGGCCACCAGGACCGTCGTCGCCGGCGCGTCCGGCTCCCGCAGCGCGGCCAGCGCCTCGGCGAGGAAGCGCGCGGCGTAGTCCTTGAACGCCGCGGTGGGGCCGTGGAACAGCTCCAGCAGATGGTCGCCTTCGCCTGCGAGCGGACGCAGCGGCGCGTCGAAGGAAAACGCCTGCGTGCAGATGCCGGCGAGGCGGTCGCGCAGCGACGATTCCGTGAAGTACGGTGCCAGCACCGCGCATGCGGTGTCGGCGAGTGCCGCACCGGGCCGCGCGTCGGCGAGCGCGGGGATCCGTTCCGGCACGTACAGGCCGCCGTCCGGTGCGAGGCCGGCGACGAGTGCGCTGTCGATGGCGGTCGGCGGGGTGTTGTCGCGGGTGCTGACGAAGTTCATGGATGCAGGAGAGGGGGTTTGTCACGGGCGGTGTCGATGATGTCTGCACGCGGGCCGGCGACCGGAGAGACGTGGACGCGCGCGTCGAAGCCGGCATCGGTGAAGCCGGCGCGCATCGCCGGCGCCGCGGCCTGCGCCTGCGCCTGCGAGGCGAACCAGGCGAACACGCTCGGCCCGCCGCCGGAGATGCTGGCGCCGAGCGCGTCGTGATCGAGCGCCGCGGCCTTCACACCGGCGAAGCCGGGAATCAGCGGCGCCCGCCGCGGTTCCACCAGCACGTCGCGCAGGCCTTCGGCGATCAGTGCCGCGTCTCCGCGCTGCAGTCCGGTCAGGAACAGCGCCAGGTGCGCCTGCTGTTCGATGATGACGTGCAGCGGATACGGTTCGGCCAGCGCCGCGCGCGAACGGCGCGTCTCCAGCACCTGGTCCGGATGCACCACCACGCAGTGCAGCCACCCGGGCGTCGCCAGCGCGATCATGCGCGCGGCCGTGGCCATGACCACGCCGCCGAGCAGCATCGGCGCGACGTTGTCGCCGTGGCGGCTGCCGCTGGAGACCGCCTCGCCGTCGAGCGCGAACGGGTACAGCGCCGCGCGCGGCAGCGGTGCCTCGAGCAGCGCGTTCGCGGCCACCAGCGCGGCCACGCACGAGGCCGCCGAACCGCCGAGCCCGGAGCCGAGCGGGATGCCCTTGTCGAGCTCCAGCGCGAAGCCGTGCGCGAGGCCGAGCGTGTCGCGCAGCGCGATCAGGGCGCGGCCGGCGGTGTTTTCCTCCGCGGCCAGCGGCAGGCTGCCGGCGCCGGCGGCGTCGCCGCCGATCGCGTCGATCCGCACCACGGGCGCGTCGATCCGGCGCACGCGGGCGACGTCGCGCGGCCCGTCGATGGCATGGCCGAGCAGGTCGAAGCCGACGCCGATGTTGCCGACGCTGGCCGGAGCGAACGCGGTCGCCTGTGAGGGTGGACTCATGGTGTGGGCCCCGATGGATGAGAGCATTCTCGCCACGAATTGACGCGGATGAACGCGGATAAGGCAAATCGAAGGCATGCACTCCCTTTCCCCTCGCAAGCGGGGGAGAGGGCGTTTTCCCTTGCAGGCGTATTGCTTCGGCTTGCTGTATCCGCGTTCATCGGCGCCGATCCGTGGCAAAAGCGCTATCCCCGGTAGCCATCGAATCGCCCCCGGTCACGACCGCGCCCCGAGCGATTGCGCGATCGCCAGCACGTCGCCGAACACGCCGGCCGCGGTGACCTCGGGTCCGGCGCCCGGGCCCTGCACCACCAGCGGGTTGTCGGCGTAGCGGGCGCTGCGGAACTGCACCAGGTTGTCGGTGAGCCGCGTGTGGCAGCAGGCATGGTCGGCCGCCAGCGCGACCACGCCGACGCTGGCGCGACCGTCCTCGCCGAGGCGGGCGAGGTGGCGAAGCCGGCATCCGTCCGCGTGCGCGGCATCCAGGCGCGCCTGCATCGGCGCATCGAGCTCTTCCAGCCGCGCCAGGAATTCGTCCAGGCTCGCCTGCCGCAGCGATTCCGGCACCAGGCTCTCCACCTCCACGTCGTCGAGCGACAGTTCACGCCCGGCCTCGCGCGCCAGGATCACCAGCTTGCGCGCCACGTCCAGGCCGGACAGGTCGTCGCGCGGATCCGGTTCGGTATAGCCGAGTCCGCGGGCCTCGCGCACCAGCGCCGAGAACGGGCGGCTGCTGCATCCATAACTGTTGAACAGCCAGGCCAGGGTGCCCGACAGCATGCCGTCGATGCCGTGCAGCACGTCGCCGGTGTCGAGCAGGTTGCGCAGGGTCAGGATTACCGGCAGGCCGGCGCCGACGGTGGCCTCGTAAAGAAAGCGCCCGCCGCCCGCGCGCCGGGCGGCGGCGATCGCCGCGTAGCGCGCCCAGTCGCCGCTGCCGGCATGCTTGTTCGGCGTGACCACGTGGATGCCGGCCGCCAGCCACTCGGGATATTTCGCAGCCACCGCGTCGCTGGCGCTGCAGTCGACGATCATCGCGTGCGGCAGGTGCTCGGCGCGCACGTGCGCGGCGAAGGCGTCGAGGTCGAGGGTCTGGGCGCTGTCGGCGCCGAGCCGGTCGAGCGCCTCGGCCGGTGCGATCGCGGCGTGGTCGAGCGTCATCCCGCGGCTGTTGCCGATGGCGCGCAGGCGCAGGTCGACGCCGGAGCGTTCGCGCAGTCCCGGCGCCACTTCGGCCAGCTGCCGCAGCAGCGTGCGGCCGACGTTGCCCGGCCCGATCAGGCCGATCGAGACCGTCTGCGGCGACAGCCAGAACGCCGCGTGCGCGGCGCGCAGCGCGCGGGTGGCGTCGGCGCGCGCGATCGCGACCGACAGGTTGCGCTCGCTGGCGCCCTGCGCGATCGCGCGCACGTTCACCCGCGCCTGCGCCAGCCCGCCGAACAGCCGTGCCGCCACGCCGTGGTGGCCGACCATGCCGTCGCCGACCGCGGCCAGCACGCAGATGTCGCCGGTGACCTGCACGCCCTGCGCCTGGCCATCCGCGATCGCGTCGGCGAAGGCGGCGCGGATCGCGTCGCGGCCGCGTTCGGCCTGCCCGGCGCGCACCACGCAGCAGATCGAGTGCTCGGAAGAGCCCTGCGAGATCATCGTCACCGACACGCCGGCCCCATGCAGCGCCGCGAACAGGCGTTCGGCGATGCCCGGTACCCCGACCAGGCCGTTGCCGGTCAATTCCAGCACCGCCAGGTCGTCGACCAGGCTCAGGCCCTTGACCGGCCCGCCGCCGAACGCGGTGGGCGTGGCGTCGCCGTCGGCGCAGATCAGGGTGCCGGGCGCCTGCGGCCGCAGCGTATTGCGGATGCGCACCGGGATGCCGCGCGCCTGCACCGGCGCCAGCGTCTGCGGGTGCAGCACCCGCGCGCCGAAATAGGCCAGCTCGCAGGCCTCGGCATAGGAGATCGCCGGCAGGCAGACCGCGTCCGGCACCAGTCGCGGATCGGCCGAGAGCACGCCGTCGACGTCGGTCCAGATGGTGAGCGCATCGGCATCGAACAGGTCGGCGAAGATCGATGCCGAATAGTCGCTGCCGTTGCGGCCCAGCGTGGTCGCCTCGCCATGCGCATCGCGGGCGATGAAACCGGTGACGACGACGTCGCGTCCGCGATTGCGCGCACGCCAGGCGTGCAGGCGCGCGCGGCTTTGCTCGCGGTCCACGCCGGCGCCCATCTCGCCCGGATGCACCACCAGCACCTCGCGCGCGTCCAGCCGTTCCCAGCCCGCTGCCGTGCCGCCGAGCGCCGCCTGCAGCAGCAGCGATGACCACAGCTCGCCGTAGCCCTGGATGCGTGTGGCGGCGCGCTCGAGCCGTTCGCCGTCGGCGGGCAATGCGGCGAGCTCGTTGCGCAGGGCATCGAAACCGTCCAGCAATGCCTCGTGCAATCCGGGTCGGACCGGCGTCTCCGCCGCGGCGAGTGCTTCCGCCTGCCCCGCGCGCGCGTTGTGCAGGGACGCGAATGTCCGCTGCGCGGGCTGCAGCGCATCGGCCACCGCCAGGTGCCGGCTGCGCAGTGCGGCCCAGGCCGGCATCCAGTCGCTGCCGCGGTGGGCGTCGGCGATCAGTGCCAGCAGCGCATCGGTGGTGCCCTGCATGGCCGAGGCCACCACCACGCGGTGCGCGGCAGCGTCGTCGTCGAGCAGCGCGCAGGCGCTGCGGAAGCGGCCGACATCGGCCAGGCTGCTGCCGCCGAACTTGTGCACGTGGGAAAGGGCCGGCGTTTCCGGAGCCCGTGAAGCTCCGCCAGGGACGGCATGGGGTCTTTCGTTCGAAGGTTGCGCGGACGACATCGGGGGAGGCTCCGGTTCGGGCCCCGCGCCGGTCGGGTGTGGCCGCCTGGCCGCACCCGGATCGGGTGCGGAGCGGCGTGGTCAGGTCAGGCGATGGACACGCGCGTCCGCACTCCGGTGCCGGTGCTACCGGTACCGGTGGTGGTAATCGTCACGCGTGCAACCAATGTCCGCGATTGCGGGCAGTGGCGGCAGGCGGGGCGGGCGGATGCGGCGAGCATGGCGACAGCAATAGCGGATCATGATGCACCGCGTCAAGCGGTAATTCGATCGCGCCCACGGCGCGTTCGCGTTCGCGACCGTCCGCGAACGGCGGCGGGCGATTGTGCGGCTGCAGCGTGAAGCGGCGCCCGCATCGGCGTTCTGGAACTGGTTCGATCCGCGCGACGCCGAGGCGACCTGGCCGTCGGCGCTGGAAACCTCGCTGGCCTACATCGACCGCCACATCGACATCGCCGGCAAGCTCGGCAAGCCGGTCGTGCTGTCCGAGTTCGGCCTCAACCGCGACGACGGCGGCTTCGACCCGGAGACGACCACGCGCTACCGCGACCGCTTCTACGAGACGGTGTTCGCGCGCCTGCAGCAGCGCGCCGCCGCCGGCGACGCGATCGCCGGCTCCAACTTCTGGGCCTGGGGCGGCCGCGGCCGCACCGCCAACGCCGACTACATGTGGCAAGCCGGGGATGCCTTCACCGGCGATCCGCCGCAGGAGCCGCAGGGGCTGTACTCGGTGTTCGACGACGACGCCACGACCCTGCGCATCATCGGCGACCACGCGGCGAAGATGGACGCGCTCGCCGACTGACGCCGCGTTTTTCGCCCGCCGCCAGGACGGGCAGATCCCGCTTCGCCGCGCATGAAGGGAGCCGGTGCGCCGGTTGTGGTGTAATGCCGGCTGAAGCGGGGGTACCGGCGCGCAGGCGGCGGTTGAGACAGACCCTTCGAACCTGATCCGGTTGACACCGGCGTAGGGAAGCTTCGCAGGACCGGGGATCGCTCCGTCCGTGCGCCGCCCGCTTCGTCCCGGCTCCCCGAGCGATTCCACAGGACGAATGCCATGAATGCCGTGCCCTCCCCGCTGCTGCAGCAGACCGAGCAGCTCTCCGAATCCGTTACCCGTCCGATTCCCGGCTCGCGCAAGATCTTCGTCGCCGGCTCGCGCGCCGATCTGCGCGTGCCGATGCGCGAGATCGCATTGACGAAGACGCCGACGCTGTTCGGCGGCGAGGACAATCCGCCGGTCACGGTCTACGACCCGTCCGGGCCGTACACCGATCCCGATGCCGCCATCGATTTGGCGGCCGGCCTGGCACCGCTGCGCGCGCGGTGGATCGCCGAGCGCGGCGATACCGAGGAACTGGCGGGGCTGAGTTCGGAGTTCGGCCGCGCCCGCGAGACCAATGCGAAGCTCGACGCGGTGCGCTTCCCCTCGCGGCGCCTGCCGCGGCGTGCGGCCGCCGGCGCCAACGTCACCCAGATGCACTACGCCAGGCGCGGCATCGTGACGCCGGAAATGGAGTTCGTCGCGATCCGCGAGAACCAGCGCCTGGAGGCGGTGCGCGATGCCGGGTTGCTGGCGCAGCACCCGGGCGAGTCCTTCGGCGCGAACATCCAGACGCTGATCACGCCCGAGTTCGTGCGCGACGAGATCGCCCGCGGCCGCGCGATCCTGCCAAACAACATCAACCATCCGGAAAGCGAGCCGATGATCATCGGCCGCAACTTCCTGACCAAGATCAACGCCAACATCGGCAACTCGGCCGTGAGTTCGGGCATCGCCGAGGAAGTGGAGAAGCTGGTCTGGGCGATCCGCTGGGGCGGCGACACGGTGATGGACCTGTCGACCGGCAAGCACATCCACGAGACGCGAGAGTGGATCGTGCGCAATTCGCCGGTGCCGATCGGGACGGTCCCGATCTACCAGGCGCTGGAAAAGGTCGACGGCCGCGCCGAGGAGCTGACTTGGGAGATCTTCCGCGACACCCTGGTCGAGCAGGCCGAGCAGGGCGTGGACTACTTCACCATCCATGCCGGGGTGCTGTTGCGCTACGTGCCGCTGACGGCCAGGCGCGTGACCGGCATCGTCTCGCGCGGCGGCAGCATCATGGCCAAGTGGTGCCTGGCGCACCATCGCGAGAGCTTCCTCTACGAGCACTTCGAGGACATCTGCGACATCATGAAGGCCTACGACGTGGCCTTCTCGCTCGGCGACGGGCTGCGCCCGGGCTGCATCGCCGACGCCAACGACGCCGCCCAGTTCGGCGAGCTGGAAACCCTCGGCGAGTTGACCAAGATCGCCTGGAAGCACGACGTGCAGACCATGATCGAAGGTCCCGGCCACGTGCCGATGCAGCTGATCAAGGAGAACATGGACAAGCAGCTGGCCGAATGCGGCGAGGCGCCGTTCTACACGCTCGGCCCGCTGACCACCGATATCGCGCCCGGCTACGACCACATTACCAGCGCGATCGGCGCGGCGATGATCGGCTGGTACGGCACCGCGATGCTCTGCTACGTCACGCCCAAGGAGCACCTGGGCCTGCCCAACCGCGCCGACGTGCGCGAGGGGATCATGGCCTACAGGATCGCCGCGCACGCGGCAGACCTGGCCAAGGGCCATCCTGGCGCGCAGGTGCGCGACAACGCGCTGTCCAAGGCGCGCTTCGAATTCCGCTGGGAGGACCAGTTCCACCTCGGCCTGGATCCGGAACGGGCCAAGGAATACCACGACGAGACCCTGCCCAAGGACGCGCACAAGCTGGCGCACTTCTGCTCGATGTGCGGCCCGCACTTCTGCTCGATGAAGATCACCCAGGACGTGCGCGAGTACGCCGCCGAGCACGGGCTGGGCGAGCGGGCGGCGCTGGAGGCCGGCATGGAGAAGTCGCGGCAGTTCCGCGACGAGGGCGCCGAGGTGTATCGGCCGGAGTGACCGCGGCGGCGTGGCCGGGCCGGTTCGCGTCGGAAGAACGGCGAGGCGTGTTTCCGGGGCCGTGGCCGGTCGATGGTCCGTTGCGTGGCGGCCAATGGTCCGTCTCCGGTTCTCGGCCGGGCCGGCAATCCTGCCGGCCCGGCACTCTGGCGCTGGTCTCCCGGCGTCAGTTGCTGGTGCGGTCGATGTTGTACTGCGCGGCCGCCGCGTTGTTGATGATGCCGGTCAGCGGCAGCAGCTGGGTGAGGAACCGGTTCCAGCGGGTGACGCCGGCCGGTCCGACCCAGACCACGTCGCCGGCGCGCAGCGAGAACCGGTCGGCCAGGGCGAAGGCGACCGGCGACTTGGCGTCCAGGTGGTAGACCGTCGCCGGCGCGTTCTGCATCTCCTCGACACCGCGGATCACGTAGACCGCCCCGCCCTTCGAGGTGGCCGGATTGAGGCCGCCGGTCCGGCCCAGCGCCTGCGTCAGGGTCATGTCGCTGGTCTTGAAGGTGATTGCCTGCGGCCGCAGCACTTCGCCGATCACATAGATTTCCTTGCGGTCGTTGAACGGCAGGAACAGGTGGTCGCCTGGCTTCAGGTAGATCTGCTGCGCCACGTTTCCGTTGCGGTTCAGGGCGTCCAGGTCGATCCGGTAGTTTCGCTGGTCGCGCATCAGCACCAGGCCGGACAGGTCGGCTTCGTCGACATCGACCTGTGCCGCTCCGATTGCCTGCGACAGCGTCAGCGGCACCGTCGTCAGTTCCTGCGGCGTGGTGTCGACGAACGCGCCCTGCAGTGAAACCCGGCTGCCGAAGCCGACCACGTTGACGTCCACCTTGGGCTCGAGCAGGAACTTGGAAAGCCGGTTGCTGAGCGTCTCGCGCAACTCCTCGATCGTCATGCCGGAGACGTCGACGTTGCCGGCATAGGGATAGAACAGCGTGCCATCCGGCTTCACCAGGCGTCCGTTGCTGACGGCCTGCTGCTGGCTGCCGGCGGGCGTGGTCAGTTCGGGGTGATCCCACACGGTGACCAGGATGGTGTCGCCCGGATGGATCCGGTACGAGTCGGGCCGGTATTCGGTGAGTTCGGCCGGAATTTCCGTCGCCGGCTTCGGCCCCTGCGAGACCAGCTGCGAGGTGATCGGGACCATCGTGACATCGCCTTCCTGCACCAGCGTGTGGTTGTTCACGTCGCGCACCGACATGTGCTGACCGGTGCATCCGCTGAGGACGATGACCGCGATTGTCGTGGCCGCAAAAGGAAGAATCGTTGATTTCGGCATGGCTGCTCGGCGCCTCGTGCTGGGTGGGCGCATCCTGGCGGTCGGGCGCTCAAGACGGTGCTAAGAGCCGGCCGCGGTCGGACGCTGGCGGGGGAAGAAACGCGCGGTGCCGCGTCCGATGCACACCGTTGCCGATCGAAGACTAACGCTTTCCTGTGACGTCCGTCGCTTTTCCGGGCCGGCGTTGGCTCCCGATTCAGCGGTGTCTACGCGGTGCGAAGACCGTGTCCGGGGCCTCCGTTCATCCGTCAGGTGCAGGGCCGCTAAGGCGACGTATTCCTTCAGCGCGCGGCTGCTTCGCCACAGCGCACGACGCGACGGCAGCCAGCGTTCGCGCCAGCCCACGCGAGGCGAGGTTTCCGGCACGGGCACGGGAACCGCGTCGAGCCCGGCATTGCGGAACGCGCGCAAGGCGCGGGGCATGTGCAGTGCCGAGGTCACCAGCAGGATCCGCTCCATCCCGCGTCGTTCCGCCAGCACCGCCGTGAACCGCGCGTTGTCGCGCGTGCTGCGGCTGCGGTCGTCCAGCACGACGGCCGAGGCGGGCACGCCCAGCCTGGCGATCCCTGCGGCCATCTTCGGGGCCTCGCTGCCGTCTCCGGAGAGCACGACGACCGGGGCGCGCCGCGCCTGCCACGCGCGTGCGCCGGCGGCGAGCCGGCTGCCCTTCAACTGTTCGGGATCGACGTTCCGTCGTTTGAGCCAGCCGTAGTACCCGCCGCCGAGCACGACGATGGCGTCCGCTTCCGGCAGGGCCGCCTCGGCCACGGTCGGGTGGCGGGATTCGAGACGGCCGCGCAGCCAGTCCGAGGCCTGCGGGATCGACCACACCAGCGACCATGCGACGGCGAAGACCATGATCGCCGCCGCCGACCGGCGCCAGCGCAGGAGCAGCACCAGTCCGCCGCACACGAGCAGGCAGAGCGACAGCATCGGCGGGTAGATCAGCGCGAGGAGGAGGTCCTGTAGCAACGACAGCATATGCGGGGGTGCGTCAGATCACGATGACGTTGGTCACGAGCACATAGAAAACAGCGCACGAGGCGACCAGGCCTATCCGTACCAGCAAGGGGTTGCGCAGGAGCGCGATCCGGCTGTGGCAAAGCACCGCCGCCAGGATCAGCGAAACCGCCAGCCAGCCTGGCAACAGATAGCGATTGGAGAAGAAGCCCCAGCCGATCGAGAAGAACGGCAGCAGCATGACCAGGTAGACCGCGGTGCTGTTCTTGATCCTTTCGCGATACGGCCGGGGCACCAGTGGCGCGAGCAGGTGCGGCAGGGCGTACCAGAAGATAGAGAACACGGCGAAATCGATGCGCACGCCGGACTCGAAGCGGGTGGTGGCGGTGTATTCCATGACCGTCTGGTACAACGACGGCAGCGCGGTGCGCACGACGATCAACGACAGGCCCGACACGTAGCAGAGGAAGGCGGCCGCGGCCAGGTAGCGCTGCACGTCCGGCCGCAGCAAGAGCACCGGGGCGAACGCGAGGTACAGCAGCGAGGAGTAATGGAAGCTGCTGGCCAGCGTGCCGTACAGGGCGAATTTCCACCAGTCCCGCTGATGGAACGACAGCAGCGCGGCGAAAACGAGCGGCGCCGCGATTCCCTGCCGGATCGCGTTGATCGACGCGTTGACGAACATCGGCGAGATCAGCAACAGCATCAGCGCCGCGCTGAGGAGGGTGAAGTATCCGCGCGTGTCGCCCAGGTAGTGGAAGTAGCGGCGCGTGGCGACGGTGGCGGCTCCCAGCAGCAGGGCGAACAGCGCCGCCTGATAGCCGACCACGCCCAGGCCCAGTTGTCGCAGCACATAGCTGAGATAGACGAAACCCGGTTCCAGCCGGGTCTCGACCATTCCGGTGCCCAGGCGCTGGTAGAGGCCGGCATAGGCGCTGGTGTCGGTACCGACATCGAACGGGCGGGTGCCGATCAGCCAGCAGCCGAAGATGGCCACGGCAAGCAGCAGCAACAGGTTCAAGCCGGTCGCCATCGCCGTATCGGCTCGGCGCCGCGGTCGCAGCGCGGCGTCCCCGGTAGTCACGGTCATGGTCATGGCGACAGGCCTCCCGGACGGAAACGCCGCAGCAGCAGCAGCAGGTTGCGGCGCGCGCGGCGAACCGCGCCGACGCTACGGGTAAGCATGCGCTCGCGGCCGCTGACCAGGCCGAGTCGCTGCAGCTCGTCTCCGACCTTGCGGCCGGCACGACGCATCGCCTCGAGATCTCCGCTCAGTCCGCCGGCGCCGTAGGCGGGCTTGTGCAGGTATGCCAGGACCTGGTTGATCTTGGCGCAGCGGTATCCGGAGTGCGCGATCTGCGCCCACAACAGGAAGTCCTCGACGTGGCGGAAGTCCTCGTTGAACCGGAACGGCAGGTCGCGCCGCAGCACGACCGAGGGCGTGGCGAACGGATTGTTGAACAACAGGCGGCGGCGGCCGACGATGGCCGTGCGAATCGGCTTGCGCAACGCGAGGGGCCCGAGTCCGCGCTCGCGCACCTGCACGCGATGCGCAATCAGGGCGATCTGCGGGTCGGCGCCGAGTGCCTGCATCTGCAGCTCGAGCTTGCGCGGTGCCCAGGTGTCGTCGGCATCCAGGAAGGCGATGTAGTCCTGTGTCGCCCGTTCCCATCCGACATTGCGCGCCCGCGACGGGCCGCCGTTGGCGGGCAGCGCGACGGCCTCGATCCAGCCCGGCGGGTAGGTCTCGGCCAGCGAACGCAGCGTCTCCAGCGTGCCGTCGCCGCTGCAGTCGTCGACCAGCAGCACCTGCGCCGGCGGCAAGGTCTGCGCGGCGATCGAGGCAACCGCGGCCGCGATCGTGTCAGCGCAGCGATAGCAGGGGACGACCACGCTCACGGGCGCGAACGGACGGGCGTCGATCGGCGGCGCATGGGGACTCATGAGGCTGCACCCGCAGTCGCCCAAGGGGCGCGTTGGAAGATCTCCTGCGCCTGTCGCGCATAGACGTCGCGCGGAAAGGTGGGCGCGTCGCCTGCGTCGAGCATCGACCCCATCCCGTCGCCGATTGCGGCGGCATCGTGGCGTCGTGCGGTAATCCGCCGCGACCCGGGCAGGCCGATGTCATCAGCGAAATCCACGCATTTTGGATGGTAATCGACGATCATGAATGGAACGCCCAGCAGGTAGGCTACGATCGCACCGTGCAGGCGGGTACTGATGAACGCATCGCAACCCGCGATCGCGCGGGCGGTGGCGACGGGATCGCTGCGCCGATAGCGCACCTGCCGGGCGGTGAGCCCCCGGGCGGACAATTCCTGCTGCAGGGCGCAGGTCAGCCGCAGGTCGCCGTGGATGGGGTGATCGTTGAGACTGAAGACCTCCGCCTGCACCCGATAGCGCCTGTTCAGCTGGACCAGCGCTTCGGCCAGCGAAGACTGTAGCGCCGTTGGCTCGGGCGTCGGATAGCCGGGCCGGGGGAGGTGGTTGCATGGGGCCAGTCCGATGCGCAGCGTCTGTCCGGGCACCGGAAGCGGCGGCCGGGCGGGCGGGGTCAACAGCAGCGGTAACAGGCCCGCCAGATCGCGGCCATGGTGGGTCCGATCGCCGACTCCCATCGCGACGGCGAGTTCGTAGGAGCGGCGATCGCGCACGGCGATGTACGAGAACTGGCGGATGAACGCCGCGGCCGAGTCCTGCGTGGCCGCATCGTCGAAGGGGCCGATAGACACGCCGAGCGCCGCCAGCTGCAACCGGCCGCGGCGCCGGGCGGACAGCATCAGCGGCTCGCGGAACGACCCGCGCCCGGTGATCACAGAACCGCCACCCATGACCAGCACGTCGGTCCCATGCAGGCCCCGGGCGAAGCTGTACATGCGGCTGGCCCTGCCCAGCACGTTCGATGCGCCGTACACCGCCGGCGGATACCAGCTGGGCATCGTGTAGCGCGCGTCCACGCCGTCGATCGCCGGGCCGACCACGCGCGGCCTGGCGTTCCAGAACCGGGACGCCGCGGCCGTGCAGATCGCGCCGAACAGGTCGTCGCCGAAGTTGCGCATGCCGTAGTAGCCGGTGAAGCTGACGCGCAGCTCGCGTTCCATCGTTTCGTGCTCCATCATGCCTCCGCGGATCGTTTGACGCGGCGCACGCCGCGATACATGGCCGACAACAGCAGGAGCTCGGCCGCCACCGTGGCTGCGGCCGCGCCGAATTCGTCGAACACGGGAATCAGCATCGCGTTCAGCGCGATCGCGGCGAACGTCGCCGTCGCCATGGCGCGGACCCGATAACGCATATGCCCGCCGGTGAGCAGCGCCGAGCCCACGGACGTGGAGAGGAAGCGGACCGGGATCGCCAGCGCCAGCACCATCAGGATCGCCGCCACCCCGCGGTACTGCTCGCCGAACGCCAGCGGCACCAGCAGCGGCGCCGTGGCCGCCAGTCCTGCGCCGACGACCAGTCCCAGCAGCAGCATCGCCAGATTTCCCTGGCGGTGGATGCGCCAGAACTTCGGCTTGTCGTGCACCGCCCAGCGGTGCAGCTTGGAGAGCAGGAACTTCTGGTAGATGGTGGCGGGCAGCAGGTAGATCGCGGTCATCACCGCCATGGCGATGCCATAGCGTCCGGCCTGGGCGTCGCCGTTGATGTACTTGACCAGCACCGTGCTCACCTGGAAGAAGACCGGGTAAAGTATGGCTGCCACGCCGTAAGGCCAGGCTTCACGCCAGAGTTCCGCGACCGCGGGAACCGGCCGCGGCGGCGCAGCCACGCGCGGCCCATGTCCCTGCAGGCGCATTTCTCCGCGCAGCATGGCGCGCGTCGGCGCAAGGGAAAGCGCGACGACCAGAAGCGCGACCGCGCAATAGCCCAGCGCCACGGAGTAGACGGTCATGGCGGGGATCAGCAGCGCCAGCAGCGCGACGAGCAGGCGGCCACCGGGCATCAGCAGGTGCAGGCCCGCCAGGGCGGCATAGCGATCCTCCAGGCGCATCTTGCTGCTGACCAGATTGACTGCGAGCACGCCCAGGATCACCGGGCAAAGCAGCAGCAGCATCGATCGCGTCGACGCGTCCACCGGGCCGCCGAAGAGCGCCCAGGCGACAACGAGCCCGACGGTGAGCAGGGCGCTCCATGCAGTGAACCGCAGCGACGCCGTGAGCCAGCGGTCCGCCGTCCAGCCTTCGGCGCCGTACACCCGCAGGCGGAACTGCGACAGCCCGAAGCCGGCGAGCGGCGCCACCATCGTCACCGTCGCCAGCGAAGAGGCGAACAGGCCGTAGTCGGACGGGCCGAGGCGACGCGCCAGGATTGCCTGGGCCAGGAACACGAAACCGGCCCCGAGCGCCGTGGCGATCCCGAGCGTCGAAATCGCGGCGACCGCCGACCGCCCCGGGCGTGGGATCATGATGCGCTGGCGTACTGCGGCGCAGCGCCCGTCAACGGCGATCCGAGCACCTCGCCGTAGACGTCGATGGTCTTCTGGATGACGATCCGCTCGTCGAAATGCTGCAGCGCCCGTTCGCGTGCCCGGGTACCGAGCCGCCGCCGCAGTGGGCGGTCGTCGTCCAGCCGCGCCAGCGCCTCTGCCAGCGATTTCGCGCAGCGTGGCTCGATGCGCAAGCCGTCGACGTCGTGTTCGGTGACCACCTCGCGGCATCCCGGCAGCCCGGTGGTGACCAGCGCCAGCCCGCAGGCCGCGCCTTCGATCAGGCTCTTGGGCACGCCCTCGCGGTAATAGCTGGGAAGCGCCATCACGTCGACCTCGCGCAGCAACGCGGCCATGTCGTCGACATGGCCGAGCCATTGCAGCAATCTGTCGCGGTGCCAGCGTTCGACCTCATCGCGCGGGACCGAGCGCGGGTTCCCGGGGTCCGGCGTGCCGGCAAGCAGAAGTTCGATGCGCCGGCCTTGCTGTCCCAGCAGGATCGCCGCGTCGACGTATTCCCGTATGCCTTTTTCCCAAAGCAGCCGTGCGGCCAGGACCACGCGCAGCGGACGCGCGGTTTCGGCGTCACGGCCGCCCGGACGGAAACGGCCGGTATCGACGCCGGAGCTGCGGATCATGCGCGTCTTCTCCGGCGCCGCAAGCCGAAGTTCGGCGAATGCATCGGCGTCGTCGGGGTTTTGCAGGATGACGCGCGAGTTTCCGCTACCCAGCGTGCAGCGCATCAGCGCGCTCACGATCGGCCTGAGCAGGCGTGCCTTTGCGCGGTCGCTCGTGAACACGTAGCCCATGCCGGCGACGGCGTTGACCACCGCCGGTACCGCGGCGGCGCGGGCCGCCAGCGCACCGTAGACCGCGCATTTCACCGTGAAGTTGTGCAGCAGGTCGGGACGCTCGCGCTTCAGCAGCCGCGTCAGCTGCCGCAGCAGCAAGGCTTCCCGCAGGGGATTGAGGCTGGCGCGATCCATCGGCAGCGTCAGCCAGCGGATCCCGTGGTCGGCGAAGCGGCGGCCGAATTCACCGGGCGGCGAGATCATGACGGTCTCGACGCCCAATGACCGCAGCCGCAACGCCGTCGCCAACCTGAAGTTGTACAGGTACCAGTCGGTGTTCGCGAAGAAGGCAAACTTCATCGGGCTTTCGCGCGCCGCCATCTCGCGCCCGGCAATCGCCGGGCATCGATGTCAACGCCGAACCAATAGAGGCCAGCGAACGATTCTAGCCAGCAACCGCCGGTCGCCATCGCCGGCGCCGGGGACGGTTAGCGGAGCATTCAGAAAAATTGCCCCGGGGTGAAAACAGCGACGGATGCCAGCGTCGGCCGGCATCCGTCACAAGGTCACTTGGCGTAGTAGTTCGTGGTGACCCGGATGCCGACGCAGTCCGCGGTCTTCTGGATGTGGGCACCGGTGCCCCGGTTGCCGCCGACCAGGCCGGTCATCGGCACCGCCCGGCCTCCGGAGGTGTTCACGCCATGTAGACGGGTCTTGTTGTTGCGGAAGTAGTTTCCGCTGGCCTGATAATCCCGGGTGCCGGCACGCAGCATCAGCCCCTCGAGATAGTTGTGCCGGATCCTGTTCTGCGCGACATAGCCGCTGCGCGGTGCGATCGTGAGAATGCCGTATCCGCCATTCCTGGCGATGGTGCATTTCTTGATGGCGGTACCGCTGACCCGCTTGTACACCAGGATGCCGTTGGATGCATTGTTCTCGATCAGGCAGTTCTCGATATGCATGTTGGTCGCCGTGTTGCTGTTGCTCGGCTCGATATCGATACCGCACCCGAAGGCCAGGCCGTGGGAGTTGCTGAACTCGCTGTCGTAGACCTTCACGTTGTGCGCATTGGCGATCGTCAGGCCATGGCGGCGGTTTCCGGTGGAGACGATGTTCGCGATGACGACATCCTCCGACGGGATGGGATCGGCGTTGGCGACCATCGCGCCGCCGACACAGACGCCATCGCCCCAGCACCTGGAAACCTTGATGTCCCGCACCGTCACCCGCGAGGACCCGAGGACCTGGATGCCGTGTCCCCATTCTCCAGTCGTTCCCAGGTGCGCGTCGCGATCGCCGATGATCTGGCCGCCGGAGATTTCGACATTGCTGACCTTGTAGGCCATCAACACGTAGGCGCGATCGGCGCTGTTGCGCTTGGCGCGCAACGTGGCGCCAGAAGCGAGCTTCAGGTGCATCTTGCTGCGCAGGCGGACCTTGCGGGTGGGATCGATCACGTAATTGCCCGCGGGTATGGTGACGGTACCGCCGGCGCTCGGCAGGGAGTCGATGGCTCGCTGGAACGCCGTCGTGTCGTCATTCGAACCGTTTCCGAGCGCGCCGAAGTTGCGGACGTCCACGGTCGCGGCGCCACGGGCGCGGCGCGGCGGGGTGTATGCGGAAGTGGAGATCGAGGCGACCGCGTGCGGCATTCCGCTGGCGGCCAGTGCCGCCGGGACGGCCATCAGTAGCGAGGTGCGCAGGAAATTTCTGCGAGGCAATTCAGCCCCGTGCAGCGCCTGCACGAGTTCGGCATTCTTCAAGAGTATGTTCCCTTTCTGGGCTGCCTTGCGGCAGGAGACGGGTGAGAGGGTGAATTCACGCCACGAAGACATCCGTGACCGGGTCGCACTCTAACGTACGAAATGCGCACGAAAACCCGGAATGCCCTGAACTGTGAGCATTTTCGGCTATCCAGGGGTGAACCATTCATCCTTGCTCCAATTCATATTGATGACTACGATAGTTCGGCCCAATTCATGATGAATGGCTATCACGCATTCAGCCTCGTTGCGGCGATGAGCGGCGGATGAATCCGCAGGCATCCGTGTTGCCTCGGGGCAGGAGCGAGACGCGGAAAGGACGGTACGCATGCACGACAGGCCGTTCGCTGACGGGCAGGTGGCCTCGGCAACGGCAGCCCTCCGGGATGCATACGGAGGCTTGACGGATGGTTACGCCATCATTCGGGACTGCCCCGATAAGCTGTGGGCCAGGTCGATGGACGGGTGACGCTCAATGGCAACAGGCAATGCGGACGTCTCTGCCGGGAACGATCTCGCGGGTGAGCCCGCGGGCGCGGACCGGGCGGCGCATCCGCCGGTGCATCTGCTCTGGACCGGTGGATGGGACTCGAGCTTCCGTCTGCTGGAACTGCTGCTGCTGCACAGGCGGGAGGTCGTGCCGCATTACCTGCTGGATCCCACTCGGCCTTCCACACAAGCCGAACTGGCGGCCATGGCCCGCATCCGGAACCGCCTGTTCGACGACCATCCGCATACCCGCGGGTTGCTGGCACCGGTCCGTCAGTTCGACATCGCGGGCCTGGCACCGGATCCCGACGTTACGGATGCGTTCGAGCGCATCTCCGCGGAGACGTTCATCGGGAGCCAGTACGAATGGCTCGCCAGGTTCTGCAGGCAACGGGGCATCGAGCGACTCGAGCTGGGTGCCGGCCATCGTGGCGGCAGGATCCAGAAAATCATCGGGCCTTTCGCGACGCCGACCGAAGAGGATGGCTATCGGACCTACCGCATCGGCCGGGAGTACCGGCACACCAGGGAGTACGCGGTGTTCGGGGGCTTCTCGTTTCCCCTGTTCGAGCTTGGCAAGCGGGAAACCGCGGATCTCGCCGGCGAGCGCGGTTGGCTGGATCTTCTGGGCATGACCTGTTTCTGTCACAAGCCGCGCAACGGTTGGGAGCCGTGCGGATGCTGCAATCCCTGTCTTTACGCGGTCGACGAAGGATTCGGTTGGCGGATTCCACGCCAGAACCGCATCAAGGGCATTTTCTATCGCGCCCTGATCCGGCCGATGAAGGCACCAGCGAAGGTGGTATTGCACCGACTGGGACTGCGGACCGCACGGCGGCCGGCCTGAGTGAGGCCGGCACCGGAAGCGACAGCAGGCCTGGCTACTCGAACACGTTGTCCGCATCGATGCCGACCGCGACGCTGTCGTCGGCGATCCGTACCTGCCGCTTGCCGCCGCGGCCGCGGTCGTTGGCCTTGAAGCGATTGCCGGTGATGCGCACGTTGCGGGAGCCGGTACGCACCAGGATGCCCTTCAGGCCGTTGTTGCGGATGGTATTGTCGGCGAAGACGCAGTCGATCGCGGTCACGGCCAGGATGCCGTCGCCGCGATTCCGCTCGATCGTGCATTTCCTGATCGTTACCTCGGCGGCGCGCTTGTAGAGCGAGATGCCGGGGCCGCGATTGCCGTGGATCAGGCAATCCTCGATCACGACATCGCGTGCGACATCGGTGTCCGGTTCGATATCGATGCCGGCGCCCGGCGGCGTGCCGCCGGTGTCGCTGAATTCGCAACCGCGTATGCGCACGCGCCGCGAACTGCCGATGGTGAGCCCCTGGCGCCGGTTGCCGGTGCAGAGCACGTTCTCGAACAGGTAGTCGCGGCCGGGGCGCGATGGCCGCCCCCTGGCCATGATTCCGCCCGCGGAAATGCCGTCGCCCCAGCAATGGGAGATACGGATGTCGCGGACGGTGACGCCCACGCAACCGCGGATCCGGATGCCGTGCCCCCACTCGCCGCTTTCCGCCAGGTGCGTATCGCGGTCGCCGACGATGCGGCCGCCGGAGATCTCGACATCCCGGACCTCCTGCGCCAGCAATACGTATGCGCGCGGCGCCGCATTGGCCTTGGCCAGAAGCCTGGCGCCATCGGCCATGGCCAGGTGCATCCGGCTGCGCAGCCGGACGCTGCGCGTCGGATCGATGAGATAGGCGCCGGGCGGTACGCGCACGGTGCCGCCGTCGTCCGGCAATGCATCGATCGCCGCCTGGAACGCGGCGGTGTCGTCGCTGACGCCGTCCCCGCTTGCGCCGTGTTCGCGGACGTCGATCCGCGCGCTCCCGCGCGCTCTCGCTGCGGCGGCCGCAGGGCGCGCGACCGCCAGAATCGCACCGCCGGCCGCGGCGGCCGCGGCCAGCGCTGCCAGATGACCGAGGAAATTCCGCCGCGCCGCTGCCGCGATGTCGTCCGTAGGCCGCCGCTTCATGGTGTGTCCGCTCCCGGCACGGCGTCGCGGCCGTGCTGCACCAGCCACGGCAGCACGATCGCGAGCAGGTAGAACTTGGACGCGTGATACTTGTTGTCGAGCCGGCACCGGTTGCGATCGAGCCAGGAGACGGCGCCGGGAAGCACCTTCCGGGCGCGCTGCGCATGATCGCGGACGAGGTCGAACCGCTCGCGTGCCAAGCCGCAGAGATCGAAGCGGAAGCTGCCTTTCTGCGTGACGTAGGGCAGGTGGCCGAAGCGCGTGGCGATGTGCTTGCGGACCAGCACCTTGCCCAGGCCCGAGACCGGGTCGATCTTCTGCGACTGCGGCACTTCGTGATGCACCCACTCGCGCAGCGCCCGGTCGCAGAACGGGTACGCCGCGTCCAGCGACAGGGCGCTGGCGGTGTAGAGCCCCTTGGCGAACGCGCCGGTCGATCCGGCGATGGACAGGGACATCGCCCGCCACTCCCAATCGCTGGACGCAGTGGCGATCTCGTCCTCGAACAGGGCCAGGCGGTTGCGCGAGACCTTGGCGATGGGACGGCCGAACAGCGCGTCGACTTCGGCATCGGTGAAGCGCGAGCCGGGGAACACGCGCTCGATCATGCTCATCTGCAGGGTGCCGAGCATGAAGCACAGCAGGAAGCTGCGGTCGATACCCGGCAGCTCGGCCATGCGGCTCGGTACCCGCCACTGCCGGGCGAGCCGGGCCAGCCATCGCTGCCGCGAGCTGATGGGCGCACCGAAGTACGTGTCCGAGCCGAGCCCGTCGATCACGCCGTCGCCGCCGTGATCGGCGATTTCGGTCGCCAGGTCGACGTAGGACAGCAGCGCGAAGTCCGCCGTCAGCAGCGGCATGCGCGGCACGATCGCCAGATAGCGATCATAGGCCCGTCCCGGCGAGCAGACGAGGGTTTCGTGCCTCAGCCCGAGTTCGCGCGCGACCCGGCGCGCGGAGTCGACCTCGTTCTCCTCGTGGCCGCCGAGGTAGGTGATGCAGGCGGTGTCCGGCCGCGCGTCGGCGACGGCGATCGCCAGCGTGGTGGAATCCTTGCCGCCGCTCTGCAGCAGCCACGGCGTGCGCATCCGTTCGCACGAATGGGAGACCGCCTCGCACAGCAGGCGATGGTAGGTGCTCACCCAGTCCCGGTTCTCGTCCTCCGGAGCGGCGCTGCCCACGCCGCGGAACTTGAACTTGAACACCGGGCTGGTGTGCATGTCGTGCTGCGGACAGAAGCCGAACGTCACCAGCCTGACGTCCTCGAACACGGAGTAGGGCGGGTAGACGAACGCGTTGCGCAGGGTATCGGCGACGGAAACGAGATCCAGCGCCCCGCGCGCGGAACCGTTTTCGCACAGCTCCGAGAAGTCGGGCCTGCCGTAATACGGCGACATGCAGATCTGCATCCGGGGCCCCGTCAGCGCGAGATGTCGTTGACGGGCAGGTACGCGTAGTGACTGTACGAATGGCGGCCGGAGCCGCGATTCTGCACGCCGTTGAAGATCGCACCCTTGACTTCGACGCCGTTCTGCTCGAGCCGCTGCTTGGCGAGCGCGATCTCGCGCTGCTGGTTGCGGCCCCAGCGCACCACCATCAGGCAGGTGCCGACGTGGTGTCCGATCAAGGCCGCGTCGGTCACCGCCAGCACCGGAGGGGTGTCGATGATGACGACGTCGTAGTTCCGCTCGAGCAGCTTCAACACCCTTGCGAAGTTCGAATCCATCAACAGTTCCGACGGATTGGGCGGAACCGCGCCGCGCGAGATGAACGACAGCTTCTCGGCGCCCGGTACCTTGCGGATCGCATCGTCGATGGAGATTTCGCCGGCCAGCAGCTCCGACAAGCCGCCCCTGGACCGGGTCCCCACCGCGAGGTGCACGGCGCCGCGACGCATGTCCGCATCCACCAGTATGACGCGTTGCCCGGCCTGGGCCATCGTCACCGCCAGGTTGGCGCAGACGAAGGTCTTGCCGACGCCGGGGCTCGGCGCGACGATCATCATCAGGTTGTTGTTGGCCTGCCGGCGTGCGAAGTGCAGGCTGGTGCGCAGCGTGCGCAGCGCCTCCATGGCCAGGTCGGACGGTGCGCGCAGGGCCAGCAGGTTCGGGCGGCCGTCGCGGCGCAGGCGCCCGGCCGGCAGCGAGAATTCCTGCCCCTTCCGGCTGAACGGCACCGAGGCGAACACCGGCATCCCAAGCAGTTCGATGTCCACCGGATCCTCGACGCCGCGCCGGAAGGTCTGCCGCAGCAGCACCAGGGCGATCATCAGCATCGATCCGAGCGCGATGCTGCCGGCCAGGACCGGCAGCGGTTTCGGCCAGGTGGGATTGTTGCGGTTGACCGCGGCCGGATCGACGATCCGCGCGTTGCCCACCGCGCTGGCGCGCGCGATGTTCAGGTGCTGCGCCTGGTCGAGCAGGCTGGCGTACGTCTGGTTGGTGACCTCCACGTCGCGGTTGAGCCGGAACAGGCCCTGCTGGATGTCCGGCAGCATCTGGATGCGGCTTTCCAGTTCCTGCCTCTCGCCCTCGAACTGGCCGATCTGCCGCTGCAGCGTGCGATAGGCCGGATGCTCGCTGGTGTAGCGGCCGGCGGCCTCGACCATCTGGATGCGCAGCTGCTGGATGCCCGCTCCAAGCGTCACGGTCTGGTCGAGGAGGGCACGGTTCTGCACTTGTACGTCCAGGGTCCGCGTGCGTTTCTGGAAGGCGTTCAGCGCCGCCTGCGCCTTCGACAGTTCGTCGCGCACGTTCGGCAGCTGTTCGGACACGAACTGCAGGCGCTTGGCCGCCTCGGCGGAATTGCGCGCCACGTTCTGGCGGATGTAGGCCTGCGTGACCTCGTCCAGGACCTGCTTGGCGCGCTGCGGATCCGCGCTGGCGTAGGTGAGGGAGATGATCCCCGACTCCCGGCCCTGCTCGATCGCGGTGATGTCGCGCTTCAACGCCGCCATGATCATCGTCGGGTCGGGACGGGTGGCTACGAAGCGGGTGCCCGGATGCGCCTGCAATGCATCGACCCGGATGCGCACGCCCCGCGCGCTGGCGTTCTCGCCTACGCCGGCGTCCACCAGCACGTTGCCTTCCGGATCCGAGAGCGTGTAGCGACTGCGGTCCTCGACCCGCAGCTGCAACGGGACCCCGAGCAAGCCGTCCGGCACTTCCAGGCGGGAGATGTCGAGCCGCTCGCCGCCCCAGCCGTAGCCGAACCACGCCGGGGCCAGCCCGGTCGGCTGCATCTGCGCGAAACTCCGCGCCACCAGGTTGCCGATCACCGGAAGTCGATGCGGTTCGACCTGGATATCGAGATCGAGATGCGCCATCGCCTCTTCCAGGACCCGGCGCGAGGTCACCAGCTGTATTTCCGTCGATGCGGATGCCTCCGCCAATGCACCCGGCTGCGCGGCCGTACTGGCGTTGGCGCCGTGCAGTGCCGGCGGCCGCCGCTCGACCTGCACGACCGCATTGGCCTCGTACTGAGGGGTGGCCAGCGCGAGGTAGGCGATGCCGATCAGGAGGAAGACCGCAGTGCCGAACAGGATTAGGCGCTTGTTCTCCATCAGCGTGGTCGCCAGCATCGGCAGATCGATGTCTTCGTCGCCGTAGTGCAGCGGCTTGCGGGGATCCGGTCGTGTCGTCAGCGCTTTTGTCATTTCGTTCTACCAGTCAGCGGTGGCGTGGGTCGCCTGTGTCGAGGCAGGGCGGGCGGGAATGGCGGAATCGACCGCGGCGGGGTCACGTCTGTTCGCGGGTCAGTTCGGCGGCGGCCGGGGCCTGGGGCGCGAATCGCGATGCATCGGCAGGCGTGCGCGGGCGCATGCCGGCCAGTACGTCCAGGACATGCTGGCGGGCGCCGTTGCCGTCGTGCCTGCGGGGGCCGACCGTCGCGGCCTGCGCCCGCCCGCCGTCGAGCAGCGACAGCACCAGCCGGGCGATCGCGTCCCCTTCGGCCAGGACCCGGGTGACGTGGCTCGGTTCCACGGTCGCGACCGGCGCACTGCCGCCGCGCACGATCACGATGGGGTTTCCGATCTCGATCACCTCCGCTCCCAACTCGCCGCAGCCGACGATCAGGTCGGCGTTGCGCATCAGGTAGACCGCTGCCAGGTAGTCCGGCGCCTCGACCGCATGGGTGTTCGCCAGCCCGCCCAGCCGAGCATTGATGCGTTCGGCGACGGGCGACCCCGGGTGGACGAGGCAGACGATGTCGACATCCTGGCGTTGGCCGGCCACTTCCCGCAGCGCATGGGCGATCGCCTCGGCGCTGTCGACCGCGTCGGGTGTCTCCACCACGAGCAGCAGGGGACTGTCCGGGCGCAGGAACGGGTAGTGGTTGGCCAGCTTGCGGTTCAGCTCGAGGTCGTGCTGGAACTGTTCGAGCGCCGCATGCAGCGTGTCGGCGGCGGTGTTGTCCGCGACCAGGATGCGATCCGCGGGAACGCCTTCCTCGATCAGGTTCCGGCGTGCCTGGCTCGACGCCATGTGCAGGGACGCGAGCGTGCGAACCGTCGTGCGCGCCAGGGCATCGGCGCCCGCGGTCGCGCCCGCGGCGGGCGAATCCCCCGTTTCCACCGATATCACCGGGATATTCCGGCGGTACGCGGCCAGCGTCGCCGCGAACGCGGCGTCGGCATCGGCGGGCACCAGCACGATGTCGGGCTTCGTATCGTCCAGTACGCGCTCCATTCCACTGTGTGCCGCGGGCGAGGCGCGGCCGGATTGGTCGTTGGCGGTGTCCAGTTCGATCTTCATGTCGGGCCGGAGATCGAACAGCTGCAGCACGTCCTCGGTTTCGCGCGCCGACGCGGCGGTGATGCAGACCTTCGATTCGAAGCGGTCGTCCTGGGAGATCTGCTGCGCGATCGGGGCGAGGGTGACCGCTTCCGACGCCGCCGAGATCACGCACAATGCCTTCACCGGCTGGCGGGGTTGCGCGGGGTTCATGGCCTTGGGGACGGGGACGGTCGCATCGCCGCCATTGGCGCGGGCACGGGCGCCGGCGATGGCACGCGCGGAACGCCGGCGCGCCATGCCCGGCGGCTCGAGCTTCAGCTGCGGCAGCCAGAAGACATATGCCGCCAGCAGCGCGACGAACGCGCCGGTGCTCACGAAATCGGTCGAGTTGCGCAAGGCGTAGCCGAACATCGCCAGGAAGCCGCTGGTCGCGACGATCGCCAGCAGCGCCGCCCGTGGCGAGAAGCCGGCGTCGAGCAGAAGATGGTGGAGATGCTGGCGATCGGGCTCGAACGGCGAGCGCCCCTTCCGGAAGCGGCGGTACATCACGGCGATCGTGTCCATGACCGGCAGCGCCACGCACCACAGAACATCGACTGGCGCCAGGCGTCCGACGCTGGGATGGCTGAGATAGATCAGGCTCCACGCCAGCAGGAATCCGACCAGCATGCTCCCCGCGTCGCCCATGAAGACCTTGCGTCCGTCGGGCCAGCCAAGATTGACGAACAGGTGGGGAATCAACGCGGCGAACAGGACCTGCAGCAGCAGCAGGATGCCCGGCGCCGACAGGCGCGCATCGCCGAACAGCAGGATCGCGATGATGGTGACCATCGTCATCGCGGCGGCCAGGCCGTCGATGCCGTCGAGCATGTTGTACGCGTTGATCAGCCCGATCACCGCGACCACGGTGAGCGGAATGCCGAGCAGGCCGAGCTTGGTGGGTTCGCCGAAAAGCGCTCCGAGGTCGTCGATGTAGTAGCCGGAAGCGGCGATGACCAGGCAGACCGCGGCGGCCTCGGCGAGCACCCGCGAGCGCACGCTCAGGCCGTTGAGGTCGTCGATCACGCCGATGACCACGATGACCCCGGCGCCGGCCATCAGGCTCGAGACGAAGCGGCCGAGATATCCCAGATAGACCAGCCCGGCGAGGGTGCCGAGAAAAAAGCACAGGCCGCCGATCAGCGGAATGTAGCCGCGATGGCGCTTGCGCTCGTCCGGCTTGTCCACGAGACCGAAGCGTCGGGCGATCGGCCGCAGCGAGAAGATGGCGAAAAGAGTGACCGCCAGCGCAATAACGCTAGCCGCTACCAGCTTGGGATGCTCCATGCGTTCCTCGGGGCTATGGCTGTCGACTGCTACGTGCGGATGCACGTACAACAACCGCCCCCCTCAGCGGCTGACCTGCATTCGGACATGGCGCGTCCGTATCCGAGAAGCAGGTATCCAATAATGCGCGACTCTAGTCACAAAAACCTGATCACGAGATGAAGAATTCAGGACAATTCGTAGACATCGCCTATTCGCGTGCGTGCCGTTCATCTGGCGAACTACATTCATGAACATCAAAATTTCGTTAAATTCCTTGCAGGCGCGGGCACCAATGCTCGAGCGCGTCGCCGATCAGCTGGCAGCTCCGTTCGAAGTCGCGGTCGCCGCCCCGGTACGGATCCGGGATGTCGGCGTTGCCCAGCCACTTCCCCAGCAGAAAGGTCCGGTCGTGCGCGTCCGGAGCCAACGCCTTCAGCGCGGCGAGGTGCCGCTTCTCCATCGCAAGCACGATGTCCGCCTGTGCAATGAGCGCGGGTGTCAGTTGCCGCGCCACGTGCCCTCCCGCAGTCAGGCCGCGGGTGGCGAGCGCCGCTTCGGCGCGGGGATCGATCGGATGCCCCGCCTGGGCGATCAGGCCCGCGGACGCGGCGGCGACGTCGTCGCCGGCGAACCGGTGCCGCAGGATGGCTTCGGCCGTCGGGCTGCGGCAGATGTTGGCGGTGCAGACGAACAGGACGCATTTGGGCATGCGCGACAATCTAGCCGCGGGCGACCGGTCTGCCGGTGAAGGCGTCGGGAAGGCGCCGCGCCGCTGTTCATCGCGCGCTCGCGCCCGCTGGACGGCCGATCCCGTATATTCGGCGACGCGTTCGAGGCGTCCGCCCAGTGTTCCTCCACCCTGCCACCCGGAGATCCGCCATGAAAGCCCATCGCCGCTTCGCCACCCGGTTGTTCGGGCTCTGCATGCTGGCCCTGCTGGCCGGCTGCGCCACCGGTCCGCGCATCACCGCCGAGGCCGATCCGCGCGCCGACTTCTCCAGCTACCGCAGCTACGCCTTCTACTCGCCGCTGGCGATCGAGAAGCACGGCTATGCCACCGCCACCAGCGAGGCCGCCAAGGCCGCGGTGCGGCGGCAGATGGAGTCGCGCGGCTATGTCCACGATGCCGAGAATCCCGACCTGTGGGTCAACATCAACGCCTATCTCGAACGCCGTACCGACGTCAGCTCGGTGCCGACGGTCGACTACGCCTACTACTACAGCTACCGCTCGCGCGCCTACTTCGCGGTGCCGTACTGGGGTGAACGCACCCACGTCTATCGCTACACCGAGGGCACGATGAACATCGACCTTGTCGACGTCGACGAGAACCGCCTGGTCTGGGAGGGGATCGCGGTCGGTCGCGTCTCCAATCTCGAGCCCGAGGAGCGCAATGCCCGCATCGACGCGACGGTGACGGAGATCTTCGCGCGCTATCCGCATCGCGCGGGCGCGTCCGCACCGGCGATGTGATCCAGGCAATGGGACGCGGTTGCCGCGGCAACCGGGTTCAGACGTCGCTCGGGGTGTAGTCGAAGTCGAGGTCGAACTTGCCGTCGCGGCGCATGTCGAAACGGCAATGGCTCCACGGGTCGCTGCCGTCGGCCGCCATCCGCTTGCGCAGTTCGATCAGCGCCTCGCCGATATCGCCGGCCGCCTGTGCGGGGTGCGCGTCGAAACCGAAATGCGCCGGCTTGCCGTCGTCGCCGGCGAACTCGAACGACACTTCGGACCAGTCGTCGCCGACGGTGGCCAGCGCGCTGATGCGCTGCGCCCGCGGCGGCATCACCGAGGCCAGGATTTCACCGATGCGCTGGTAGAGATCGGCGTCCTGTCCTGGAATCATGCTCAGCCTCCGGGGCGGTTCTGGAACGTTCGGGTAGCGGGCGGCTGGCCTTCGACCTGGTAGCTGACGTCGAATCGCGTCGGCCGCAGGCTGTCGCCGCCGTAGACGGGGTTGATTCTAACCTGCACGTCCAGGTCCGCCTTCAGCGCCTCGGCCCAGGCGTTCTCCATCTGCTTCCAGGCGCCCATGTTGAGGTTGCCGTTCTGCGGCACCAGGTTCATCTGCTCACCCGGCCCCTGGAAGATCGAGGCGATCAGGTGGCCGCCCTGGTCGTCCGGCAGGCGGTCCTCGCGCCCGGATACCTGCTGCTGGTAGGTGTTGCGGGGGCCGTCGCCGAGCTGCAGGTTGCCCTCGACGCGCGACACCCGGCCCTGGCCGTCGGTGTGATAGAGATAGCCGGTATCGGTGCGGTAGAGCGCGTCGGGTTCGAGGCGGTCGACGTTGAGGGTCGCGTTCCAGCCGCCGGTGGCGCCCGGTTTCGCGTCGATGACGGTGCGCCCGGTCACCGGGTCGACATGGCGCGCGCCGTCGGCGAACTCGGGGAAGCGGCCGGCGCCGCCGAAGAACTCGTCCAGCTTGCCCTTCATCGAGGCCACGGCTTCGCGCGCGGAGGCGGGCAGCGCGTCGAGCGGTACGTTGTCGATGAGGCCGTTGATGCGTTCCAGCAGCGGCCTGGCCTGTCGTGCGAAACCGGGATCGGTGCGGGCGATGTCGACCGCGTTCTCGATCGTGCCGGCCAGGCGCGGCAGCTTGCCCAGCTTGCCGAGATCGCCGACGTAGGGAATCACTCCGAGCGCCGACAGCCCGGCATCGAGCCACTCGCCGCGGCCGATCGAGACGCCGGTATTGGCCAGGTCCGCGAACGGCGTGGGCTCGACGATGCCGATGATGTCGAGTGCGGTCTGGCCGAGATCGAGCAGCAAGGCCCCGCGATCACCCGGCGCGGATGCGCCATCGCCGCCGCCTTGTGCCGCGGCCAGGCGCATGCGGTCGCCCTCGGCGGTCAGCAGCGCCGGTGGCGCCTCGGCCAGGGCGTCGTCCAGCGCCTGCAGCGTGGCGCGGCCGTCCTCGCTCGCGGCCAGCATGGCCAGCGCGGCATCGTCGAACTCACCCAGCAGTTCGGTGGCCAGCTCCGGGCGTTGCGCGGCGGAGGCGTCGGCGAGCTGCGCGCGCACCTGCGTGGCGGCGGGATCGGCGAACGTGGGCGGCGGAGGAGGGGAGGTGCGGGCGACATCGACACGCAAGGGATCGACCATGACGCCATCTCTGCGGGGGAACCGCGGCCAAGTCTGGCGGCACGCCGCACGCGGCGACATCGGGGCAAACCCTAGGCTGCTGAAGCGCTGCTCGTCATCGCGGCGTCACGTGCCTGTCGTTATTGCGCATCGGCCTTCCTCGAAAATTCTGGTGTGAGCGCGATGCGCTTCACCGCCGGTGCGCACCGCGCGCGTCGGCATCCTATGGCGACGGCGTCGTTGCGGCCAGGCGCTGTGCGATCGCGGCCAGCCAGCCGCGCCAGCTGTCGCCGGCCAGCGTCGGGTCGTATTCGCTGCCGAGCGCGCGCAGCTGTGCGGCCAACGCAAGCTCGTCGAGATCACGTGCCAGCAGGCGGTCGAGTTCGTCGCGTGCCCGCGCCACGGTGGCATCGCTTTCGCTGTCGCGGTAGGTGTCGACCACGGCATCGGCCGAGTCGTGCTCCAACGCCCAGTCCTGATGGAAATAGGCGGCGAAGAAGTTTTCCAGCGTGGGGAATTCGCTCATGGAAGCAGGGACTCGGCGGTCATCGAGACTCACGGCGCGGACGGATAGCCGGTGACGATTCTATAGCCGATGTCCAGGCGATCCGAGCGTTCCAGCACCAGCCGTACCGAGAACACGTCCTCGGCCCGGCTCTCGCCGCGTGCCACCGAGAGCCCGGTGCTGGCGTCGAAGCGGGCATCGACCACCAGGCGGTTGCCGCCTTCGCCGCCGAGCCAGGCGTCGATGCGGTCGTCGTGTTCGGCGAGCGTCGCGGCGACGAAGTGCTCGGCCTCGGGCAGGTCGCGGAAGCTGGACGCGGCGCTGATGTTCTCGCTGCGCACACGGTCGACCAGTGCCTGCTCGCTCTTGCCGACGTGGCGCTCGATCAGGTGCCCGCCGGCGTCCTCGTGCGCCTGCAAGCCGCCGCCGGGGACCTCCCCGCCGGGCGCAGGGCCATCGACCGGCCCCAGATGCGCATCGAGGCGCTCGAGCGTCGCCGCCACCGCGTCCCGCTCGACCGCGGGCAACCGTTCGACCGGCAGTTGCGACAGGCCGTCGCGGATCCGGTCGAGGAGCGGGTCAAGCTGTCCGGCGAAGACCGGCGCCGACTCGGCGAGCGCGACGGCGGTGTCGGTCTGCGTCAGGAACGAGGTGAGTTCGCCGCGTTCGGCCAGATCGGAAATGTGCTGCGGCAGATCCGTGTCCACCGCCGCGGCTTCGAGCGCGTGCATACGCGTATCGAACGCGGACTGCGGTATCGCCCACGTAGCGGGACTCGCGGTAAGTGCGCCTGCGGCATCCATCTCGAAGCCAGCTCCAGTCGGAAAGGACACGAGGCTAGGGCGGGAGGCCTGTCGCGGCCAGCTAGTGGTGCCCCTAGGGCCGGAACGTCGCCGCGGCTGCGGCGTCCTGCCCGTGCCGATGCTTCGACGTGCACCATTGGTACGGTGTTCGCGCGCCGGCAGTATGGCCGGCACCGAAAGCGCGTCGACACGTGCGCGTATCGGGTGCGTCCGGGTGGAAGCCGATGCAAAAAAAAGAAGCGCGCCCGAAGGCGCGCAAGACGTTGCAGAGCAGAGAGAGAGAGAGAGAGGAACTTGCGCCGCCGGCGACAATTGCGGCGGCATCGATACGGTAGAATCCGCGGCCGGATCGCACCTGTCCGATCGTGCCGCCGCTCTTTGCGCAATCTGGCGGCTGGCTTGGTGTTCAGGCATGTGACGGCATCCTTGCCGCCCCGATTTCCGCTTCTGTTGATGCAAACGCCTCCTCCCTCACATCGATCCGCATCGTCGGATCGCATGCGGATCGGCGATGGTCTCGCCGTCGTCTCCACGCGCGAGATCCACATGCCCGGTGCGCGCGGTCCGCAGCGCGTCACGCCGAAGGCGATGGCGGTGCTGTGCTTGCTCGCGGACAATCCCGGCAAGGTCGTGAGCAGGAGCGCACTGCTGGCGGAGGTGTGGCCCGGCACGCTGCCGACCGACGATGTCCTGACCCAGGCGGTGACCCAGCTGCGCAAGGCGTTCGGTGCCGGCATGGGCGACGCCGCGGAAGGCAAGCGCTACATCGAGACCATCGCCAAGAATGGCTACCGCCTGACGGCGACGGTGGAATGGCTGGCCGACGGCGAGTCGGGTGGCAAGGAGCCCGGCGATTCCCCGGCATCTTCCGCCGAGCCCGCGCCTGCGCCCGTCGCCGCATCCGACGCGCCGCGTCCACGCGTGACCCGCCGGGTCTTCGTCGCCGGCGTCACGGTGCTGGCGCTGGCAGTGGTCTCGGGGACATTCATGCTGATGCGCGCCGCCCGGGCGCCGGCCGCCGCGGTGCCTGATCCGGCGCACGGCGTCGGCGCACCCGCCAGGCCCTATCGCCTGATCACTTCCGCACCCGGGTTCGAGCTGTCGCCGACGCTGTCGCCGGATGCGTCGATGGTGGCGTATGCGGCCACCGTACGCGGACGACGCGGCACCGTGATCCTGGTACAGACCACCAGCAGCGCACAACCGCGGCAACTCAGCGAGCCGCCCGCCGCCGATGTCTCCGACAGCCTTCCGGCCTGGTCGCCGGATGGCCGCGAGATCGCATTCGCCCGTACCGAGCGCAACGGTCGTTGCCGGGTGATGATCGTCGCCGCCAACGGCGGCGGCGACGAGCGCGAAGTGGCGCGTTGCGACCACAACGACCTGCTCAGTTTCGACTGGACGCCGGATGGCAATGGACTGCTGTTCGGGACCATGGCCGGATCCGATCCCAGCCCCGGCATACGCGTGCTCGAACTGGCGACGGGCCGCTGGCGCGAACTCGACTACGACGTCGGCGAGGACGATTTCGACTACGCGCCGCGCTATTCGCCGGACGGCAAGTGGATCGCATTCGTGCGCAACCCGCAGTTGGGCGACCTGTGGCGGATGCCCGCCGCGGGCGGCAAGCCGGAGCCGCTGACCAGGCTGGGCACCGAGATCCGCGGCTGGAGCTGGCTGCCGGACAGCCGTTCGATCCTGTTCGGCCGCCGCGTCGACAGCCAGGCGCGCCTGTATCGCCTGGACGTGGCCCGCGGCAGGGTAGACGACCTGGGCCTGGATGACGCGCAAAGCCCGGCGGTCTCGGCTCCGACGGGAATGCTGGCGTTCGTGCACCGGCGGCCGCAGTTCGGCATCTACCGGGTCGATCCGCTGGGCTCGCCGGACGCGCCGGTGACCAGGATGCGCCTGTTCGAGTCATCCGGCCGCGATACCCAGCCCACGATCTCGCCGGACGGACGGCAACTGGTGTTCACCTCGGACCGGTCGGGCCGGTTCGAGCTATGGCATGCCGACCTGTCCCGCCCCCGATCGCTGCGGCCGCTCGAGGGCGTGCGCCCCGAAACCCGGCAGGCGCCGGTGTGGTCGGCGGACAGCCGCAAGTTGCTGGTGGCCGGGTGGGACGAGCGCGAGCGGGCGTCGATCTACGAAGTCGTTCCCGAGACCGGGCGGGCGACGCGGTTGCCGATCCCGCTGGAGCGGCCGTTGCAGGCGGTCTACCTGCCCGATCCGACGCAGCTGCTGATCGGTGCGGAAACCGGCAACGGCGACATGCGGCTGATCCTGTACGATCGCAGCCGAACGCCCTGGCGCGCGCTGCAGGTGGTGGAGGGCGTATCGCAGGCCCGGTTCGACCCGGTGCGCCGGCGTGTGCTGTTCACGCGCCTGTCCGGCGACGGGTTGTGGCAGGCCGACCTGGAATTGAGGCCGGAGAGCGTTCGTCAGGTCGATGCCACCATGCCGGCGCGCTGGCGTTATCGCACCTGGGCGGTGACCGGCGACGGCGGCATCGACTATCTGCATCGTTCGCCCGACTGTCGTGCGCGGCTGAGCCGGATCGACTCGGGCGCACCGGCGACCTATTGCCTGGACCCGGAAAAGCTCGGCAGCACGAATGGTTTCAGCGTCGATGCGCGGACCGGGGCCGTGTACGTGGCGCTGGCGACCGAGGACGGCACCGACATCGGCTTCATGGCGCTTCCCGAGTCGCCCGTGAAGTTCCTGCTAGGGATCGCCAGGTGGCTGAATTCATTCGAAAAAAGCACTTCGTGAATCCTTCGGATCGGGCATCGGCGCGATTTCGGCGAAGTCTCCGGCGAATTTCCTGAATCGGGTCCGCGATTCGGGCACATCCATCAACCTACTTTGGCAATGATGGATGCGACATGCAGCAAACGTTCTGGGCCGATCGCGGCCAACTGCTCGGTCCGGTTTCCTCCGACTCCGCCGAGGACGCCGATACGAACCGCTGCATCGGCCTTTCGCGCCTGGGCGGGGTGCGGTCGGCAACCGGCGCGCTGACTATCTGGATCCAGCTGCGCGGCAACGGCTGGGTGGAAGCCAGGGAGGGCCGCTTCCAGCTCCGGCGTGGCGAATGGATGGTGCTCGAGCGCGACTCGGGCCCGCTCGTACAGGTGGACGCGCACGGCCTGTGCGTCGGGGTGGCCGTGGGCAGCGAGGCCCTCAAATCGCTGGAAAGGCTGGCCGACTGCATGCTGTACAGCGGCCGCGGTCGCCTCGCGCCGTCCGATGCCCGGACTGCCTTGCGGCTGTGGCGGGCAGCGGCCGAAACGTGCGATCCCGAAGCGATTCGGCCCATGCTGTTGCACATGGCGGCGGTCCAGCGCGAACTGGCGCAGCGCGTCCGCCTCTGCCCGGGCCGGTCGCGAAGCCGCAAACGCCAGGTCTTCGGCCGGATGCAACGCGCGCGCCTGTTCCTGGAGGGCAACAGCGACCGCGTCGTGCGGGTCGGCGAGCTCGCGGACCTCACCAGCTTCTCCAGCTGGTACTTCTCCAAGGCGTTCCAGAGCCTGTACGACGAGAGCCCGCAGGCGCTCTCCGCGCGCCTGCGCCTGGAGCGCGCGGCCGACCTGCTGCGCAGCACGTCGATGATGATCGGCGAGGTGGCGGCATCCAGCGGTTTCGACAACTGCTGCAGCTTCGCCCGCGCGTTCCGGGCGCGGTTCGGCATGCCGGCGACCCGTTACAGGGAAGAGGCGCTGCGAAGCGCCGGGGAGGCGAACCCGTCGAGCGTGCATGCACCGAGACGGCTTCCGGCGGCGGTCACGGCCGGCAAGCACACGAATGCTTCATTCGCGTAACCGCCGGCACGTGCCTGCCCGTCCGTGCATGTACGGACAGACTCGGCAAAGTCTTCGAGCCCCCGTCGCAAAGCAGCGACGCGTGCACGCCCGTAACGTGCCGAGTGCGTTTTAACGCCTCACTAACGTTACTCTGGAGAGAGAATCAATGAATCTTCGTACTCCCGCACTGCGGCGGGGGCTGCTCCCGGCAGCCATCCTGATGGCCATGACACCTGCGATCGGCTCGGCGCAGGAGCAGGCCAGCGCTTCGGACGCCACCACCCTGGACCGCATCGAAGTGACCGGCTCGCGCATCCGCCAGGTCGACCTCGAGACCGCGCAGCCCGTTCTTCAGATCACCCGCGAAGATCTCCAGAACCAAGGCTACAGCTCGGTTGCCGACATTCTGGAAAACATCACCTCCGCAGGATCGCCGGCGATCAGTCGTGCCTCCCCGCTGAGCTCGGGTGAAGCCGTAGGCGGTACGTATATCGACCTGCGCAACCTCGGACCGGAGCGTACGCTGGTGCTGGTCAACGGCCGTCGCCTGGGCATCACCACGGGTGGCCTGCAGGACGTCTCCGCGATCCCGACCTCGATGGTCGAGCGCATCGAGGTCCTCAAGGATGGCGCGTCCACGATCTACGGTTCGGATGCCGTGGCCGGCGTCATCAACATCATCACCCGCCGCAACTTCGATGGGGCGGAAGCCAGCGCATACTACGGCCAGTGGGGCGAGGGCGACGGTGAAGTCGAGCGCTACGACATCGTCGTCGGCTCGACCGGCGAGCGCACGTCGCTGACGTTCGGCGCCGAATACGCCAAGGAAAGCCCGGTGTTCGCACCGGATCGCTGGTTCTCGCGCGATACCTTCCCGACCGGTCCGAACAGCGCTCCGATTCCGGGCGGCGCCTCGGGCGCGCGCAAGGAAGGCCAGTTCAACTTCAACGGCGTGAACTACACCCTGCGCCGCGACGTGCCGAACCTGGACCCGACCGATTTCGCCAGCTACCGACCGGTGGACCCGGCGCTCGACCAGACCTACCCGGGCGAGCAATCGACCGTCTACAGCGGCATCGAGCGCAAGTCGGCGTTCATGAACGCCATCGTCGACATCACCGACAACATCAGCTTCGAGACCGACCTGCTGTATTCGGATCGCGACTCGTATGCGCGCAATGCCGGTTATCCGTTCCAGAGCGCTGCTTTCGCCAACAGCGCCGGTGGCCTGTCGGAGGACAGCTTCTTCAATCCGGTCGGCGAGGCGGTCAGCTACATCCGTCGCGGTTGGGAAGTGCCGCGCGAAGTGCTCAACAGCCTGACCACCTACCGCATAAGCAACACCGTTCGCGGTTCGTTCGACTTCGGCGACAGCCGCTTCTTCGATTGGGATGTCGGCCATCTCTACAATCAGAACAAGGGCGTGCAGATCAGCACCGGCAACCTCAACACGCTCAATGTTGCGCGTGCCACGGGTGCCTCGTTCCGCAATGCGGACGGCATGCTGCAGTGTGGCACCCCCGACAATCCGATCACCCTGGGCACAGGCCCCAACGCCTGCACCCCGTGGAACCCGCTGATCCCGTTCGGCTACGACGCAGAGAACAGCCTTGCCGATCCGAACGTGCAGGCCTATCTGTACAAGCCGGGCCAGGCGCTGTCGGAAACCGAAACCCGCGCCTACTTCGCGAACATCAGTGGCACGCTGTTCACGCTGCCCGCGGGCGACCTGGGTGTGGCCGTCGGCGTCGAGCATCGCAAGGAGTCGGGCAGCTTCTCGCCTGACGCGCTGGCCCAGACCGGTGATTCGACCGATCTGGCGGCCGGTCCGACCGGTGGTTCATACAGCCTCGACGAAATCTACGCCGAGCTGCAGATCCCGTTGCTTGCCGACGTGCCGTTCGCCCAGGAGCTGACGCTGAACCTCGCGTCGCGCTACTCCGATTACGACACCTTCGGCGACACCACCAACAGCAAGGCCGGCTTCACCTGGAAGCCGATCGAGTCCCTGCTGGTACGAGGTACCTGGTCGCAGGGCTTCCGTGCCCCGTCGGTCAACGACCTGTTCGGTGGCGAATCGCAGTCGTTCGAGTTCTATGCCGATCCGTGCGACAGCGTGTACGGCATCGCTGCCGGCAGCGAGCGCTGCCTGGCCGACGTGCCGGCGGACTTCCGTCAGCGCGCCAACACGCCCGACGGGTTCTCGGAAAGCCGCGAAGACCAGTCCGATCGCGCCTTCACGTCCGGATCGAACCCCGGCCTGACGCCCGAGGAGTCGGTCAGCAAGACGTTGGGACTGGTCTACAGCCCCTCGTTCGCCCAGGGCCTGAACGTTGCACTGGACTGGTGGAACATCCGCATCGACAACACGATCATCGGCGACTTGCCGACGTCGGTGCTCGATGACTGCTATGTCCGCGGCATCGAATCTCGTTGTTCCGATCCCACGGGCTCGCGCTTTACCCGTGATGAGAACGGCGTGATCACCTCGTTCTTCTATGCCGGCATCAACGCTGGCTATCAGGAGACCGAAGGTTACGATCTCGACGTGAACTACTCGATGGACACCGACTACGGTCTCTTCCGTCTGTCCTGGCTCAACACGTACGTGTCGAAGAACGAACTGAAGCAGGACAACGACGACGCGATCCCGCCGGAGCAGCGGAATGCGTTCTCGGGCGGTGCGGGCATCAACTTCCGTCTCCGCTCGAATGCGAGCCTGACGTGGGAGCTGGGGGATGTGGGCGTGACGTGGACCACCCGCTACTTCTCGGGCGTGAAGGAAAGCTGCCTTAGCGTGGCGGACTACCCGGAGCTGTGCACCGACCCGGACTACACCGCGCCGGATCTCGATGGTGCGATCTCACCGCAGAACCGGGTCGGCTCCAACACGTTCCACGACGTGCAGGTCCGCTGGAACGCGCCGTGGAATGCGACGGTGTCCGTCGGTGCGAACAACGTGTTCGAGCACTATTCGGCTCCGATGTACTCCAACCCGGCGTCCGGTTCGGCCTACTACGGCGGCTACGACATCGGCCGGTTCATGTACATGCAGTACCAGCAGCGCTTCTGATACTTTTGGGTAACCAGAAGCAATGCAAAGGAAGAGGCGGGCCAATGGCCCGCCTCTTTTTTATGTGCGCCCGGCATGGGCGCACTCTTGGAAGCGCAAGTCCTCCCGCGAGCTGACCACATACGAATTGAGTGTAAGTTGGAGCGAGCATGGCGAGCTTCAACGCAGGCAGCCTCTTCTTCAATCGATCGGCGCGAATGTGGGTTTTCACGCGCCGACGATGGCCGGTCCAACATGCTTGGCATGGGGATAGCCACGAAGAGATCGCAGCTCATGACCGCTCGCCTAAGCCGTCGGGATTTTCTCAAGTGCAGTGTCATCGCCGGGGTGTCCGTCTATGTAGCGGCGCCCGGCAGCGGGGCGCTGGCCGCGCTGTTCGAGGAAGAGCGGCTGCGTCCGCTGCCTTGGGATGCGAAGACCGGCCGCGTCCGCTATCGCGTCGATGCGACTGCCAAGGTCACGGGCGAGAAGATTTTCAGCTTCGACATGCGCAGCCGCGATCTTCCCGGCTGGCCTTCCACCCAGGCGCATGCGATGTTGCTGCGCACCACGTCGGCCGACCATCGATACGCGGGCTTCGACCTGTCCATGCTCGGGGACGAGCTGCAGCCGGACCGGATCGTCACTGCAGCCGAACTGGAGCGCGACGATATCGTGATCCCGCCATTCTTCGGCGACGACATGCTGCTGCCGGAGGGCAAGACGCCGGCTTATCTCGGACAGGCCGTCGCTCTGCTCGTCTGGTGGGACTTCTACCGCTATCGCGCGGGCAAGAGCGCGCTCAAGTTCCGCCACGATGTCATCCGCTGGGGTGAAAAGACCGGCCCGCTGGAGCGCTCGCCCTGGGCGAGCTTCCGCTATGTCCGCGTAGGCGGGGAAACGCCGCTCGACCACGACGCCTATTCGAGCCTCAAGGATTCGCCGCTATTCCCGAAGGGATACCGGAAGAACACGCCCGAGTGGGCGACGGCCGACATCAACGGCGCGGTCGACGCGCAGGGTATGGCGCACGCGAAGGCGATTGGCGCCGACCTGGATGCGCCTTCCGATGCCCGGATGGCGATGGAGCGTGAATATTTCTCGCAATCGATCGACACGGCGGCATTCGAACTCGACAACGGCAACGGCTGGTTCGACGCGGACAGCGGGACCGTGCACCTGGTCGTCGCCACCCAGTCGCCGCACGAAGTCGCCGAGGAAGGTGCACGCATGCTGGCCGCCAGCGGACTCGGCATCAAGCGGCTGGTCCTGCACCCCTGCTACACGGTGGGCTACGGCGCCAAGGACCACAGCCCGTTTCCTTTCCTTGCATTGATGGCGGGCCTGTATGGCGATGGCCGTCCGGTCCGGCTGGCCAATGACCGTTACGAGCAGTTCCAGTCCAGCCTCAAGCGGCACAGTTTCCGCATGCACTACCGTATCTCGGTCGACCGCAGTGACGGCAAGTTCGATGCGCTGCAGACCCGCTTCGTTGGCAATGGCGGGGGACGCCGGAACTTCTCGCCTTCCGTGGGGCTGGTAGCGGCCACCGCGGCGCAATCGATCTACTACTTTCCACGCAACGACCTGGCGGTCACGGTGACGGCTTCGCGCGCGCTCGATGCAGGGTCGGCGCGGGGCTATGGCACGCTGCAGAGCATGGGCGCCACCGAGATGCTGGTGGATGAGGTTGCTGAGGAGCTGGGCATCGATCCGATCGAATTGCGCCAGCGCAACGTATTGACCAGCGGGATGAAGAATACGCAGGGCGCGATCGCCGGAGGTGCGCTGCGGGCCGACGAGGTGCTTGCCAAATGCCGTGAACACCCCTTGTGGACGCAACGCGCCGAGCGCAAGACCGAGTACGAGGCGTCGCACCCCGGAAAGCGCTATGGCGTTGGCTTCGGTTGCGTGCAAAAGGATTTCGGCACCGGCGCGGAGGCGGCTTTCGCCGAAGTCGCCGTGGATCGCGATGGCCGGGTGGTGTTGCGCCACATCGGTATCGACATGGGCACCGGCATGGCGACCAGCCAGGCCCTGGTGTGCGCGCAATGGCTGGGCCGGCCGGCCGACAGCGTGCGTACCGGCGAGACCGAATGGCCGGAACTGCCCATGCATGAAACCGGCGACCCATGGCTGATGCCGCAGGCCGAGCAGGACCGCCATGTCGGCGACGCGCGCTGGACCCCGCACCTGATGAGTCCGAGCAGCGCAAGCAACTCCGCGTACTTCTTCAGCCATGCCACGCGCGAGGCCGCGCGCCTGCTGTTCACACAGGGGCTGTGGCCCGCGGCGCTGGCGATCTGGAGCGACGGCTTCGGCGGCGGCCAGCTGGCGCCGTTGGCCGTCCGACGTGAGGACGCCCGCTGGGTCGAAGGCCGCCTGACGGCGCATGGCCTGACGCCGCTGGACTTCGAGCAGCTGGTAGCCAAGGCGCATGAGCTGGGTCTGGCGACCGGCGCGGTGGTGCACAGCTTCAACCGCTGGCAGTGGGCGGAGGCCGATTTCCCGCTTGCCGGCGACGATGCCCGCCTGCCGCTGGATGGCGTGGCCCTGCGCTGGGGCGACGGGCAGTCCGAGGCGGCCGGCAAGCATGCGAAGGGCAAGCCGAGCGCGAACGGCTACCGCGTGGTCGAACGCACGCGCGTGCACTATCCACCCACCCAGCGCAACAACGCGGGGGTGGTCTACTACAGTGCGATCGGCACCATCGCCGAGGTCGCGGTCGACACCGCAAGCGGCAAAGTCGAACTGCTCGACCACCACTCCGTGCTCGAGTGCGGCAATCAGATCGTGCCGGAGCTGGTGTCGGGACAGCTCCAGGGCGGCCTGGCGATGGGGATCGGCCACGCGTTGCACGAAGACCTGCCGCTGTACGAGGAAGGTCCCGGCAACGGCACCTGGAATTTCAACCGCTACCACCTGCCGCGGGCAACAGACGTGGCGGTGTGGAAGCAGAGCGGCGAAGTGTTGCCGGCGCTGTCGGCGACCGATCCGCCCAAGGGCATGGCCGAGGTGGTCATGATTTCCGTCGTACCGGCGATCGTGAACGCCATCGCCCACGCGACCGGCCTGCGTTTCCGCGAACTGCCGGTGACGGCGGAGAAGGTTCGCACCGCATTGGCGGGTGGGAACACCGGGGCTGGGCAGGCCAAGCCCGATCGGTCCGAGCTGGAGGAGTCGACCGCATGAGCATCGAACCGAGCAAGACGCGGCCGCTGACATTGCAGATCAACGGCAGGGCGCGCGGCCCGATGGATGTGCCCGAGGACATGATGCTGGTCGATGTACTGCATGAATACCTCGGCCTGACCGGCACCCGTCTTGGCTGCGGCCAGGGCGAGTGCAAGGCGTGCACGGTCATCGTCGACGACGAGCGTGGCCCGCGCGAAGTGCGCAGTTGCATCACCGGCGCGCACTACTTCCAGGGCAAGCCGATCCGCACCGTCGAGGGCCATGCGAAGCGCGACGACTCCGGAGAGCTCGTCGAGCTTTCTCCGGTGCAGCAGGCGTTCCTCGATCACTTCAGTTTCCAGTGCGGCTACTGCACGCCGGGGTTCGTCAATGCCGCCACCGTGCTGCTCGAGCGGCTGGCCAAGTCGCCGATCGATGCCGACGAGGTCGAGGACGCCATCACCGAGGCGCTCGACCCGCACCTGTGCCGTTGCACCGGCTACGTGCGCTACTACCAGGCGGTGAAGGAACTGATCCTCGAAACCCCCGGCCTGGTCAGTGGCTCGAGCACGGAGGGTGCGTCATGAGCCTGTTCACTCGTAAGCGACTGTTCCGGGCGCTGATCGTGCTGGTGGCGCTGTGGTTGCTGTACCTGTTGTTCATCGGGGTGTCGCGCTGGTGGGCCGGACGCGCGCCGGTGCAGCAGGTCGAGGCGAGCGCGGAGCTGATCGCCAAGGGCCGCTATCTGGCAGACGCCGCCGACTGCGCCGCCTGCCATACCGCGCCCGACGGTGCCCCGTTTGCCGGTGGCGTGCCGTTGGCCTCGCCGTTCGGCACCCTGTACGGCACCAACATCACCTCCGACCCGGACCACGGCATCGGCCGCTACACCGCCGAGGAGTTCTTCGAGGCCATGACCGAGGGCAAGTCGCGCGTCGGTTACCGGCTGTACCCGGCCATGCCGTACGTGTCCTACAGGGCGATCACGCGCGAGGACAGCGACGCGATCTATGCCTACCTGATGACCCGGCCCGCGGTGAAACAGGCCAATACCGACCATGACCTGCGCTTTCCGGCGAACTTCCGCCTCGGTCTTTACGGCTGGGACCTGCTGTTTGGCGGGGATCCGATTGCACCGGTATCGGAAGGGGCATCGCCGGAATGGCAGCGCGGACGCTACCTGGTCGATGTGCTCGGCCACTGCGGCGAGTGCCATACCCCCCGCGGTTTTCTCGGACATATGGATCAGGACCGGCCGCTGGTCGGCAATCCCGAACTCGGCCTGTTCGCGGCGCCGGACATCACCCCGCAAGGGCTGGCGGCACGGGGCTGGGACAGGAAGGCGCTGGCGCGCTACCTCGCCACCGGCGTTGCAGGTCATGCGGTGGCCTCGGATGAAATGCTGCTGGTGGTGAACCTGTCCACCAGCCGGCTCGATGAAACCGATGTGGATGCCATGACGACCTACCTGCTGGGCGACACGCCCCCGGATGCAGTCCCGATGGCGTCGGGGATGCCGGTCGCCGCTTCCGGGGATGTCCGGCAAACCTACATGAACCTGTGCTCGGGTTGCCATGGGCGCAATGCCAGGGGGGTGCCCAACGTGGCGGTCGCACTGCACGGCAACAGCAGCGTACGCGACCCGGATCCGCACAATCTGCTGGTGGCGATTCTGGATGGCCTGCCCGAACACGATTTCCCGGGCGCGGCGCGGATGCAGGACATGCCCGGATTCGGCGACGAGCTGGACGACGAACAGGTCGCGGATCTGGCGACCTGGTTGCGGCAACGCCACGGCGGCCAGGAGGTCCCGGTCGATGCCGCGTCCGTCCGTGCGCTGCGTGGTCGCGCGGGACATTGAACGGTCGACAAAGGAAGCGAGTCCACATGGCCGGTCGTGCTGTCGCCACCACACTCCTGCCCGTGCTTTTCATGTCGGGCTTGGCCGGCGTACCGCTGCCGGCCCGGTCCGGCGATGGCGTTGTCCAGTTCGTCGATACCAGCGTCTCGCTGCTGCATGGCTCCGGTTTCAAGGTCGAGCCGAAGACGCAGACCACGTTCACCATCGAGCAGGTCAGTGGTTGGTCGTTCGGCGACCTCTACTGGTTCGTCGACTCGCTCCACTATTCGCGTGACGATGGCGCCGGGCATCGCAGCAGCTGGTATGGCGAGTTTTCACCCCGGCTGAGCCTGGGCAAGCTCACCGGGCATCCATGGCGGGCCGGTCCGGTCGAGGACGTATTGATCGCGGCCACCTACGAACTGGGACGCGATCGCCGGACGACTGAGTCGGGCCTGTTGGGCGTGGGTTTCGACCTCGATGCGGCAGGGTTCGACTATCTGCAGGTCAACGTCTATGCGCGCAAGGATTTCCATCGCGGCGACTGGGACACCTGGCAGCTCACCGTGACCGGTGCGCGGCCGTTCACCGTGGGTCGACAGCGGTTCATGATCGATGGCTTTTTCGACTACGTCGCCCCTGGAGGCCCGCACAGCTGGAACCTGCACGTGGTCCCGCAGCTGAAGTGGGACCTGGGCCATGCACTGGGCCATGCCGACGGAAAGTTGTGGCTGGGTGTCGAGGTCGACCTGTGGTGGAACAAGTTCGGGATACCCGACAGCCGCGGATTCCCCACGGATCAGCGGACCGCCAGTCTCCTGCTTCGCCAACATTTTTGACGGGTATCGACAGGTTCCTGGTTGCGACCAGCCGGCGATCAGCCGTTGGCGTAGCGTTCGATCGCCTCGTTGAGGATCCGCTTGCCCTCGGCCGCGTCGCCCCAGCCGTCGATCTTCACCCACTTGCCCTTCTCCAGATCCTTGTAGTGCTCGAAGAAGTGGCCGATGCGCTCCAGCCAGTGCTGCGACACCTTGTCGAGATCATCGACGTGCGCGTAGCCGGCAAAGACCTTGTCGATCGGCACCGCGAGCAGCTTCTCGTCGCTGCCGGCCTCGTCGGACATCTTCAGCACGCCGACCGGGCGGCAGCGGATCACCGAGCCCGGGACCAGCGGCAGCGGCAGGATCACCAGCACGTCGGCAGGGTCGCCGTCGCCGCAGACCGTATGCGGCACGTAGCCGTAATTGCAGGGGTAGCGCATCGGCGTGGACAGCACGCGATCGACGAAGATCGCGCCGCTGGTCTTGTCGACCTCGTACTTGACCGGCTCGGCGTCCTTGGGGATTTCGATGATGACGTTGATTTCGTCCGGCGGGTTGTTGCCGGTGGGGACGTGGTCCAGGCCCATGCGGTACGGCTCCAGCAGTTGCGTGCGCGGCAGGCCGCGCACAGGGGATAAGGGAAGCCACGGCATTTTACGCGGCTTTTTGTTGCACCGCGGCACGGTCTCCTGCGCCCTCGGGTCGACCCCAGCATGGGGTACGCCCTAGCTTGGCCGGTTCCGTACCTTTGCGTATCTATACGTCACCGTACTGTTACCGCGCAGGCCCCGCCATGTCCATCAGCCTCGATTCCGCCACCAGTCCCACCGCGTCGCAGCCGACCCAGACCTACTGGGACAATGCAGCGCGCAACGAGGACCGGTTCGCCGAGGCGCCGCTGCAAGGCGAGGACATCGGCGCCGTCGACCCTTCCCGCGACAGTGCCACGGACGGCGCCGTCACCATCGACGGCAACGACGCCGGCTCGCCGCTGGCCGACCGCCGGACGCCCGACGGCAAGACCATCCGCAACGCCGAGCTGCACCAGGGGGAGCAGGCCACCGTCACCCGCGAGCAGACCGTCGCCAGCGCCGGTCCTTTCCAGACCTACGTCAGCAGCGACCAGGTGGTGTTCACCACCGGCGAAGGCGACGACGACGTCCAGGTCAGCCAGCGCGACGACGGCACCCTGGACATCGAGGTCAACGGCGAGAGCTATGAGGTCCGCCTGACCGAGCAGCAGGAACTGACCTTGCGCACCGGCGGCGGCAACGACACCATCGCGGCCGCATCCAACGTGACCGTCAACATGGTGGTCGATGGCGGCGCGGGCGAGGACCGCATCGCGACCGGCAACGGCGACGATCGCATCGACGGCGGCATCGGTGACGACGTGATCGAGAGCCTCGGCGGCCGCAACGACATCTTCGGCAATGCGGGCGACGACGAGATCCAGGGGGGCGCCGGGATCAACGTGGTCTACGGGGGAGACGGCGACGACGAGATCCGCGGGGGTGGCCAGGACGGCTATCTGGAAGGAGGGGCAGGCAACGACGAGATCCACGTCGGCGCGGGCGACGACATCGTCTCCGGGGGGCTGGGCGACGACGTGATCCATTCCGGCGCCGGCAGCAACGCGATCTATGCGGGCCAGGGGAAGGATACGGTCGAGGGCGCCACCGGCGCCGACACCGTCTACGCGCAGGCCAGCGACCTGATCAACGCCGCCACCGGCGCCAAGCCGACGGTGGTCAATGTCGAGATCGACGCCAGCGTCGGCACGCACGGCATCACCGTGACCGGATCCGACGCCTTCCGCCAGCGGGTCGAGGCGGAGATGGAGTTCCTGCGCTCATCGCCCAACGGGCAGCAGATGCTGGCCGAGTTCGATGCCGCCGCCGAGGCCAAGGGCAACACGGTGACGATCAAGGAGCTGGCCAACGAGCAGAACGGCTATGCGCAGACCTTCAGCAACGATGCCGACATCGTCAACGGTCGGCCGGGCGCCGGCGGCGACGTGGACATCAGCTACAACCCGTCCTTCCACATGGACGCCTTCCCGGCACCCGTCGTGGTGCTGTATCACGAGATGTCCCATGCCTACAACGGCGTCAACGGCACCTTCCAGCCAGGCACCTATGTCGGCGAAGGCCCGGATTCCGGCCGCGTGCCCAATGCCGAGCGCCAGGCGGTAGGCCTGGAGAGTTCCGCGGAACCCTTCGACTTCGACGGCAACCCGGACACGCCGCCCACCACCCACAACCCGATCCACCTGACCGAGAACGGCATCCGCCGCGAGCTCGGGTTGCCGGATCGTCCCAGCTACGCCTTGTGACCGACCGCTGAGCGGCGATCGCGACCTGCCACGGAAGGAGGGACGGGCGGCCCGCGTTCATCGCGGGTCGCTCGTCATCTATTAAGCTTCGGGCAGCGGCATCCGCCCGAGGGAGAAGCCGAATGTCCACGCGATTCCCGCGCCCCCGGCCGCGCCATGCCGCGGCATTCGTGCTGCTGAGCACGACGATGGCGTGCGCGCACGGCGTGCCGCCGGTGGGCGATGCCTCCGTCCAGACCTCCGCCGAGACCGCCGCCATGGCCCGTACCGAAGCCGCCAGCACCACCGTCGAGGGCGAGGGCGCCCGCCTCGAAGTCTCTTTCCGGGCGGCAGCCGGCGGTCCGCTGCAGGTGCATTATCGCGTGCACAACACCGCGGATGCCGACCTCGCCGTGTTCGACCGTGGCAACCGGCATGCGGTGCTGACCGGGCGACAGCATGGCGGCGCGGTCGGTGCCCCGACCTTTCGCGAGGACGGCGACGACGTCACCCTGAGCCACGTCGCGCTGCCGCTGGCGCAGCCGACGCCGACCGTGCCGCCGGTACCGCTGGCGGCGAAGCTCGCGGCCGGCGAGACGCTCGAAGGCGCGTTCGCCTTCACCGCGCCGACCGCCGAAGCGCCGAAGCGGATGCGCTGGTGCCTGGGCGTGGCGCCGTTCGACGAGGCCGACTTCAGCGCGCCCGAAGAGGTCGACGGAGTCGAAGTCTGGCAGGCGTCGTTCGCGCTGGCGGAGCGGCAGCAGACGCTGTGCACCCCGTGGTTCGATCTCTCCAGCGGAGTATTCGCGCCCGACTGAGCCTGCGCGGAAGAAGGCAAGTGGGTTCTTTGGGAATGATCGGCGACTTCCACATTGTCGCGAGGCCGTCGTTTCCAGTACCTGTTTGAATCATTAATGCTCTTGCTCAACGACAGCGAGAACGTGTCCAGTGCAAACGGGTGAAGAGCCATAAAAAACACGGCGGCCATGAGGCCGCCGTGTTCGTGCATGCCATACGAGTTCTCGGCGCAGGGCGCGATGCAGGTTGCGTCGCTACAGCAACGGCACGAGCAGCAGCGCGACGATGTTGATGATCTTGATGAGGGGGTTGATGGCCGGGCCGGCGGTGTCCTTGTAGGGATCGCCGACGGTGTCGCCGGTGACCGCGGCCTTGTGCGCCTCCGAGCCCTTGCCGCCGAAGTTGCCGTCCTCGATGTACTTCTTGGCGTTGTCCCAGGCGCCGCCGCCGGTGGTCATCGAAATGGCCACGAACAGGCCGGTGACGATGGTGCCGATCAGCAGGCCGCCCAGCGCCTCCGGGCCCAGCAGCAGGCCGACGACGATCGGCACCGCCACCGGCAGCAGCGACGGCACGACCATCTCCTTGATCGCCGACTTGGTCAGCATGTCGACGGCGCGCGAGTAGTCCGGCTTGGCGGTGCCTTCCATGATCCCGGGGATCTCGCGGAACTGGCGTCGCACCTCCTCGACCACCGAACCGGCGGCGCGGCCCACGGCCTCCATCGCCATCGCCCCGAACAGGTACGGGATCAGGCCGCCGATCAACAGGCCGATGATCACCATGTGGTTGGAGAGGTCGAAGGTCGGCGCCACGTACGCCACCCCGTCCGCCAGCGCCCTGGCGGCGCCGACGGTGTCGAGGTTGTGGGTGTAGTCGGCGAACAGCACCAGCGCCGCCAGCGCGGCCGAACCGATCGCGTAGCCCTTGGTCACCGCCTTGGTGGTGTTGCCGACCGCGTCCAGCGGGTCGGTCACGGCGCGTACCTCCGGGGGCAGCTCCGCCATCTCGGCGATGCCGCCGGCATTGTCGGTGATCGGGCCGTAGGCGTCGAGCGCCACGATCATGCCGGCCATCGACAGCATCGCGGTGGCGGCGATGGCGATGCCGTACAGGCCGCCCAGCAGGTGGCAGGCCCAGATCGCGATGCACACCGCGATCACCGGCAGCGCCGTCGACTTCATCGAGATGCCGAGCCCGGCGATGATGTTGGTGCCGTGGCCCGTGGTCGAGGCGGACGCCACGTGCTGCACCGGCTTGTACTGGGTGCCGGTGTAGTACTCGGTGATCCAGACGATGGCGCCGGTCAGGATCAAGCCGATCAGCGCGCAGATGTAGAGGTTCGTCGCGCCGTGGCTGTTGTCGGCCATCAGTTCGGCGGTGATCGGGTAGTACAGGATCGCGGCAATCACGCCGGAGACGATCACGCCCTTGTAGAGCGCGCCCATGATCGAGCCGCCCGGCTTCACCTTGACGAAGAACGCGCCGATGATCGAGGCGATGATCGAGGCGCCGCCGAGCACCAGCGGATACAGCGGACCGTTGCTGCCGACCTCGGTGACCATCAGGTAGCCGAGCAACATGGTGGCGATCACGGTGACCGCATAGGTCTCGAACAGGTCGGCGGCCATGCCGGCGCAGTCGCCGACGTTGTCGCCGACGTTGTCGGCGATCACCGCCGGGTTGCGCGGGTCGTCCTCGGGGATGCCGGCCTCGACCTTGCCGACCAGGTCGGCGCCGACGTCGGCGCCCTTGGTGAAGATGCCGCCGCCCAGGCGCGCGAAGATCGAGATCAGCGACGAGCCGAAGGCCAGGCCGACCAGCGCGTGCAGCGCGTCTTCGCCCGACATGCCCATGGCGTTGAGCGCCACCCAGTAGCCGGCCACGCCGAGCAGGCCCAGGCCGACCACCAGCATGCCGGTGATCGCGCCGCCGCGGAAGGCGACGTCCATCGCCGGGCCGATGCCGTTGCGCGCCGCCTCGGCGGTGCGCACGTTGGCCCGCACCGAGACGTTCATGCCGATGTAGCCGGCGGCGCCCGACAGCACCGCGCCGAGCAGGAAGCCGATCCCCGTGGCCCAGTTGAGGAATACGCCCACCAGCAGGAACAGCACCGCGCCGGCGATCGAGATCGTCATGTACTGGCGGTTGAGGTAGGCGTGCGCGCCTTCCTGGATCGCACCGGCGATCTCCTGCATGCGCGCGTTGCCGGCCGGCTGCCGGTTGATCCAGCGCGCCGAAATCACGCCATAGAGAATCGCGACGACCGCGCATGCGAGCGCCAGCCACAAACCGTATTGCTCCAGCATGAAACCCCTCCCAGAGTGAATGCCTAGACGAACAGTGGTGCGGTGATGATCCCCCCTGCGCCCGGAACTGGCCGGTCGTATCGCAGCGATGAAGACCTGCCTGTCGCGCGAGCCCGCCGACTATGGCACACGGCCGCGGACAGGCCAAACCGCTGGCCGGTCGGCGCTGTCCGGCCCGCGGCCGGCACCGTGCCGGATGCGAAGTTCGCCTACGCGTGCCGCATTCCCGGCTTGTCGAAATCCACCCGGAAGGCCGCCTGGATACGACGATGGCGCGTCTGGCGCGGGCCTTGCATTTCCGTCCGGCCCGGCAGCGGCGTGGGCATCGGGTCAGGGTGGCCCCGCAAGTCGCTCCCCGATACTCGCTTTGTTGCGGGGCCACCCTGACCCGATGGTGCCGACCTCGCGGCATCTGCGTCGTGGCGTTCGATTCAGCCGGCCCGTGGCAGGCTGCATCGCTGCATCGATGGAGTCCCCGCCATGTGCCGCTTCGCTTCCGTCCTTTTCGTTTCGCTGACAGTCGTGCCGGTCGCGCTGGCTGCCGACGGGCAGGCGCCCGAGATCGAGCGCGAGACCGCGCCGCCGCAGGCCGTCGGTGCCGCGCACACGCTGCGGCAGATTCCGGAGGCCTGCGCGCGGATCGAGGGCGTGTTCACCGGTCAGGCCGAGCCGCCGTACCGGTTCTCGGTCAAGCAGACCAGTCCCGGTTGCCAGCCACGGGCGCGGCTGGTCAATGCCGACGAGGTACAGCCGGATCCCGATGACGGCTGGCTGCTCAACGATGTGGTGCGCATCCCCAGTGCCGCCTGCCCGTCGCAGCAGGCGGTGGCGCGGATCTGGCGCAAGCCCGCGGCCGCATCGCTGCAGACCGACGCGCAGGGCCGGGCGCGTATTTATCTCGACGAAGCGCGCGCGCAGGCCGACACCGGGCAGGTGCCGCAGCCGGAACTCTACGCCGCGCAGCTGCGGGTCGAGGGCGACGGCTGCGACTAGCGAAGGCGTGTCGCGCCTGTCGGGCGCGGACGCCAGGCGCCTGGGTCATACTAGGGAGCCTCCGGTCGGTGCCCGACCGTCGGCAACCTGTCTCCCGATAGCCATGCCGTCGGCGGGCGATCTCCGCCGGCCGTATGATCCATGTCGAGTACTGCCTACCGTTTCTGCGAATACCTACTCGATTGCCGCGCGCGCGAACTGCGTCATCGCGGCGAGGTGGTCGCGCTGCCTGCGCGCGTGTTCGAGTGCCTGCAAACCCTGATCGAGCATCGGGAGCGCGCGGTCGGGCGCGATGAACTGGCGCACGCCATCTTCGCCCGCGACAACGTCTCCGATGCGCAGCTGAGCCAGATCGTGCTGCGGGCGCGGCGCGTGGTCGGCGACGACGGCCAGGAGCAGCGGCTGATCCGCACGGTGCCGCGCTACGGGTTCCGCTGGGTGGCGGAAGTCGAGGCCTTGCAGGTCGCGGAAGAGACGGCGACGGCGCCCGGACCGGCGGTGCCCCGGAGCGATGCGCCGGAGGCGGCGGCCTTGCAGGTGTTCCCGGAGTCGGACCTGACGCCACCGCGGCAACGCCGGATCCTGACCGTTCTTGCATCGATCGCGATCGTGTTGACGGCGGGCGCCTGGTGGGCGGTGTCGCAGCGGGAGCGAGCGGCTCCCGTCGTCGACGCCGGTGCCGGGGCGCGACCCACCGCCGCGCTGATCGTGCTGCCGACGACGGTGGAGGGGCCGCGGGCCGCGGCCTGGGCGCGCCTGGGACTGATGGATTTCATCGGCGACCGGCTGCGCCGTAACGGCCTGCCGGTGGCGTCGAGCGAAAGCGTGCTCTCGCTGCTGCACGGAAAGGAGCGCGACGTGGTGGCCGGCCAGCTGCGCCGCGCCGCGGGCGAGGGCTGGATCATCAGCAGCCGCGCCCGGCATCGCAAGCAGGGCTGGCGCGTCGAACTCACCGCCGACGGCAACGACGGCGGCTCGCGGCGCGCCGCCGGTGAGCACGCCGACCTGCTGCAGGCCGCCGACCAGGCCAGCGGCCGGTTGCTGGCCGCGCTGGGACGCAACGACAGCGGCGCGGGCATCGACCTCAGCCTCGCCGAGCGACTGCAGCGCGCGCAGGCGGCGATGCTGGGCAACGAACTCGACACCGCGCGCCGGATCCTGCAGGACGCGCCGGAACTGCAGCGCAACGAACCGCAGCTGCGGCTGCGGCTGGCGCAGGTGGATTTCCGCGCCGGCAAGCATGACGAAGCGCTGGTCGAAGTGGACCGCCTGCTGCGCACCGCCGCCGCGAGCGACGACCCGATGTTCCGCGCGCGCGCGCTGCTGGTGCGCGGCGCCATCTGCGTGCGCCTGGATCGCTACGCCGAGGGCGAGCGCAACTATTCGGCGGCGATCGGCCTGCTCGACCCCGACGAGCACGTGTCGCTGCTGGGGGGCGCGCTCAACGGCCGCGGCGTGACCCGGGCCGCGCTGGGCAAGTTCGCCGGTGCGCTGGAGGACCTGGGGCGGGCGCGCATCCTGCTGGCGCGTACCGGCGACCTGCTGTCGGTGGCGCGGGTCGACGCCAACCTCGGCCACCTCGAGGGCGAGCGCGGCCGGCCCGCGCAGTCGCTCGAATACCTGGGCAAGGCGGCGGCGGAGTTCCGGCGCTTCGGCGCCATCCATGAGCTGGTGGCGATGCATTCGGCGCTGGCGGTCACCCATCTGCGGCTGCTGCAGCCGGACCAGGCGCGCGCCGCGGCCGAGCAGGCCTGGGCGCTGCGCGAACAGGTGAGCGACGTCACCCTGGCAACCAATGTCGCGCTCGGCCATGCCGAGGTGATGATCCGCGAGGGCCGGTTCGAGGCCGCGCGCGCGCTGCTGGACGAGTACGGCGGCGGGCCGGTGCTGCCGGGCGACTTCCATCGCAACGACGCACTGCAGGCGGAACTGGCCTGGCGCAGCGGCGATCCGGCGCGGACGATCGCGATCGTCGATGCCGCCCTGCAGGACTGGGCGCCCGAGACCTGGCCGTCGCGCCTGCGCTGGATGCAGTGGCTGCGGCAGCAGGCGGCGCTGCAGATCGACCGGCCGTTGCGCGACGACATCCTGGTCGGCGCCGATGCCGGCGTGACCGGGCGCCTGCTCGAGGCACTCGCGGCCCGCGCGCAGGGCCGCGACGACGATGCCGAACGCAGCTACCGCGCCGCCGTGGCGCAGGCCGAGCAGGACGGGGTGCCCGGCGACATCGCGCAGGCGGTGCTCGCCTATGCGCCCTGGCTGATCGAGCGCGGCGACCTGGCCGAGGCCACTGCCCTGGTCGGACGGGTCGCACCGTGGACGCGTCGCGATTTCGACCTTGCCCTGCTGCAGGCACGGCTGTTCCATGCCCTGGGCCAGACCGAATCCCTGGAGGCGGCGCTGCAGGACGCGCAGCGCCTGGCGGGCGAGCGCCGGATCCCGGAAACGCTGCGCGAGCCGCCGGACGCCGCACGCTAGATTCTCTGCCCTCGGCAGCCCCGAGTGCCGCGCCGCAGGCCCGGAGCGGGCCTCGTCATGTCCGGATCGCATCGCGGCGGCGGCGGACGCATGCCCCGCCGAGGGTGCCAACCCCCTGATTGTGCGGGGATAAACGTCGAGATAAAGCGGTTGTCATCGAATTGGAATGGCATCCGCGCCCGCTTGCTGCCAAGCATCGACGGCTGCGGACCGCGACCGACAGGCGCGGCCGTGGGCGGGGCCGGCGTTACCCATGCAGTGCCCCGCCTTCCCGATTTCCGGATCCCCCTGGAGGAGAGAGCACGAGATGAAGCGTACGACCCTGGCGCTCGCCATTGCCGCCCTGATCGCCACCGCGCCCGCCGCGGCGACAGGCCTCCAGCGTTCCACGGCCGCCGGCACGACATGCGGGCCGGAGGCCGATACCGATTTTTACGCCCAGGAGTGCGACAGCGGCGCCGCGGGCGCCGTCGCGACGGTCCGGGGCGACAGCGACGCGCCCGCGCCGGCCGCGGCCGAAGGGGTGAGCTATTTCCAGGCGGACGGCGCCGGCGACGGCAGCGACGCCGCCCTGGCCAGCGGCGCCGGTGCGCTCGCGGCCGGCGCGGGCAGCGCCGCGATCGCCGACGACGCCAGCGCCAGTGGCCACTACAGCCAGGCCTGGGGCCGCGAGAGCAGCGCCTATGGCGCCAACAGCTGGGCCGATGCCGACCACGCCACCGCGCTCGGCGCCGGCAGTTCCGCATTCGCGGTCGGGACCACGGCGGTCGGCACCGGCGCCTTCGCATCGGGGGCGTCGGCCACCGCCGGCGGTTACGGCAGTTCCGCCACCGGCGAGTACAGCGCCGCCTACGGCGCCGGCAGCCAGGCCAGCGGCCGCGGCGGTACCGCGATCGGCGGGCAGATGACCGTGTTCGACGTGGAGAGCGGCGAGGAGCAGCAGTGGTCGACCGTCGCCTCCGGACAAGAGAGCACCGCGCTCGGTTCCGCCGCGCGCGCGACCCGCTACGGCGCCACCGCCGCCGGTGCGCTCGCCCAAGCGCACGGCGAGGAGTCCACCGCGGTCGGCATGGGTGCCAACGCGCGCGGACACTGGAGCGTGGCGGTCGGCGGAGGCGCCTACGCGTTCGACAACTTCAGCGTGGCGATCGGTGCGTCGGCGGTGGCACTGGGTCCGCGCGGCATCGCCATCGGCGGACAGACCTTCGACGACCTCGGCACTGCGGTCGGGCACCTGGCGGAGAGCCAGGGCGAGGGCGCCAGCGCTTTCGGCGGCGACGCGATGGCGGCGGCCGGGCAAGCCTCGGCGCTGGGCGCCGGAAGCCGGGCGATGGCGGCCGGCAGCGTCGCCCTGGGCGCGGGTTCGATCGCAGAGCGCGAGAACACCGTTTCGGTTGGTGCAGCCGGCATGGAGCGGCAGGTCGTCAACGTCGCCGCCGGCACCGAGGGCACCGATGCGGTGAACCTTGACCAGTTGAGCGCCGCGACCGAGGACAACCGCTATCTCGCCGCCAGCGGCGGTCCGGACAACGAGCAGGAGGCAGCGGTCGAAGGCGACTACGCCACCGCGGTGGGTTCGGCCGCCTATGCGGTCGGTCTCGGTGCCTCGGCGTTCGGCAGCGGCGCCTTCGCGATGGGCGAGTACGCGACCGCTGGCGGCTTCAACAGCCTGGCCTCGGGCCAGTGGAGTACCAGCTACGGCGTCGGCAGCCAGGCCACCGGCGACAGCGCGGTCGCCATCGGCGGGCAGATGGTGGTGATCAACGGTAGCACCTGGGAAGAGGAGATCTGGTCGACCGAGGCCTCCGGCCAGGAAAGCACCGCCGTCGGCACCGCCGCCCGCGCCACCAGCTACGGCAGCACGGCGCTGGGCGTGGTGTCGGAGGCCAGCGGCGAGAGCGCCACCGCGCTCGGCCAGGCCAGCACCGCGCGCGGCGACCAGAGCGTCGCCATCGGCGGCCAGGCGCGCGCCTACGACGTGTTCAGCACCGCGGTGGGCAGCTGGTCGCAGGCGCGCGGCCCGCGCAGCACCGCGCTCGGCGTGGGCGCGTTCGCCGAGGGCGACAGCAGCCTGGCGCTGGGCGGCCAGGCCGCCGTCGGCGGCTATCAAAGCGTGGCGCTGGGCTGGAACAGCATCGTCTTTCCCGGCACCGATACCAGCATGGCGCTGGGGCCGCATTCGCAGGTCGCCATTGGCGCCGACAATGCCGTCGCGCTGGGCAGCTACTCGTATGCGGACCGGCCCAATTCGGTTTCGGTCGGCACGCCGGCACGCATCCACGACGGCGTGATCCCGGTCGAGGTTGCGGCGATCGATCGCCAGATCACCCATGTCGCCGCCGGCACCGAGGCCACCGACGCGGTGAACCTGGACCAGTTGCAGGAAGCCACCGCGAGCAACCGCTACTTCGCCGCGCGCGGCGACGACGAGAACGACCAGGTCGCCGCGGCCGACGGCGACTTCTCCACTGCGGCCGGCTCGGGCGCGTACGCGGCCGGGCTGGGTGCGTCGGCCTTCGGCAGCGGCGCGTTCGCACTGGGCCGGAACGCCACCGCCTCCGGCTTCAACAGCGTGGCATCCGGCGACATGAGCGCCGCCTACGGCGCCAGCAGCGAGGCCGCCGGCACCAGCAGCACCGCGCTGGGCGGACAGCTGACGGTGTTCGACATGGAAACCGGCGAGGACGTGACCTGGTCGACCGTGGCTTCCGGGCAGGACGGCACCGCCGTCGGTTCGGCGGCGCAGGCTACCGGAAGCGGCACCGTCGCTCTGGGCGTGATTGCCCGGGCTTCGGGCCAGTCGGCGGTCGCGATCGGTGCCGCGAGCCATGCCGCGGGTGACTGGAGCATGTCCATGGGTGCCAACTCCCAGGCCGACGGCGTGCACGCTGTCGCGCTGGGCAACCGGGCGAAGGCATACGGCGACCGCAGCGTCGCCGTCGGCAGCAGCGCGGTGGCGTACGACGAGTCGAACACCGCGGTCGGGCAGCATTCCGGCGCCGCGGGCGCGCAGTCCAGCGCCTTCGGTCGGCAGGCCAAGGCGCGCGTCACGCACGCGACGGCGCTGGGTGCGGAGACCGACGTGCTGGCGACCAACGCCGTGGCCCTGGGCGCCTACTCGGTGGCCGATCGTGAAGGCACGGTATCCGTGGGTGCGGCGAATGGTTATCGCGACAGCCACGGCAATTGGGTGGAGGCGTTCGATCGCCAGATCACCAATGTCGCCGCCGGCACCGAGGCTACCGACGCGGTGAATATGGGCCAGCTCGAGGAAGCGACTGCAAGCAACCGTTATTTCGTCGCGCGCGGCGATGCCGAAAACAATCAGGCCGCCGCGGCCGACGGCGATTTCTCCACCGCAGCCGGTTCCGGTGCGTACGCGGCCGAGTTGGGTGCGTCCGCCTTTGGCAGCGGCGCGTTCGCGATGGCGCAGAAGACCACCGCGACCGGCTTCAACAGCGTCGCCGATGCCGACTATGCCAGCGCCTTCGGCGCGGGCAGCGAGGCGACCGCCGACAGCGCCACCGCGATCGGGGGACATCTCTACGTGATGAACGGCGAGACCTGGGAAATGGAGGAGTTCGCCACGGTCGCCTCCGGCCGCGAAAGCACCGCGGTCGGCGCCGGTGCCCGCGCGCTGGAATACGCCTCGACCGCGGTCGGCGCCGGCGCCTATGCCGGCGGCGAAATGGCGGTTGCGATCGGCGGCAGCGCGCGTGCCGACCGCAGCACGGCAGTCGGCGTGATGTCGGTGGCGGCGGGGGAGTTCGCCACCGCGTTCGGCGAAGGCTCGACCGCCGCCGCGATCCGCACGCTTGCCGTCGGCAGCGGCAGCGGGGCGTTCGGCGAGAGCTCGACGGCGGTCGGGCAGGTGGCGCGCGCCTACGGCGAAGAAAGCGTTGCGCTCGGTTTCCGCAGCCAGGCCGACGGCCTGTCCAGCATGGCGCTGGGCGTGGACGCCTGGGCGACGGCGGACAACAGCGTCGCGCTGGGGCGCGGCGCCATTGCGGCCCGCGAGAACACGGTCTCGGTCGGCAGCGAAGGCGCCGAGCGCCAGGTCGTCAACGTCGCCGCCGGCACCGCGGGCACCGATGCGGTGAACCTCGATCAGCTGAGCGCCGTCGCCGACGAGATCGGGCATATCAGCGAGAACGCGATCACCTACGACGACGACAGCCACGACCGCGTCACGTTCGACGGCGCGCAGGGCACCGTTCTGACCAATGTCGCGGCGGGCGAGGTGTCGGAGGAGAGCACCGACGCGGTCAACGGCAGCCAGCTGTTCGAGACCAACGAACGCGTCGGGGTGGTCGAGGGCCGGGTGGACGGCATGGAGGACCGCATCGGCGACATCGAGGGCGTGGCCGTGAACGCGGTGACCTACGACGACGACAGCCACGACCGCATCAGCCTCGACGGCGAGGGCGGCACCCGGCTGGGCAATGTCGCCGCGGGGGCGATCAAGGCCGCCAGCCGCGATGCGGTGAACGGCGGGCAGGTGCACGCGGCGATGGATTCGGTCGCCACCGCCTTCGGCGGCGGCACGGTGGTGGACGCCAACGGCAAGTTGATCGGATCGGTGTTCTCCGTCCAGGGCAGCTACTACGGCAACGTCGGCGACGCCCTCGGCGCGCTCGACGGTGCGCTGTCGGGGCTCGACAGCCGGGTCGGAGCGCTGGAGCAAGGTGGCCACGGAAACGGAAACGGAAACGGAAACGGAAACGGAAACGGAAACGGAAACGGAAACGGCAGCGGCAACGGCAGCGGCAAGGGCCTCGCGGTCGGCAACTCCAGCGTCGCCGCCGACGACAACGACACCGCGATCGGCAACGGTGCGAGGGTGGATGCCGAGAACAGCACCGCGGTGGGCAGCGCCGCAGCGATCTCGGTGGAGGCGACCAACGCGGTCGCGGTCGGCGCCGACGCGAATGTCGAGGCCGCCTCGGGCACGGCCGTCGGCCAGGGCGCCAGCGTCACCGCCGAAGGTTCGGTAGCGCTGGGGCAAGGATCCGTCGCGGACCAGGCCAATACGGTCTCGGTCGGCAGCGCCGACAACCAGCGGCGCGTCACCAACGTCGCCGAGGGCGTCGACGACAGCGATGCGGCCAACGTGGCGCAGGTCGACGCCGGCGACGCGCGCACGCTGAACCAGGCCAAGGCCTACACCGACGAGCAGTTCGCCGCCTGGGAGGACAACTTCACCTCGCTGCGCGGCGAGATCGACGAGCGCTTCCGCCACCAGGATCGCCGCATCGACCGCATGGGCGCGATGAGCGGCGCCTATGCCGGCATGGCGCTCAACACCGCCGGACTCGCCGGGCAGAACCGCGTCGGCGTCGGCGTCGGCGCCCAGGGCGGCGAGCAGGCGATCGCGGTCGGTTACCAGCGCGCGCTCGGCAACCGCGCCAGCATTTCGTTCGGCGGCGCGGTGTCCGGCGGCGAGAGCAGCGTCTCGGCCGGCGCCGGCTTCAGCTGGTAATGCGCGGCCTTCGCCGAACGAACGGATCCGCGCGTGCCTCGATGCGCGCGGATTCCCCAGTCCTCTGCCGGGAGATGCTTCCCCCCGGCGCAGACCCGGAGTGATCCCGATGTCCGATCCGACCAAGCGCTTTCCCCTCGCATGTCTCGCCGCCGCCGTGGGGTTGTCTTTGTCCGCGCATGCGGCCGTCGCGGCCGAGGGCGGCACGATGCTGCCGCGGACACAGGCGGCATCGCTGCAGGACGCCGGCATTGCCCAGCGCCACCAGCGCTTCGTCGTCCGCTACCGCGACGGCGCGGCACCCGCGCGCGATCCGCGGGCGGCGCAAGACAGCCTGGACGCGGCGCTCGCGCGCAGTGGGTTGGCGGCTGCCCCGGCAACGGGACCTGCCGGCGCGCTGCGCGCCTCGCTGCTGCGCCACACCGCCGGCGGCGCGGTCGTCGTGCGCACCTCGTCGCCGCTCGATCGCGTGCAGGCCGAGCGCTTCGTCGAGCAGCTGGCGGCGGATCCGACGGTGGAGTACGCGGGGATCGACCGCCTGCTCGCGCATGCCGGCCTGGTCGCCACGGACGGCTCCGTGTCGGCGACACCGGACGATCCGGACTTCGTCGAACTGCAGTGGCATCTGCACGGCTACGCCGGCGGCGTCCACGCCACCGGGGCCTGGCAGCGCGCGACCGGCGACGGCGTGGTGGTCGCGGTGCTCGACACCGGGGTCACCGCGCATCCGGACCTCGACGCCAACATGCTCGAAGGCTATGACTTCATCACCGACCCGGTGCTCTCGCGCCGCGACAGCGCCGACCGCGTGCCCGGCGGTCTCGATCCCGGTACCTGGAACGACGATCCGGACGTCTGCGGGATCATGCCCAGTTCCTGGCACGGCACCCATGTCGCCGGCACGGTGGCGCAGGCGACCGGCAACGGCATCGGCCTGGCCGGCGTGGCGCCGGACGCGAAGGTGCTGCCGATGCGCGTGCTGGGGCGCTGCGGATTCGGCTATGATTCGGACATCGCCGACGCGATCGTCTGGGCCTCCGGCGGCAGCGTCGAAGGCGTGCCGGACAATCCGGACCCGGCCGAGGTGATCAACCTCAGCCTGTCGGGCTGGTACACCTGTGAGGCGGACTCGCCGATGCAGACGGCGATCGACACCGCGGTCGGCAACGGTAGCCTCGTGGTGGTCGCCGCCGGCAATTCCAATTGGTACCAGGACGTGGCGGCAGTCACGCCGGGCGGCTGCGCCAACGTCGTCACCGTGGCGGCGACCGGCCGCGAAGGCGACATCAGCTACTACACCAACGTCGGCGCCGGCGTGGACCTGTCCGCGCCCGGCGGCGACATCGTCTACGACCAGTTCAGCTACATCTGGCAGGCCTGGCACGACAGCCCCGAGGGCCCGGTGCCGGGCGGCGCCAGCTATGCGGGGATGATGGGCACCTCGATGGCGGCGCCGCACGTGGCCGGTGTCGCCGCGCTGGTGCAGAGCGTCGCGGAGACGCCGCTGCCGCCGCAGCAGTTGCACGACCTGCTGGTCTCGTCGGCACGACCCTTCCCCTGGCCGATCCAGATTCCGCGGGACCGGCTGATGGGCGCCGGCATCGTCGATGCGCATGCCGCCGTCTCGGCGGTTCTGGATCCGCCGTGCGATCCGGGCGAGCCCTGCGACCGGCCGCTCGTGCCGATGCCGGTCTACAACCGGCAGCCCATGGCCGGACTGGCCAGCCGCGCGGGCGAGGCGCTGCTGTTCTCGCTGGAGATTCCAGCGGGGACGGGGCCGCTGAGCCTGGCGACGCATGGCGGGATCGGCGACGCCGACCTGCGGGTCCGGCACGGCGAGCCGCCGACGCTGGACACGGCCGATTTCCGCAGCCGTCGCCGCGGCACCAACGCCGAAACGGTCCGGATCATGCGGCCGCAGCCCGGCACCTACTACATCCAGGTCGTCGGCGCGCGCAGCTTCGACGGCGTGATCCTGGACGTGCGCCACTAGTTTCCCGGCCGCCTGCCGTCGCGCCGCGCATCCGCGCGCGCGGTGGCAGGCGGTTCTTTTTATTCGATCGATCTTCGCCTTCGCCGCGCCTTGTCGGTCCGCAATCGCGACGTGCCGCCGCCCGCCGTCATTGGGGCGACCGGGATACGCCACGCCCCGTTTCCCCGCTTGCGGGGCGGGAACGGATCACGGGATACCCCGGCGCATGCATCGGTGACGGCCATCGGGCGCGCGCTCGGACGCGGCGTTGCGGTATAACGGCGGCCCGGATCCCGCCAGGATCACGATCGCCGCCCATGAAGCTCGCCATCCTCTCGCGCAACAGCAAGCTGTACTCGACCCGGCGCCTGGTCGAAGCCGCGCGGGCGCGCGGCCACAGCGTGCGGGTGTTGGATCCGTTGCGCTGCTACATGCGGATCGCGGCGGACGGATTCTCGATGCACTACAAAGGGCGGCCGGTCGCCGGCTACGACGCGGTGATCCCGCGGATCGGCGCATCCGTGATGCGCTACGGCAACGCCGTGCTGCACCAGTTCGAACTGATGGGCACCTACACGCCCAATCCCTCCGCGGCGATCGCACGCGCACGCGACAAGCTGCGCTGTCACCAGCTGCTCGCGGCCCAGGGCATCGACCTGCCGGCGACGGTGTTCGGCGACAACCCCGACGACACCGCGGACCTGCTGTCGATGCTCGGCCCGCCGCCGCACGTGATCAAGCTCAACGAGGGCACCCAGGGCGCCGGGGTGATGTTGACCGAAAAGCCGTCGGCTTCGCGCGGCGTGATCGAGGCGCTGCGCGGGCTGTACGCCAATTTCCTGGTGCAGGAGTTCGTGGCCGAGGCCGAGGGGCGCGACCTGCGCTGCCTGGTGGTCGGCGAGCGCGTGGTCGCGGCGATGCAGCGGGAGGCGCCGCCGGGCGACTTCCGCTCCAACCTGCACCGTGGCGGCAGCGGCCACGCGGCGCTGCCGTCGCGGGACGAGCAGGCGGTGGCGATCCGCGCCGCGCAGGCGCTGGGACTGGGCGTGGCCGGCGTCGACCTGATCCGCTCGCGGCGCGGGCCGCTGGTGCTCGAGGTCAACGCCTCGCCGGGGCTGGAGGGGGTCGAGGCGGTCACCGGCACCGATGTCGCCGGGCAGATCGTCGAGTTCGTGGCCGCGACCGTCGGCGGCCAGGTCCGGAGCGACGGGCGGAAACCGCGGCAGTCCTCCCGATTAACCCGAAAGTAACAGCCCGCTTAACGGTGGTTTAATCGTGCCGGGCGTAGCGTGCGCAGTCCGCAATCTGCTTGCCTCCTGTTCCGTTCCAACCAGTCAGTCGGCAGATTACGGGCAATCGGGCAATACTCATTGACCCAGGCGATGATTTCGCCTGGGTCCTTTGTATCCACGGTACGGACGAGGCCGGCTTCGCACCGGCTTTGTGCCAGAATCTGTCGATCACGGGAAACCAGCCGCCGTTTCTCCGGTCCAACGGCGACACCGTCTCCCGCCCGCCCACCCGCCCCCAACACGGAATCCCTCGCCGATGCGCATCCTCGTGATCGAAGACAACCAGGACATCGCCGCGAACCTCGGCGATTACCTCGAAGACCGTGGCCATACCGTCGACTTCGCCGCCGACGGCGTCACCGGTCTGCACCTGGCCGTGGTCCACGATTTCGACGCGATCGTGCTCGACCTCAACCTGCCCGGGATGGACGGGCTCGAAGTCTGCCGCAAGCTGCGCAACGAGGCGCGCAAGCAGACGCCGGTGCTGATGCTGACCGCGCGCGATTCGCTGGACAACAAACTCTCCGGCTTCGACTCCGGCGCCGACGACTACCTGATCAAGCCGTTCGCGCTGCAGGAGGTCGAGGTACGGCTCAACGCGTTGTCGCGGCGCGGCCGCGGCGTGCAGACGCGGGTGCTGGAAACGGCCGATCTCGAATACAACCTCGACACCCTGGAAGTGCGCCGCCAGGGCAAGCTGCTGCAGCTCAATCCCACCGCGCTCAAGATCCTGCAGTCGCTGATGGAGGCGTCGCCGGCGGTGGTCACGCGGCAGGAGCTGGAAACCCGGGTCTGGGGCGAGGAGCTGCCGGATTCGGATTCGTTGCGGGTGCACATCCACGGCCTGCGCGCGGTGATCGACAAGCCGTTCGACACGCCTCTGATCCAGACCCGCCACGGTATCGGCTACCGCATCGCCGCGCCCGAGGGCAGCAGCTAGTCTCCCGCCCGCTCGTCCCGCACATGTCGACAGATCCGACGCCCGAGGCGACACCAGCGCGTCGGGTCAGACGCTACCGGCGGCGCCTGCGCAGCCGCATCATCCTCTCCTTCGTCCTGCTCGGTTTCGGCCTCACCGCGCTGTTCGCGTTCCTGACCCAGGAGGCGCGCAACCGCGTCGAGAACGACCTGGTCGAGGACGTGATGAACCGCAACATCGACGAGTTCGCGCGGCGCTTCTACAGCGACCCCACCAGCAGCCCCGATCTGCCGCTGCAGCAGATGATCGGACGGGTGGTCAAGCGCGAGCGCTTCGAAATGCTCAAGGTCGAGCAGCCGGACTGGTACGACCTGCCCGACGGCATCCACAACCTCAGCGGCGTGGACGAGAACGGCGAGCCGTTCTCGTACAAGCTGGCGGTGCGCAAGACGCCGGAGGAGTGGTTCTTCCTCGCTTACGACATGACCCAGGCCGCGCGCGGCGAGGCGCAGTTCCAGCGCGCGATCCTGGGTTCGGTGCTGCTGGTCTCCCTGTTGTCGTTGCTGATCGGGTGGTGGGCGGCGTCACGGGTGATGAGCCCGGTCTCCGACCTCGCCAGGCGCCTGCAGGATTCGGACAGCAGCACGCGGCCCGCGGCGTTGGCGGCGCACTTCCCCGACGACGAGGTCGGCCAGCTCGCCGGCGCGCTGGACGACTACGCCGCGCGCCTGACCGAGGTGGTGCAGCGCGATCGCGAGTTCAACGCCGACGTCAGCCATGAGCTGCGCACGCCGCTGGCGGTGATCAGGGGCGCGGTCGAGCTGCTGCTGGCCAGGCCCGGGCTCGACGACAAGACCGAGGCGCGGCTGCTGCGCATCCAGCGCGCCGAGCAGCAATGCACCGACCTGATCAGCGCGCTGCTGCTGCTCTCGCGCAACGAGCGCGGGCATGGCGCGACCGACGTGGCCAAGGTCGCCGAGCAGTTGCTGGATGCGCACCGCACCCAGATCCGCAACAAGCCGCTGGAGCTGCGGCTGCAGGGCGAGTCCGGCCTGGTGGTCGACGCGCCGGAGGCGGCGGTCTCGGTGGCGCTGGGCAACCTGATCGGCAACGCGGTCAAGTACACCAACGCCGGCGAGGTGGTGGTGCGGATGCGGCAGCAGGCGGTCGAGGTGGTCGACTCGGGACCCGGCCTCAGCCCCGAGGACGCGGCCAGGCTGTTCGAGCGCGGCTATCGCGGCACCCACGCCGAGCACTCCCAGGGCGGCGGCATCGGCCTGTCGATCGTGCGCCGGCTGTGCGACCTGTACGGCTGGAGCGTGCGCGTGGTGCCCGGCGAGACGCAGGGCGTGATCGCGACGCTGTCGTTCGCCACGACCACCGCCTCCCCGTCGTAGAGCGGAGCTTGCTCCGCTGCTCCCGGCTCCGGAGCCCGCGCAGCCGAGCAAGCTCGGCTCTACGGGTCCGGGGGCCTGCGGGAACGCATCCCGCGGCAGGGACTGGCGGTCATGGTCGTTGGGCCTCCGCTGCATCCGCCTCGCCGCTGGTCAGGGTCCAGCCGACGATGTCGCGGGTGATCGCGGCCAGCGACTGCTCGAACGCGGCGACCACGTCGTCGACCTCCGTGCTGGCGGCGGGCGCCGCCTGCAGGAACGTGCGCGAGGCGGCCACGCGCTGGTCGCGGTTGTAGAGCAGCTTGGCGGCGATCTCGATCGTCGCGTCGGGCACGGCGAGGCCGGTGTAGTCGGATTCGAAACGGCGCACGTCCAGCACCAGCTTGTAGTCGGCACGGATCCCGGTGTCGCTGCGGGCGACCGCGTTGATCCGGCCGGAATCCTCGAACGCGCGCAGCAGCGTGTCCTCGATCAGGTTGGTCGACGGCTGTGCCCAGGATGCGCCGGCATAGACCTGCAGTTCCGCCGGCGTCGGCCGCACGTTGATGCGCGGGCTGTCGATCACGCGCGAGGCGGAGGCGCCGCCGATGGCGAGCTGCCACTGCACGCTGGGCCAGGCCGGATCGGCCTGGACGCGGACATCCGGCGCATAGATCGTGGCGCGCGCGCTGGTGCCGCCGCTGCCGAGCACGCTGCAGCCAGCCAGCGCAATGGCGGCGATCGCCGGCACGGCCGAGCGCAGCAGCGCGCCGGCCGTGATGCGGTTCCGGCGCGGCAATGCCGGCGCCCGGTGGGATCGGTTGGCGGTGTTCATTCCGGTTCGAACTCCTTGGGGGCGTCGCGACCGAGCAGGTAGCGCGCGGGATTGCTCTCGAGGCGGTCGCTGATCCGGCGCAGGTCGCGGACCAACGCGCGCAGTTCGCCCAGCGTCGGTCCGAGCTGCGACAGGCCGTCGTTGGCGAAACTGTTGATGGCGGCGCGGTTCTCGTTGAGGATCGCGTCGGCGCCGTTGGCAGCCGAATCCAGCCGGACCAGGGTGCGGTCCAGTTTCTCCATCAGCTGCGGCAGTTCCTGCACGAAGCCGCGGTCGAACTCGCCGATCACCGCGTTGGTCGAATCCAGCGTGCGCTCCAGCCGCTCGCTGGCCGAGCGCGCCGAGCGCAGCAGTTCGGTGATGTCTTCGCGGCCGTCGCCGAGCGCCGCGGTGACGTTCTCGATATTGGTCAGCGTGCTGTCGATCTTGGCGATGTTGTCGTCGCTGAACAGCGTGTCCAGCCGCTCGACCAGGCGGTTGGCGATGTCGGCGATGTTCTGCAGCGCGGACGGTTCGGTGAGGATGATCGGCACCTCGCGATCGGAGCGGTCGATCAGGCGCGGCGCATTGGGGCTGCCGCCGGTGAGCTGGATGATCGGCGGTCCGGTCAGGCTGGTCATCGACAGCCTGGCGCGGGTGTCGACCTTGATCGGCGCCTGCGCATCGAGGCGCAGCTGTGCGATCACCTGGCGCGGATCGTCCGGCGCCAGATGCAGGTTCTGCACCGTGCCGACGGCGATGCCGTTGTACTGCACGCTGCTGCCCTCCGACAGGCCGGTGACCGGCTCGTTGAACACCACCGCGTAGGTCTCCCAGCTGCGGTCGGAGGCATATTTGGCCGCCCATAGCGCGAACAGCAGGCCGAACACCGTCACCGCGATGGTGAAGACGCCGATCAGGACATAGTTGGCTTTTGTTTCCATGAGTCAGGGCCGGGAATCGGGAATGGGGAATGGGGAATCGGGAACGGCGCCGCTGTTTCGGTCATCTCGAGGCACGAACCGCGCGCTGGTGCCGGGCCGCCGGGTGATACGAAGAATGCAAGGTAGCGAGGATTTCATCCATTCCCGATTCCCGATTCCCGATTCCCGGACTTCCGTGCGGCACGGGCGCGCGGACCGTGGAAATATTCCTGCACCCACGGATGATCGAGTCGTTCCACCTCGGCCAGCGGCGCCGTGGCCAGCACCCTGCGATCGGCCAGTACCGCGATCCGGTCGCAGATGGCGTACAGCGTATCCAGATCGTGCGTGATCAGGAACACCGTCAATCCGAGGGCCTGTTGCAGGGTGCGGATCAGCTGGTCGAAGGCGGCCGCGCCGATCGGATCGAGCCCGGCGGTGGGCTCGTCCAGGAACATCAACGGCGGATCCAGCGCCAGTGCGCGCGCCACGCCGGCGCGCTTGCGCATGCCGCCGGACAGCTGCGACGGCAGCTTGTCGATGGTATCTGCCGGCAGCCCCGCCAGTTTGACCTTGAGCAGGGCGAGTTCGTAGCGCAGTGAATCGCTGAGCTGCGGATAGTACTCCTTCAGCGGCACCTGCACGTTCTCGCCGACGGTCAGCGAGGAGAACAGTGCGCCGTCCTGGAACAGCACGCCGGTGTTGCGCTCGACATGGCGCCGCGAGACCGGATCTTCGCTGCGCGCGTCCACGCCCAGCACCTCGATCTGCCCGGCCTGGGGCTTGCGCAGGCCGAGGATGGTGCGCATCAGCACCGACTTGCCGGAACCGGAGCCGCCGACCACGCCGAGGATCTCGCCGCGGCGCACGTCCAGGTCCAGCCCTTCGTGCACGACTTGTTTGCCGAAGCGGTTCTCGATGCCGCGCACGCGGATGATCGGCTGTTCGTCGGCGTGGCCGTGATTGGTGATTGGTGATTGGTGATTGGTCAAATCCAAGGCAGGATCTCCGACGCGTTAGTCATCTGCTGCTACGAATCACCAATTGCCGGTCATCAATCACGATCCTACCAGCCGATGTGCATGAACCAGATCGCAGCGATCGCATCGAGCACGATGACCAGCGCGATCGACTGCACCACGCTCGAGGTGGTGCGCTCGCCGACCGATTGCGCGGTGCCTTCCACCCGCAGACCCTCCAGACAGCCGATCAGGCCGATCAGCATTGCGAACACCGGCGCCTTCGACAGGCCGACCAGCATGTGCCGCAGTTCGAAGGTATCCTGCATGCGCGCCAGGTAGGCTGGCGGCGGGATGTCCAGGCTGAAGGCGCCGACCGAGACGCCCCCGGCCAGGCCGGCGACCATCGCCAGGAAGGTCAGCAGCGGCAGCATCACCAGCAGCGCGATGATCCGCGGCAGCACCAGCAGGTCCACCGGGTCCAGGCCCAGGGTGCGGATCGCGTCGACCTCCTCGCGGCTGACCATCGCGCCGATCTGCGCGGTGAACGCGCTGGCGGTGCGGCCGGCGAGGATGATCGCGGTCAGCAGCACTGCGAACTCGCGCAGGAAGGCGATGCTGACCAGCTCGACCACGAAGATCTGAGCGCCGAAGTCGGCCAGGATGGTCGAGCCGAGGAAGGCGATCACCGCGCCCACCAGGAACGACAGCAGCATCACCAGCGGCACCGCGTCCAGGCCCACCTGTTCCATGTGGTGCACGGTGGAGGTGAGCCGGAAGCGCGACGGCTCCTTCACCAGGCGCACCAGCTTGAACAGGTTCTCGCCGAGGAAGCTGACCAGCGCGACGGCTTCCTTCCAGTTGCCCTGTACCGCGAAACCGAGGCGGTAGAGCGCGGCCGCGAAGCCGTACTCGCGCTTGCGCGGCGGTCGGTCGTCGGCCACGTCCTCGATCGCCTCGACCAGCGCGTGATGGTTGTCATGGAAGCGGAACCGGTCGAAATCCAGTTCGCGGCGCCGGGCGAAGCGGATCAGCTGCAGCACGCCGACCGAATCGATGCGCTCGACGCCGCTGGCGTCGATCTCGCGCACGCTTTCCGGGATCTCGCGCAGGCAGGCGCCGATTTCGCCGGAGAAGCGCAGCGTCCAGCGCCCGCTCAGGCGCAGCCGCGAGGCGTCGTCGGGATCGGTCTCGATGCTCGGCGCTGAGGCGGGCGGGGTCATGCGGAAGCACGGTTCCTGTGCACTGGCATCGCCATAGAGTACGCAATCGCGGCGGCGCGCGGTCAAGCGGCCGCGGAACGGCGTCGGCCGTTGCTGCGGGCGCGCCGCGCCGGTGCCGGGCGGCTGTCGGCGCGGCCGCGCGCGTGCGATCCTGTGCCGATGACCCGCGCCTCCCCTCGCACCTACGGTTACGCCGCCCGCATCGCCTTCGTGGTGGAGCTGGCGGAGCAACTGCATGCCTACGGCACCACCGCGCAGCGGCTGGAGAGCACGGTGGTCGCCATCGCGCAGCAGCTGGACCTGGATTGCGAGCCCTGGGTCAACCCGACCGGCATGGTGCTGTCCTTCAGCGATCCGCAGCGCCCGCCCGGCGACAGCGATACCACCCGCGTGATCCGGATGGCGCCGGGCGAGGTCGATCTCTACAGCCTGTGCGAGGTCGATCGCATCGCCGAGGAGGTGATGGCGGGCGCGCTCGACCTGGCCGAGGGCCACGCCGCGCTGCGTGCGCTCGACCTGCGCCGCCCCGGCTGGCGCGGCAAGACCCTGCACGTGCTCGCGTTCGCCATGATCGCCGCCGGCGTGGCCGGGCTGTGGCGGCTGCCGTGGCTGGACATCGCCACCGCGGCGACCATCGGCCTGCTGATCGGCCTGCTCGACCTGGCCACCCGCAACGGCCAGCGGCTGAAGGAGGCGGGCGACGCGCTGGCGGGCATGCTCGCCGGCTTCGTGGCCATCGTCGTGGCCGGATTCGTGGCGCCGCTCAATCTCAACACGGTAGTGATCGCTTCGCTGATCGTGATGCTGCCCGGCATGGCGCTGACCAACGCGGTCACCGAACTGACCAGCCAGCACCTGGTGTCGGGCACCGCGCGCTTCGCCGGTGCGGTGACCACCGTGCTCAAGCTCACCGTCGGCACCGTGATCGCGTTGACGCTGGCGCAACTGCTCGGGATCGAGCCGCAGGTGCGGGCGCTGCGGCCGCAGCCGGACTGGGTGGAATGGTTGGCGCTGGGCACGGCTTCGCTGGCCTTCGCGATCCTGTTCCGCGCGCATCGCCGTGATTATCCGCTGGTGATGCTGGCCGCGGCCGCGGGCTATCTGATCTCGCGCCATGCCGGCGTCGTCTGGGGTGCGTCGATTGGGCTGTTCCTGTCCGCGCTGGTGCTGACCGCCGCCGGCAACGGCTACGCGCGCTGGGCCAACCGTCCGGGTGCGGTGATCCGGGTGCCCGGGATCATCATGCTGGTACCCGGCAGCGCCAGCCTGCGCGGACTGATGACCCTGATCCAGCAGCAGGACGTCACCCTCGGCCAGCAGGCGATGCTGGCGGTGCTCAACATCATCCTCGCGCTGATCGCCGGCCTGTTGTTCGGCAACCTGTTGCTGCCGGCGCGCAAGCATCTTTGATCGCGCCGCGCCAGGCAGCCCTCTCCGTTGCGCCAAGACAAACGCCGTCGCCACGGCCGGTGTCAATGACTAGCCGCGCCAGGCAGCCCTCTCCGTTGCGCCGAGACAAACGCCGTCGCCACGGCCGGTGTCAATGACTAGCCGGTATCCGTTTAGATGCGCAGCAAAAAACCACTGGATGACCACCCGACGGCCGTCGTAAAGCGCCTCCGGCTTGCGACAGGATGACTTGACCATAAGCTCTTCCCGAGTCCCGACAACAAAAACGCCGGCTTTCGCCGGCGTTTTCGTCTACACGAGGCCATGATCACTTCTTGATCAAAAAGTCCTCGACCTTCTTGCCTTTCTTTACCTGCGCGGCCAGCCAGCGCGGCTGCTTGCCGCGACCGGTCCAGGTTTCGGTCCTGTTGGCGGGATTGCGGTACTTCGGCGCCACTTTGCCGAGCTTGCGACGCTTGGTTGCCTTCTTTGCGGTCTTGCGCGTCGCGGTGACGGTCTTGGCGGTACGACCGCCGAACAGTTCGGCGATGCTGTAGCCCTCCGCCTGCGCCTGGGTCTCGAGCTTCTTGCGGACCGCGGCGATCGGCTTGCGCTTCTTCAGCGTGGTCTTGCGCTGCTTCGCCTGGGTGATCAGCGAGTCGAGTTCCCTGGCCGACAGGTCGTTCAGATCGATTGCCATCAAGTGCTCCAGATTATGGGTAAAGGGAATGCCGGTCCGTGGCGACCCGGGATCATAATCCATTCAGTTAACTCTTGACAAATTCCGAGTTAATCGATCCGGCAGATGTCTTGCGCTGTCGGGCCGGAGTATGGCCGAGGTACGGCCGAAAATCGCGGATATTCCTTGCGGCCCGCTCAGCGGTTGCCGTGCAGGCGCGCGAACAGCGCGCTGCGATCCAGGTTCTCCGACGCATCGGCGCTGCGCGCACGATATTCGAAGGTGCCGGCCGCGAGGCCGCGTTCCGACACCACCACGCGGTGCGGGATGCCGATCAGTTCGATGTCGGCGAACATCGGGCCGGGACGCAGCCCGCGATCGTCGAGCACGGTTTCGATGCCGGCGGCCTGCAGCTCGCGATACAGCGCTTCGGCCGCCTCGATCACCGACGGATTCTGCTTGGGGTTGATCACGCAGACCGCGACCTGCCAGGGCGCCATCGGTTCGGGCCAGAGAATGCCGGCGTCGTCGTGGTTCTGCTCGATCGCGGCGGCGACCACGCGCGAGACGCCGATGCCGTAGCAGCCCATCGCCGGCACCGCCGCCTTGCCGGTTTCGTCGAGCACCGTGCAGTCCATCGCTTCGGCGTACCTGCGGCCGAGCTGGAACACATGACCGACCTCGATGCCGCGGGCGATGCGGATCTCGCCGCCGTCCTCGGCGCGATCGCCGGCGACCACGTTACGGATGTCGGCGACGGTTTCCACCTCGGGCAGGTCACGGCCCCAGTTGACGCCAGCCAGGTGGTAGCCGGCCTCGTTGGCGCCGACCACGAAATCGGCCAGCGCAGCGACTTCGCGGTCGGCGACCACGCGGACCACGCCGCGCATGCCGACCGGCCCGAGGAAACCCGGCTCGCTGCCCATGTGGGCGAGAATCTCGGCCTCGGTGGCCATGCGGTAGTCGGCCAGGCCCGGCACCTTGGCCAGCTTGATCTCGTTGACGCCGTGATCGCCGCGCACCAGCGCCAGCACGAAGCCGTCGTCGGCCATCACCGCGATCGACTTGACCGTCCGCGCCAGCGGAATGCCGAGCAGCGCGGCCACGTCCTCGCAGGTGCGCTGCGTCGGCGTTTCGACCTTGCGCAGTTCCTCGGCGGCGACCGCGCGTGGGCCGGGCGCGGCGGCGACCGCGGTTTCGACGTTGGCGGCGTAGTCGGAACCGGTGGAGAAAGCGATCGCGTCCTCGCCGGAGTCGGCCAGCACGTGGAATTCCTGCGAGGCGTCGCCGCCGATCGCGCCGGAATCGGCCTGTACCGCGCGGAACTTCAACCCGAGCCGGGCGAAGATGCGGGTATAAGCCGCATGCATGTTGCGGTATTCGCGATCCAGGTCGGCATCGGTGAGATGGAAGGAATAAGCATCCTTCATCAGGAACTCGCGCGCGCGCATCACCCCGAAGCGCGGGCGGATCTCGTCGCGGAACTTGGTCTGGATCTGGTAGAAGTTCACCGGCAGCTGCTTGTAGCTCGCCAGTTCGTTGCGGGCGAGGTCGGTGATCACTTCCTCGTGCGTGGGGCCGACGCAATACCAGGCGTCCTTGCGATCGCGCAGTTTCAGCAGCTGGCCGCCGAATTTCTGCCAGCGCCCGCTTTCCTCCCACAATTCCTTCGGTTGCACCGACGGCATCAGCAGCTCGATCGCGCCGGCGGCGTTCATTTCCTCGCGCACGATCGCCTCGACCTTGCGCAGCACGCGCAGGCCCAGCGGCGACCAGGTGTAGATGCCGGCGGCGAGCTTGCGGACCATGCCGGCGCGGAGCATCAGCTGGTGGCTGACGATCTCGGCGTCGGCGGGCGTTTCCTTGCTGGTGTGGAGATGGAACTGCGACAGGCGCATGGCAGGGGATTCGTCGAAAGCGGACCCGCGATTCTGCCAGCGTTGAGGCCCGGATGCGGGAATTTCGTTCCGGACGGCTCTTGCGGTTTCGAGAAGGGCAGGATACGGATACGCGGATCGAAACCGCGCCCGCACCGCTCGCGTCCGTGCATTCCGGGGCCGGTCCGGAATGCGGGGGCGCGTTCGCCGAAACCGAAGTCCCGAGTTCCCGGCCGGCGCTCAGCGCCGCTCGCCGTGGACCTCGATCCCCTCGCGCGGCTGCACGTCGACTTTCTCGTAGCTGCGCCCGGCATGGCGGCCGCCCGGCGGCCGTTCGGTAATCTGCAGGTTGCCGGCATCGTCGCGCCAGCGGTACAGCGCCGGGCCGGCGTCCCCGGCCGCGGCGGCCGCGGCGTTTTCGGCGCGATCGCGCCTGGCTTGCGCCGCTTCCGGCGGGTCGCGCGACAGCCACCAGGCCAGCGCGCCGCCGGCCACCAAGCCCAGCACCACGGCCCAGGTCAGGCGCATGGCTCAGCCGACGGGTGCGTCGTCGGTGCAGTAGGCCTGCACCGCCGCCTGGGCCAGCTCCAGCTGGTTGGCGCGCTCGTCGGCATCCAGCTCGCGAACGTTGCCTTCGCCGTCGTCCTGCTGCACCGGTCCCTCGCTTCGCAACGTCTCGATATTGCGGCGCGCGATGGCGCATTGCGAATTCTCGGCGGCGGCGGGCGTGGAGGCCTGCCCGGCGGCGGTGGTGGTCTGCGAAGTGCTGGCGCCGGAATCGGTGATCTTGCGCTGCTGATAATTGCCGCTCGGCGGCGGGGACTCCGAATAGTGGGTGACGCCGTTGGCGTCCTTCCACTGGTAGACCTCGTCGGCGCCGGCGCCGGTGGCGAACGCGGCGACGACCAGCGCCAGAGCGGTGCCGAGGATCGGATGGCGCATGGAAAGCTCCTGGGGAATCGAGGAAAAGGGGGGGCGGGGGGATGGACGCGATTGCAGCACCCCCGAGGCGGGCGCGCAAGCCGCGGTTCCGCGGTGCTTGACGGCCGTCGCGGGATTCCCAGGCCCCGGGCCCGGTAAACTCGGGCCATGGAAGACGACGCCCCCACCCCCGGCCCGGCACGCGGCCGCGGCATCTACCTGCTGCCGAACCTGTTCACCACGGGCGGGCTGTTCGCGGGTTTCTTCGCCATCATCGCCGCCTCGCAGGGGCGCTACGGGGCGGCCTGCATCGCGATCTTCGTCGCCGCGATCCTCGACGGCATCGACGGCCGGGTGGCGCGCCTGACCAACACCCAGAGCGAGTTCGGCGTGCAGTACGACTCGCTGGCCGACCTGATCAGCTTCGGCATGGCGCCGGCGCTGGTGATGTACCACTGGGCGCTGATGTCGCTGAAGCTCGATGGCGTGACCATCGGCCGGATCGGCTGGCTGGCGGCGTTCCTGTACGCCGCCTGCGCGGCGCTGCGGCTGGCGCGCTTCAACAGCCAGGTGGCGAAGGTCGACAAGCGCTGGTTCGTCGGCCTGGCCAGCCCGGCGGCGGCGGGGCTGATGGCGAGCTTCGTGTGGACCAGCCACGATCTCGACTGGAGCGGCGAGGAGCTGCGCTACCTCGCGCTGGCGGTGACGGTGGTCGCCTCGCTGCTGATGGTCAGCCGGATCCGCTACACCAGTTTCAAGGGCGGCGGCAGCGGGCCGAAATCCGACCGGGTGCCGTTCTTCTTCCTGCTGATCGCGCTGGCGTTGCTGATCGCACTGTGGATCGATCCTCCCAAGACGCTGCTGACGGCGGCGACGCTGTACGCGCTGTCCGGGCCGGCCGCGTGGGCGTGGCGCCGTCGCTCGCCGGCGGCGAGGGCGGCGCCGTGAGTTGGGACGGGCTGCAGCGCGAGACGCTCGACGCGCTCGGTTTCACCCTGTGGCGCAGGGTCGACGCGACGGCGTCGATGCCGGACGATCCATTGCTGCATGCGCTGCTGCGCGCGGCCGGGCGCGGTCCGGAGGCGCCGGACGCGGCGAGCCTGTGCCGCGGCTGGATGCCGCTGGCGCGCCTGCGCACGCCCGACGCCAAGCGCGCACTCTGGCCGCAGCTGCGTGCGCTGCGGAGCCGGGCCGGCTCGTGAACGCCCGGGCCGCGGACGCTCCCGGCGTCGCCGCGAGCCTGCGGCCGATGCGCGCGGACGATCTTGCCGAGGTGATGGCGATCGAACTGCGCGCCTACCCGTTTCCGTGGACGCCGGGGATCTTCCGCGACTGCCTGCGCGCCGGTTATCCGGCCTGGGTGCTGCAGGACCGGGGGCGCATCATCGGCTACGGCGTGCTCAGCGTCGCCGCCGGCGAAGCGCACGTGCTCAACCTTTGCGTCGGTCCCGAGGTCCAGGGACAGGGGCATGGCCGCAGGCTGCTGCGGGCATTGCTGCGCATCGCCCGCGGGCAGGGCGTGGTCCGCGTGTTCCTCGAGGTGCGGCCGTCGAACCCGCAGGCCATCGCGCTGTACCACGACGAGGGTTTCAACGAGATCGGGCGGCGGCCGCGCTATTACCCCGCCATGCGCGGGCGCGAGGATGCGATCGTGATGGCGATCGAACTGGTCGGCGAATCCGAGGACTAGACCACCGTAGGAGCGCGCCATGCGCGCGATGCCGTGCCAGGCAGTCCTTTCCGCTACGACGAAGCCATCCCCGTCGCCACGGGCGGTGTCAGTGAATAGCCCGCACCTCGAGCCAAAGAAGATGAGGGGTTGGTCCATCGTGAAGGGCTTGGCTATTGATTGGCACCGCCCGTGGCGACGGGGTTTGTCTCATCGCAACGGAGAAGGCTGCCTGGCGCGGCATCGCGCGCATGGCGCGCTCCTACGGGGGAAGCGGCGGTTTCTACAGCCGCGCGCGCTGCGCGGCGAGCGCGTCGCGCTGCGCGGTCCATTCGGCCAGGCGCTTGCGCTCCTGTTCCACCACCGCGGCCGGCGCGTTCTGCACGAAGGTGGCGTTGCCGAGTTTGCCCTCGCACTTGCCGATCTCGGCCTCGACCCGCTTGAGCTCCTTGTCCAGGCGGCCACGCTCGGCATCCAGGTCGACCAGGCCCGCCAGCGGCACGAACAGCTTCAGTCCGCCGACGACGCCGGCGGCGGCCGGCGGCGGGTCGCCTTCGATCGCCTCGATGCGCTCGAGCCGCAACAGGAACGTCAGCTGCGAGGCGAAGCGCTCCACGCGGACGCTGTCCGTCGCGGACGCATCGCGCAGCAGCAGGACCACCTGCCGCGCCGGCGAGACGCCGAGTTCGCTGCGGATGCGGCGCAGCGTCGACACCATCTGCTTGAGCCACTCGACATCGTCCTCGGCCTGTGCGAACGCGGCCACGTCGAAGCCGGCGGCCTGCGGATAGCGCTGCAGTGAAATACTGTCGCCGTCGATGCCGAGCCGCGGCGCGACCTGGCGCCACAGCGCCTCGGTCACGAACGGGATCAGCGGGTGCAGCAGCCGCAGCAGCGCTTCGAGCACAAACAGCAGCGTGTGGCGGGTGCTGTCGGCGGCCGCGGCGTCATCGCCGTTGAGCGCCGGCTTGGCCAGTTCGACGAACCAGTCGCAGAAGCCGTTCCAGGCGAACTCGTACAGCGTCTGCGCCAGCAGGTCGAAACGGTAGGCGGCGAAGTGCGCCTCGGCCTCGGCCGCGGTCGTGGCCAGACGGGCGAGGATCCATTTTTCCGGGGCGGTCCGGGCTGTAGGAGCGGCTTCAGCCCCGACTGTCGCGGCTGAAGCCGCTCCTACAGAGACGGGGAAACCCTCGGTGTTCATCAGCACGAAGCGCGTCGCGTTCCACAGCTTGTTGCAGAAGTTCTTGTAGCCCTCGGCGCGGCCGAGATCGAACTTGATGTCGCGCCCGGGGCCGGCCAGCGCCGCCATGGTGAAGCGCAGCGGATCGGCACCGTGCGCGGCGATGCCGTCGGGGAACTCCTTGCGCGTCGCCTTCTCGATCCTGGCCGCCATCTGCGGCTGCATCAGCCCGGCGGTGCGCTTGGCGACCAGGTGGTCGAGCGTGATGCCGTCGATGATGTCCAGCGGGTCGAGGATGTTGCCCTTGGACTTGGACATCTTCTGCCCGTCCTTGTCGCGCACCAGGCCGGTGATGTAGACGTCGCGGAACGGGATCTGCCCGGTGAGCGCGTCGCTCATCACGATCATCCGCGCCACCCAGAAGAAGATGATGTCGAAGCCGGTGACCAGCACGCTGCTGGGCAGGAAATCCTCGAAGCCGCGCTCGCCCATCGCGGCCTCGTCCGGCCAGCCCAGGGTCGAGAACGGCCACAGCCCGGACGAGAACCAGGTCTCGAGCACGTCGCTGTCCTGCGCCAGCGGCCCGTGGTAGCCGGCCGCTTCGGCCTTGGCGCGCGCCTCGGCCTCGTTGCGGCCGACGAACACTTCGCCGTCCTCGCCGTACCAGGCGGGAATGCGATGGCCCCACCACAGCTGGCGGCTGATGCACCAGTCCTGGATGTTCTGCAGCCAGTGCCGGTAGGTGCTGATCCAGTTCGGCGGCACGAACTTCACCGACCCGTTCTCGACCAGTTCCAGTCCGCGTTGCGCCAGGCCGTCCATCTTCACGAACCATTGGTCGGTCAGGTACGGCTCGATCGCCTGGCCGGTGCGGTCGCCGCGCGGCACCTGCAGCTTGTGCGGTTTCGCCTCGATCAGCAGGCCGGCGGCCTCGAGGTCGACGACGATCGCCTTGCGCGCGGCGAAACGGTCCAGGCCGCGGTACCGCTCCGGCGCGTTGTCGTTGATCGCCGCGTCTGCGGTGAAGACATTGATCAGCGGCAGCGCGTGCCGCTGGCCGACGGCGTAGTCGTTGAAGTCGTGCGCCGGGGTGACCTTGACGATGCCGGTGCCGAACGCGCGGTCGACATAGGCGTCGGCGATCACCGGGATCTCGCGTCCGGTCAGCGGCAGGGTCACCGCCTTGCCGACCAGGTGCGCGTAGCGCTCGTCCTCCGGATGCACCATCACCGCGGTGTCGCCGAGCATGGTCTCCGGGCGGGTGGTGGCCACCACCACCTCGCCACTGCCGTCGCTGAGCGGATAGCGGATCGACCACAGGAAGCCGTCCTCTTCCTCGCTCACCACCTCCAGGTCGGAGATCGCGGTCTTCAGCGCCGGGTCCCAGTTGACCAGGCGCTGGCCGCGGTAGACCAGGCCCTGCTCGTACATGCGCACGAAGGCCTCGATCACCGCCCGCGAGGGCATGTCGTCCATGGTGAAGACGCTGCGCGACCAGTCGCCGGAGGTACCCAGCCGGCGCATCTGTCGTTCGATGGTGTCGCCGGACTCCGCCTTCCATTCCCACACCTTGGCGATGAAGCCATCGCGGCCGAGCGCGTCGCGGGTTTCACCCTTGCCTTCGCGCGTCAGGTTGCGGGTGACCACCATCTCGGTGGCGATGCCGGCATGGTCGCTGCCCATCTGCCACAGCGTGCGGTGGCCGAGCATGCGGTGATAGCGGATCAACGCATCCTGCAGCGTGTGCTGGAAGGCGTGGCCCATGTGCAGCGTGCCGGTGACGTTCGGCGGCGGCAGCAGGATCGTGTAGGCGGGACCGTCGCCGCGCGGCGAGAACATGCCGGCCGATTCCCACTCGGCGTAGAGCCGGGATTCGAAGGCGCTGGGGTCGTAGCTGGGGGCGAGGGTCATAAGGGCCGGGAATGGGGAATCGAGAATCGGGAATAGTGAAGAGCAGCGGTCAACGGGAGACCGGGCCGGAGGAGGGGTGATCGCTCTTGACGATTCTCCATTCCCGATTCCCGCCCCACCTACATATCGTATTTCTTCAGTTCCAGCCCGCGCGCCTGGTACTGCTTCCAGCGCTCGCGCAGCGGGCCGCGCGCGGATTCGTCGGAGGGGACCACTTCCAGCACCCGTTCGAAGCCGCCTTCGACCGCGGCATCGCGCAGGTTGATCACCAGCGGGCGCATCGGCGGATCGAACTCCGGCGGCGCGATCAGCACGGGCGTGACGTCGTCCTCGTCCCCGCCGGCGATCTGGTGCGCGATGTAGACATCGTCGCCCATGTCCCAGAGCAGGTCGTCGAGCGTCTCGGCCTCGGCCTGGTCGCGCGCCAGCACCAGGGTCGGCAGGTCGGCGTCATGGGCCTTGCGCGCCAATTCGCACACCAGCCGCAGTGGCTCGGTGCGAAAGCGGGGCTTGGCGATCAGGTAGAAGTCGGCGCGCATGAGAGCCGGGAATGGGGAATCGGGAATCGGGAATGGTAGAGGCGGGTAACGGAGCCGCGAAAGCCCGCGAAGATGATCCTGGGCGATGGAGCTTTCACGATTCCCTATTCCCGATTCTCAATTCCCGTCGACCGCGCAGCGGTCGATCAGCCACTGCGACAGCAATCCCACCGGCCGCCCGGTCGCCATGCCCAGCTTGCCGTCGCCGCTGGCGCTGCCGGCGATGTCGATGTGCGCCCAGCGCTGGCCCTCGGTGAAGCGCGACAGGAAGCAGCCGGCGGTGATGGCGCCGCCCCAGCGGCCGCCGATGTTGTAGACGTCGGCGAAGGCCGAATCGAGCATCGGCTGGTATTCGTCCCACAGCGGCAGGCGCCAGGCGCGATCGAACACCGTCTCGCCCGCGGCCAGCAGCTCGTCGGCGAGGTCGTCGTGCTTGCTCATCAGGCCGCTGGCCTGGCGCCCGAGCGCGACCATGCAGGCGCCGGTGAGGGTGGCGACGTCGACCAGCGCCTGTGGCTCGAAGCGCTCGGAATAGGTCAGCGCGTCGCACAGGATCAGCCGGCCCTCGGCGTCGGTGTTGCCGACCTCGATGGTCTTGCCGGACATGCTGGTGATGACGTCGGACGGGCGGTAGGCGTTGCCGTCGATGGCGTTCTCCACCGCCGGCACCACCACCCGCAGGTTGATCGGCAGGCCCAGCCCGACCGCCGAGACGAAGGTGCCCAGTACCGTCGCGGCGCCGCACATGTCGAACTTCATGTCCTCGATGCCGCCCTGGGTCTTGAGGTTGACGCCGCCGGTGTCGAAGGTGATGCCCTTGCCGATCAGCACGTAGGGCTTCGCATCGCCGCCGTTGTTCCACTCCAGCACGATCAGCCGCGGGCGGTGGGCCGAGGCGCGCGCCACCGCGAGCAGGGCGCCCATGCCGAGCGCTTCCATCTCCGCCTCCTCCAGCACCTGGCAGGCGGCCTTGTCGAAGCGCGCGGCGAAGGTCTTCGCCTGCTCGGCCAGATAGGCCGGATTGCAGACGTTGGCCGGCAGGTTGCCCAGTTCGCGCGCGAACTCGACGCCGTTGGCGATCGCCTTGCCCTGCGACAGCGCCTGCTCGTCGTCGCCCGACACCGCCAGCGCGCGCAGGCCGGTGTGCTTGCGTTTCTTGTTGTTGGCGCCGAGGGTCGCGGTGTAGCGGTAGGCGGCATGGTCGGCGGCGATCACCGCCTGGCGGATCGCCCAGGCGTCGTCGCGGCCGTCGACCGCGAGCTCGGACAGCGTCAGCAGCGCGCCGGCGGCGGCACCGGTCTTCAGCGTCCGGACCGCATCGGCCACCGCGCGCTGGTACTGCGCAGCGCCGAACTTGGCCTGTTCGCCGAGCCCGACCACCAGTACCCGCGGCGCGGCCACCCCGTCCAGGTCATGCAGCAGGGTGGTGCGGCCGGCCTTGCCGCTGATGTCCCCGCGCGCCAGCAGCGCCGCCAGGCGGCCGTTGCTGGCGCCATCCAGCGCCTGGGCGGCCGGGGAGAGCGTCTTGTCGGCGAACGCGCCTACCACGATGCAGTCGGTCGCGGCGGTGGCGGGGATATCGCGATTCAGGGTGAATTCGAGGGTCATCAACCAGATTCCGTGTGCGGGTCATTACAATCGGGCGTTCGGTCGCGGCCGCGACCGCCGCCGGCCTCATGTCCGCGCCGCCGGCCTGCCCGTAAAAGAACCCCAAAGTCTAAAGCAACCCGCCTTTCGATGCCGAAGCTCGACAGCTACCTGTTCCGCGAATTCGCCCAGGCCACCTTCGCCGTGCTGGTGGTGCTGATGGTCGTCAGCCTGGGCGGCGTGTTCGCCGACGTGCTCGGCGACATCGCCCGTGGCCGCGTGCCGGCCGGGATGATGCTCTCGCAGCTCGGCCTGCAGGTGCTGAACTACCTGCCGCTGATCCTGCCGCTGGGCCTGATGCTGGGCCTGTTGCTGGCGGTGGGGCGGCTGTACCGCGATTCGGAGATGCCGGTGCTGACCGCCACCGGTGTCGGTCCGCGCCGATTGCTGCGCCCGGTGCTGCTGCTGGTGGTGCCGATGGTCGCGTTCATCGGCCTGTGCTCGCTGTGGCTGGGGCCCTGGGCGCGCGACTATTCCAAGCGGATGATCGAGCAGGGCAGCCGAAGCCTGCTGATCGCCGGGCTCGAGGCCGGGCGCTTCGTCGAGCTGCCGGGCGGCCGCGGCGTGGTCTACGTGGGCGGCATGTCCAACGACGGCACGCAGATGGCACGGGTGTTCGTCTACCAGCAGGACGAGGAGCGGATGGACGTCACCACCTCGGCCACCGGACGGCTGACGGTCGAGGACAGCGGCGAGCGCTATCTCACCCTGGACGACGGCTTCCGGGTCGAGGGACCGCAGCGCGAAGGACTCGATTTCCGCCTGATGCGCTTCGCCAGCAACGAACTGCGATTGCCCGAGGCGGAGGGCAGCCGCGACGAAGCCGATCCCGAGTTGCAGCCGACCCTGGCCCTGCTCGGCGACGAACGGCGCGAAGCCCGCGCCGAGCTGCACTTCCGCCTGGCGCCGCCGCTGCTGGCGCTGGCGTTCGGGTTGCTGGCGGTGCCGCTGGCGCGCAGCCAGCCGCGGCAGGCGCGCTACGGCCGCACCATGCTGGCCTTCCTCGGCTATTTCGTCGGCATCAACCTGATGCTGCTCGGCCAGGACTGGCTGGCCGAGGGCACGATCCCGATCGCGCTCGGACTGTGGTGGCTGGTGCTGCCGCTGCTGGCGCTGGGCACGTGGATGTACTTCACCGACGGCCGCGTCCGCCGCGCGCGGTGGAGACGGCCGCGATGATGCCGTTTCCCAAGCTCCACGACCTCTACGCCGCGCGCGTGGTCCTGGTGACGGTGATGCTGACCTGGGCGGTGCTGACCGGCCTGGATTTCGTGGTCAGCGGCCTGTTCTCCGAGATCGACGACATCGGCCAGGGCGACTACGGCTTCTTCTCGGCGCTCACCTATACGCTCTACAGCTTGCCGCGCCGCGCCTACACCATGTTTCCGACCGCGGCGGTGATCGGCACGCTGATGGGCCTGGGGCAATTGGCGGCGACCTCGGAACTGACCGCATTGCGCGCGCTGGGGCTGTCGCGCAAGCGCCTGAGCCTGTCGGTGGCGGTGCCGCTGCTGCTGCTGACGGCGGTGATGATCCTCAACGGCGAGACCCTGGCGCCGTGGGCGCAGCGCAGCGCCGACGGCATGAAGGCGGCGGCCAAGTCCAACGACCTGATCGTCGCGCAGTACTCGGGACTGTGGGCGCGCGAGGGCGATACCTTCCTCAACGCTCGGACCGGACAGGAGCGCAGCGAAGGCGGGCGGCAATGGCTGGAACTGGCCGACGTGCGCCTGTTCGAATTCGACGACGACGGCCGCCTGGTCTCGGTGGCCAACGCCGCCACCGCCGAGCACGGCGCCGACGGCTGGCTGCTGCGCGACGTGCGCCGGATCTGGTTCGAGGAGCGCGCCGTCACCGAGACCGAGGTCGACGAGGAGAAGTGGGCTTCGCAGCTCGACTCCGCGGCGCTGGCGACCGCCAGCAACCTGTGGCGGCCACGCTACCAGCGCGCGGCCGACCTGCGCCGCGGCATCGAGTACCGCGAGCGCAACGGCCTGGACGCCAGCGAGTACGAGGAGCACTACTGGGGCCGCTGGTTCTATCCGTTCAACGTGCTCGCGCTGTGCCTGGCGGCGATTCCGTTCGCGTTCGGCAGCCTGCGCAGCGGCGGCCTGGGGCGGCGGCTGTTCATCGGCGTGGTGTTCGCGCTGGGGTTCTGGCTGCTGCAGAACCAGTTCGTGCGGTTGGCCGGCGTGTACCAGTTCGACTTCCGCCTCGCCTACCTGATGCCGCCGGCGGTGATGCTGCTGATCTCGTTCCTGCTGTTCCGGCGCAGGAGCGGATAGCGTCGCGTTGCGACGAGTCGTATGGACTGCGGCGTTGCCGCTTCCGGTCTTGCCCGGAGGCCACGGGATCGCCGGAATCTCGGGCCGGCAGCGAGCAGGGCAGTCGTGCCGGCGCGGTAACGCAGCCGCGGCGCGCCGCAATGCGTGGTTTCGCCATCTGCGTCACGGCAAGCCGCTCGAGGAAGAAGCTACCCTCGCGGTGCATCGGGTCGCTGCAACCCGGACCTTCTCCTTCGGCGGCCAGGCCGGCCGGAGGATGCAGCCGCCGGGCCGCCGATCCGCATGCCTGAGCATCCGATCCGGGGACGATATGACAATTCATGCACTCGGCAGGGCGCGCAGGGGCCTGTCCGCACTCCTGGCATGCCTGCTGATCCCGTTGCTGTGCGCGCCCTCCGCCCGGGCCCAGTCCGCGTCGGGCTGGACCCTGGTCTTCCACGACGAGTTCGACGACAGCTCGCTGGATACGGGCAAGTGGAACACGACCTATATGTGGGGCGGAGAAGGCGCGCGCACTCTTTCCGGAAACGACGAATTGCAGGTGTACCTGGACGACCAGTTCGAGTTCCGGGGAGATGGCGTCCTGCGCATTCGCGCCGAGCGCAAGGACACGGTCTGGCACGACAAGACGTACCGCTACGCGTCCGGCCTCATCACCACGTACCAGAAGTTCGCCCGGCAGAAAGGCTATTTCGAAATGCGCGCCAGGCTGCCGTCCGGGAAGGGGCTTTGGCCCGCGTTCTGGATGTTGCTGGACCGGCCGTCCTGGCCTCCGGAAATCGACATCATGGAGGTCCTGGGCCAGGCTCCGTCCACCGTCTACATGTCCAAGCATTCGAATGCGGACGGCGACCAGACCACGCTCGCCGGCATCTTCGACACCTCGGCCGCCTTCCATGTGTACGGCCTCGAGTGGAGCGACGCCTATCTGACCTGGTACCTCGATGGGTTGCCCGTCGCCCGAACCGCGCGCTCCAGCGACATGGACGAGCCGATGCAGCTGCTGGTGAACCTCGCCGTGGGCGGCCATTGGCCGGGAGCGCCGGACGCCTCGACGGTCTTTCCTGCCTACCTGGAAGTGGACTATGTCCGGGCCTGGCGCCGCGATTCCCCTGCCGCAGCCGTTCCCGGAATGACGAACGGGAAAACGTTCGTCGTCGGCAACCTTCACACCGGCATGGCGTTGCGGCCGGAAGGGGCCGGCGCCGGAAACAACGTGCGCGTCGTCCAGAACGCCTACAACGACACCTGGGCCAGCCAGCGGTGGGTGGTGCGGCCGGTCGGCGGCGGCGACTACGCGATCGTCAACAGCTACACTGGCAAGGCGCTGCGGCCGCGCGATGGCGCGGCGGGAGACGGTGTCGATATCGTCCAGTACGACTACAACGCGGCGTGGGACAGCCAGAAATGGAACCTGGTCCGCGCCGGAAACGGTCATTTCGCCATCATCAACAAGTACACCGGCAAGGCGCTGCGGCCGAAAGGCGCCGGGACCGCGGACGGTGCCGGAATCGTCCAGGAAACCTATCGCGACACCTGGAACTCGCAGAAGTGGAAGATCGTCGTGCCGTAGGGCCGAACGCGGACTCGGCTGTCAGCGCGGCTTCGGTTCGCGGAGCAGACGGGTGCCGCTGGCGCGGTCGTGCCAGGTCAGGCGGCCGCGGTCGAACCACGCCCACCAGAACCCCAGGCCGGCGGGCAGCAGCGAGAGCGCGCCGACCGCATAGCGCAGCCAGAGCGCGCGCCAGGAGGGCCTGCTGCCGTCGGCGGCGCGCACGCGCAGGCGCCAGGGGCGCATGCCCAGGGTCTGGCCGCCGCGGCGCCAGCTGACGGTCGCGTACAGGCCGGTGACCAGCCAGCAGGCGATCCACAGCAGCCAGCCCAGTACGGTGAACGGTGCGACGAATTCGCGCGCGCCATGGCCGGCGAGCAGGTAGCCGAGATTGAACAGGAACGACAGCGCGAACCACAGCGCCGCCGCCGGCCACAGATCGTAGAACAGGGCCAGCAGGCGCCAGCCGATCAGGGCGCGCGGTCTCTGGGGTGCGGGCGATGTGTCGTCCATCGCGACAGGATAAAGGCAGTCGTGCCGGCCGGACGATCGCGTTGGCGGCAGGCACCTACCGTGGCGATGCGTTATCCATGACGGGCGGGTGGTCCCACGCGTAAGCTTGCGACATGACGACGATGACGCCCGCCGAACGCCGCCTGCAGGCGATGCGGCTGCCGCCGCTGCCGGACGCCGACGCGCACGCCATCGACGCATTCCTCGATGCGTTCTGGGCCGAGCGCGGGCTGTCCAGGCAGACGCTGGACAGCTACCGGCGCGATCTCGCTGCGCTCGCGCGCTGGCGCGGCGGCCATGGTGGGGGCCTGGCCAGCGCCGATCGCGCGGCGCTGCTGGACTACCTGGCCTGGCGCACGGGGCAGGGCTATACCGCGCGCAGCAACGCCCGGCTGCTGTCGGCGCTGCGCGCGTTCTTCGCCCACCGGCTCCGCCGCGGCGACCGCAAGGACGATCCGACCGCGTTGCTGGAGGCGCCGCGGCAGGGGCGGGCGTTGCCGAAGGCGCTGACCGAGAGCCAGATCGATGCCCTGCTCGCGGCGCCGGACACGGATGCCACCGAAGGCCTGCGCGACCGCGCCATGCTGGAGCTGATGTACGCCTGCGGGCTGCGTGTCAGCGAGCTGGTCGGCCTGCCGGCCAATGGCGTCAACCTGCGCCAGGGCGTGGCGCGGGTGTTCGGCAAGGGCCGCAAGGAGCGGCTGGTGCCCCTGGGCGAGGAGGCGCAGCACTGGCTGGAGCGGTACCTCGACCAGGCGCGTCCGGCCCTGGCCGGTGGCCGGCCGGTGCCCCGGGACGACGACGGCGAGACGCCGCTGTTCATCAACCGCAGCCGCAAGGCGCCGAGCCGGCAGCAGTTCTGGGGCACGGTGAAACGCTACGCCGCCGCGGCCGGCATCGACCCCGCGCGGATCAGTCCGCACGTGCTGCGCCACAGTTTCGCCACCCATCTGCTCAACCACGGTGCCGATCTGCGCGCGCTGCAGATGCTGCTCGGCCACAGTTCGCTGTCGAGCACGCAGATCTACACCCTGGTCGCGCGCGAGCAGCTCAAGCGGCTGCATGCCCGGCATCATCCGCGCGCCTAGGGAGCCTCTGAACGAGTGCGGTGGTTCCGCAGGCCACCTTTCCCGCGAATGTCCTCGCGGTCCGGACGGGGCGATCTCCTCGGTGACCCGCCTGCATGGGCAGGGCGACGTGAACGGCCGCAGTCCGCCGGCGGAAAGCGTGCGCCCGTGCCCGGCGGGCGTGCGGCCGGGCCGTGAGACAATGGCGGCCCGATTCCGCATGGTGACGTGGCCCGCATGAAGTCCTTCCTGTTCGTCCTGCTCGGCGCTTTCAGTCTCTCGGCCTGCGCGCAGTCCCCGGCGCCCGGCAACGGCGAGGGTGCCGCGGAGCCCGCGCCCGCTCCGGCCACTGCAGGGGACGAAGCCGATGCGGGAACGGCCGACGGCCGCGCCGTTGCGGCGATCCGCAAGCTCAATCCGCAGGTCGCGGTGGACCGGGTGGGTGCGGCGCCGATCGACGGATTCCGCGAGGTCGTGGTCGGCGGCCAGGTGCTGTACGTCAGCGACGACGGCCGCTACCTGCTGCAGGGCTCGCTGTTCGACATCGAGGCGCGCAAGGACCTGAGCCAGGCCGGCCTGGCGGAAGTGCGCCGCGAACTGATCGCCGAAGTGCCGCGGAGCGATCGTATCGTGTTCGCGCCGGACGATCCGGAGTACACCGTCACCGTGTTCACCGATGTCGAGTGCGGTTATTGCCGCAAGCTGCATCAGGAGATCGCCGAGTACAACCGGCAGGGCATCGCCATCGAGTACCTCGCCTTTCCGCGCATGGGGCCGGCCAGCCCGGACTTCGCGGAGATGGTGTCGGTGTGGTGCGCGGAAGATCGCCGCCAGGCGCTGACCGACGCCAAGAGCGACAAGCGCGTGCCCAAGCGCAACTGCACCAATCCGGTGGCGATGCATTACGCACTCGGCCAGCGCATCGGCTTGACCGGCACGCCGATGATCGTCACCGAGTCGGGCGTGCAGATGCCCGGCTACATGCCGCCGAAGGCGCTGCGCGAGGCGCTCGAGCAGCTGGACGCGGAGGCGGTCGGCGGCTGAGCCGGATCGCCGTCTGGCACCGGTCCGACGTGCGCGGCGGAACCGGCGGTCGGCGCGTCCGCTACAATAACGCCCCCGCCCCACACGCCTCCCGGACATGATCGTCCTAGAGGGCCAGCCGGCCCTGTCGCCGTTCCGCCTGGAACGGCTCGAATCCCGCCTGCAGGCCCTTGTTCCGTCGCTGCGCATCGTCGATGCCCGCTACGTGTACTGGATCGATCCGGAGGCCGGCGCGCAGCCGGACGCGGAGGCGCTGCGGCGCATCCTGCAGGCCGACGCGGGATCGGCGCCGCGCGACGATGGCGCGGTCACCCGCCTGGTCGCCCCGCGCCTGGGCATGATTTCTCCCTGGGCCAGCAAGGCCACCGAGCTGCTGCGCGATGCCGGCTTGCGGCTGCATCGCGTCGAGCGCGGCGTCCGCATCGCGCTTTCCGGCTGGCCGCACGCCGCGACCGCCGCCGAGGCCGCCGCGCTGGAGCGGCTGCTGCACGATCCGATGACGCAGTCGTTGCTGGACTCGCACGAGGCGGCCGCGGAACTGTTCGCGGTCCCGGAGCGCGGCATCCTGGAACGAGTCGCGCTGGACGATCTCGAAGCCGCCAACGCGCGCCTCGGCCTGGCCCTGGCCGCGGACGAGATCGAATATCTGCGCGAGCGCTACGGCGAACTCGGCCGCGATCCGTCCGACGTCGAACTGATGATGTTCGCGCAGGCCAACTCCGAGCACTGCCGCCACAAGATCTTCAATGCCGACTGGACCGTCGACGGCGAGGCGCAGCCGCGGTCGCTGTTCCGGATGATCCGCCACACCCATGCGCGGACGCCGGAACACACGCTGTCGGCCTACAGCGACAACGCCGCGGTGGTGGAAGGCTACGCGACGCGGCGGTTCCGTCCCGACCCGGCCACCGGCGAGTACCGCGCCGAGCCCCTGGCCGAGAGCGCGTTCTGCATCAAGGTCGAGACCCATAACCATCCCACCGCGATCTCGCCGTTCCCGGGCGCGGCCACCGGCGCCGGCGGCGAAATCCGTGACGAGGGCGCGACCGGCCGCGGCGGCAAGCCCAAGGCGGGGCTTTGCGGCTTCTCGGTCTCGCACTTGCGGATCCCGACCCTGCCGCAGCCGTGGGAGCAGGCGCGCGCGCTGAATCCGCGGATGGCGCCGGCGCTGGAGATCATGCTCGACGGGCCGATCGGCGCGGCGGCGTTCAACAACGAGTTCGGCCGCCCCAACCTCAACGGCTATTTCCGCAGTTTCGAGTTGCCGCAAGGCGCCGGTTTCGCCTGGGCCTACGACAAGCCGATCATGCTGGCCGGCGGCCTCGGCGCGGTCGACCGCCCGCTGGTGCAGAAGAAGACGCTGTCGCCCGGCGACGCGGTGGTCGTGCTCGGCGGCCCGGCGATGCTGATCGGCCTGGGCGGCGGCGCCGCCAGTTCGGTGGCCGGCGGCAGCAGCGCCGAGGACCTCGATTTCGCCAGCGTGCAGCGGGACAACCCGGAGATGGAACGCCGCTGCCAGGAGGTGATCGACCGCTGCGTGGCAATGGGTGCGGACACTCCGATCGTGTCGATCCACGACGTCGGCGCCGGTGGCCTGTCCAATGCGATTCCGGAGCTGCTGCACGATTCCGGCGTCGGCGGCGTGATCGACCTGGCCAGGGTGCCCAGCGACGATCCGTCGCTGTCGCCGATGCAGCTGTGGTGCAACGAGGCGCAGGAACGCTACGTGCTCGGCATCCCCCGCGATCGCGTGAGCGTCTTCGCCGCCTTGTGCGAGCGCGAACGCTGCCCGTTCGCGGTGGTCGGCGTCGCAACCGCGGAACAGCGGCTGGTGGCCGGCTACGGCGCGTCGGTCGAAGGCGTGTACGGCGACGATGCCGCGGCCGACGTGCCCGATCCGGCGCAGCCTGCCGGGCGTTCGGAGGGCCCGCGCGGCGGTGCCGCGCAAGCGGGAGCTGATACACCCGGCCCGGCGCAGCGCGCCGGGCGTTCGGACGACCCGCGCGGCAGTGCCGCGCAAGCGGGTCGTTCTCACCCCATTGACCTGCCGATGGATGTGCTGTTCGGCAAGGCGCCGAAGCTGCATCGCGATACCGCGCATCCGGCGCATGCGCGCTGGCCGGCGGTCAACAGCCGCGGGCTGGACCTGCACGATGCCGGCCTGCGCGTGCTGGCGCACCCGACGGTGGCGGCGAAGAATTTCCTGATCACCATCGGCGATCGCAGCGTCGGCGGGCTGACCGCGCGCGACCAGATGGTGGGCCCCTGGCAGATGCCGGTGGCGGACTGCGCGATCACCCTGTCCGGCTACGACGGCGAGGCCGGCGAGGCGATGGCGATCGGCGAGCGCACGCCGCTGGCGCTGCTCGATGCCGCCGCGGCCGCGCGCATGGCGGTCGGCGAGGCGATCACCAACCTGTGCGCGGCGCCGGTCGAGACCCTGCACCGGGTCAAGCTGTCGGCGAACTGGATGGCCGCCGCCGGCCACGACGGCGAGGACGCGAAGCTGTTCGAGGCGGTGAAGGCGGTCGGCATGGAGTTGTGCCCGCAGCTCGACCTCAGCATTCCGGTGGGCAAGGACTCGCTGTCGATGCAGGCGCAATGGCGGTTGGAAGCCGGGAATGGGGAATCGGGAATCGGGAATAGGGAAAAGCAGGAAGCTTCGGCCACCGACGACGCCGCTTCTCCGATTCCCGATTCCCGATTCCCGATTCCCGGCAAAATGCAGCAAAGCGTTTCGCCCGTATCGCTGATCGTCAGCGCCTTCGCCTCGGTGGTCGACGTGCGCGCCCAGCTCACGCCGCTGCTGTCCGGGCGCCGCGACACCGAGTTGTGGCTGATCGGCCTGGGCGCCGGCAAGCAGCGGCTGGGCGGTTCGATCCTGGCGCAGTGCCATGGCGCGTTCGGCGGCGCCTGCCCGGACCTGGACGACCCGTCGCGCCTGCGCGCGTTCTTCGAGCTGATCCGCGCCGCGCGCGAAGCGGGCCTGCTGCTCGCCTATCACGACCGTTCCGACGGCGGCGCCTTCGCCACCCTGTGCGAAATGGCGTTCTGCGCCCACGTCGGGCTCGACATCGACCTCGACGGCTGGGGCGACGACCGCAGCGAGGATGTCTTCCGCACCCTGTTCAACGAGGAGCTCGGCGCGGTGGTGGAGATCGCCGCGGACGCTCGCGTCGAGTTCGCCGACCTGGTCGCGCGACACGGCCTGATCGAATGCGCGCAGCGCATCGCGCGCCCGACCAGCGCCCCGGTGGTGCGCGTGCTCGACGACGAGGACGTGCTGGCGGAGTGGCGCTGGGAGACGTTGTTCGACGCCTGGTGGTCGGTCAGTCATGCGTTGCAGCGGTTGCGCGACAATCCGGCCTGCGCCGACGAGGAGCGCGCCAGCGCCCGTCGCTTCGACGCACCCGGCCTGCAGCCGGTGCTCGGATTCGATCCCGACGACGACGTCGCGGCGCCCTTCGTCAACACCGGTGCGCGGCCGCGGGTCGCGATCCTGCGCGAACAGGGCGTCAACGGCCAGATCGAGATGGCCGCCGGCTTCGACCGCGCCGGGTTCACCGCGGTCGACGTGCACATGAGCGATCTGATCGCCGGCCGCGCCAGCCTCCACGACTTCACCGGCCTGGTCGCCTGCGGCGGCTTCAGTTACGGCGACGTGCTCGGCGCCGGCCGTGGCTGGGCGACGTCGATCCTCGAGCATCCGGCGCTGCGCGCAGCGTTCGCCGCATTTTTCGCCCGCGACGACCGCTTCTCGCTCGGCGTGTGCAACGGCTGCCAGATGCTGGCGCAACTCCGCGACATCATCCCCGGTACGCAGCACTGGCCGCAGTTCCTGCGCAATCGCAGCGAACAGTTCGAGGCGCGGCTGGGCTTGCTGGAAGTGATCGATTCGCCGTCGCTGTTCCTGCGCGGCATGGAAGGCTCGCGCATCCCGGTGGCGATCGCGCACGGCGAAGGCCGGGCCACCTTCGATGCCGGAGCAGATCCCGCCGCCGCCCGCGTCGCGCTGCGCTACGTGCAGGGCGACGGCACCGCGGCCGTTTCCTATCCCGCCAATCCCAACGGCTCGGTGGATGCGATCGCCGGCCTGAGCAGCGACGACGGCCGTGCCACGATCGTGATGCCGCATCCGGAGCGCACGCTGCGCGGCGTCAACTTCAGCTGGCAGCCTTCGTCCTGGGGCGATGCCTCGCCGTGGCTGCGGATGTTCCGGAATGCGCGCGCCTGGGTGAATTGACGCCCGCGATTTGACAGATCCCGCGGCGGTGCTTTGCACCATCGGTCCGATGCCCGCCGTCCGTCGGATTGCTTTCGATTGCAACTAGTTCATCTCCGTTCTCAGCAAGTGCGGGGAAGTCCCTGCATGCGCGTGCTTTTCTCTGTTTGCTGCGTTGCGACAGCCGCCATGGGCCAATCTTCGGCAGGCCATCGATGTGATTTTTGTCACATTTCCGTATTCTTTGGCAGTCAACCATGTCGCTCCGTAGCAGGGCTTGACCTAGTGCGTCAGTCACTGAGAGTATCGAGTCACATTTATTTCCGGTTAACCAGCAGTGACGGCGCTGACGTAGCGCGCCACTGAAGGGAAGGTCGCCGGATCACATCGGATCGTGGGGGGCAGGTTGTTCGAGCTATTTCATCCGCACGAGCGCGGTGCCGCCGCGTCTCGTCCTATTCCGGAATCGAGTCCGAGTGAATCGAACTGAGGCCGCGCGTGCATTGCATGCGCGGCCTTTTTCATCTGCAGATCCAACCGATCAAAACCTAGAGGGGCAGTGTCGATGAATCGCATCTATCGAAAGGTTTGGAACAAATCGCTGGGCCAGCTGGTCGTGGCCTCTGAACTGGCATCGGGCGATAGCGCAGGGAAGCGATGCGAAGACGGTGCATCGGCTCCGCGCCGGACCTCCCTGGTCGTGGCGCTTAGCGCGCTGCTGTTCGGCATGGCGTCGCCGTTGGCGATCGCGCAGTCGGTGGAAATCGGCGGCAACCAGGACTGCGAGACCCTGCCCGGCGGCGTCCCGACGCCCGACAGCTGCGCCGTGTCCGGCGATGCCGACGCCTCCGGCAGCAACGCGGTCGCGATCGGCGCCGGATCGGCTGCCGGCGGCGGCAATGCGGTGGCGGTGGGTCAACTCGCCGAGGCGAACGGGGTCGACTCCACCGCGGCCGGATCCCGCGCCATCGCCTCGGGCGCGGGTTCGACCGCGACCGGCGCCGGCGCGCGGGCCACCGCGGTGAGCAGCACCGCGGTCGGCGGCAACAGCCGCGCGATGGCGACCAATTCCGCCGCCTTCGGTGCCGGCGCGCTCGCGCAGCGGACGGCGAGCACCGCACTCGGCTCGAACGCGCAGGCGCTCAACAACTGGAGCACGGCGGTCGGTTTCGCGGCGCAGGGCCGCGCCGATGGCGCGACCGCCGTGGGCCGCAATGCGATCGTGCAGGCCGGCGCCGGCAACGCCGTCGCGCTCGGCCACGGCGCGATCGCCGACCAGGCCGATACGGTCTCGATCGGCACCGGCGCCGCCGCCGGCCCGGCGGGTGCCCCGGCCACGCGCCGTCTTGTCAACCTGGCCGCGGGCGTCGACGACACCGATGCGGTCAACGTCGCCCAGCTCGACGAGGTGGCCGACGTCGCGGAGGAAACCAGCAACTACTTCCAGGCCACCGGCGCCGGCAGCGCGCTGGTCGACGGCGACGAATCGCTCGCCGCCGGTTCGGACGCGATGGCCGAAGGCGACTACGCCACCGCCGTCGGTTCCGCCGCGCAGGCGGTGGCGGAAGGCGCATCGGCCTTCGGCAGCGGCGCGTTCGTGCTGGGCGAGTTCGGCACTGCGGTGGGCTACGGTGCCACCGCTTCGAGCGCCGGCGCGGTCGCGCTGGGCGCCTTCAGCGACGCTTCCGGTGCAGCCGCCACCACGGTCGGCGCAGAGAGCGTCGCCTCGGGCGAAGCCGCGGCGGCCTTCGGGGCCCTGTCGGAAGCCAGCGGCGACTATTCGACCGCGGTCGGCGGTAACGCGTCGGCGACGGGCTTCAACAGCACCGCGCTGGGCAACTTCAGCGAGGCGTCGGGCTCGAACAGCCTGGCGGTGGGTTCGGACAGCGCGGCAGGCGGCGACGACAGCGTTGCGGTGGGCCAGGGCGCGCAGGCGAGCGGCTTCAACAGCGTGGCGGTGGGCGGTTCCGGCTTCCTCGGGCTGCTGCCGACCGAGGCGGTGGGTGATTACTCGACCGCAGTGGGCGGCGCGGCTTATGCCGCCGGCTACAACAGCACGGCGCTGGGCAACTTCGCCTCGGCGCTAGGCGACGATACGGTGGTGCTGGGTTCGGACGCGGAAGCGACGGCGGCCGGCAGCGTGGCGCTGGGCCAGGGCTCGGTGGCGGACCGCGCGGACACGGTGTCGGTGGGCGCAGCCGGCGAGGAGCGCCAGGTCGTCAACGTGGCGGCGGGCACCGAGGGTACGGACGCGGTGAACCTGGACCAGCTGGAAGACGCCACGGCGAGCAACAAGTACTTCCAGGCGACCGGTGACGGCGAGGCGTATGCGCTGGGCGCGGACGCGACGGCGTCCGGTTCGGACGCGTACGCCGAGGCGGACTACGCGACGGCGGTGGGCGCGGGCAGCAGCGTCTACGGCGTGGGCGGCTCGGCATTCGGCAGCGGTTCGGTGGCCGGCGGGCAGTACGCCACGGCCTCCGGTTTCAACGCGGTGGCCGAAGGCGATTCGAGCACCGCGGTCGGCGGCGCCCTGTATTACGAGGTGGATGGCGAAGTGGTGCTCGATGCCACCACCACGGCCTCCGACTTCGGCGCCAGCGCCTTCGGTGCCGGCGCACAGGCGACCGGTTTCCTGAGCACCGCGACCGGCGCGAACGCGGCGGCTTCGGGCCTGCAGTCGACCGCGCTCGGCTACAGCAGCGTCGCGTCCTCCGACTACTCGACGGCGGTCGGCAGCTTCAGCGAGGCGACCGCCGAGCGTTCGGCGGCGTTCGGCTACGGCTCCTCCGCCAGCGACTACGGCGCGACCGCGCTGGGCTTCTTCGCCGATGCCGGCGGCTACTACAGCACCGCCGTCGGCTACAACGCGCTGGCGACGGGCGAGGACGGCACGGCGGTCGGCCAGTCGGCGTGGGCGACCGGCGACCAGAGCACCGCGCTCGGCCAGTTCGCCTGGGCGACCCGCGATGGCGCGACCGCGATCGGCCAGGACAGCTTCGCCTATGCCGAGAACGCGACGGCGCTGGGCGCCAGCGCGTGGGCGAGCGCGGTCAACAGCGTGGCGATCGGCGCCGATTCGCGTGCCAACCGCGAGAACACGGTGTCGGTCGGCACCGAAGGCGGCGAGCGCCAGATCGTCAACGTCGCGGCCGGGACCGAGGACACCGATGCGGTGAACCTTGCCCAGCTCGAGGCGGTCACCTCCAGCACGCAGTACTTCCAGGCGACGGGCGAAGGCGAAGCCTATGCCGACGGCGCCGAGGCGACGGCTTCGGGTTCGAACGCGATCGCCGAGGGCGACTACTCGACCGCTAACGGCTCGGCCAGCTATGCCGCGGGCCTGGGCGCTTCGGCGTTCGGCAGCGGCGCGCAGGCATGGGGCCAGTACGCGACGGCGTCCGGCTACAACGCGGTGGCCAACGGTGATTCGAGCACCGCGGTCGGCGGCTGGCTGTACTACGAGGATCCGGACACCGGCGAGGTGTTGCTCGACCAGACCACTACGGCGCTGGAAGTGGGCGCCTCGGCGTTCGGCGCGGGCGCGCAGGCGAACGGCGCGTTCAGCACCGCGACGGGCGCGGCGGCCACGGCCGACGGGCTGCAGGCCACGGCCACCGGCTACAGCAGCTTGGCCACCGGCCTGGCCTCGACCGCCAACGGCGGTTTCGCCGACGCCAGCGGCGATTTCGCCACTGCGCTGGGTTATGGCGCCGAGGCGAGCAATACGCGCACGACCGCTGTCGGCATCTCCTCGGTGGCCAGCGGCACCAATGCCACGGCGCTGGGCAATACCTCGACCGCCAGCGGCAGCGCCAGCGTGGCGCTGGGCAGCAGCTCGCGGGCGACCAGCCTCAACAGCACGGCCGTGGGTGGTACGTCCTGGGCCACGGCCGACAACACGACGGCGGTGGGCCAGTTCGCCTGGGCGACATCGGTGGGTTCGACGGCGATCGGCCGCGACTCGTACGCCTATGGCGGCATCAACGCCACCGCGGTCGGTCTGAACGCCTGGGCGAACGGGGCCAACAGCGTGGCGCTGGGTGCCGGATCGCGCGCCAGCGCGGAGAACGTGGTGTCGGTGGGCAACGGCACCGGGGCGGGCGGCTATCCGGACACGCGGCGCATCGTCAACGTCAGCGACGGCATCGACGACAACGACGCGGTCAACATGGGGCAATTCAACGAAGTGGCCGAAGGCGCGGCGGAAACCGCGCGCTACTTCAAGGCCACCGGCGAAGGCGAGGCCTTTGCCGATGGCGAGGAGGCGACCGCGGCCGGTTCGAACGCGATCGCCGAGGGCGACTATTCGACTGCGACCGGTTCGAGCAGCTATGCGGGCGACCTCGGCGCCTCGGCGTTCGGCAGCGGCGCGTTTGCGCTTGCCGAAACCGCGACGGCCGTCGGTTTCAATTCGGTTGCCGATGGCGAGAGCGCGATTGCGCTCGGCGCGATGGCGCAGGCCAGCGGCGAATACGCCGTCGCGCTGGGTTCGGAAAGCCTGGCGACCGGCGAACTGGCCACGGCCACCGGTGCCGGTGCGGTCGCCAGCGGAGACGGCAGCCTGGCTTCCGGCGCACTCAGCGACGCTTCGGGTACCGAAGCCACGGCGGTCGGCTTCCATGCCGACGCCGCAGGCGAAGGCGCGACCGCGATCGGTGCCGAGAGCAGCGCCAGCGGCGAGACCGCGGCGGCGTTCGGTTTCCTGTCGGAAGCCAGTGGCGACTTTTCCACCGCGGTGGGCGGTTACGCCGCGGCAACGGGCTTCAACAGCACGGCCCTGGGCAACTTCAGTAGCGCATCGGGCTCCAACAGCCTGGCGGTGGGCTCGGACAGCGATGCATCCGGCAGCTACGGCACGGCCGTAGGGCAGGCGGCGATTGCCAGCGGCATCAATAGCGTGGCTTTAGGCGGCTCGTTCCTGGGGTTGTTGCCGACGGAAGCATCGGGCGACTTCTCCACGGCGATCGGCGGTGCGGCATACGCGGCCGGCTTCAACAGCACGGTGGTGGGCAACTTCGCCTCGGCGCTGGGTGACGATACGGTGGTGCTGGGATCCGACGCGGAAGCGACGGCGGTCGGCAGCGTGGCGCTGGGCCAGGGTTCGGTGGCCGACCGCGCGGACACGGTGTCGGTGGGTGCAGCCGGCGAGGAGCGCCAGATCGCCAACGTGGCGGCGGGCACCGAAGGCACCGACGCGGTGAACCTCGACCAGCTGGAAGACGCCACGGCGAGCAACAAGTACTTCCAGGCAACCGGTGACGGCGAGGCGTATGCGCTGGGCGCGGACGCGACGGCGTCCGGTTCGGACGCATACGCCGAGGCGGACTACGCGACGGCGGTGGGCGCGGGCAGCAGCGTCTACGGCGTAGGCGGCTCGGCATTCGGCAGCGGTTCGGTGGCCGGCGGGCAGTACGCCACGGCCTCCGGTTTCAATGCGGTGGCCGAAGGCGATTCCAGCACCGCGGTCGGCGGCTGGCTGTACTACGAGGATCCGGACACCGGCGAGGTGCTGCTGGACCAGACCACCACGGCCCTCGAAGTGGGTGCCTCGGCCTTCGGCGCCGGCGCGCAGGCCAACGGTGCGTTCAGCACCGCGACCGGCGCGGCGGCCACGGCCGACGGGCTGCAGTCGACGGCCACCGGCTACAGCAGCGGTGCCACCGGCGACTACAGCACGGCGAACGGCGGCTTCAGCTCCGCCGGCGGCTACGGCGCGACCGCGCTGGGCTACGGCGCGGACGCATCGATGGACTACGCCACGGCCGTAGGCGTGGCCGCGCTGGCCTCGGGCGTGAGCAGCGTGGCGCTGGGCGAGTTCAGCGAGGCCACGGGCGACGAGAGCGTGGCAGTGGGCGGCAGCACGTTCTTCGGCTTCATCCCGGCGCGCGCATCGGGCACGGGGGCATCGGCGTTCGGCGCCGGCGCCTGGGCGACGGCGGACTACGCGACGGCGATCGGCTGGAACAGCTGGGCCGACGAGGACGGCGCGACGGCGGTGGGCGAGAGCGCGTTCGCGCTGGCGGCCAACAGCGTGGCGCTGGGTGCGGGTTCGCGCGCCGAACGCGAGGACACGGTGTCGGTGGGCGATGTCGGCGCCGAGCGCCAGATCACCAATGTCGCCGAAGGCACCGAGGACACCGACGCGGTGAACCTGGCGCAGTTGGACGAGGCGACGCAGTACAACCAGTACTTCAAGGCGACCGGCGAGGGCGAGGCCTTCGTGGCCGGGGTCGATGCGACGGCGGCGGGTTCTGATGCCACGGCCGATGCCGACTACGCCACGGCGGTGGGTGCGTCGAGCGGCGCCTACGGCGTGGGCGCCTCGGCATTCGGCAGCGGCGCGCAAGCGTTCGGCCAGTACGCGACGGCGTCCGGCTACAACGCGGTGGCCACGGGTGACTCGAGCACCGCGGTCGGCGGCTGGCTGTACTACGAGGATCCGAACACCGGCGAGGTGCTGCTGGACCAGACCACCACGGCGCTCGAAGTGGGTGCCTCGGCCTTCGGTGCCGGCGCGCAGGCCAACGGTGCGTTCAGCACCGCGACCGGCGCGGCGGCTACGGCCGAGGGGCGGCAGTCGACGGCCACCGGCTACAGCAGCGGTGCCACCGGCGACTACAGCACGGCGAACGGCGGCTTCAGCTCCGCCGGCGGCTACAGCGCGACCGCGCTGGGCCACGGCGCGGACGCATCGATGGACTACGCCACGGCCGTGGGCGTGGCCGCGCTGGCCTCGGGCGTGAGCAGCGTGGCGCTGGGCGAGTCCAGCCGGGCCACCGGCGACGAGAGCGTGGCGGTGGGCGGCAGCACGTTCTTCGGCTTCACCCCGGCGCGCGCGTCGGGCACGGGCGCATCGGCGTTCGGCGCCGGCGCCTGGGCGACGGCGAACTACGCGACGGCGATCGGCTGGAACAGCTTCGCCAACAAGGTCGGCGCGACGGCGGTGGGCGGGAGCGCGTTCGCGGGCTACTACTCGACCGCGGTGGGCGGCGCCGCTTTGGCATCAGGTTTGAACAGCACGGTGATGGGCCACTTCGCCAGCGCCACGGGCGACAACACGCTCGCGCTGGGCTCCGACGCTACCGCCGCCGCCGAAGGCAGCGTGGCGCTGGGCCAGGGCTCGGTGGCGGACCGTGAGAACACGGTATCGGTGGGATCGGCGGGTGATGAGCGCCAGATCGCCAATGTGGCAGCGGGCACCGAGGGGACAGACGCGGTGAACCTCGACCAGTTGGAAGAGGCCACGGCGAGCAACAAGTACTTCCAGGCGACCGGCGATGGCGAGGCGTTCGTGGACGGCACCGATGCCACCGCGGCCGGTTCCAATGCATACGCGGAAGCCGACTACGCGACCGCGGTGGGCGCGAGCAGCAGCGCCTATGGCACCGGCGCCTCGGCGTTCGGCAGCGGTTCGGTGGCGGGCGGCCAGTACGCCACGGCCTCGGGCTACAACGCCTATGCGGCCTCGGATTCCAGCACGGCCGTGGGCGGCTGGCTGTACTACGAGGACCCGGAGACGGGCGAGGTGCTGCTGGATCAGACGACGACGGCGTCCGAAGTGGGCGCCTCGGCGCTGGGCGCGGGTGCGCAGGCGTCGGGTGCGTTCAGCACCGCGACGGGTGCGGCGTCGAACAGCGAAGGGCTGCAGTCGACGGCGACCGGCTACAGCAGCGCGGCCGGCGGCGATTACAGCACGGCCAACGGCAGCTTCAGCACGGCAGGCGGTTACGGAGCGACGGCGCTGGGCTATGGCGCGGACGCGTCGACGGATTACTCGACGGCGGTGGGCCTGGATGCGACCGCCAGCGGCTTGGGCAGCACTGCGGTCGGCGGTCTCGCAGACCTGGTGCCGGGGCTGGGCTTCCTGGTTCCCGCGGTAGCCGCTGGCGATGCCTCGTCCGCCATCGGTGCGGGCTCGGGTGCGTGGGGCGACTACAGTGCCGCCATCGGCGCCCTGGCCCAGGCCGACGGCGTGGAAGCCACGGCGCTGGGCTACTTCGCCTATGCGCAGGCCGACAACGCCAGTGCCTTGGGTGCGGAAGCGTGGGCCAGCGGTGCGAACAGTACGGCACTGGGCTACTACAGCACTTCGTTCGGCGCCGACAGCGTCGCGTTGGGCGCCAACTCCCTTGCGGACGCCGACAACAGCGTGGCGCTGGGCAATGGTTCGGTGGCCGACCGCGACAACACAGTGTCGGTGGGCACGGAAGGTGGCGAGCGCCAGATCACCAACGTCGCCGCGGGCACCGAAGACACCGATGCGGTGAACCTCGGGCAGCTCAACGATGCCGCCGACGGCGCCCTGGTGGCGGGTCGCTTCTTCAAGGCGACCGGTGACGTCGATGCTTACGCGGCCGGCGAGGAGGCCACCGCGGCCGGTTCCGGTGCGATGGCCGATGCCGACTACGCCACGGCGGTAGGTTCGTCGAGCAGTGCGTACGACACCGGCGCGTCGGCGTTCGGCAGCGGCGCCCTGGCGCAGGCGGTCAACGCCACGGCGGTCGGCTTCAACGCCAGCGCCTTCGGTCCGGACAGCTCGGCATTCGGTACGGGAGCCGATGCGAGCGGGATCGCCAGTACCGCGATCGGAGGAATGGGCGAGGCGTTCGATCAGTTCGGCTGGCCGATCGAGGACGAGGAGGGCAACGTGGTGATGGTCGGTGCGACCGCCGGCGATTACAGCACCGCGGTCGGTGCCGGCGCGCAGGCGACCGGCGGCAATTCGGCGTCGCTGGGCTACGGTGCCCGCGCCGAAGGCGAGTTCACGCTCGCCGCCGGCAACAAGGCGCACGCGCAGGGCAACTACAGCGTGTCCCTGGGCGACAACAGCCGCGCCAACGGCGAGCAGAGCACCGCCACTGGCGCTTACGCCTGGGCCACCGCGGACGGCGCAACCGCCTACGGCAGCTTCGCCTGGGCGACGGGCACCGACGCCACCGCTATTGGCATGGATTCCTATGCGAGCGGGGCGCGCTCGGTGTCGATCGGCTACGGCAGCTGGGCCCCGGCCACCAACTCGATCGGCATCGGCAAGGGCGCCTTCGGCTACTCCGACAACAGCGTCGCCGTCGGCACCCAGGCATTCGCCAACGACATCCACGCCATCGCCATCGGCACCAACTCGTTCGCCAACGCGGAAAGCGCGATCGCAATCGGTGCCGGTGCCGAGGTGGAGGAAGGTGCGTTGAACGCGGTCGCCCTCGGCTCCGGCTCGTTGGCGGATCGTGAGAACTCGCTGTCGGTCGGCAGCGCCGGCGCCGAGCGCCAGATCACCAACGTGGCGGCGGGCACCGAGAACACCGATGCGGTGAACCTGGCGCAGCTCAACGATGTCGCCGGCAGCGTCGGCGAGCTCGCCGACAACGCGCTGTTGTACGACGACGACAGCAAGGGTGCGGTCACCCTGGCCGGGGAGGGCGGCACCCTGGTCGGCAACCTGGCCGCGGGCGCGGTGAGCGCCGGCAGCACCGATGCGATCCACGGCGGGCAGATGTATGCCGCGCTGCAGAGCGCGGCGGATGCGCTCGGCGGTGGTGCGACGGTCACCGCATTCGGCGCGCTGACTACGCCGAGCTACTCGATCCAGGGTGCGAACTACTACAGCGTGGGCGATGCGATCGGCGCGCTCGATGCACAGATCGGCATGCTCGACCAGCGCATGACGGCCACGCAGGGGCCCGGCAACGCGATCGCCGGCGACGCAGCGGGAGCAACGACCATGATGGCGGCCGATCAAGACAACAGCGGCGTCGCGGTCGGTCCGGATGCAGCGGCCAACAGCGAGAGTGGCGTGGCGATGGGCGGCGACGCCTATGCCCATGGTCCCAACGACACCGCGATCGGCGGAAACGCGCGCGTCAATGCCGACGGCAGTGCGGCGGTCGGCGCCAACACGCTCGTGACTGCCGCCGCCACCGATGCGGTGGCGATGGGCGAAAGCGCGAGCGTCAGCGCGGCATCGGGCACCGCGGTCGGCCAGGGCGCTTCGGTCACCGCCGAGGGTGCGGTGGCGCTGGGCCAGGGCTCGGTGGCCGATCGCGCGGGTACGGTGTCGGTCGGCAGCGCCGGAAACGAGCGTCAGGTCACCAATGTCGCCGCGGGCACTGCCGATACCGACGCCGCCAACGTGGCGCAGGTGAGGTCCGGTGTTGCGGAATCCAAGGCCTACACCGATACGCAGGCGGCGATCTGGAGCGACAACTTCGAAGCCTTCCAGGGCGACGTCGAGCGCCGTTTCCACGACCAGGATCGTCGTATCGATCGCCAGGGCGCGATGGGTGCGGCGATGTTGAACATGGCGACCAGCGCGGCCGGCATCCGCACCCAGAACCGGGTCGGCGTCGGCGTCGGGTTCCAGGGCGGTGAAAGCGCGATGTCGGTCGGTTACCAGCGTGCGATGAGCGAACGCGCGACGCTGACCATCGGTGGCGCGTTCAGTGGCGACGAGAAATCGATCGGCGTGGGTGCCGGTTTCGGTTGGTAAGGATGGTGGGTGGATCGGCCCCGTCACCGAAGGGGCTCAGGAAGAACGTTCCCCATTTCGTGTCAGCAAAGACAATTCACAAATCGTGAGGAGAAGTTTAGATGTCGATGAAGCGTAAGAGCCTGTTGTGCGCCGCGATTGCCGCGGCGATCGGAATGCCGGCGGCATTCGCCGCCGGTCCACAGGCGGTGATCGGCGATTCGAAGATCGCCCAGCCGCCCGCTGCCGCGCAGGCGGGCGCCCGCGTGATCGTGAAGTATCGCGACGGCAGCCTGGAAAGCACCAGCAACATGGCCAAGTCACGTGTCGTCGAGTCCGCCGCGGCGCGCTCGGGCGCGCGCATGCAGGTCGGCGGCGGCGCGGTGTCCGCCCGCCACCTGCGCCGGCTCGGCATCGGCGCGGACCTGCTGCGCCTGTCGCAGAAGCTCGATCGCGATGGACTCGAGACGCTGGTGCGCGAGATCGCGGCCGATCCGGCGGTCGAGTACGCCGTGATCGACGAGCGCGACTATGCCCTCGGCCCGGCGCGCCGGGCCACCGAGGCGCAGCCGCAGTTCACCCCGGACGATCCGTTCTTCGCCCAGTACCAGTGGAACTTGCGCACCGACAATCCGGGCGGCATTCATGCCGAGAGCGCCTGGGACGTGAGCACCGGCGACGGCGTGGTGGTGGCGGTGCTCGACACCGGCATCCTGCCCGAGCATCCCGACATGTCCGGCGGCCAGCTGCTGGCAGGCTACGACTTCATCACCGACGCCTTCGTCTCGCGCCGCGACACCGACGAGCGCGTCCCCGGCGCGCTCGACTATGGCGACTGGAACCCGGTTGCGAGCGAGTGCTATGCCGGCTCGCCGGTGCAGGACAGCTCCTGGCACGGCACCCACGTCGCCGGCACCGTGGCCGAGAGCACCAACAACGCGCTCGGTGCGGCCGGTATCGCCCATGGCGCCCAGGTGCTGCCGGTGCGCGTGCTCGGCCGTTGCGGCGGCTACCTGTCCGACATCGCCGATGCGATCGTGTGGGCCTCGGGCGGCACGGTTGACGGCATCCCGGCCAACGAGCACCCGGCCGAGATCATCAACATGAGCCTGGGCGGCGGTGCGCCTTGCGACGCGGTCTACCAGAGCGCGATCGACACCGCGGTGGCCAACGGCAGCACCGTGGTGGTCGCGGCCGGCAACAGCAACGCCAACGTCGCCAACTTCCGTCCGGCCAGCTGCGACAACGTGGTCGTCGTCGGCGCCACCCGGATCACCGGCGGCAAGGCGTCGTACTCCAACTACGGCGAGCTGGTCGACCTGTCGGCGCCGGGCGGCGGCGGCGGCGCGGACACGGGCAACGGCGGCTGGGACGGCTATATCCTGCAGGCCGGTTCCGATGCGGCGACCACGCCGGATTCGGGCGATTACCTGTACACCGGCTATGCCGGCACCTCGATGGCCTCGCCGCACGTGGCGGCGGTGGCGGCGCTGGTGCAGAGCGCGCTGGTGGCGGCGGAACGCGATCCGCTGAGCCCGGCGGAGATGGAAGCGCTGCTGAAGGACTCGGCGCGCGCGTTCCCGGTGTCGATCCCGTCGACCACGCCGCTGGGCACCGGCATCGTCGATCCGGTGGCCGCGCTGGACGCGGCGCTCGAGGAGCCGTGCGATCCCGAGGTCGAGGAGTGCGGACCGGAGGCCATCGAGCTGCTGAACAAGGTGCCGGTGCGCGGCCTGAGCGGGGCGGCGGGCAGCGAGGCGCTGTACGCGATCGAGGTGCCGGCCGGCGTGAACGGACCGTTGAGCATCACCAGCAGCGGCGGCAGCGGCGACGTGTCGCTGCACGTGAGCCTGGATGCCGAGCCGGAGGCCGGCGCCGGCGACTGGAACTCGACCCGGCCGGGCAACAGCGAGGTGATCCGCATCAACCGGCCCGCCGCCGGCGTGTACTACGTCAAGCTGGTGAGCGTGCGTGCGTTCAGCAACGTCACCCTGCAGGCGCGGCATAACTGATCTTCGCCGTCCTTCGCGTGATCCAGGAACCCCGGCTTCGGCCGGGGTTTCTTTATTGGAGAGTCCCGGAGAAAACCGTGCGAGCCCGGTCGGGCCCGCCGTCGTGCACCAAGGAAGAGATGCCGCGCCGACGGCGGAAAGGTGAACGAAGCCGGCAGCGGTTCGACGGCCGTGCCCGACGTGCGGCAGTGCCCACGACCACCCCGTTGCGCGAACTCCTTTCGGGGCAATGGCACCCACTGCGGGGCCTCAATCGAACTGCTACAGTCGGCGCCTGACCGCAGAACGAGACACAGGCCGCACCACGTGAACGCGATGCTCGAAGTCCCCGGCGAGTCCGCGCCCGACGGCGTAGTGCCGGAGGAGCGCCTGATCGCCAGGCTGCTGGACAAGGGCCGGCTGAAGGAGGCCGACCTCGCTCGCGCGCGTCGCCTGCACGCCGAGGCCGGTGGCAGCCTGCTCGCCCTGCTCGGCCGCCTCGGGCTGGTGTCCGAGCGCGACCATGCCGAGACCTGCGCCGAGGTGCTCGGCCTGCCGCTGCTGTCGGCCAAGGAACTTCCCGAGAATCCGCCGGAGCTCGTCGAGGATGCGCAGCCGCTGTCGGCGCGCTTTCTCCGGCAGTTCCATCTCTGCCCGCTGGGCGAGCGCGGCGGGCGCCTCGCGGTATGGATGGCCGATCCGCACGACGCCTACGCCGTCGACGCGGTGCGCCTGGCGACCGGTCGCGAGGTGCAGCCGCTGGTTGGCGTGCGCTCCGAGATCGACGACCTGGTGGAGCGCTGGTACGGCCAGGGCCGCAGCGCGATGGGCGCGATCGTCGAGACCGCGGACGGCGAGGGCGGCGGCGACGTCGACGACGTCGAGCACCTGCGCGACCTCGCCTCGGAGGCGCCGGTCATCCGCCTGGTCAACCTGGTGATCCAGCGCGCGGTGGAGCTGCGCGCCTCCGACATCCACATCGAGCCGTTCGAGAACCGGCTGAAGGTGCGCTACCGCATCGACGGCGTGCTGGAGGAAGGCGAGAGCCCGCCGTCCAACCTCACCGCGGCGGTGATCAGCCGCGTCAAGATCATGGCCAAGCTCAACATCGCCGAGCGCCGGCTGCCGCAGGACGGCCGCATCATGCTGCGGGTGCAGGGCAAGGAGCTCGACCTGCGCGTATCGACGATGCCGACCGCGCATGGCGAGTCGGTGGTGATGCGCCTGCTCGATCGCGAGACGGTGGTGTTCGATTTCCACCGCCTCGGCTTCACCGACGAGTTCCTGCCGCAGTTCCAGCGCGTGCTCGAGCAGCCGCACGGCATCCTGCTGGTCACCGGCCCCACCGGCTCGGGCAAGACCACCACGCTGTACACCGCGCTGTCGAAGCTCAACACCGCCGACGTCAAGATCATCACCGTCGAGGACCCGGTCGAATACCAGATCGAGGGTATCAACCAGATCCAGGCCAAGCCGCAGATCGGGCTCGATTTCGCCCACGCGCTGCGCAGCATCGTGCGCCAGGACCCGGACATCATCATGATCGGCGAGATGCGCGACCTGGAGACCGCCCGGATCGCGATCCAGTCCGCGCTCACCGGTCACCTGGTGCTGAGCACGCTGCATACCAACAATGCCGCCGGTGGCATCACCCGCATGCTCGACATGGGCGTCGAGGACTACCTGCTCACCTCGACCATCAACGGCATCCTCGCGCAGCGCCTGGTGCGCCGGCTGGAGCCGACGCACGCCGAGCGCCATCCGGCATCGCCCGAGGAGATCGAGAAATTCGGCCTGCGCCGCTACCAGCCGCACGGCGAAATCTTCCTGTACCACCCGCGCGGCTCGGAACTCGCGCCCACCGGTTATCTCGGCCGGACCACGATCATGGAGTTCCTGGTCATGAACGACGAGCTGCGCCGCGCGGTGATGCGCCATGCCGGGATGGGCGAACTGGAGCGTCTCGCCCGCGACGCCGGCATGCGCACCATGTACGAGGACGGCATCGTCAAGGCGCTCGCCGGCGTCACCACGATCGAGGAAGTGCTGCGGGTGACGGAGGACGCATGAGGCCGGGATTGGGGATTGGGGATTCGGGATTGGGAGAGCGGCCGAACCGCTGCAACCAGCCTCGCCTCGACCGCCTTCGGGTCGCGTTGGCCGCGCCCGTCCCGGGCTGTTCCGAATCCCGAATCCCGAATCCCGAATCCCGGCCTTAATGCCCCTGTACCGCTACAAAGCCCTCAACACGCGCGGCGAGACGCTCGACGGCCAGATGGAGGCCGCCAGCGACGGCGAGGTGGTGCAGCGGCTGCAGGAACAAGGGCACCTGCCGGTGGAAGCGCGGCTGGCGAGCGAGGTTGGCGGCGAGCCGGCCTGGAAGTCGCTGTTCAAGCCCAAACCCTTCTCCGGCCAGCGCCTGGTGCAGTTCACCCAGCAGCTGGCGACCCTGCTCGCCGCCGGGCAGCCGCTGGACCGGGGCCTGACCATCCTGCTGGACCTGCCGGAGGACGCCGCCGCCAAGCGCACCGTCACCGACATCCGCGACGCGGTGCGCGGCGGCAGTCCGTTGTCGGTGGCGCTGGAACGCCAGCACGGCACCTTCTCGCGGCTGTACGTGAACATGGTGCGCGCCGGAGAGGCCGGCGGCAGCCTGCACGAGACGCTGCAGCGACTGGCGGACTATCTCGAGCGCAGCCGTGCATTGCGCGGGCGCGTGATCAACGCGCTGATCTATCCGATCATCCTGCTGGCGATGGTCGGGCTGTCGCTGCTGTTCCTGCTCGGCTACGTGGTGCCGCAGTTCGGCGCGATGTACGACAGCCTCGATGCCGAACTGCCGCTGTTCTCGCAGGTCGTGCTCGGCATCGGCCTGTTCGTGCGCGACTGGTGGATCCTGCTGCTGGTGGTTCCGGCGCTGGCGCTATGGTGGTTCGACCGCAAGCTGCGCAATCCGGCGTTCCGCGCCCGCTTCGACCAGTGGCTGCTCGGCACCCGCTTCTTCGGTTCGCTGGTCGCGCGGCTGGAGACGGCGCGCCTGGCGCGCACGCTCGGCACCCTGCTGCGCAACGGCGTGCCCTTGCTGGCGGCGCTCGGCATCGGCCGCAACGTGCTGGGGAACCGTGCGCTCGCGGCCGATGTCGAAACCGCAGCGGAAGAGGTCAAGGGCGGTATCGGCCTGTCGGCCGCGCTGGCGCGCGGCAAGCGCTTCCCGCGGCTGGCGCTGCAGATGATCCAGGTGGGCGAGGAGTCAGGTGCGCTCGATACGATGCTGCTCAAGACCGCCGATACCTTCGAACAGGAAACCGCGCAGGCGCTGGACCGCATGCTGGCTGCACTGGTCCCGGTGGTCACGCTGCTGCTGGCGGGCATCGTCATGGTGGTGATCCTGGCCGTGCTGATCCCGATCTACGATCTCACCAACGTCATAGGCTGATGGCATGAATTCATATCGTTTTTGTCGACGTTTCCCCGGACGTTTCCCTGCCTCCAAGGTGTGGGGCGCGCAGTTGGAAGGAAGTCCTGGCGGGCGGGGGGCGCCGGCCGATGACTGTCGGCGATTCATTGGCGGCAGCCGTGGCGACGGCCTTACTGGTGCCAGGTCGGTCGGTGGACGGGAGCCAAAAAGCGGTGCAAATGGGCGAGTCATTGGCGTTAGCCGTGGCGACGGCCTCATTGGTGCGGGATCGGTGGGTGGACGGGAGCCGAAGAATGGCGTGGATGGGCGATTCATTAGCGTCAGCCGTGGCGACGGCATCATTCGTGCCCGGTCGGTTGGTGCACGGCAGCGCGGCTTCAGCCTGATCGAGATCATCCTGGTGGTGGTGCTGATCGGCGGCATCGTCGCCTTCGCCGCGACCCGCATCCTGGGCGGCGGCGACCGCGCCCGGGTCAACCTGGCCAAGGCCCAGGTGCAGACCCTGGCGGAGAAGGTGCAAGGCTACGAGATGGACACCGGCACCCTGCCCAACAGCCTCAGCGAGCTGGTGGTGCAGCCCGGCGGCGTCGGCGGCTGGCTCGGCCCGTATGCCAAGGAGGCCGAGCTCAACGATCCCTGGGGCACCCCGTTCGAATACCGGGTCCCGGGCGAAAGCGGGCCGTTCGGTATCGTCAGCTACGGCGCCGACCGCAGCCCCGGCGGCGACAGCGTCAACGCCGACATTCGATACGAGTAGGCGCTGCGACGCCGGAAGAGCTCGGTCGGAGCCCGGTCGCCATCCGGTTCCGGTTCCGGTGCCGGGGAAAGGGCGGTTCAAAGGCGTCCCGGCGGTGCGAGGCCGGGGCCTGTCCGGCGCCCGAAGATGCGGCGGCGGTAAGATGCCCGCATGACCGAAGAGGGCCGAAGGGGTGATCGGGCGCGCCGGCAGGCCGATCCCGGAAACGCGCTGCGGATCGTCCTGCTCGAGGACGACGCGCTGCTGCGCGACCGAATCCTGATTCCCGGGTTGGCCGGCTACGGTTTCACCGTGCGAGGCCTGGAGCGGGCCGCGGAGCTGGAGGCCTGCCTGCACGCGGGCGGCGCGGATATCGTCGTGCTCGACGTCGGCCTGCCGGACGATGACGGCTACAGCGTCGCCCGGCGATTGCGCGAACGTGATCCGGACATCGGCATCGTCATGCTGACCGGGCGCCGGGAAACCCCGGATCGCGTGCGCGGGCTCAGCGAGGGTGCCGACGCCTACCTGTCCAAGCCGGTCGAGCTGGAGTTGCTGGTGGCGACGCTCTACAGCCTGGCGCGACGGCTCGGGCCGCAAGGCGGCGTCGAGCCTTCCGGACACGGGCGCTGGCGCCTGGACACCGGCGGTTGGTGCCTGCTGTCGCCCGCCGGGCGCAGTGTCCCCTTGACCCGGACCGAACGCCGGGTGATGGCGCGATTGACGGAGGCTCCGGGGCGGCTGGTCACGCGCAACACGCTGATCGCCGAACTCACCAGCAACGTGTACGACTTCGATACCCATCGGCTCGACTCGTTGATCTACCGGTTGCGGCGCAAGGTGGTCGATGCCTGTGGCGAACCCTTGCCCTTGAACGCCGTGCACGGCGAAGGTTACGTGCTCGCCGCCAACGGCCCCTAGCGTGCCAGCGGCCCGAGGACGGCCGCCTCGGGTATCACGCCGGCGTCGGAAGTCTCGGTGCGTGCCTGCGGTAGGGCGATGGTGAACGTCGTGCCTGTGCCCGGCGCGCTGTCCACCGAGATGGACCCGCCGGCGGCCTGGACCAGGTCGCGGATCACCGCCAGCCCCAAGCCGGTGCCCTCGGCGGCGGACTTGGTGCTGAAGAATGGTTCGAAGATGCGCGCCATGACCGCCGCCTGCATGCCCTCTCCGTTGTCGGTCAGGGCGATCGTGATCCGGTTGCCGGCGGTGCGCGCGATCCGGATCCGGAACCGCCCCTGCGCCGGCATCGCATCGCGCGCATTGGCGGCGATGTTGAGGATCATCAGATCGAACTCGCTGCGGTCCATGCGGACCGGCGCCGGGTCCGCGTCGCCCTCCAGCGCGAGCCGGACGTCTGGCGGGAACAGCTGCCGCAGCATCGGCTGCAGTTCCCGCAGCGCGTGGCCGGCGTCGAACACCTCCGGGCGTGGTGCGTCCTTGCGGCTGAAGCTGAGCAGCTTGCGGGTGATCGCGGTGCCGCGTCGCGCCGCGATCTCCACGCCTTCCAGCGAATCGGCTAACGCCGCGTTCTGCCCGGCCAGGCCGGCGTCCTCCGGCAGGCGATGGCGCTGGGCCGAGAAGCCGAGGATGACGTCGAGGATGTGGTTGAAATCGTGGGCCACGCCGCTGGCAAGCCGCCCGCTGGCCTCCATCTTCTGGGCGTGGACGAGTTGCGCCTGCGCGCGCTCGCGTTCGGCCATCTCCAGCTGCAGCTCGTGCCGGCGCGCGTTGGATTCGGCCAGGCTCTCGCGCAGCGCGGTCAGGGTGCGGTCCAGCAGGATGGTGATGAGCAGGTAGCTCAGGACCAGCGATGGCGCGTTGCGCAGCGAATTGCGGATCCATTGCGCCGTCTGCGCGGTGTTGGTGGCATCGGCGACGAAACCGATCGTGAACACGACCAGCAGCAGGCCGAACACGGTCCACAACGCGCGTCTTCCCAGTACCAGCCCGCTGATCACCAGGGTCAGGATTACCGACACCTGGTCGATCAGCTGCGCATGCGCACCCAGCTTGTGGTACGCCAGCGCCAGCGACGCCAAAAGGGCGCCGACGAACAACTTGATCGCGAGCCGGAAGTTGCCGCGCCGGATCAGGACCACGCTGAACAGTGCCAGCGCCGCCGTGGTCAGGTCGAGCACCAGCACGATGGTCCAGCCTTCCGGGATCGGCCGCGAGGCCAGATGCCAGGCCCAGTTCGCCGGCAATGCGACGCCGTAGAGCAGCAGCAGCAACTGCATGACCGGGGCGTTGCGCCGGTCGACGGCATCGCTGATAGGCGCGCGCCGCAGCCAGCTTGAAATACGGTTCCACATGGCGTGTCCGACTGCGGCGCCGCCGCGGAGCGGATCGCGCCACTCCGTCGGCGACGGTGAGAATTCGGTGATTATTCGGCGAGAACCCGTGCGTGACAAGGCGCACATAACCGCCTTAGGTTCGGCCGGTCCCCGCGGCTCGCGGGGCCGGAGTGGGAAGTGCGGCAGCCATGCGGACGCCGGCCAGGCGTGCGCCATCACCGCGATCAGCACTCACGTCATCCGCGTTGCGGGAGGCGGCGTCAGGCCGTTGCCCGGTTTCGTCCGGCTCATTTCATTTCAGGCGAGGGTTCAGATGAACAGGATTTACAGCAAGGTGTGGAACGGCGCGCTGCAGGCGATGGTGGTGGCTTCGGAGCTGGCCACGGACAAGGGCAAGTCGCCGCAGCGCGGCCGTCGTCGCCGCACGTTGCCGGGCATGGCGGTCCTGTCGCTGGGCCTGGTCCTGGCGGCGCCCGTCGCGCTGGCCGCTGGATCCGACGAAGAGGATGCGGGGTGTAACGATCCGGCTGTCGATGCGCCCGCGGAGGGGTGTGAACGCGAGGATGGCCGGATCGGGATCGCCGAGGCGGCGAGCGCCGCGTATTTCAAGGCCGACGGCATCGGCGACGGCAGCGACGATGCGGTCATCGAAGGCGAGGGCGCGATCGCGATCGGCCGCAGCAGCTGGGCGGGGGCCAACGCCACCACCGCGGTCGGCGCGGAGAGCATCGCCGCCGGCATCGGCGCCAGCGCCTTCGGCCAGGGTGCCATGGCGTTCGGTGACGCCAGCGCCGCGATCGGGCAGGGCGCCTATGCCGAGGGTTTCGGCAACACCGCCGTGGGCGCTTCCGCCGAAGCGAGCGCCGAGCAGGCGGCGACCGCGATCGGCGCGCTCAGCGTCGCCGCCGGCATGGGCTCGACCGCAATCGGCGGCAATGCGCAGGCCTACGGGCCGGGCAGCCTGGTGGGCGGCTTCGGCGCCGGCGCCAACGGCGAGGCCGGCGTCGCCCTGGGCGCGAACTCGCGTGCGATGGGCGGCGATTTCGGCGTCGCGGTCGGCGGCTACAGTTATGCGGTCGGCGAGGATGCGGTGGGCATCGGCGCCTTCAGCACCGCGCTCGGCGGCGGCGCGATCGGCATCGGCGGCAACAGCCTGGCCGAAGGCGCGCACGCGCTCGCCGCGGGCCACAACGCCGCGGCGACAGGCGACGGCGCCATCGCCGTTGGCGGCGGCGCCTGGACCGACCTGGACGGCGACGGCCGCCCCGGTATCGGCGAGGCGACCTTCGCCGCGGGCCAGGGGTCGACCGCGGTCGGCAGCCTGGCCGCCGCATCCGGCGATCGCGCGCTGGCGACCGGTGAACAGGCGCATGCGCTCGCGAGCGACGCCAGCGCCCTTGGCGCGATGAGTCTCGCCGCCGCCGAGGCCGCGACCGCCACCGGTGCCTACAGCGTGGCCGCCGGTGACGAGAGTAGCGCCTTCGGTTACCAAAGCCATGCCGATGGCGATTACTCGACCGCGCTGGGCAGCGGCAGCCTGGCGCTGGGAACGGGGGCGTCGGCGCTCGGCAGCGGCACCAATGCGATCGGCGACTTCAGCGTCGCCGGTGGCTACGGCAGCGTCGCCTCGGAGCAGGACGCGGTCGCGCTCGGTCATTCGGCACAGGCGACCGGTGCCGGTGCGCTGGCGCTGGGCGTGGACAGCGTGTCCGCGGGCAGCAATGCCGTGGCGCTGGGCGGCGGCAGTGCCGCCAACGGCGCGGCCAGCCTTGCGCTCGGTGCGGGAAGCCAGGCCAATGGCGCCTTCGCCTCCGCGATCGGCGCGCAGGCTTGGGCCAATGCGCCCTTCAGCATGGCATACGGCGCCTTCAGCACCGCTGACGGCTGGGAGAGCGTGGCCGTGGGTGGTGGCGCCTGGGCCAAAGACTGGTGGGCGGCGGCCTTCGGCACGGGCAGCCAGGGCGGCTTCGGCGGCACCTCGATCGGCAGCTACAGCATCGCCGCGGACCTGTCGGTGGCGGTGGGCTACAACGCCAAGGTGATCGACTGGCTCGGACAGTACGACGATGCGGTCGCCTTCGGCACGGCGGTGGGCACCGAGTCCGGCGCCGGCTGGGACGGCGTCGCCGTGGGCTACAACGCCTATGCGCAGAATCTCGCCGGCACGGCGGTGGGGTCGAATGCCTGGACCCTGGCGGACCACGGCACATCGCTCGGCGCCTACAGCCAGGTGGCCGAGGGCGCCGACAACAGTGTGGCGCTGGGCCACGGCTCGCGCGCCGACCGGGCCGGCACGGTGTCGGTGGGGGCGGCGGAGGCGTGGACGGATGCGCTGGGCAACGAGCATGTCGCGACGGACCGCCAGATCACCAACGTCGCCGCCGGCACCGAGGCCACCGACGCGGTGAACAAGGCGCAACTGGATGCGCTGGCCGACGGCATCGGCGACGCCAACCACTACTTTGCCGCCGATGGCGCCGGCGACGGCAGCGACGATGCGCTGGCGCTCGGCGACCAGGCGACCGCGGCGGGCGCCAACAGCGTCGCCAACGGCATGGACAGTGCCGCATTCGGCGCCGGCAGCTACGCCGATGCCGATTACGCCACGGCGCTGGGCAGCGGCAGCCTGGCGCTGGGCGAGGGCGCGTCGGCGCTCGGCAGCGGCGCCAACGCGCTCGGCGACTTCAGCACCGCCAACGGCTACGGCGCCATCGCCGAGGGCGCCGGCAGCAGCGCGATCGGCACCAACGCGCTGGCCGGGGGCGAGTCGAGCTTCGCCGGCGGCAACGGCGCCCAGGCCAATGGCGGCAGCGCGGTCGCGCTCGGCGCGGGTGCCATCTCGAACGGCTCGCTCGCCGTCTCCATCGGCGCGGGCGCCGAGAACAACGGCTTCTTTGCCGCGGCGATCGGCGGGCTTGCGCTGGCGGATGCACCGTTTTCGACCGCGATCGGCGGATTCGCCACCGCATCCGGCTGGCAGGCCACGGCGGTCGGCTCGGGCGCGTACGCGCCCGGATTCGACGCGACGGCGACCGGTGCGGGGGCGACCGCGGGCGACGGTGGCGTCGCGATCGGCGCCGGTGCGATGTCGGGCTACTGGGGGGTCGACGAGGACACCGGCGGGAGCGTGCTGGTCGGCACCTCCGGCACCGCGGTCGGCCAGAACGCGTCCGCCACCGGCCGCTACAGCACGGCCCTGGGGGGGTTCTCCGACGGTTCGTTCAGCTCCGCCGGCGCGACCGGCGAGTACAGCACGGCCCTGGGTGCGGGCGCCTACGCGGGCTCGTACTGGGACAGCGACCTGGTCGGCGACTACACCACCGCCGTCGGCGCCGAGAGCTGGGCGATCGGCGGATCCGCCACTTCGCTCGGCTTCAACAGCTTCGCCCAGGCCGACCGTTCCCTCGTGCTCGGCGCCAACGCCTGGACCACGGAGGAGGCAAGCGGCAGCGTCGCCCTCGGCGAAGGGTCGCTGGCCGATCGCGCCGATGCCGTGTCGGTCGGCGCGGCGCAGGCGTGGACCGATGCCGGCGGTACCGTGCACGCGGCGATCGATCGCCAGATCACCAACGTCGCGGCGGGCACAGAGGCGACCGACGCGGTGAACAAGAGACAGCTCGATGCCGCCCTCGGCGATCTCGGCGACATCGGCGAGATCGGTGCGACCGCGGTGCGCTACGACGACGGCGAGCGCAGGGATTCGGTCACCCTGACCGGCGAGGACGGCACCCGTATCCGCAATCTCGCCGCGGGAACGCAGGCGGGCGACGCGGTCAACGTCGCGCAACTGGATTCGGTGGCCACCGCATTCGGCGGCGGTGCCGCGCTCGGTGCCGACGGCATGCTGATGACGCCGACCTATGTCGTCCAGGGCGGCAGCTACTACAGCGTCGGCGATGCGATGGGCGCGCTCGACGGCGCCCTGTCCGGCCTCGACGGCCGCGTCAGCCAGCTCGAGCAGGGCGCGGGCAACGGCGGCGGCGTCGGTGGCGACCAGGGACCGGCGATGGGCGCCGGCGACGGCCTCGCGATCGGCGAGGGCAGCGTCGCCGCCGACGCGCAGGTCACCGCGTCCTCCGGCACCGCGCTCGGCCAGGGCGCATCGGTTACGGCCGACGGTGCGGTCGCGATCGGGCAGGGCTCGGTGGCGGACGAAGCCGGTACCGTGTCGGTCGGCAGCGTCGGCAGCGAGCGCAAGGTCAGCAACGTCGCCGCCGGCAGCGCGGCGACCGATGCGGCCAACGTCGGCCAGGTGCAGGCCGGCGATGCGCAGGCGGTGGCTTCGGCCAACGCCTATGCCGACAGTGCCGCGACGCGGACGCTGTCGTCGGCGAACGCCTACACGGACAGCCGCGTCGAAGCGCTCGGCAGCCAGTTCGAACAACTCAGCGATGACGTCTGGCACCGGCTCGGACAGCAGGACCGCCGCATCGATCGCATGGGCGCGATGAGCGCGGCGATGATGAACATGTCGACCAACGCCGCCGGCAGCCGCAGTCCGCGCGGGCGTGTCGCGGTGGGGGCGGGTTGGCAGAACGGCGAGAACGCGCTGTCGATCGGATACTCGAAACAGCTCGGCGATCGCGCGTCCTTCAGCTTGGGCGGCGCGTTCAGCGGCGACGACCGATCCGCCGGCGTCGGATTCGGCATCGATCTCTGAGCGCAGAAGCAGGACTTCCGTCCGCCGGCGAGTCTTCGCGGCGGACGGAACCGGGGCAGGGGCGGAGGCGCGCTTCCGTGAGGGCAGTCATCCGGACGGTGGCGGCAACGGCATCGACGGTACAAGTCAATCCAACCGAGGGGTTCATTGTGAGCAATAGAAAACACTCCATGCGCATCCGCGCGCTGAGCGCGATGGTGATGACGGTCATGGGAACGGCGTCGGTGCATGCCGCGCACGCCGGTGATCTCGATGTCGTCGGACCGCCTGCAGCACAGGCCGACGGCGCACGACTGCATCGGCTGATCGTGAAGTACCGCGACGGCAGCGCCGAGCGCCGCGACGTGCCGGCCAAGCTGCGCGCGATCGAGTCCGCGGCGGCCCGTGCGCTGCCGCAGCGCACGGTGCGCGCGCAGGCCGGCCTGCAGCCGCGCCATGTGCGTACGCTGGCGATCGGCGCGGACGTGATCCGGCTCGCACATGCGCTGGATCGCGCCGAAGGCGAGGCGTTGATGCGCGAGATCGCCGCCGATCCCGCGGTGGTATACGTCGAGGCGGATCTCCGCCTGCGGCACACCGGTGTCGTCGCGCCCGCGCTGGTGCCGGACGACCAGTACTACGACCAGTACCAGTGGCACCTGAAGGACAACGATGGCGGCATCCGTGCGCCGTCGGCCTGGGATGTGTCCGCCGGCGCCGGCGTGGTGGTGGCGGTGCTGGACACCGGCATCACCGCGCATCCCGATCTCGACGACAACGTGCTCGAGGGCTACGACTTCATCACCGACAGTTTCGTGTCCCGGCGCGAGACCGACGAGCGCGTTCCCGGCGCGCAGGACCACGGCGACTGGAACCCCGAGGCCGGCGAGTGCTACGCCGGCTCGCCGGCGCAGCCCAGCAGCTGGCACGGCACGCACGTCGCCGGCACCGTCGCCGAACTCGGCAACAACGGCATCGGCATGGCCGGCGTGGCCTTCGACGCCAAGGTACTGCCGGTCCGCGTGCTCGGCCGCTGCGGCGGCTACACCTCCGACATCGCCGATGCCGTGGTCTGGGCGTCCGGCGGCAGCGTGGACGGAGTACCGGACAACGAGAACCCGGCGGAAGTGATCAACATGAGCCTGGGCGGCGGCGGCAGCTGCGGCGCGGCGATGCAGAGCGCGATCGACGGTGCCGTCGCGCGCGGCACCACCGTGGTGGTCGCCGCCGGCAATTCGGCCGCCGACGCGGCCGACTTCTACCCGGCCAGCTGCGGCAGCGTGATCGTGGTGGGCGCGAACCGGATCAACGGTGGAATCGCCGGCTATTCCAACTACGGCGGCACGGTCGACCTGTCGGCGCCGGGTGGCGGTGGCGGCGTCGACGGCAATCCGGGCGGGTATGTCTGGCAGTCCTGGAACGACGGCGAGACTTCCCCGGGCGAGCCCGCCTACGTCGGCATGACCGGCACCTCGATGGCTGCGCCGCACGTCGCCGGCGTGGCGGCGCTGGTGCAGAGTGCGGCCGAGACTCCGCTTGCGCCGCAGGCGCTGGAGCAGCTGCTGCGGGACAGCGCGCGCCCGTTCCCGGTGGTGATCCCGACCGGCACGCCGATCGGCGCGGGCATCGTCGACGCGGCCGCCGCGCTGGAGGCGGCGCTCGCCGAGCCTTGCGATCCGGAGGTCGAGGAGTGCGGCCCAGAGGCGATGCCGCTGGTCAACCGGGTTCCCGTCAACGGGCTGATCGGCGGCGGCGGCGCGCAGCTGCTGTTCAGCATCGACGTGCCGGCGGGGACGCGCAGCCTCAACCTGCGCAGCTACGGGGGCAGCGGCGACGTCTCGCTGTATGTCGCCCATGGCCGCGCGCCGACCGTGCAGGTGCACGATCGCGCATCGACCCGGCCCGGCAACAGCGAGGCGGTGGTGATCACCAATCCGGCCGAGGGCAGCTACTACCTGCTGGTGGTCGGCGACTACGCGTTCACCAACCTGAGCGTGCTGGGCCTGTTCCAGTAACCGTTTCCGGTTGCGGTGCGGCTCGATTCCGTCGGGCCGCACCGCATTTTTTTGCTCTTCCTCCGTTTCCGGGAGAGCGTGCGGAGTCGCCTCCGCGAAGCGATGCTTTCTCCATGAAGGGAGAGGACAGGCAGATCGATCGAGAGCCGAGCCGCTCGCTTTCGTGGCCTGCCTTCGAGGAAAGACAGGCACCGCACGCGAAAAAAACCCCCATGCTGTCCCGGAGATCGGAGCAGAAGCATTCTTTCCCGTCGGCAGGCGCACGCCGGAGTGCTAAATTCCGAGGCTGTTTCCGTTGCATGGGGTGTCGCGGCGCCAGATGCCGGTTCGTGTTGCCAGGAGTCGCGGCTTTTCGCTGCTGGAAGTGCTGATGGTGGTCGCGCTGATCGCGGTCGCCAGCGTGCTTGCCGTCGGCGTGCTCGGCGGCGGCATCGAACGCCTGCAGCTGCGCTCCAGCGCCAAGGAGCTCGCGGCGAACCTCCGCTTCACCCGTGCGCATGCGCTGGCGACCGGCGCGCCGCAGCGGTTCGTGATCGATCCCGTCGCCCACACCTGGCAGGGGCCGGCTGGGCGCCAGGGCAGTGTTCCGGACACGCTCGATATCGTCTTCACCGGCGCGCGCGAGGTGCAGCCGCGCACGGACCAGGGTGCGATCGTGTTCTTCGATGACGGCGCCTCCACCGGCGGGCGCGTGCAGCTGCGCTCAGGCGACGTGGCCTGGAACGTCGACGTAGCCTGGTTGACCGGCGAGGTGCGGCTGCACAGGGGAGAGCGGCGGCGATGAGGAGTGGAGCGGCAAAGCGCCGGCGAGTTGTTGTCGCAAGCCGTGCCGATGGCGTCGTTCGAACCGGTTCGGTAGATGGATGGGAGTCGAAAAGCGGCTTGGATCGGCGATTCATTGGCGTCAGCCGTGGCGACGGCATCATTCGGACCGGTTCGGTAGGTGGACGGCAGCGCAGTGGGCGGGGGCTGAAAAGTGACTCCAGTCGGCGATTCATTGATGTCAGCCGTGGCGACGGCCTCATTTCAACCCGTTCGGTGGGTGGACGGCAGCGCGGCTACACCCTGATCGAGGTGCTGGTCGCCTTCGCGGTCCTGGCACTGGCGCTGACATTGCTGCTGGGCACGCTGTCCGGCGCCACCCGCCAGGTGCGTTGGTCGGCCGATGCCGGGCGCGCGGCGCTGCATGCGCAATCGCTGCTGGCGCAGGTGGGGGTGGGCGAGGTGCTGCAGCCCGGACGCAGCGACGGCACGTTCGACGACGGCCGCTATCGCTGGGTGCTGGAGGTTGCGCCCTACGTCGACCCGGAGTTGCCGCCGGCGGTGACCGTCGATCCGTTCGCGCCGCAGATGCTGGCGCTGCAGCTGACGGTGACATGGGGGCGGGGCGGCGCGCGCGAGCGCCTGCAGGTGCAGTCGCTGCGGCTGGTGCAGCCGGATCCCGACACCGGGTTGACGCTGTGATGCGGCGGCGCGTGGAGTCGAAAGGCGGTTCCTGCCGGCGATTCATTGACGTCGGCCGTGGCGACGGCATCACTGGCGCGGGAATGGCAGGAGGGTGGCAGCGCGGCGTCAGCCGTGGCGACGGCATCATTGGCGCGGGTTCGGTAGATGGACGGGCGCGCGGTGGACGGGAGCCGAAAAGCGGTTTGGATGGGCGATTCATTAGTGTCAGCCGTGGCGACGGCATCATTGGCGCGGGTTCGGTAGGTGGACGGGAGCGCGGTGGACGGCAGCGCGGTTTCACCCTGATCGAGATCCTGCTGGCGACGGTGCTGCTGGCGGCGGGCCTGGCGCTGGCCTTCGCCACCCTGCGCGCGGCCACCGCGACCGTCGAGCGCGGCGACGACCTGGCGCGGCGCAGCGAGCGCATCCGTGCCGCCGAGGGTTTCCTGCGCCGGCGGCTGGTCTCGGCGCAGCCGATCAGCTTCGCCGTCGACGAGCGTACCGGTGCCCCGGTCCGTTTCCTCGGCGAATCGCAGCGGATGCGCTTCGTCGCCGACCAGCCGAACTACCTCGGCCGCGGCGGCCCGGCGCTGCACGAGATCGACGTCGGCCGGGACGACGAGGGCGTGCGCCTGCAGGTCGCCTTCTCCACGGTGCTGGCCGGCGAGACCGTGGAGGAGCGCGATCCGCGTCCGCCGGAGCCGCTGGCGACGGGCCTGTCCGGCGTGCGCTTCAGCTATCGCGGGCTGAACCAGGACGGCCGCCTGACCGGCTGGCTGGACGCCTGGACCGCCAGCCAGCAACTGCCGGTGCAGGTGCGGGTGGAAGTGGAAAGCGAGCGCGACGGTCCCTGGCCGGTGCTGGTGGTGGCGCTGCCGCAGGGCAGCGGCCGGATCGCGGACGACGCGTTGCAGGAAGTGGCGCCATGAGGCGTGTTGCGTCGGCGAAGACGAGGACACGCACGCGCGGTGCCGCGCTGCTGCTGGTGCTGTGGCTGATCGCGTTGCTGACGGCGCTGGTCGGCGCGTTCGCGCTGACGGCGCGGATCGAGCACATGCAGGGCCGCGTGCTGCATCGCGGCGTGGCCGGCGACCAGGCCGCGCGCGCCGGGCTGGAGTACGCGATGGCGCGCCTGTCGGACCCGAATCCGGCCACGCGCTGGCTGCCGGACGGCCGCGACTACGCGTGGACCTTCGCCGGCGCGCCATTGCGAGTGCGGATCGTTGACGAGAGCGGCAAGGTCGACCTGAACGCGGCCGACCAGCCGCTGCTGTCGGCGCTGCTGCGGGTGGCCGGTGCCGATCCCGGCCAGGCCGAGGCGCTGGCCGGCGCGATCATGGACTGGCGCGACGCCGACGACCTCGGCCAGCCGCAGGGCGCGACCGAGGATCCGCAGTACACCGCCGCCGGGCTGCCGTACGGCGCCAAGGACGCACCGTTCGAGAGCGTCGCCGAACTGGAGCTGGTGCTGGGCATGACCGCGGACCTGTACGCCGGCCTCGCCGAGCACGTGACGGTGCACAGCGGCCAGGCGGTGCCCGACCAGCGCTTCGCCGGCGCCGAGGTGCTGCAGGCGATGGGCGTCGACGCGGCACCGTTCCTCGCCCAGCGCGGTGAAACACCGGGCCCGGAACTCGAACCGGACCTCGTGGGCGGCGGCACCGGCACGTATAGTATCGACAGTCGCGCGCGGCTGCCGGACGGCCGCGACGCGGTCTTGCAGGCGGTGGTGCGCATGGGCAGCAATGGTCTGCCGGGCGCGGTCTACACGCCATTGCGCTGGAAGGAGGGGACCTCGGCACCTGATGGCTGACGCCGACGACATCGCTGCGCGACCTTCGATCCGGCAGCGTTTCGGGCGCGTCGGCGGGCGGCTGCGTCCGGGCGTGCAAGGCTTCTGGTCGTGGTGGACCGGGGCGCTGCTCAGCTGGCTGCCGTTGCGGGCGCGGGAAGTGCTGGGACTGGTGGAGCAGCGGCTGCTGCTGCGCCGCGAAGGCGACGGTCTGGCGGTGATCCTGGAGCGTGGCGGACAGCCGCGCGCGCTTGGCCATCTGCCGTGGCCGGCATCGCCGCCGGACGAGGATCTGCTGGGCCGCGTGCTGCGGCCGCAGGCCGCCGAACTGCCGCGCTGGCTGCTGTTGCCGGTGTCCGCTGGGCTGCGCCGGCGCATGGCGCTGCCGGCGGCGGCGGCCGACCGGCTGCGCGAAGTGCTCGGGTTCGAGATCGACAGGCAGACACCGTTCGCCGCGACCGAGGTCTGTTTCGACGCGCGCCTGCTCGGCCGGCGCGACGACGGCCAGCTCGATGTCGAGCTGGTGGTCGTGCCGCGGGCGGCGCTGGATGCCGCGCTCGCCGCGCTCGGCCCGCTCGCCGACGGACTGGCCGGCGCCGACCTCGACGACGGCCGCGGCGAGACCCTCGGCATCAACCTGTTGCCGGAAGCGCGCCGCCACCGCCGGGCCGACCCGTGGCAGCGCTGGAACCTCGCCCTGGCCGTCGTCGCCGTGATCGCGGCGGCGGCGGGGCTGTGGCAGATCCTCGAAAACCGCCGCGCCGCCGCCGAGGTCTTCGCGCAGGCCTCGCAGCCACGGATCGAGCAGGCGCGTGCCGTCTCGGCGCAACGCCAGCAGCTGGACGACCTGATCGAGGGCATGCGCTATCTCGAGGACATGCGCGCCGCGCGCCCGACCATGGTCGAACTGCTGGACGAACTGAGCCGGCGCCTGCCCGACAACACCTATCTGGAGAAGCTGGCGATCGAGAACGAACGCCTGCTGCTGATCGGCCTCAGCAACGAGGCCTCGGCGCTGATCAAGCAACTGGAGGATTCGCAGCTGTGGCGTTCGCCGGCCCTGACCGGTGCGCTGCAGCCCGACCCGCGCAGCCGCCGTGACCGCTTCACCCTGACCGCGGAGGTCGCCGTGGCCGCACCGCCGGCGGCGCCGGCCCGCGACGCGGCAGCGGCCGACACGGGAGGTGCCGATGCGCAACGAGATCGCTGACCGCGAGCGTTGGGTGGCGCTGGCGATCCTGCTGGCGCTGCTGGCGCTGGGCTATCTGGTGCTGATCCATCCCTGGTGGACGCGGCCGATGCTGGAACTCGGCGAGCGCATCGACACCCTGCAGCAGCGCGACCTGCGCGCGCGCATGGTGCTGTCGCAGGCGCCGCAGTTGCGCGAGCGGACCGAGGTCTTCCAGGAGCAGGTGGCGCGGCTGCCCGGCTTCCTGCCCGAGCGCAGCCCGGAGCTGGCCACCGCAGCGCTGGTGCAACGGCTGGAGACCGCGGTGCTCGAGGCCAGCCCGGGCAACCGCAGCTGCGCGATCATCAACCGCTCGCCGCTCAGCGACGTGCGCCAGCAGCGATTCCCGCGGGTGGTGGTGCAGGCGCGCATCCGCTGCGGCAGCCCGGAACTGGCGGCGGTGCTGCACGCGCTGGAGAGTGGTTCGCCGCGGTTGTTCGTCGACAACCTCAACATCCTCTCGCAGGCGCATTACATGGCCGCCGAGCAGGTGGACCAGGGCCTCGGCCTGGACGTGAGCTTCGACCTCTACGGTTATCTGCAGCCGCTGCCGGGGAGCGCCGATGCGCGCTGACACCGCCGGCGCCCGTACCCGATTGCTGGCGGCGATGGCGCTGTGGGCGGTCTGCGTCTGGCTGCTGGCGCTGTTCGGCCTTGGCGGTCGGGTCCAGCCATTGCCGGAGGACCCGGCATTGCTGCAGCCGCTGCCGCAGGGCAGCGCCGGCGCCGAGGAGCGTCTCGGGCCGCTGTCGCAGTACACCGAGATCGGCGAGCGCCCGTTGTTCGCCAGCGACCGCCGCCACCGCCCGTTCTTCCTCGAGCCACAGGCCGAAGGCGAGGAAGGCCCCGGTGAATTCGATGTCGTGCTTACCAGCGTGCTGATCACGCCGGGCCTGCAGATGGCGATCGTGCAGCCGCGCGAGGGCGGCGAGCCGTTGCGGGTGAAGGTCGGCGAATCGCCGCGCACCGCGCCGGCATGGTCGCTGCTCTCGGTCGCGCCGCGCAGCGCGGTGTTCGCCGGCCCCGAAGGTGAACGCACGCTGGAGTTGCGGGTGTTCGACGGCGTCGGCGGACAGCCGCCGACGCCGATCACGAGCGGCGACGACCGCCGGGCGCAGCGCCTGCCCGCGCCGCCGGCCGCCACGCCGGCGCGCCGGGCGCCGCAACCGCCGCCGCCGCCGCAATCCGGCGCCGAAGCCGCCGCCAACGAAGCGGCCGAAACAGCCGCCGCCGAAGCCGAAGCCGAAGCCCAGGAGATCACCCCGGCAGCGCAGGCCGAGGCGATCCGCAGACGCATCGAAGCCCGTCGCGCGCGGCTGCGCCAGGAGGCGCAGCAGCCACCGGCAGGCCGGCAGCAGAACCCGTAGAGTGCATGCAATGAAGCTTCCCACCCCGACCAAGGCGGCGATCGCCGCTCTTCTCGCCACCCTGCTCGCCGCCTGCGCCACGGTGCCGGTACCCGACGTGCGCCGTGAAGGCGAGCTGGCGCGTTCGTCGTCCGAAGGTGTGCAGGCCGAGCAGTTGGAGGACGACGGCCTGCCACAGGCGCAGATCCGCCGTGGCACCGGCCAGGTGATCAACCAGAGCGCGGCGGCCTCGCCGCCGCCCGGCATCGGCGGCACCAGCGGCTCGGCCCAGTTCAATTTCGAGGGCGAGTCGGTGCATGCGGTGGTCAAGGCGATCCTCGGCGACATGCTCGGCCAGAACTACGTGATCGCGCCGGAAGTCCAGGGCACGGTGACCCTGGGCACGCCCAAGCCGGTCAGCCCGGCGCAGGCGCTGAGCCTGCTGGAGATGGTGCTGGGCTGGAACAACGCGCGCATGATCTACAGCGACGGCCGCTACAACATCGTCCCCGCCGACGGCGCGGTGGCGACCGGCACGGTGGCGCCGCGCACCGGCACCGCCACCGGCGCCCGCGGGTTCGAGGCGCGCACGGTGCAGCTGCGCTACATCTCCGCGACCGAGATGGAGAAGGTGCTGGAGCCCTACGCGCGGCCCGATGCAATCGTCGGCGTCGACAACGCGCGCAACGTGATCACCATCTCCGGCAGCCGCTCCGAACTCGAGAATTACCTGCGCACGATCGAGATCTTCGACGTCGACTGGCTGTCCGGCATGTCGGTCGGCGTGTTCCCGATCGATTCGGGCAGCGCCGCGCAGGTGGTCGGCGACCTGGAGAAGGTGTTCGGCGAGGATAGCGGCTCGCCGGTGGCCGGCATGTTCCGCTTCATGCCGCTGGAGGGCGCCAACGCGGTGATGGTGATCACTGCGCAGCCGGCCTACCTGGACGAGATCCAGCGCTGGCTCGAGCGCATCGACAGTGCCGGCGGCGAGGCGCGCCTGTATTCCTACGAACTCAAGTACGTCAAGGCCATCGACCTGGCCGACCGACTGGCCGAGGTGTTCGGCGCCGGCGGCGGCCGCCGCAGCGGCGGCGGCAGCGCCTCGCTGATGCCGGGGCTGGAGTCGACCCAGGTGCGCGGCAGCGGCGTCGGCGGGCGCGACAGCACCGTTCCGATCGGCGGTGACAGCGGCAACGGGAGCGGGAGCCGCAGCCAAAGCCGCGGCGGCGGGACGACTGGCGGCGGTAGCGGCAGCGGCGGTCAGCTGCAACTCGGCGACAGCGGCCCCGGCTCGGGCAGCGTCACCCTCGAGGTCGACGGCAACCAGGTCGGCGTGTCGGCGGTGGAGGAGACCAACACCCTGCTGGTGCGCTCCACCGCGCAGGCGTGGAAGTCGATCCGCGATGTGGTCGAGCGCCTCGACGTGATGCCGATGCAGGTGCACATCGAGGCGCAGGTGGCGGAGGTCACGCTGACCGGCGACCTGCGCTACGGCGTCAACTGGTTCTTCGAGCGCGCGGTAACCGATGCTGGCTTGCCGGACGCATTCCGGCGAACGACCTGGAGCGGCCTGGCCGGGAACATCAGCGGTACGACGACGGGCAGCGTCGGACCCGGACTGAGCTGGACCTTCCTCGGCCGCAACGCGGCGGCGATTATTTCCGCATTGGACGAGGTGACAGACCTGCGTCTGCTGCAGACGCCGTCGATCTTCGTGCGCAACAATGCCGAAGCCGAGCTCAACGTCGGCAGCCGGATTCCCGTATCGTCGGTCTCGATCAACCCGATCGCCGGCAGCGACAACGCGATCAGCCAGGTGCAGTACCTCGATACCGGCATCATCCTCAAGGTGCGTCCGCGCGTGACCCAAGACGGCATGGTGTTCCTCGACATCGCGCAGGAAGTCAGCTCACCGCAGAGCGAGGTGGATGCCAACGGCAATGTGCGCATCGACACCCGCTACATGAAGACCGAGGCCGCGGTACAGGCCGGCGACACGGTGATGCTGGCCGGGCTGATCAGCGACGGCTCCACCCGCGGCTCGACCGGTTTCCCGGGCCTGAGCCGGCTGCCGGTGATCGGCGGCCTGTTCGGCCAGCAGCGCACCCGCAACGAGCGCAGCGAGGTGATCGTGCTGCTGACCCCGACCATCGTGCGCAATCCGGCGGAAGCGCGCCGCTTGACCGACGAGTACGGCCGCCGCTTCCGCTCTTTGGAACCACTTAGGGAAGACTAGATAGCAGCACCTATAGAATTCAAGGCAGTCAAGCGTCTAATTCATCCTTGATTTAGATCACACATAGAAAAGAAAGTAAAAAAAAGCACCAAAGTTAACAAAACAATAACGCGCCACATGGAAGCGTGGAATTGCTGAGTAATCCTACCTCAGCCAAGGAGAAATGAAATGAATCGGAAATATACGTGGGGTCTGATCTTTACAGTAATGGTTGCACTTCCTGTGTCAGCAGTGATTCGGAATGTGGAAGGCCATTATATTAATAACTTTACGGATCAATCTGGAACAGAAACAAAGGCGAAGCATCAAGCAAACTTTAACTGTGTATATGGGGGAGGGTCTCCTGTAGGAAATGCATATATCAGTTACAGTTCAGCGATTGAGTTTGGGGGGTGGCATGCAGTTGCTATCCAGCCTTGTGATTTTTGATTAAGTGCGATGCGCAATAAGCTAAAAATAGTTTGATTAGTTTCGCTTTAGTCTGAATTCGTGTTGTAGTGGGTGAGCCCGTATGAATTCAAAGTGTGCGGTCATTTGTGCGGGTCCCCTTTTCCGCTAAGGGATTCGGGTCTGTTTTATCTTCAGTTTGGCAGGGCGCAGGGGTTACTCATGGCCTGCCCGTAGGGGTCGACGCAAAGCGCAGCCTAGGTAGTGAATCAGCCTATGATGTTGTATGACTGACCTGCCGGTCGTACTGCTGCCGCTCGGCGCCGACGACGACGCGCTCGACGCCTGCCTGGCGGCGCTCGATGCCGGCACCTCGGCGGGCACCCGCGTCTGGCTCGCCGACGACGCGCGCGCCGGTCCGCGCGGACTGGCGATCGTCGAGCGCTGGCTGGCGGGCACGCGGCTGCGTGCCGACTACAGCCGTCGCCAGCGCGGCATCGGCGAGGTCGCGCACCTGGACGAGGCGCTCGCCGCTTGCGGCGACGCCGACGTGCTGGTGCTCGCACCCGACGCGATCCCGGCGCCGGGCTGGGCCGCCGCGCTGGTCGCCTGCTTCGCCCGCGACGCCTCGATCGCCACCGCCACGCCCTGGTGCAATGCCGGCGAGAGCGCGGCCTGGCCGCGGATCGGCGAGATCTCGCCGATCCCGGACGACCTGGACCGCCTCGCCCGCGCCTGCGATGCGCTGCCGCCGCTGCATCCGGAGTTGCCGGCTGCGGTCGGGCATGCGGTGCTGCTGCGCGGGAGCGCCCGGCGCAAGGCCGGCGGCCTGGACGCCAGCAGCTATGTGTCGTGGTATGCGGCGCTGATCGACCTGTCACTGCGCCTGTCCGGCCTGGGCTGGCGCAACGCGCTGTGCGAGACCGCGTTCGTCGCCCGCGGCGGCGAGGGCGGCCCGGGCGAGGGCGACATGGAGGTGCTGGCCGCACGCTGGCCGGACTGGCACGCACGGCTGGCGAATTTCCTGATGCGCGATCCGCTGGGCGACTGCCGCGAGCTTCTGTCGCGCCACTGCGCGCGGCTCGATACGCGCCCGCCGCAGCGCGAGCTGTTCCCCGCGGCGCCGAACGCGCGCGACCCGGCGCCGAAGACGCCGAATGCAGCGGCCGCCGCCCGGCAGGAGCCGCCGCCGCCCACCGACCCGGATGACGGAGCCGCCACGGCACCCGCGGAAACGCGGAAAGGATGAGGCGCCGGTCATGAGCGTCCCCGCCCTCGCCCCCGACGGCATCGCCGCCGTCGTCGTCACCTACCGCAGCGCCTCGACCATCGACGATTGCCTGCAACGGCTGCGCGCGGCCGACGGCGTGGTCCAGATCCGCGTGGTCGAAAACGATTCCCGCGACGGCACCCTGGCGATCGTGCAGCGCCATGCCGCCGCCGATCCGCGCCTGCGCTTCATCGCGAATCCCGACAACCCGGGCTTCGGGGCGGCCTGCAACCAGGGTGCGCGCGCCTGCGACGCGCCGTGGATCGCCTTCATCAATCCGGACTGCCTGCCGGCACCGGACGCGCTGGCACGCCTGCGGGCGCATGCGCAGGCGGTTGCGGGCGAGGCGCTGCTGGGCGCCGATCTGGTCGACGAGGCCGGCACGCCCGACGGTGCCGCACGCCGCCGCGATCCGGACTTCGGCGCCATGCTGCTGGCCGCCTCGACTCGTGCGCTCGATGTCGCGGTGGATCCGGCGCAGCCGCTGCAGCCGGTCGAAGCGGTCTCGGGCGCGCTGATGCTGCTGCCGCGCGCGCTGTTCGAGCGGATCCACGGCTTCGACGAAGGCTACCGCCTGCACGCCGAGGATCTCGACCTGTGCCGGCGCGCGCGCCGGGCCGGCGCGTACGTCGGTGTCGCCAACGACGTCCGCGTGGTGCACGTGCGCGGCGTCTCCAGCCGTTCGCGGCCGCTGTTCGTCGAATGGCACAAGCACCGCGGACTGGCGCGCTACTTCCGCAAGTTCGAGGCGCCGCGGCGCGGGTTGCCGGTGCGCGCCGGGGTCTACGCGATGATCTGGCTCCGCTTCCCGTTCGCGGTCCTGCGCGCCGTCGCCCGCGCCATCGTCCCGTAGGAATACGTGGTGCGGGCGATGCCCGTGTGGCTGGAAACGGGATTGACGAGGCCGCCCGAGGCCGCCGGGCAGAGGCGCGCTGCGCGGCCGAAACATGCGGAAAATGGTGGTGCAATGCACAACATTCGGCCCCGGGCTTGGTTTCGGCAGCGTCGACAGAGCCGGCCCGTCGACGCGGCGGCGTGACCGCGGTCGCCGCCCGGCCGTGCGCTGCGGCAGGTTTCGATGCTACCGGTATCAATGGCGCCGTTACGAGCTTTGCACCTGTGCGGCCGGACGCTGCAAGTTAGCGTCCGCCGTCGGATTTCGGGCGCTCGAGTCCTGCGTTGCAACGACGGATTTGCCCGCCCGAGGCCGTTACGTCTGCAACCGAACGGCGGTTGCGGCGGGTCGTGCTGGACAAACAAAAAGAGAAGTGTTAGCGGTAACACTTGGCAGCGTTGTCATCGCCGGTGCGAGCGATGCGATGGCTGCCCCGCTCGAGGAGGGAGACATGTCCAGGAAGTGCGCAGGGGAATCGACGCAGTCCGGCGCGGACGAGGGTTCGGGCAACCGGGCCGGGAAGTCCGGGGGCATCGTTGTTCGGCGGCGGCGCGCAGGCGGCGCGGCGCGCCTTCCGACCTGCACCTGAGGATCGGCGCCGCCTGCGGGCGATGCCCGTCGCGTGGCAAACATGATCTGCAGGGGGCTTTTGCAAGCAATTGACAGCGCTATCAGGACCGGGCCACGTGATCCGGTTCGACGCAAAAAGGGAGGGAGACGATGAATTACCTGCGACACGAAAGGCTGGAACCCGGGCCATCGGCTGCGAGGCCGGGCCGGTATGCGCGTCCGAAGCCGAAGCGGCGCAACGCCATGCCCGATCTGCTTACTGACCGGTTCGGCACGGCCGGACCTCCCACCGACCGACATCCGCATCCGCTCCCGCGTCTTTCGTGAGCTTGCGGACAGTGCGCCTCTGCGCCCCCGAGGCGGCGGTCGCAATGAGTCGGTATCTCAAGACCAGCGATGCGATTTGCCAGGATCTCGGATCCGGTAATCGGTGCCGCTGAAAGGTCGCTGAAAAAGCGGGCGCTCGATGCGCACATCCATCCATCCATCAGCCAGGAATCAGGCACGCCCATGAATCACGACAAGTTCAAGCGATTCAAGTCGAAGGCCCTGTTCACCATCGTCGGCGGCGCGATCATCATCAATCCCGCCTTCGCGCAGGAACCCCAGGACACCCAGGAGGAGGCGCAGACGCAGACCGTGCCGGATGCGACCACGCTCGATGCGGTGACCGTCATCGGCATCCGCAACAGTCTCGAGCACGCCATGAACATCAAGCGCGACGCCACCGGCATCGTCGACGCGATCAGTGCCGAGGACATCGGCAAGTTCCCGGACACCAACCTCGCCGAATCGTTGCAGCGCATCACCGGCATCTCGATCGAGCGCCGCGACGGCGAGGGCGCGACGGTCACCGCGCGCGGCTTCGGTCCCGAATACAACCTCATCACGCTCAACGGCCGCCAGATCCCAGGCGCCGACGGCTTCAGCAGCGGCGGCCTGGAAATCGGTGGCGTCGGCGCGGGCACGCGTGGCTTCAACTTCGCGCAACTGGCCTCCGATGCGATCAGTGGCGTCACCGTGTACAAGACCGGCCGCGCCCACACGCCAAGCGGCGGCATCGGCGCCACCATCGATATCCTGACCGACCGCCCCTTGAACCACGATGGCGTGGTCGCGAATGTCGGCGCCAAGGCCGTGATGGACGAGTCGGCGCTGTTCCACAACGGAGCCACCCCCGAGCTGTCCGGCATCTTCAGCTACACCAATCCGGACAAGACCTGGGGCATCGGCGTGAACGGCAGCTACCAGAAGCGTCACGGTGGCTCGGTGCAGGCGACCGAGAATGGCTGGAACGTCGCCCGCTGGACCGGCACCGACGGCAAGCTGCTCCCGGGCGCCGTCGTCGAGAACGCGCCGGAGATCGGCCAGCTCTACAGCATGCCCAACGACCTGCGCTATGCGTTCTCGGACTTCGAGCGCGAGCGCGTCAACGGCCAGGCGGTGCTGCAGTTCGCCCCGACCGATGCCTTCACCTTCACCCTGGACTACACCTACTCGACCAACGAGATTTCCCAGGTCCGCGGCGAGCAGACCATGTGGCTGCAGAACCGCCTCAGCCATGTCACCTTCGACGGGAACGACCAGGTCGCCACGCCGATCTACATCCGCGACATCACCGGCAGCGCCAAGGATTTCGGCTTCGAGCAGCAGCGCGACGAACAGGAGGCCAAGCTGGGATCGCTGGGCTTCAATGCGCGCTGGGACGTCAACGACCGGTTCAACCTGACCTTCGACGCGCACAACACCAAGGTCGACAGCCGCCCGAACGATCCGATCACCGGCGGCAGTTCCACCGCCTTCAGCCTCGCCGGGCTCGCCCCGAATCGCGCGACCAACGACTGGACACAGGAGTACTGGTTCAACAGCGGCCTGCCGATCATGGCGCGCACGCTCTTCCCCACCGAGGGCGACGCGGAGGCCAACACCAATGGCGTGCTCAATCCGGACTTCCCTCCGGAGCAGCTGGGCACCCAGATCATGCGCATCTGGTCGACCCGCCAGGATTCCGAGGTCAAGCAGGGGCGCATCGATGGCGAACTGCACTTCGACAGTGGCCGCTTCCAGTTCGGCATCGATTCCTCGGATGTGTCGATGCGGCGGCTGACCGTGGACGGCCATGGCCACCTGATGACCCTGGGCAACTGGGGCGTGGGCGACGTCGGCCAGGCGCCGGGCATGATCGAGCTGCTGAACACGATCAACATCGGCGGACTGTTCAAGGACTTCAGCGCCAACGGCTCGCCCACGGGGGCGTGGTGGGGCGACGCCAGCGCGCTGGCGCAGTGGGCGGAGGATGCCTGCGCCAGCGGCACCACGCCGGCGGCGTGGCAGTTTGAAGATGGTACTCATGCTTGCGACAGCATCAGCGCCCGTGTGCGCACGACCTATGACAACGACGACCTGATCGAAGAGAAGACGAAAGCGGTCTACATCCAATGGGTCCAGGACTTCATGCTCGGCAGCATGCCGGCCAATGTCGTCGTCGGCCTGCGTTACGAGGAGACCGACCTGACCTCGACTTCGGTCATCCAGGTGCCCAGCGCGATCAACTGGATGTCCAACAACGACTTCGGCTACGTCCAATCGGATGAAAAGATACCGTTCTCCGAGGAACACAGCTACGACTACCTGCTGCCGAACCTCGACTTCAGCATTGACCTGACCGACGACATCAAGGGCCGCGTATCAGCAAGCAAGACCATAGCCCGCCCGCCGTACGGCAATCTGTACGCGGGTCCGACCGCGGGCGGACCCAGCGGCTCGGTCCTGTTCGGCGAGCAGTTCCGCGCGACCGGCAACGCGCAGACCCCGACGCTGTCGCCGCTGGAGTCGAAGAACTTCGACCTCGGCGCCGAGTGGTACTTCGCGCCGTCCAGCTTCGTGGGCGTGACCTACTGGCGCAAGAAGGTCGACAACTTCATCGGCAACACGGTGGTCCGCGAGAACCTGTACGGCATCACCGACCCGACCTCCGGGCCCGATGCGCAGGCGGCACTGGCGTTCATCGACAGCCAGGCATGTATCGACCAGGTGAGCGCGGCGGGCAACAACGTGAGCAGAGGCTGCACCGGCGACTACACCACGCTGTTCACCGCGTTGGCGATGCTGCGCAACGACGCGGCGACCGGCGGCCTGGCGGCCTACGACGGCAGCAATACCCAGCAGATCAGCATGGAAACCCGTTTCGACATCTTCGGCCAGGCCGACGATCCGCTGTACATGTACGACGTCAACCGCCCGGTGAACCAGCGCGAGGCCACGCTCGATGGCTGGGAGATCGGCGGGCAGTACTTCTTTGGCGACAGCGGCTTCGGCATCCTGGCCAACTACACCATCGTCGAAGGCGACGTGGGGATCGACCGTGCGGCCGATCCTGGCACGGACGTGTTCGCGTTGGTGGGCCTGAGCGACACCGCCAATGCCGTGCTGATGTACGAGAAGTACGGCTGGTCGGCCCGCCTGGCCTGGAACTGGCGCGACGAGTACCTGCTGGCGGCAAACCAGAACGGCAACAACCGCAACCCGTACTTCGTCGAGGAGTACCAGCAGTTCGACCTTGCCGTGTCGTACAACTTCAGCGATAACCTCTCGGTGTTGCTGGAAGCGATCAACCTGACCGGCGAGGACGTCCGCTGGAGCGCCCGATCGCACAACCAGATGGTCCGTCTGGTGGATCAGTCGCCGCGCTACATGATGGGTGTCCGCTACAAGTTCTGATCCCGCCCAGGCCAGTGTGCTGGCACGGGCCGGTACCGCCGCGGTGGAAGCGGCGATACCGGTCGTCCTCCCCGGATGGCCGAGGAGGGCATCCGGGCCCGGCCATGCCGGGCATCGAATTCCCCACTGCGGAACGCAAGGGCTCGCCTTGCGATGTCTGCGCCATTCCGGAATATTTGGCATCGTGGGCAGGGCCGTGCGTCCGCTCTCTCGACGGAATCGAAATGGCACGATACGAACTGCTCAACAACATGGCGCACAAGGACCTGCGCGTGGTCACGCGCTTCGGCCGCGAGTTCGGCGACCAGGTCGGCATGGTGCCTGCGTTCCCGACCGAGTACGCAGAACTGCAACGCGAATATCCGATCTTCTTCCGCAAGGAGCGGGAAGGTGGCGAATACCAGTCGGTGGCGATGCTCGGCTTCGACAAGCAGGAGAACCTGTTCCTGCAGGGAGACCACTGGAACGCGGCCTACCTGCCCGGCTATGTCGCCAGGGGACCGTTCCTGATCGGCTTCCAGGAGCAGTGGGACGAAGGCGAGCTGCGCAAGGAGCCGGTGATCCATGTCGATCTCGACCATCCGCGAGTCAGTTTCGACGAGGGCGAGCCGGTATTCCTCCCGCAGGGCGGGCACAGCCCCTACCTGCAGCACATCACCACCGTGCTGGGCGGCATCCACGACGGCGTGGAGGGCGGCAAGGCGATGTTCGCCGCGTTCGAGTCGATGGGCCTGATCCAGCCGGTCAAGCTGGAGGTCAAGCTGGATGCCGAGCACGGCGTGGACCTGACCGGGTTGTACGGCATCGACCGCGAACGGCTGGCCGCGCTGGAGGCCGACAAACTGCATGCCCTGCACCGCTGGGGCTTCCTTGAAGGCGCCTTTCTCGTGCTGGCCTCGATGCACAACATGCGCCGGCTGATCGCCGAAAAGCAGCGCCGCCTGCGCCTGCAGGCCGAAACCGGGCCGACGTAGAATGCGGCGTGAGGCGGCCTGAGTAGTAGCATGGACGCCATGAGCATGGGTGTCACAAGCACGGGTGTCACCAGCACGGCCGTCACAGACAGCGGTGGTGCAAGCGCGGCCATCGGCGGCCGGGTCACGGCCCATGTCCGCGAACGCGAGGCCGGCGGGCCAGACGCGCTGCCACTCGACGAACTGCTGGCCGCAGGCGAGCCGGTGGTGTTGCGCGGACTGGCGCGCGACTGGAGCCTGGTGCGTGCCGGCCTGGAATCGCCGCGGGTGGCGATGGACCTGCTGCGCTCGCATTACAACGGCCGGCCGGTGCAGTACAACTGGGGCGAGCCGGAGACCGCTGGCCGGCCCTTCTACCGGGAAGACTTCACCCGGCTGAACTGCGAGGTCCGCCGCAACGGACTGGACCAGGTGCTGGACGAGCTGGCCTCGCTCCTGGACGAGCCGCGCCCGCCGACGTACTACCTCGCCTCTCTGCCGGTGGACAGCGTGTTGCCGGGGCTGCGCCAGGCCAACGACCTGGATTTCGCCGCCCACGGCGTGGACGCGCCGCCGAGCATCTGGATCGGCAACCGGGTGATCGCGTCCTGCCACTACGACGCGCCGAACAACATCGCCTGCGTCGCCGTCGGCCGGCGTCGTTTCACCCTGTTCCCGCCCGACCAGATCTGCAACCTCTACCCCGGCCCGCTGGAGCCCACGCCCGGCGGGCAGGCGGTCAGCGTGGTCGATTTCGTCGAGCCCGATTTCGAGCGCCACCCGCGCTTTCGCGAAGCGCTCACGGTCGCGCAAACGGCACTGCTGGAGCCGGGCGATGCGATCTTCATCCCGAGCATGTGGTGGCACCACGTCGAGGGGCTGGATGCATTCAACGTGCTGGTCAACTACTGGTGGAGCAGCATGCCGGCGTACATCCCGACTCCGATGCATGCGCTCTATCACGCGCTGTGGACGATCCGAGATCGCCCGGAGCGGGAGAAGCAGGCCTGGAAACAGGTGTTCGAACACTACATATTCGGCCCTGCAGACGGGGCGGGCGCGCACCTGCCGGAGCAAGCGCGTGGCGTGCTCGGGCCGGTCGACGAGACGATGGCGCGACAGCTGCGGGCGATGCTGATCGGCAAGCTCAACCGCTGAGGCGGGAGCGACATCCGGGCGCGGCGGGGAAAACCGCGGGGCACGGGACGAAGGGTGCGACGCTCGCGCCACAACCATTCGAACGGGGAGTACGGATTTGGACAGCGTCGAGAAGGGCAGGATCCGTAAGGTCGTCATCGCCGGCGGCGGCACCGCGGGCTGGGTGGCCGCCTGTGCGCTCACCCACCAGTTCCGCGACCTGCTCGACATCACCCTGATCGAATCCGAACAGATCGGCACGGTCGGCGTGGGCGAGTCGACGATCCCGACGATACGCACCTTCCACCGCCTGCTGCAGATCGACGAGCGCGAGTTCCTCAGTTCGGTCGCCGGCAGCTTCAAGCTGTCCATCTCCTTCGAGAACTGGAAGCGTCCGGGCGACCGTTACTTCCATCCGTTCGGCACGACCGGGATGAACACTTGGTCGTGCGACTTCCACCAGTTCTGGCTGGACAGCCTGCGTCGCGGCATGAAGTCCGAACTGGGCGATTTCTGCCTGGAGACGGTCGCCTCGCGGGCCGACCGCTTCGCCCTGTTCGACCAGGCCGGTGCCGGCGCCCAGCAATGGTCCATGCGCTGGGTCAAGCCGGCCGCGCTGGAGCGCGCCGACGTCAGCTACGCCTACCATTTCGACGCGGTGTTGTACGCCGCGTTCCTGCGCCGCAAGTGCGAGGGCCGCGGCCTGACCCGCGTGGAGGGCAAGATCCGCGAGGTGCGCCAGGACTCGGGCAGCGGCTACGTTCAGGCGCTGGTACTGGAGGACGGGCAGGTGGTCGAGGGCGACCTGTTCATCGACTGCACCGGTTTCCGCGGCCTGCTGATCGAACAGACACTCAAGACCGGCTACGAGGACTGGAACAACTGGTTGCCGTGCGACCGCGCGGTGGCCATGCAGATCGAATCGGTCGAGCCGCCGGTGCCCTACACCCGCGCGATTGCCCACGAGGCGGGCTGGCGCTGGCACATCGCCCTGCAGCACCGGGTCGGCTGCGGCTGGGTGTTTTCCAGCGCGCACATGTCCGACGACGAGGCCGCGGCGAAGCTGGCGGCCGCCAACGACAATGTGCCGGTGGTGCGCGAGCCGTGGATCGTGCCGTTCCGCACCGGCCGCCGGCTCAAGGTCTGGAACAAGAACGTGGTCTCGTTGGGCCTGGCCAGCAGCTTCATCGAGCCGCTGGAGTCGACCAGCATTCACCTGACTCTCAGCGCGGTGACCCGGCTGGTGCAGATGTTCCCGCACGCCGGCATCGACGAATCGATGGTGGACCGCTACAACGACGTCAGCCGCGCGGAACTGGAGCACGTGCGCGACTTCGTCATCATGCATTACCACCTCAACCAGCGCGACGAGCCGCTGTGGCGCGAATGCCGCGAGATGCGCCTGCCCGACGAGTTGGCGCGGCGCATCCAGGTGTTCCGCGACAGCGCCTACGCCTGGCAGGGCGAGGACGAGCTGTTCCGGCTGGATTCGTGGACCCACGTGATGCTGGGGCAGGGCGTGGTGCCGCGCGACCACCATCCGCTGACGCGGGGGCTGGGCGATGCGGACCTGACGCGGCTGTTCGATGCCGTGCGCCAGCCGATCAACCGGGCGGTGGAGGCGATGCCGTCCCACGGGAAGTTCATCGAGCGCTACTGCCCGGCCGATCCGTCGGTATGGAGCCTGCGCCGCGCACCGATGCCGGCGCCGGCCGGCGCCTGAGCGGACCGCGCGCAGCATGATCCTGGAACCGCATCCGGACCTGCGCGTCGAGCGGCGCGCGATCGGAGCCGAGCAGGCCCCGCTGCTGGTCATCGACAATGTCGTCGCCGACCCGCAGCGGCTGGTGCGCAAGGCCGCCGGCCGCCATTACACCGGCCAGCACAGCATGTTCCCCGGCATTCGTGCGCGGGCGTCGCTGTCGTACGAGTATTTCCTGGAAGCGTTGCTGAAACCGCTGCTGGATGACGGCTTCGGGATCAAGACGGGGCGGTTCCGGTTCCCGATGGCGCACTACTCGCTGGTGACCCTGCCGCCGCAACGGCTGGCCTTCCTGCAGCGGATCCCGCACATCGACTCGGTGTCCGGCAACGGGTTGGCGACGGTGCACTACCTGTTCCACGGCGACTGGGGCGGCACCGCCTTCTATCGCCACCGCCGGACCGGGTTCGAATACGTCGATGCGGAGCGTCGCGAGGCGTACTTCCGCTGCCTGGACGGCGAAAGCCGCAGCAGCGACGCCCCTTCCGGCGGCTACATCGACGGCGATACGGCCCTGTTCGAGCAGATCGAGCGGGTGGACGGCGTGTTCAACCGGATGGTGGTCTATCGGCGCAATTCGCTGCATTCGGGCAACATCGACGACGGCCGCATACCGCCGGCCGACCCGCTGGCCGGGCGGCTGTCGATCAATACGTTCATCGATGTGATGTCCTGAGCGTCAGCGGTAGCGGTTGATCGTCTCGCGCAGCGCGCTGGCCGCCGCCGCGGCCGCTTCGGCATAGTCGTCGCCGCTGGACGCATACAGCACTGCGCGCGAGCTGCTGACGATCAGGCCGGTGCCGTCGGCGGTCTTCGCATTGCGCACCACCGCCTCGACATCGCCGCCCTGCGCGCCGACACCCGGTACCAGGAACGGCATGTCGCCGACGATCCCGCGGACCTGCTTCAACTGCTCCGGCCAGGTCGCGCCGACCACGAGGACGCAGTTGCCGTTGCCGTTCCACTCTCTCGCGATCGTTTCGGCGACGTGCTGGTACAGCGGGCGATTGTTGCCGCCGCTATCGGACACGATGAGGTCCTGCAGGTCGCCGGCGCCCGGGTTCGAGGTCCGGCACAGGATCACCACGCCCTTGTCGGCGCGGTCCAGGAACGGCTGCAGCGAGTCGCGGCCGAGATACGGGTTGGCGGTGACCGCGTCGGCGCGGTAACGGTCGAAGGCCTCGACGGCGTAGTGCTGCGCGGTGCTGCCGATGTCGCCGCGCTTGGCGTCGAGGATCACCGGGATGCCAGGATGCGCGGCGTGGATGTGCACGATCAGGCGGGCGAGGGCGTCCTCGGCGCCGAGGGCGGCGAAATGGGCGATCTGGGGCTTGAAGGCGCAGGCGTGTTCGGCGGTGGCGTCGGCGATGTCGCGGCAGAAATCGAACACCGCATCCGGGTCGTTGGCGAACTTCGACGGGAACCGTGACGGTTCCGGGTCGAGGCCGACGCAGACGAGGGAGTCTGCGTCGTGCCAGCGGCGCCGCAGGTTCTGCAGGAACGTCATGGCATTGCGCTCCGAACCGAGAAGTGAGGAGTGAGAAGTGAGAAATGAGAGCAGTGCATTGTGCCGGGAGACATCTGCCATACACGGGGGTTCCCTCTTTTCTCACTCCTCACCACTCGTTTCTGCCTCATTTCAGCGCTTTGAACCGCAGCCGGTGCGGCTTGGCGCCTTCCTCGCCCAGGCGGCGCTTCTTGTCTTCCTCGTATTCGCGGTAGTTGCCCTGGAAGAACTCGACGTGGCTGTCGCCCTCGAAGGCGAGGATGTGGGTGGCGATGCGGTCCAGGAACCAGCGGTCATGGCTGATCACGAACACGTTGCCCGGGAATTCCAGCAGCGCGTCTTCCAGCGCGCGCAGGGTCTCGATGTCGAGGTCGTTGGACGGCTCGTCCAGCAACAGCACGTTGCCGCCCTGCAGCAGGGTCTTGGCCAGGTGCAGGCGGCCGCGTTCGCCGCCCGACAGGTTGCCGACCAGCTTCTGCTGGTCCTGGCCCTTGAAGTTGAAGCGGCCGATGTAGGCGCGCGACTGGATCTCGATGCCGTTGATGTTGAGGATGTCGGCGCCGCCGCTGACTTCCTGGAAGACGTTGTGGTTGCCGGCCAGGGCTTCGCGGCTCTGGTCGACATAGGCCAGCTTGACGGTCGGCCCGGTGGCGATCTCGCCCTTGTCCGGCTGTTCCTGGCCGATGATCATCCGAAACAGGGTCGACTTGCCGGCGCCGTTGGGGCCGATGATGCCGACGATTGCGCCCGGCGGCACGATGAAGCTGAGATCGTCGATCAGCAGGCGGTCGCCGAACGACTTGGTCACGCCCTTGAACTCCATCACCGAGTTGCCCAGGCGCTCGCCCGGCGGGATGAAGATCTCGTTGGTCTCGTTGCGGCGCTGGTAGTCGACCGACTGCAGCTCCTCGATCCGCGCCAGGCGCGCCTTGCCCTTGGAGCGGCCGCCCTTGGCGTTGCTGCGCGCCCACTCCAGCTCGCGGGCGATCGCCTTCTGCCGCGCCTTCTCCTGCGACTCCTCGCGCTTGAGGCGGTCTTCCTTCTGCACCAGCCAGTCGCTGTAGTTGCCCTTCCACGGGATGCCGCGGCCGCGGTCGAGCTCGAGGATCCACTCGGCGGCGTTGTCGAGGAAGTAGCGGTCATGGGTGACGGCCACGACGGTGCCGGAGTAGCGGGCCAGGAATTCCTCCAGCCATTCCACCGACTCGGCGTCGAGGTGGTTGGTGGGCTCGTCGAGCAGCAGCATGTCGGGCTTGGACAGCAGCAGCCGGCACAGCGCCACGCGGCGTTTCTCGCCGCCGGACAGCGGGCCGATCTTCGCGTCCCAGGGCGGGATGCGCAGCGCGTCCGCGGCGACTTCCAGCTGCTGTTCCAGCAGATGCGCATCGCCGGAGGCGAGGATGGCTTCCAGCCGCTGTTGCTGCGCGGCGAGCTTGTCGAAGTCGGCGCCTTCCTCGGCATAGGCGGCATAGACCTTGTCCAGCTCGGCCTGCGCCTGCAGGATCTCGCCGACGCCTTCCTCCACCGCTTCGCGCACGGTCTTCTCCGGGTCCAGCTCCGGCTCCTGCGCCAGGTAGCCGACCTTGATGCCGGGCTGCGGGCGCGCTTCGCCGGAGTAATCGGTGTCGACGCCGGCCATGATCCTGAGCACCGTGGACTTGCCGGCGCCGTTCAGGCCCAGCAGGCCGATCTTGGCGCCGGGGAAGAACGACAGCGAGATGTCCTTGATGATCTGGCGCTTCGGCGGCACGGTCTTGCTGACGCCGTTCATGGTGTAGATGTATTGCGACATGGAGGCTCCGGTGCAACGAAGCCCGCCGCGCGGCATCGGCACGCGGGGCGGGTGGGGTACGGGGATACCGGCAATTATACCGGGCCCGCCGCGGCCGGGCTGCCCCGCGCGCGCGGTTGCTGCGGTCCGCTGGCTGGGGATTCAGCCTCCGAAGGCAGTATCTGAAGCAAAAGCCGGCACCGCAGGGGGCGGGCCGCGGGATCCGCGCCAAGTCGCTCCCCGATACTCGCTTGGTTGGCGCGAATCCCGCGGCCCGCTCCGACCATCGTCGCGGTCGGCAGGAAGAGCGGCAGTCGGCTGCGATGGAGTGGCGGCACGATTCCGGTGCGCAGGGCCGATGTTGCGAGGGCGGGCCGCGGGATCCATGCCAAGTCGCTCCCCGATACTCGCTTGGTTGGCACGAATCCCGCGGCCCGCTCCGACCCTCGTCGCGGCTGGCGGGAAGAGCGGCAGTCGGCTGCGGCGGAGTCGCGGCACGGTACCGATGCGCAGGGCCGATGTTGCGAGGGCGGGCCGCGGGATCCATGCCAAGTCGCTCCCCGATACTCGCTTGGTTGGCACGAATCCCGCGGCCCGCTCCGGACTGTGCCGCGATCTGGCGGGAAAGCAGGCTGGGCACGCTCGCCGGCGCTACTGTTGCTGTTGCAGCCAGCAGCGGTGAACTTTCGACCATCGGGCGGGGTGGCCCCGCAACCAAGCGAGTATCGGGGAGCGACTTGCGGGGCCACCCCGCCCGATGGCCCGCGGCGACCGGTCACAGGCTCCGACCGCACTGTCGCCCCCGCCCGCAGCGTGACGGGCGGTACAATCGCTGCTCGCCGAACCCCTGGAGCCGGAATGTTCCCGCGTGATGCCCGCATAGAAGGTTACGACCCCGAACTGGCCACGGCGATCGCCGACGAGCGCCGTCGCCAGGAGGATCACGTCGAGCTGATCGCCTCGGAGAACTATGCCAGCCCGCGCGTGCTCGAGGCCCAGGGCAGCGTGCTGACCAACAAGTACGCCGAAGGCTACCCGCGCAAGCGCTACTACGGCGGTTGCGAATACGTCGACGTCGCCGAGCAGCTGGCGATCGACCGGGTCAAGCAGCTGTTCGGCGCCGACTATGCGAACGTGCAGCCGCATTCGGGCTCGCAGGCCAACCAGGCCGTGTACCTGGCGCTGCTCCAGCCCGGAGACCGCATCCTCGGCATGTCGCTGGCCCACGGCGGCCACCTGACCCACGGCGCCAAGGTCAATGTCTCGGGCAAGCTGTTCGACGCGGCGCAGTACGGCGTCGACGACGACGGCCTGATCGACTACGACGAAGTCGAGCGCATGGCCGTCGAGCACCGGCCGAAAATGGTCGTCGCGGGATTCTCCGCCTATTCGCAGGTGGTCGACTGGGCGCGGTTCCGCGCCATCGCCGACAAGGTCGGCGCACTCCTGTTCGTCGACATGGCCCACGTCGCCGGCCTGATCGCCGCCGGGGTTTACCCGAGCCCGCTGCCGCATGCGCACGTGGTCACTTCCACCACCCACAAGACCCTGCGCGGCCCGCGCGGCGGCATCGTCGTGGCCAGCCGTGCCGCCATGGGCCCGGCCGCCGAGGAGATCGAGAAGAAGCTGCAGTCGATCGTCTTCCCCGGCATCCAGGGCGGGCCGCTGATGCACGTCATCGCCGCCAAGGCGGTGGCGTTCAAGGAAGCGCTGGAGCCGGAATTCAAGGCCTACCAGCAGCAGGTGGTGAAGAACGCCCAGGCGATGGCGGAAACGATCGTCGCGCGCGGCTACAAGATCGTGTCCGGCGGCACCCGCAATCACCTGATGCTGGTCGACATGATCGGCAAGGGCATCACCGGCAAGGCAGCGGAGGCCGCGCTCGGCAAGGCGCACATCACCGTCAACAAGAACGCCGTGCCGAACGACCCGCAGAAGCCCTTCGTCACCTCCGGCCTGCGCATCGGCACCCCCGCGGTGACCACCCGCGGCTACGGCGAGCGGGACTGCATCGACCTGGCCGGCTGGATGTGCGACGTGCTCGACGCGCCGGAGGACGAGGCCGTGATCGCCGCCGTGCGCGAGAAAGTGACGGCGCAATGCCGGAAGTGTCCGGTCTATGGCTGAAGGCGAGGAACGAGAGATGAGGAACGAGGAACGAGTGAAGGCATCGTTGCGGGTTCCCGCCGGCTCCGGTCCGTCGGCCGGCTCCCGGGTTTCCACTCGTTTCTCGTTCCTCTTCACTCGTTTCTAGACCATGCATTGCCCCTTCTGCCAGCACGTCGACACCCGCGTCATCGACTCGCGCGTTTCCGAGGACGGTGCGACGATCCGTCGCCGGCGCGAGTGCGAGGCCTGCGGCGAGCGCTTCAGCACGCTGGAGACGATCGAGCTCAAGCTGCCGGTGATCATCAAGGGCGACGGGCGCCGCGAATCGTTCGACGCGCGCAAGCTGCGCCTGGGCTTCGATCGCGCGCTGCACAAGCGGCCGGTGTCGGAGGAACAGATCGAGGCGGCGGTGCGTGCGGTGGTGCACCAGCTGCGCATGACCACCGAGCGCGAGATCTCCTCGCGACGGGTGGGCGAGTTCGTCATCGCCGAGCTGCGCAAGCTCGACCACGTCGGCTTCGTGCGCTTCGCCTCGGTGTACCGCTCGTTCGAGGACGTCGCCGACTTCCGCGAGGAACTCGACCGGCTCGAGCGCGACCTGCCCGGCGAAGGCCAGCTGCCGCTGCTGACGGGCGACGTGGTGCCCTTCGAGAAGGGCGGCGGCAAGGGCCGCAAGCGGTGAGCGGAGCGGCGTGCGGTGCGTCTGCGAAACAAAAATCCTTGCCGCGGATCGACGCGGATGAACACGGACAAGGCAAAAACCTGCTGTGAATATCCGTATTCAGCCGCGTCGATCCGCGACTGAAGCATTGCCGTACGGATGCAGCCAGACGAGAACAACAGGAGCCAGATGACCGAATTCACCGCTACCGACCACGCCTTGATGGCCCGCGCGCTGCGGCTGGCCGAGCGCGGCGCGTACACCACCAAGCCCAATCCGATGGTCGGTTGCGTGCTGGCGCATGGCGACGAGGTCGTCGGCGAAGGCTGGCACCAGCGCAAGGGTGGACCGCACGCGGAGGTGTTCGCGCTGGAGGCCGCGGGCGGGCGGGCGCAGGGCGCCACCGCCTACGTCACCCTGGAGCCGTGCGCCCACACCGGTAGCACCGGACCCTGCGCCGACGCGCTGGTCGCGGCCGGCGTGGCGCGGGTGGTCGCGGCGATGCGCGATCCTTTTCCGCAGGTCGACGGCAAGGGTTTCGAACGGCTGCGTGCCGCCGGGATCGACGCCGTCTCGGGGCTGATGGAGGAACCGGCGCGCGCGCTCAACCGCGGTTTCCTGTCGCGGATCGAGCGCGGCCGGCCGTGGCTGCGGGTGAAGCTGGCCATGAGCCTGGACGGCCGCACCGCGTTGGCCAACGGCGATTCGCAATGGATCACCGGCGAGGCCGCGCGCGCCGACGTGCACCGCTGGCGCGCGCGCAGCGGCGCGATCCTGTCCGGCGCCGGTACCATCCTCGCCGACGATCCGCGGTTGACCGTGCGCCTGCCAGATGGCGCGGAGTTCGTGCCGCCGCTGCGCGTGGTGCTGGATCCGGGCCTGGCCACCGTCGCCCGCGGCCGCGTGCGCGAAGGCGATGCGCCGACCCTGTACCTGCACGCGCCCAACGTGAAGCCGCCGCGCGAACTCGACGCGGCGCGTGCGGCGGTCGCCACGCGCGACGGCTATCTCGACCTGGAGGCGGTACTGAAGCTGCTGGCCGAACGCGAGATCAACGAGGTCCATGTCGAGACCGGCGCGACCCTGGCGGGCGCGTTCCTGTCCGCGGGCCTGGTGGACGAACTGCTGCTGTACGTCGCCCCGGTGCTGCTCGGCGATCGTGCGCGGCCGCTGTTCGCGGGCCTGCACATCGAGGAAATGGCGCAACGGTGGCGGTTGCGGGTGATCGAGACGCGTACGGTCGGCGACGACCTGCGGATGCTGCTGCGGCCCGCGTAGAGCCGAGCTTGCTCGGCTGCGGGGGCTCCGGAGCCCAAAGCAGCGGAGCAAGCTCCGCTCTACGGCGGTGGCGGACGGTCTTCGGCATTGGCGGCAGGCATGACGGACAAGACAGCATTCCACGACCATTTCTCCGCGGTCGCCGCGGACTACGCGCAGGCGCGGCCGGAGTATCCCGAGGCGCTGTTCGACTGGATCGCCGGCGCCGCGCCGCGGCGCGGCCGCGCCTGGGAGGCCGGCTGCGGCAGCGGCCAGGCCAGCCGCAGCCTGGCGAGGCGTTTCGCGCAGGTCCATGCCAGCGACCCCAGCGCCGCGCAGATCGCACAGGCGCATGCGCCGGAGAACGTGCATTTCGCGGTCGAGCCCGGCGAGCGCTGCGGCTTGGCGGATGCCTCCGTGGATGCGGTCTGCGTGGCGCAGGCGCTGCACTGGTTCGACCGCCAGGCGTTCTTCGCCGAGTGCATGCGGGTGCTGCGGCCGGGCGGGCTGCTGGTGGCCTGGGGTTACCAGGACATCGAGACCGACCCGGCGATCCGCGCCGCGGTCGATGCCTTTCGCGACGACATCGCCGCCTGCTGGCCGCCCGAGCGCGCGCTGGTCGACAGCGCCTATGCCGGCTTCGAGTGGCCGTTCGCCGCGGTCGAGGCGCCGTCGTTCGCCATGACCGCGGACTGGCCGCTGGCGCGCTTGCTGGGCTACTTCGGCAGTTTTTCGGCGACCAAGCGCTATCGCGAGCGGCGAGGCGAGGATCCGGTGGCCCGCCACGCGCCGGCGATCGCCGCGGCCTGGGGCGATGCGGACCGCCCGCGCCACCTGCGTTGGCCCCTGTTCGTTCACGCCTGCCGCAAAGCCCCGTAGGAGCGCGCCATGCGCGCGATGCCGCGGGCATTTCGCCGCCACGGGACTCCGGCCGCCGGCGTGCCTTCCGGCTGGCGACGGGACCGCCCATGGCCGAGACCGGATACGTCGCCGGCTTCGCGCGCATGGCGCGCTCCTACGGAAATTTGGTTCGCGCGATGTCTGGGTGCGAGGCCGCCATTGATGGAACATTGTGTCCCTGTCGGTGCCGGGTCTTGTCTCGTGACGAAGAGGACTGCCTGGCGCGGCTAGTCATTCACACTGCCCGTGGCGACGGGTTCTTGTTTCACTGCGACGGATAGACCTGCCTGGCGCGGTCTTTTCTCACCGTGACGGATAGATCTGCCTGGCGCGGCGCGTGTAGAATCCACGGTGCCGGTTCGCCGGCGATCCAGAACACAACCAGACGTCTTCAGGGCGGGGTGGAAGTCCCCACCGGCGGTAGGCGTGGCGCTTCTGCGAAGCCGCCGCGCGAGCCCGCGAGCGCTTGCGGCGGTTCCTTCGGGGGCGACGCAGGGTCAGCAGATCCGGTCCGATGCCGGAGCCGACGGTCCGGGAATCGATGCGCGGCGCGGTGCGCCGGACACCGGTTCCCCACAGTCCGGATGAAAGAAGACGACATGCGCGGCCGGCGGCTGCGTGCATGTCCCGCGCCCGGGACGTTTTTCGCTTCCACTGCGGGAAACGTGCATGTCCCAACCGTTCCGTTCCGTCCCGTTCACCGTCCTGCGCGGCCGCGTCGCACGAGAGGCGTGCTGATGTTCACCGGCATCATCGAAGGCGTCGGCCGCCTGATCGCGCGCGCGCCGCGCGGTGGCGATGCGCGCCTGCACGTCGACGCCGGTTCGCTGCCGTTCGACGACGTGCGCACCGGCGAGAGCATCGCGGTCAACGGCGTCTGCCTGACCGTGGTGGCGTTCGATGCCGCCTCGTTCCAGGCCGATGCCTCCAACGAAACCCTGGCCCTGACCACCCTGGGCGGGCTGGCCGACAATGCCGCGCTCAACCTCGAGCGCGCGATGCGGCCCGACGACCGCCTCGGCGGGCATCTGGTCAGCGGCCACGTCGACGGCGTGGGCCGGGTCGAGCGCATCGAACCGGACGCGCGCGCGCAGCGCTGGCGCTTTTCCGCGCCGCCCGGCGTGCTGCGCTACGTGGCGAAGAAGGGTTCGATCTGCGTCGACGGCGTCAGCCTCACCGTCAACGCGGTGGACGATGCCGGGTTCGAGGTCGCGCTGATCCCGCACACCGTCGCCAATACCGCCTTCGCGTCCACGGCGGTCGGCGATGCGGTGAACCTGGAGGTCGACCTGGTGGCCCGCTACGTGGAGCGGTTGATGGGAGCAGGGTTGATGGGAGCAGGGTTGATGGGAGCAGGCGCCGGGCGCTGAGCCGCCGCCCCTGCCATCCGACGATGTCGTTCCGCCGCCGCCGAAAACCGCCGTCGTCCCAGCGCAAGCTGGGATCCATTTTGATCTTGGCCCAGGCCGTACGAGCGCGAAAGCAACCGCAAATGGATGACCAGCCTTCGACTGTCGTGAAGCGCCTCCAGCCCGTGCCGGGATGACGAGCAAAAGCAGCCGGGTTTTCCAGAGCCCTCCGATACCCGAACCAGATTCAAGACCCAACCTCCAACTTTCCGGCCCCTGACCTCATGCCCTTCTCCCCGATCCCCGAACTGCTCGAAGAGATCCGCGCCGGCCGCATGGTCGTCATCGTCGACGACGAGGATCGCGAGAACGAAGGCGACCTGATCATGGCCGCCGAACTGGTGCGGCCGTCGGACATCAACTTCATGGTCACCCACGCGCGCGGCCTGGTCTGCCTGTCGCTCACGCGCGAGCGCTGCACGCAGCTCGGGCTGCCGCCGATGGTGCGCGACAACACCTCCGCCCACGGCACCAACTTCACCGTCAGCATCGAGGCCGCCGAGGGCGTGACCACCGGCATCTCCGCCTACGACCGCGCCCATACCATCCGCACCGCGGTGCGCCCGGACGCGCGGCCGCCGGACCTGTCGCAGCCCGGGCACATCTTCCCGCTGCAGGCGCAGCCCGGCGGCGTGCTCAGCCGCGCGGGCCACACCGAGGCCGCGGCCGACCTGGCGCTGCTGGCGGGGCTGGAGCCGGCCGGGGTGCTGGTGGAGATCCTCAATCCCGACGGCAGCATGGCGCGACGCCCGCAACTGGAGACGTTCGCGCGCGAGCACGGCCTGAAGACCGGCTCGATCGAGGACCTGATCCGCCACCGGCTGGAGACCGAGCACACCATCGAGCGCGTCGATGAACGCGGGATCGACACCGTGCACGGCCGGTTCCGGCTGGTGACCTACCGCGACCGCCTCAGCCAGGGCCTGCATCTGGCGCTGGTGCACGGCACGCCCGATCCCGAGGTTCCGGCGCTGGTGCGGGTGCAGCCGCTGAATCCGCTGGCCGACGCGCTGCACTGGCGTCGCGACGACTTCGGCCCGGCGACCGGCAACGTGCTGGCACGGCTGGTCCGGGAACCGGCGGGCGCATTGGTGCTGCTCGAGGAACGCGCGGATGCCGACGCGCTGCTGGCGCGCATCCGCCAGGCGCCGGGCGACGGCCCCGCCGCGCCCACGCGTGCCGGGGCGCTGGCGGAATGGCGCCGCAACGGCGCCGGCAGCCAGATCCTGGCCGACCTCGGTTTCGGCCGCCTGCGCGTGCTCGGCACCCCGCGCAAGCAGGTCGGGCTGGCCGGCTTCGGACTCGAGGCGGTGGAATACGTCGAGCCGTGATGCCCCGCCAGCCCCGTAGAGCGGAGCTTGCTCCGCTACTCCAGTCTCCGGAGCCCGTGTAGCGGAGCAAGCTCCGCTCTACGGCATTGCGGTGGCAACCGGGCAGGCGCGCTAAACTGATCACCCCTGTTCGAATCCCGTCCGCATGACCCATTACGAAGGCGACCTGCGTGCCGCTGAAGGCACGCGTTTCGCGATCATCGCCAGCCGCTGGAACCCGCGCATCAGCGACACCCTGGTCGCCGGCGCGCGCAAGGCCTTCGCCGACAACGGAGTGGCGGAGGACGCGATCGACGTGGTCCGCGTGCCCGGCGCCTGGGAAATCCCGGCGGCAGCGGCCCGGGTCGCGGCCGCCGGCGGCCACCGCGCGATCGTCGCGCTCGGCTGCGTGGTGCGCGGCGACACCCGCCACTACGAGCAGGTCGCCGACGGCTGTTCCGACGGGCTGATGCGCGTCGCCCTGGATTCCGGCGTCCCGATCGCCAACGGCGTGCTCGCGGTCGACCGCTTCGAGGACGCCGAGCGCCGGGCCGGCGGCAGCCACGGCAACAAGGGCGAGGAGGCCGCGCTGGTGGCGATCGAGATGGCCGAGCTGATGGGGAAACTGCCGTGATGGCACCGGGATGCGGAAAGCGGAGAACGAAGGCCGGCATTCCCGGGGTTGCGCGCGCGCCATGGATGGACGCCGGCCCGGGAGCTGCGGCATGAACCGGCCGCACCGCAAGGGCGGCATCGATCCGGCACTGCGCACCCGTGCGCGCCGACGGGCGCTGCAGGCCGTCTACGCCTGGCAGCTGTCGGGCGGCTCGGCGCAGGACGTCATCGCCCAGTTCGCGCACGAGCAGGCGCACGAAGTGGCGGACCTGGAGTACTTCGAGGACCTGGTGCGAGGCGTCCTGACGCAGCACGCCGCACTCGATGCGTCGCTGCAACCGTTCCTCGATCGCGACATCGGCGAGGTCGACCAGATCGAGCGCGCCATGCTGCGCATCGCCGCCTACGAACTGCAGCACCGCCTCGACGTGCCCTACCGCGTGGTCATCGACGAGGCGCTGAAGACGGTCAAGCGTTTCGGCTCGGAGCACGGCCACACCTATGTCAACAGCGTGCTCGACCGCGCCTGCGCCGAATGGCGCGCCGTCGAAAGGCGAGGAGCGGGAGGCGAGGAGTAAGCAATGAGCGACACGCTCATGGCATTGAGCCACCCTTGACCTTGAAATGCCGCACTCAGCCCCCTTGAGTCAAGGGGGCGGCATCGGCGCGTAGCGCCGATGCGGGGGTTGTGGAAGCATGTCGCAAGCGCGCTTTGCACCGCAAAGCGCGCGTCCTTCCGGAGCCAGGCTCCAACAAGCTCGCCACGTATCGCACTAATGGAATTCGACCTGATCGCCCGCATCCGCGCCCGTGCCGGGCAGCGCGACGACGTCGTGCTCGGCATCGGTGACGACGCCGCGATCCTGCGGGTGCCCGAGGGCAGGCATCTGGTCGTCGCCACCGACGCGCTCAACGCCGGGGTGCATTTCCCCGCCGCGACCGCCGCGGCCGACATCGGCTGGAAGGCGCTGGCGGTGAACCTGTCCGACCTCGCGTCGATGGCCGCACAGCCGGCTTGGTGCATGCTGTCGCTGTCGCTACCGCAAGCCGATGTCGACTGGATCGACGGCTTCCTCGACGGCTTCCTCGCACTCGCCGCGCAGCACGGCATTGCCCTGGTCGGCGGCGACACCACGCGCGGGCCGCTGTCGGTCTGCGTCACCGCGCACGGCCTGGTCGAGCCGGGCCGCGCCCTGCGCCGCGACGGCGCCCGCGTCGGCGATGATGTCTGGGTCACCGGCAGCCTGGGCGATGCCGCGGCCGCGCTGGCGCTGCTGGCCTCGCCGGAATCCGCGGACGGGCATCGAACGGAAGCGGGCGATGCCGCCGCCGGCGCGTCGGCATGGCTGCGCCTGCGTCTCGACCGGCCGCAGCCGCGCCTGGCCGTCGGCGCCGCCCTGGCCGGCGTCGCCCATGCCTGCATCGACGTCTCCGATGGCCTGCTGGCGGACCTCGGCCATGTCTGTGCCGCCAGCGGCGCCGGCGCCGAGGTGCGGGTCGATGCGCTGCCGGCATCGGATGCGCTGTGCGCCCGCTTCGGCCACGAAGCCCGACGCGAGTTGCAGGCGGCTGGCGGCGACGATTACGAGTTGTGTTTCACCGCGCCGCAGGAGATGCGCGATGCGGTGGCGGGCATCGGCCTCGAGGCGGCTGTCGCCGTCACCCGCATCGGACGCATCGTCGCCGGTGACGGGGTGCGCGCCTGCGACGGCGACGGACGGACCTGGCGGCCTGGCCGTGCCGGCTACGCGCACTTCGCGGGTTGAACGCCGGTAACGCCGTGCTCAGGCGGCAATCGCCGCAACCGCTTCGGCCATCCGCGCGAGCGCCCGTTCCAGGACCGGCCGCGGCATCGCGAAGTTGATCCGCACATGGCCGGCGCCGGCCTCGCCGCATTCGCCGCCGTCGGTCAGCGCCACGCCCGCCTTGTGGCGGAAGAACAGGTGCGGCGCCTCGGGCAGCGGCAGCCGGCGGCAGTCCAGCCACGCCAGGTAGGTGCCCTCCGGCTCGACGCAGTCGACCAGCGGCAGCCGCTCGCGCAGCAGCTGCATCATGCGTGCGCGGTTGCCCCGCAGATAGTCCACCACGCCGTCCAGCCACGGACCGCCTTCGCGATAGGCGGCGATGTTGGCGATCACGCCGGGGGTGGCGGTGGCATGTCCGGCCAGCGGCGCCATCCGCCGCCACTGCCGCAGGTCGTCGTCGTTGCTCAGGATCAGCTGCGCGCACTTCAGCCCGGGCAGGTTCCAGCCCTTGGAGGCGGAGGTGGCGGTGATCGCCTGCGCCGCGGCCCGCTCGCCGAGCGCGGCGTAGGGCAGGTGGCGGTGCGGCGCGAACACCAGCGGGGCGTGGATCTCGTCGCAGAACACCCGGCCGTCGTGGCGCGCGACCACCTCGCAGAAGTGGTCCAGCTCCTCGCGCGCGAACACCCGCCCGACCGGGTTGTGCGGGTTGCACAGGATCGCCAGCCGCGCGCCGTCGGCGAAGGCGGCGTCCAGCCCGGCGTAGTCGAAGCGCCAGCCGTCCGGCGTGCGCAGCATCGGCACCTGGATCACGCGGTGGCCGAGCATCCGCAGCAGCGGCAGGAACGGCATGTAGTTCGGCGTCGGCAGCGCCACCGCGGTGCCCGCGGGTAGCAGATGCCGCAGCGCCAGCTCCAGCCCGGTCAGCACGTCCGGAAGCGGCTGCACGCGCCGCGGATCCAACGCCCAGCCGTAGCGCTGTACGTGCCAGTGCGCGCAGGCCTCGGCCAGTTGGTCCAGCAGCGGGAAGGTGAGATAGCCGAACTGCTGGCGGTCCAGCATGGCCCGCAGCGCGGCGTGCACCGGTGGCGCGGTGCCGAAATCCATTTCGGCGACGAACGCGCCGATGCAGTCTGGATAGGTCGTCCACTTCAGGCCGTTGGCCGTGCGCAGCTGCGCCTCGGTCAGGGCGTCGAAATCGGCGGGATCGGAATGCGGGCGATCAGTCATGCCCGCAAAGGTACCAATGCCGGTTGCACGTGTCGCGAACGGCTGCGCCGCGCCAGGCAGCCCCTTCCGCCGCAGTGAAGCATGGGCCGTCGCCACGGGCGGTGTCAGTGAATAGCCCGCACCTCAACCAACGGGTGAGTGTTGGTCCATCGTGAAGGGCTCGGCGATTGATTGGCACCGCCCGTGGCGACGGTGTTTGTCTCGCCGCAACGGAGAAGGCTGCCTGGCGCGGCATCGCGCGCATGGCGCGCTCCTACGACAGACCGCGGCGTCAGGCCGCCGGCAGCACCTTGCCGGGATTGAGGATCCCGTCCGGATCGAGCGCCGCCTTCACCGCGCGCATCGCCGCGAGCGTCGGCGCATCGAACGCCTGCGCCATGAACGCGCGCTTGGCGACACCGATGCCGTGTTCGCCCGAGAGCGTGCCGCCGAGCGACAGCGTCAGCGCGAACAGCCGCGGCAGCGCCGCATGCGCGCGCGCGCGCTGGCCGGCATCGTCCGGGTCGTAGAGGATGTTGGCGTGCAGGTTGCCGTTGCCGGCGTGGCCGAAGGCGATGATCGGGATGTCGAACTCGCGCGACAGCGCCTCGATCCCGGCGACCAGCGCCGGAATCCGCGATACCGGCACCACCACGTCCTCGTTGAGCTTGGCCGGGGCGATCGCGCGCTGTGCGTGCGACAGCGACCGGCGCGCCGCCCACAGGCGCTCGCCCGCGGCCGGGTCCGGGGCCGTGTCGAGCGCGAGCAGGCCGTCGCCGCGCGCGGCGCGCTCCAGCGCCGCGACCGCGAACGGCAGCGTGTCGACATCGCCGTCGGCCTCGATCATCAGCAGCGCGCCGGCCTCGGCGATGTCTGCGCCGCCGACCTCGCGCGCCAGGCGGATGCAGGCCGCGTCCATGAATTCCAGCATCGACGGCGCCACCGGCTGCGCCATGATCCGCGCCACCGCGGCCGCCGCCGCCGCCGCGTCGGCGTAGAGCGCGCGCAGGCTGGCGCGCGCTGCCGGCAGCGGCGCCAGCTTCAGCGTCGCCTCGACGATCAGCGCCAGCGTGCCTTCGCTGCCGACGATCAGGTGGGTGAGGTCGTAGCCGGTGGCGTCCTTGCTGGTGGCGCTGCCGACGCGGACGATCTCGCCGCTGCCGGTCACCGCGGTCAGGCCGAGCACGTTGTCGCGGGTGGCGCCGTATTTCACCGCGTGCGGGCCGCCGGCGTTGCAGGCGAGGTTGCCGCCGACGGTGCAGTCGTCGGCGCTGGCCGGATCCGGCGGCCAGAACAGTCCGTGCGCCGCGAGTGCCCGCTGCAGGGCGCCGTTGATCACGCCGGGTTCGACGATCGCGACGCGATCGTCGGCGCGGATCTCCACGATGCGGTCCATGCGCGCGAACGAGACCGCGATCGCGTCGCCGGCCAGCGCCGCGCCGGTACTGCTGGTAGCGCTGCCCCGGGCGACCAGCGGCACGCGATGACGGCGACAGGCGCGCACCAGCGTGGCCAGCTGTTCGCGGTCGGCGGGCGTGGCGACGCCGAGCGGCAGCGCCACCCGCCGCGAGCCGTCGCCGGCATGCGCGGCGCGCGCATCGTCGTCGGCGCGCCAGCCGTCGCCGAGCAGGGCGGAGAGTTCGCCTTCGAGCACGGCGGGCAGGGTCGAGGCCATCGCGGCATTGTAGGCGTCGGAGCCCCGTAGAGCCGAGCTTGCTCGGCTGCATGGGCTCCGGAGCCGAGAGCAGCGGAGCAAGCTCCGCTCTACGCGTCGTCGGCGCGGAAGGCGTCGCGGATCCAGTTGAGCCGCGGCGCGGCGGGATCGCCGTCGGCCTCGATCACGTCGAAGCGGCATGGCGCGTTCGCAAGCCCACGATGCCCGAGCAGGAACGCTTGCGCCGCGCGCACGATCCGCCGGCGCTTGCCGGCAGTCACCGAAACCGCGCCGCCGCCGAAGGCGGCCGAACGCCGGTAGCGTACTTCGACGAACACCACGATCGCGCCGTCGCGCCCGCTCCCGTCGAGCATGACCAGATCGAGCTCGCCGAAGCGGAAGTTCGCGTTCGCCGCGACCTCGCGCAGGCCGGCGGCCAGCAGATGCGCGCGCGCGGCACGCTCGACGGCGTCGCCGCGTGCGCGGGTCGTGCTCAACCGCCGCTGCCGCCCAGCGGCACCACGTGGCCGCCGCTGAAGGTGGCCCAGGCCGGCGTGCGCAGCACGTTGCCGAAGCCGTCGATCCGCAGGGTGCCGGTGGCGCCGCGCAGTTCGGCGTCGGTGCCGGTGACCAGGCGCTCCATGAACGCGGTCAGCATCCAGGCGTCGTAGCCGAAGGCGAACAGCCGCGCCGCCGGACCGCGCGCGGTCGGCAGCACGCCCGCCACGCTCGAGGCCGTCGGCAGGCCCGCCACCCCGGTCGCGGTCCAGCGCTCGGTTGGGAATACGATGCCGTCGAGCGCGGCATCGTCCTCGTTCCTGCCGCTGCCGTAGAGCTGCGAGGTCCCCACGCGCGGACGCGTGGCGTAGCCGGCGGCCGCCAGCTGCGGCGCGACCGCCCGTGCCTGCGTTCCGCGCAGCGCCAGGAACACGGCCTCGGCGCCGTCGGGCTTGAGCATGGCGTTGCGGAACATCTCGGTCATGTCCGCCGGCGTCTCGCCGGTGACCACGAACATGTCGCTCACCGCGCCGCCGCCGGCTTCCAACTGGCGCCGGAAGGCATCGACGCTGCGACGGGCGTTGTCATCGCCGCCGTTAAGCACCATCACCCTTTGCACGTTGCGGGCGAGCAGGTAGTCGGCCGCGGCGATGCCGTCGTCCTCCGGCGCCAGCGCGAAGCTGAAGCTGCCGGTCGGCGCCTCCTCGCCGACGCGGTTGAGCGCCAGCACCGGCACCCGCAGCAGCGCCGGGTTCGCCAGCACCGCCGCGACCTCGTCGCGTCCCAGCGGCCCGAGCACGTAGTCGGCGCCTTCGCCCACCGCACGTTCGTAGGCGGCGTTGGCGCCGCCGGCGGTTCCGGCGGTGTCGTAGAACACCACTTCCGGACGCTGCCGGCGCTCGCCGTAGTAACCGGCCAGCAGGCCGTCGCGCACCGGCGCCGCAGCGGTGGCCAGGTTGCCGGACAAGGGCAGCAGCACCGCCAGCTTCAGCGGTGGGCGGTAGCCGTCGCGATCGGCGGCGGGGCGGTTGCCGGCATGCACGTTCCACAGCGTGGCGAGGTCGAACGGCCGCGGCAGCGGCAGATTGCGGGCGAGCAGGGCGCGGCCGGCGAAGCTGTACAGCGGATCGCCCTCGGGCAGCGCGGCGGCCGCGCGCGCCAGGGCGTCGTCGTCGACCGCCGCCAGCAGGCGCTCGATCTCGCGCGCGCTGTCGACGCGCGCCTGGCCGCTGAGCGCGACATGGTCGCGGGCCAGCTGCGCCGCGGTCGCCAGTTCGGGGCTGGCCGGCGCGGCCGGCTGGGTCGGGCCGGTGACCCGCACCGAGGCGCAGCCCGCCAGCAGCAGGAACGCTGCCAGCAGCAGGAACATCCGGTTCGGCGATGGGTGCATGGGGTGCCTGTCCGTGGTGAAGAACGGCTACGATTCTAACGCCCTGGGGCCTGTTAACACCTATGGAGCATGCCGCGCCGGCCCGGCCCTCCGGGTTGCTTCCCAATGGCCGCCATGCGGCGCCGCGCCGCTTGACCTTGCAGGCAGCAAGGCGCGGCGCAACACCACCTGACGGCCATTGGGAAGCAACGCGGCATACTCCATAGGTGTTAACAGGCCCAGGCGAATAGACGATGCCCGACCTCGAATCCACCGCAGGGACGCTGCACGTCGTGGCCACCCCGATCGGCAATCTCGGCGACCTGTCGCCGCGCGCGCAGCAGATCCTGCGTGCGGTCGACGCGATCTGCGCCGAGGACACCCGCCACAGCCGCCAGCTGCTGGCCCACTTCGGCATCGAGACGCCGCTGCTGGCCCTGCACGAACACAACGAGGACCGGCAGGCCGGCCGCCTGGTGGCGCGGCTGCAGGCGGGCGACTCGCTGGCGCTGGTCAGCGACGCCGGCACGCCGCTGGTCAGCGATCCCGGCTACCGGCTGGTGCGCGCCGCGCGCGAGGCGGGGATGCGGGTCAGCCCGGTACCGGGGCCCAGCGCGCTGGTCGCGGCGCTGAGCGTGGCGGGGCTGGCGAGCGACCGGTTCGCGTTCGAGGGCTTCCTGCCGGCGAAGGCGGCCGCGCGCCGCGAACGGCTGGCGCGACTCGCGGGCGAAGCCCGCACGCTGATCTTCTACGAATCCGCGCACCGGATCGCCGAATCGCTCGATGCCCTGCGCGAGGCCTTCGGCGGCGAGCGGCCGGCGGTGCTGGCGCGCGAACTGACGAAACTGTTCGAGACCGTGCTCGACGGCAGCCTCGACCGGCTGGCTGAAGCGGTCGCCGCCGACCCGAACCAGCGCCGCGGCGAGTTCGTGATCCTGGTGCAGGGTGCCGGCGACGACACCGATGCGCGCCTGGCCGAAGGCCGGCGCACGTATGCCGCGCTCAGCGCCCACCTGCCGCCGTCCACGGCGGCCAAACTGGCGGCGGAGCTCACCGGCGCCCCGCGTCGCGCGCTCTACGGGGGCGGGGCCGGGTAGAGCGGGGGGCGGGAAACCGGCAACGAGAGGGGGGGCAGGTGCTTCGGGTCGGCGATGGAACGTCGCGCCTGCGGAGGCGGTCCAGGGCGGCGATCGCCTGCCGGCTTCGGCTTCGAAGTCCGGAACAGCCGGGCTCGGCTCGACGCCGTGGATACACGCGGCGTGCCGCGGGTTCGTTCATTCCCGAATCCGGGCTTCCCGTACAATGGATCGCGGCGGAGTCGGCCAGACAGTCGCGTCATCCGCGTCCATTTCGATGGCCGCGGGTGCCGAGGAAAGTCCGGGCTCCACAGGGCACGGTGCCAGGTAACGCCTGGGCGGCGCGAGCCGACGGAAAGTGCAACAGAAAGATACCGCCGATGGCCCGCAAGGGATCAGGTAAGGGTGAAATGGTGCGGTAAGAGCGCACCGCGAGTCCGGCAACGGACCGGTACGGCAAACCCCACCGGGAGCAAGGCCAAATAGGGACCTCATGACGTGGCCCGCGTCGGGTCCGGGTAGGCTGCTCGAGCGTAGCGGTGACGCTGCGCCTAGAGGAATGACTGTCCACGACAGAACCCGGCTTATCGGCCGGCTCCGCCGCTTTTCCTGGGCTATGCCCAGGAAAACCCAAAGTTCGCGCAGCGAACTTCGGGCCCGCTTCCGAAGCTCGAGGATTCCCCGGCGCCGCCCACGATGTCGACGGAGGGCGTCTCCTTCGTAGGAGCGCGCCATGCGCGCGATGCCGCGCCAGGCAGCCCTTTCCGCCGCACCGAAGCAAGGCCCGTCGCCACGGGCGGTGTCAGTGAATAGCCGCACCTCGAGCCAAGTTGAGGGCGTTGATCCATCGTGATGAGCTTGGCTATCGATGTACCGCCGATGGCGATGGGCCTTGTCTCGTCGCAACGGAAAAGGCTGCTTGGCGCGGCGATTCATTGACGGCACCCGTGGCGACGGCCCATTTCTCACTGCGGCGGAAAGGTTTGCCTGGCGCGGCGCGCTCCTACGAGAGCGGCCGGGTGGCAGACGGCAAACCCGATCGTCGTAGTCGCCGGTCTCGGCGGCGGCGGCTGGTCCCCGCCTCCCTTTCACACGGCCTTTACACGAGCCTGAACGGCGTCTCGCGCTGCCGGAGAATGTGCGCTGTCTCAAAATTTGAGACGAAACAGCAGCTTGTGGATAAAGCTTGAACAAGTCTCTGAAGTTGTCCGCAAGTCATTGACCTGATTGGTGAAAATCTGCCGGCAAAGTTGTTGACAACCCATTTGGCGGGTCATAAGGTGGCGAGGCGTGGGATTGCCGGGAAACTGGTGGTATTCCGCGGCATTGAAGCCCGCCGCAGACGGGCATACCGGGCAGGACTGTTGTGTTCCAGGGCGAGACCGCCATCACCATCGATGACAAGGGCCGGCTGGCGATCCCGACGGCCTACCGGGACCTGATCGCGCGCGCGTGCGGCAACCGCCTGGTCATCACCTACAACCCTTTCGAGTCCGGCTGCCTCTTCCTGTATCCGGAAAAGGAGTGGGAACGCGTGCGCGACGCGGTCAATGCCTTGCCCGGCACGCTGTCGGCGCACCGCCGCATGCAGCGCAACCTGGTCGGCTCCGCGGCGCCGGTCGAGCTCGACGGCAGCAGCCGGATCGGCATTCCCGCCAGCCACCGCAGCGCGGTCGGCATCGAGAAGAAGGCCGTGCTGCTGGGCATGGGCGACAAATTCGAGTTGTGGAGCGAGCAGGCGCATCACGCGCAGATCCGGCAGACGATCTCTGACGAGGATCTGAGCGAGCACATGCTCGAGCTGAGGTTGTGAGCGTGGGTGGCGCGGACGCCCGGTCCGGCCACCTTCCTGTGATGGTCGCGCAGGTCGTGGAGGCGCTGCGGGTGATCGAGGACGGAGCCTATCTGGATGGCACGTTCGGCCGCGGCGGCCATGCCCGCCGGGTGCTGGAGCGCCTGGGCGCGGGAGGCCGGCTGCTGCTGATGGACAAGGATCCCGACGCGATCGCGGTCGCCGAGCGCGAGTTCGGCGCCGACCCGCGCGTGGCGATCCGCCGCGGCAGCTTCGCCGCGCTGGCCGACTGGGACCTGGCGCGCGCCGGCCTGGACGGGGTGCTGTTCGACCTCGGTGTCTCGTCGCCGCAGCTCGACGTCGCCGAACGCGGCTTCAGCTTCGGCAAGGACGGCCCGCTCGACATGCGCATGGACCCGGACGCCGGCGAAAGCGCGGCCGAATGGCTGGCGCATGCCGACGAGCGCGAGATCGCCGACGTGCTGTGGACCTACGGCGAGGAGCGCATGAGCCGGCGCATCGCCCGTGCCATCGTCGCCCGCCGCGCCGAGGCGCCGCTGACGCGGACCGCGCAATTGGCCGAACTGATCGCCGCAGTTGTGCCGCGCGGTCGGCAAGACATCCATCCGGCCACGCGCTCGTTCCAGGCGATCCGCATCCACGTCAACCGCGAGCTGGCCGATCTCGAAGCCGGGCTCGACGCCGCGCATGCGGTGCTGAAGCCGGGCGGGCGTCTGGCCGTGATCAGCTTCCACTCGCTGGAGGACCGGATCGTCAAGCGCTTCATCGCGGGCCGTGCGAAGGCGCCGCCCGGCAACCGCCGGCTGCCGGCAGCGGAGGATTTCGAGCCGACGCTGCACGCGATCGGCGGCGCGCGGAAGGCCGACGACGCCGAGATCGCCGCCAACCCGCGCGCGCGCAGCGCGGTGCTGCGGGTGGCTGAGAAGCCGGGAGTCGGGAATAGGGAATCGGGAATCGAAGAGCCGGGAATCGGGAATCGGGAGTCGGGAATCGGAAGGACAAAAGCAAAGAGCGCCGGCGCAGCGGCAGATCGTGGCGGCGCGCTTTTCCGATTCCCGATTCCCTATTCCCCATTCCCGGCCGCAGCGGAGCTGCGGCCATGATCACGCGCATCCTCCTGGCCGTGCTGCTCCTGGCCAACATGGTCACCGCGATCGGCGTGGTGCACGCGCGTCACCAGCACCGCCAGCTGTTCGTCGAGCTGACCCGGCTCGAGCGCGCACGCGACGAGCTCAACATCGACTTCGGCCGGCTGCAGCTGGAGCAGGCGACCTGGGCCGAGAGCAACCGCATCGACCAGGTCGCACGCCAGCGGCTGGGAATGAAGTTCCCCGAGACCGCGGACATCGTGGTGATCCGGCCATGAAGGCGACCGGCCCATGAAGTTCAAGCGCACCCCGGGCGGCACCGCCAAGCGGCCGCGCACCCGCGCGCAGTTCAACCTGCGCGGGCGGCTGGCGCTGGTCGCGGGCGCGCTCGGCCTGTGTTCGGTGGTGCTGGTTGGACGCGCGGTCGACCTGCAGCTGATCGACAACGCCTTCTACCAGCAGAAGGCCGATTCGCGCTTCCTGCGCGAACTGCCGATCGCGACCTCGCGCGGCATGATCACCGATCGCAACGGCGAGCCGCTGGCGATCTCCACCCCGGTGGCCTCGCTGTGGGCCAACCCGCAGGAGCTGGTCAAGCATCCCGAACGCATCGCCGAACTGGCCGCCGCGATCGGGGTGCAGGAGGAGGCGCTCGCGCGCAGTGTGACCCAGCGCGCCGACAAGGAGTTCATGTACCTGCCGGGGCAGCGCAGGATCCATCCCGCCGCGGCGCAGAAGGTGCTGGCGCTGAGCGTGCCCGGGGTCTTCAGCCAGCGCGAGTTCCGTCGCTTCTACCCGCAGGGCGAGGCGCTGGCGCACGTGCTCGGCTTCACCAACATCGACGATCGCGGCCAGGAAGGGATCGAGCTGGCGTTCGACGATTGGCTGCGCGGCAATCCCGGCGCGCAGAAGGTCATCCGCGACCGCCGCGGCCGCATCGTCGAGAACGTCGACCTGGTGCGTCCGGCCGAACCCGGCAAGGACCTGACGCTGAGCATCGACCGCCGCATCCAGTTCCTGGCCCACCGCGAGCTGCGCAGCGCACTGGCCCGCACCGGCGCCAGCGCCGGTTCCGTGGTGGTGCTCGACGTCGCCACCGGCGAGGTGCTGGCGATGGCCAACCTGCCGGGCTACAACCCGCACGTGGTCTCGGGCGGCGATCGCGACGCGCGCCGCAACCGCGCGGTCACCGACCTGATCGAGCCGGGCTCGACGATGAAGCCGCTGACCGTGGCCGCCGCGCTCGAGGCCGGCGTGGTGACGCCGACGACGCGGGTGGATACCAGCCCCGGCTGGATTCCGAACGGGCGCTATCGCACCAGCGATTTCCGCAACTACGGCGTGCTCGACGTCACCGGCGTGATCACCAAGAGCTCCAACGTCGGCGTCTCCAAGCTGGTGGCCATGCTGCCCAACCGGCAGTTCTACGAGTTCCTGCGCCGCTTCGGCTACGGCACCAGCACCCGCAGCGGTTTTCCCGGCGAGGCCTCGGGCCTGTTCCCCGAGCCCGAGAACTGGAGCGGCACCACCAAGCAGACGATGTCCTATGGCTACGGGTTGTCGGCGACGCCGCTGCAGATCGCCGTCGCTTACGCCGCGCTCGGCAACGGCGGCCGCGCGCTCGCGCCGACCTTCGTCAAGGGCCAGCACAACGAGCCGCGCCAGGTGCTCGATCCGGCGATCGCGCAGCAGATCGTGTCGATGATGCAGACGGTCACCGAGCTTGGTGGCACGGCGACGCGCGCCGCGATCCTCGGCTACCACGTCGCCGGCAAGACCGGTACAGCGCGCAAGGCCAGCGGCGGCGGCTACGCGCGCCGCTACGTGGCGTTCTTCGCCGGCCTGGTGCCGGCCGTGAATCCGCGCTTCTCGATGGTGGTGGTGATCGACGATCCCGATACCTCCACCAACATGTACGGCGGTGGCTGGGTGGCGGCGCCGGTGTTCAAGAACGTCATGGAAGGGGCGCTGCGGCTGATGGACGTGCCGCCGGACGACATCGAGACCTGGCTGGCGGCACAGGCCAAGGAAAAGCCGGAGCTCGGGACTCGGGGGTCGGGGACCGAAAGCACAAGAACAGAAGCGGGGCGTCCCGCGCCGCGCGCAGGCGATGCATCGACCACGCGTGCCGGTGCGGCTCTGCCGCGCCCGATCCCCGAGTCCCGAGCTCCGGCCTCCGCGGGAGGTGCGCGATGAGCGCCGCCATGCGCCTGGCCGACCTGCTTCCCGACATCGCAGCTATGCCGCCGGCGCTGACCGTGAGCGGGCTGGCGCAGGACAGCCGCGAGGTGCGCGAGGGCGATGCCTTCCTCGCGATCCCGGGCTTCGGCAGCCATGGCCTGCGCTTCGTTGCGCAGGCGCGGGCGGCCGGCGCGCGCGCGATCCTGTTCGAGCCGCCGGCGCCGGACGACGCGCCGCCGCCCGCCGACGCCATCGCGGTGCCGGCGCTGCGCACACGCATGGGCGCGATGGCCGATCGCCTGTACGGCGCGCCCTCGGCGGCGATGACCACCGTCGGCGTCACCGGCACCAACGGCAAGACCTCGACCGTGCAGCTGCTGGCGCAGGCGTGGACGCTGCGCGGCCGCCGTGCGGGCAGCATCGGCACGCTCGGCGCCGGGCTGCACGGCGAAGTCGAGGCGACCGGCTTCACCACGCCACAGGTGGTGCAGATGCATGCGCTGCTGGCACGGCTGCGCGATGCCGGCGCGACCGCGGTGGCGATGGAGATCAGCTCGCACGCGCTCGACCAGGGCCGGGTCGACGGCGTGCACTTCCGGGTCGGGGTGTTCACCAACCTCACGCGCGATCATCTCGACTACCACGGCGACATGGACGCCTACGGCGCCGCCAAGGCACGGCTGTTCGCCTGGCCTGGCCTGCGGGCCGCGGTGATCAACCTCGACGACGACTTCGGCCGCGCGCTGCACGCGCGGCTGACGGCGGCTACTGCCGTACCTGCCGAGGAGGATTCCACTCCCCCGACGGAGAAGGTCGGAAAGCCACAGGTGGTCGGCGTCAGCGCGCGCGGCGATGCCGCGGCGATGGTGCGGGCCGGCGACCTGGCGCTCGACGGCGAAGGCATCGCCTTCGACCTGCGCATCGGCGATACCGTGCACCGGCTGCGCTCGCCGCTGCTGGGGCGCTTCAACGTCGACAACCTGCTTGCCGTCGCCGGCACCCTGCACGCGCTGGGCGAGGCCCCGGCCGACATCGCCGACGCGCTGTCGCGGCTGCAGCCGGTGGCCGGGCGCATGAACCGGCTCGGCGGCAGCGGCGGCGCGCCGCTGGTGGTCATCGATTACGCGCATACGCCGGATGCGCTGGAACAGGCGCTGGCCAGCCTGCGCGCGCATGCGCGCGGCCGCATCGTCTGCGTGTTCGGCTGCGGCGGCGAGCGTGATCGCGGCAAGCGGCCGCAGATGGCGGCGATCGTCGAGGCCGGGGCCGACCGGGTGATCGTCACCGACGACAATCCGCGCGGCGAGGACGGCGACGCGATCGTCGCCGACATCCTGCCGGGCTTCGCCGATCCGGCCGCGGTCGTCGTGCAGCGCGACCGCGCGCGGGCGATCGCGCGCGCCATCGGCGAGGCCGGCGCCGGCGACATCGTGCTGGTCGCCGGCAAGGGCCATGAGCCCTGCCAGGAGATCGGCGGCGTGCGCCATCCGTTCGACGATGCCGCGATCGCGCGCACGGCGCTGGAGGGCAGGGCATGAACCCGCTGCCACTGTCGCGGATCGCCAAGTGGACCAACGGCCGCCTGCAGGCGGACCAGGGTGCCGGCGACGTGCTGATCGACGCGATCGAGACCGACACCCGCCGCTTCGACGCCAGCGACGGCCGCGCCGCGTTGTTCGTCGCCCTGGTGGGCGAGCAGTTCGACGGCAACGACCACGTCGGCGCCGCCGCGGAACTGGGCGCGCGCGCGGCGCTGGTGTCGCGCCCGGCCGCGATCGGCCTGCCGCAGATCGTGGTCGCCGACACCCGCCAGGCGCTGGCCGCGTTCGCGGCGGCCATGCAGCACGGGCGCCCCGCGCGCGTGGTCGCGATCACCGGCAGCAACGGCAAGACCGGCGTCAAGCAGATGCTGCTGCCGATCCTGCGGCGCGCGGGCAAGGCCTACGCCAATCCCGGCAACCGCAACAACGAGATCGGGTTGCCGCTGGCGGTGATCGACGCGCCGGAAGACGCCGATTACGCGATCTACGAGATGGGCGCCGGCAAGCCCGGCGACATCGCCTGGCTGACCGCGATCGCGCGGCCGCACGTGGCCGTGGTCAACAACATCGCGCCGGCGCACCTGCAACGTATGGGCAGCCTGCTCGGCGTGGCCGACACCAAGGCGGCGATCTATGACGCGCTCCCGGTCGACGGGGTCGCGACGATCAACGCCGACGACGCCTTCGCGCAGTACTTCGCCGAGCGCGCGCACGGCCGGCGCCTGATCCGTTTCGGGCTGGAGGCCAGTGCCGAGGTCACCGCGCGCGAGGTGCGCCTGGACGAGGACGGCGCGCGCTTCGTGCTGGTCGTGCCCGGTGGCGAGGCCGAGGTCGCGCTGCCGCTGCCCGGCCGCCATAACGTGCGCAATGCGCTGGCCGCGGCGGCGCTGGCGGTCGGCGCCGCCGGACTGGACGCGGCGACGATCGCCGCCGGCCTGTCCGAGGCGCGGCCGGTGGCCGGCCGCCTGGTGCGTCGTCGCCTGCGCGGCGGCGCGCTGCTGATCGACGACAGCTACAACGCCAATCCCGGTTCGGTCGCGGCCGCGATCGACATCCTTGCCGCCGCCCGCGAGGGCGACAACTGGCTGGTGCTCGGCGACATGGGCGAGCTCGGCGCCGACGCCGAAGCGCTGCACGCCGAGATCGGCCGCCGCGCCGGGCGCGCCGGCATCGCGCGGCTGTACGCGCTCGGGCAGCTGAGCGCGGCGGCGGCGGATGCCTTCGGCGAGGGCGCGCGCCGCTTCGACACGCATGCGGCACTGGCCGAAGCGCTGCGCGCCGATCTCGCCGCCGCGGACCCGCCGGCCCGCGTGCGCGTGCTGGTGAAGGGGTCGCGCGGCAGCGCGATGGAGCGGATCGTCTCCGCGTTGCTGGCCGACGAACACACCCCAGGGGAGGAATCCGCCGATGCTGCTTGAGCTCGCGCGCTGGCTGCAGGGTCTGGAGAACTTCTTCTCCCTGTTCAACTATCTCACCTTCCGCGGCATCCTCGCCGCGCTGACGTCGCTGTTCCTGTCGCTGTGGTGGGGGCCGGCGCTGATCCGCAGGCTGGCGCAGTACAAGGGCGGCCAGCCGATCCGCCAGGACGGCCCGCAGACGCATTTCTCCAAGGCCGGCACGCCGACCATGGGCGGCGCGCTGATCCTGATCGCGGTGCTGGCCTCGGTGCTGCTGTGGGGCGACCTGCGCAACAAGTACGTGTGGGTGGTGCTGGCGGTGATGCTGGCGTTCGGCGCGATCGGCTGGTACGACGACTGGATCAAGATCGTCAGGCGCGATCCCAACGGCCTGAAGTCGCGCTGGAAGTACCTGCTGCAGTCGCTGTTCGGCCTGGCCGCCGGCCTGTTCCTGTTCTACAGCGCCGACGTGCCGGCCGCGACCACGTTCTACATCCCGCTGTTCAAGGCGATCGCGCTGCCGCTGGTGGGGGTGAGCTTCGTCGCCATCGCCTACTTCTGGATCGTCGGCTTCTCCAACGCGGTCAACCTCACCGACGGCCTCGACGGCCTGGCGATCATGCCGACGGTGCTGGTGGCGTGCGCGCTGGGCGTGTTCGCCTACGCCTCCGGCCACGCCGAGTTCTCCGAGTACCTGCAGATCCCGCGCATCCCCGGTGCCGGCGAGCTGGTGATCATCTGCGCCGCGATCGCCGGCGCCGGGCTCGGCTTCCTGTGGTTCAACACCTATCCGGCGATGGTGTTCATGGGCGACATCGGCGCGCTGGCGCTGGGCGCGGCCCTCGGCGCGATCGCGGTGATCGTGCGCCAGGAACTGGTGCTGGTGATCATGGGCGGGATCTTCGTCATCGAGACGCTGTCGGTGATGATCCAGGTGGCGTCGTTCAAGCTCACCGGCCGGCGCGTGTTCCGGATGGCGCCGATCCACCACCACTTCGAACTCAAGGGCTGGCCCGAGCCGCGGGTGATCGTGCGCTTCTGGATCATCTCGGTGATCCTGGTGCTGGTCGGCCTGGCCACGTTGAAGGTGCGCTGATGGACGGCAACTTCCACCAGGCGACCCGGCTCGACGCCATCCACGGCCGCTTCGACCCGTGGCTGCTCGGCGCCGCCATCGCGCTGGCGGCGCTGGGCGTGGTGATGGTGGCGTCGAGCTCGATCGCCATCGGCGAGGACCTGGCGGTGGGACCGTTCTATTTCCTGATGCGCCATCTGGTGTTCCTGGCGGTCGGCATCGGCCTGTGCGCGTGGCTGATGCGCACCGAGCTCAAGAGCATCGAGCGCTTCGATCGCCTGCTGCTGCTGCTGTGCTTCGGGCTGCTGCTGGCGGTGTTCATTCCCGGCCTGGGCAAGAGCGTCAACGGCGCGCAGCGCTGGATCAACCTCGGCGTCTCCAGCTTCCAGACGGTCGAGGCGGTGAAGCTGATGTACATCGTCTGGCTGGCGAGCTACCTGGTGCGTTTCCGCGACGAGGTCAACGCCACCTGGGGCGCGATGCTCAAGCCGCTGGGCGTGGCGGTCGGCCTGATGGCGCTGCTGGTGCTGCAGCCGGACTTCGGCTCGCTGGCGCTGATCCTGGCGATCACCGCCGGCATGCTGGTGCTCGGCGGCGTGCACATGCCGCGGATGGCGGCGCCGGTGCTGGTGGTGCTGCCGTTGCTTGCGATCGTGGCGATCGCCGAGCCCTACCGCATGCGGCGGCTGACCTCGTTCATGGATCCGTTCGCCGACCCGTTCAACAGCGGCTATCAGCTGGCGAACGCGCTGATGGCGGTCGGCCGCGGCGAATGGTTCGGCGTCGGTCTCGGCGCCTCGGTGCAGAAGCTGTCGTACCTGCCGGAGGCGCACACCGACTTCATCCTCGCGGTGATCGGCGAGGAACTGGGCTTCTTCGGCGTGTGCGTGGTGATCGGCCTGTACACGCTGCTGTGCGGGCGCGCGTTCTGGATCGGATTGAAGTGCGTGGAGATGCGCCGCCACTTCGCCGGCTACTGCGCGTTCGGCGTGGCGCTGTGGATCGCGCTGCAGAGCCTGGTCTCGATCGGCGTCAACCTCGGCGTGCTGCCGACCAAGGGCCTGACCCTGCCGCTGGTGTCCTATGGCGGCTCCAGCGTGCTGATGACCTGCGCCGCGGTCGGGGTGCTGCTGCGGGTCTCCTACGAACTCGATCGCGCCCAGCGCCAGGTGGCGCGGCTGCGCGGCGAGGCGGCGCAGCCGCCGGTCGTCGATGCGTCCCGCACGACGCAGGCGCAAGCCCCGGCCGTCGGTGCGGTGCGCGGCACCAGCCGCCTGCGCCAGCGGATCGAGCCGACCCTGGGGAAGACCGCATGATCCGCCGCCTGCTCGAGACCCATGCGTTGTCCACGGCGGATTTCGCCCGCGCGTTCTCGCGCGTGCACTTCGTCGGCATCGGCGGCGCCGGCATGAGCGGCATCGCGGAAGTGCTGTGCACGCTCGGCTACGAGGTCTCCGGCTCCGACCTGGCCGACAACGCCGTCACCCGCCGGCTGCAGTCGCTCGGCATCGCCGTGCATCGCGGACACGCGGCCGCCAACGTGCTCGGCACCGACTGCGTGGTGGTGTCCAGCGCGATCAAGCCCGACAACCCGGAACTGCTGGAGGCGCGTTCGCAACGCATCCCGGTGGTGCCGCGCGCCGAGATGCTGGCCGAGCTGATGCGCTTCCGCCGCGGCATCGCGGTGGCCGGCACGCACGGCAAGACCACCACCACCTCGCTGCTGGCCAGCGTGCTGGCCGAGGGCGGGCTGGATCCGACCTTCGTCATCGGCGGCCAGCTGCTCGCCGCCGGTGCCAACGCGCGCCTGGGCGGCAGCGACTGGCTGGTGGCCGAGGCCGACGAGAGCGACGGCAGCTTCCTGCGCCTGAATCCGCTGATCGCGATCGTCACCAACATCGACGCCGATCACCTGGAGAACTACGGCGGCGATTTCGCCCGCGTGCAGGCGGCGTTCTCCGAGTTCCTGCACCGGTTGCCGTTCTACGGACTGGCGGTGCTGTGCATCGACGACGCCGAGGTCGCACAGCTGGCGAAGCAGACGCCGCGCCACGTCACCACCTACGGCTTCGATTCCAAGGCCGACGTCCGCGCCGAGGACGTCGACCAGGACGGCCCGCGCATGCATTTCGTGCTGCGCCTGCCCGACGGCTCGCGCACGCCGGTATCGCTGGCGCTGCCCGGCCGCCACAACGTGCAGAACGCGCTGGCCGCCGCCTCGGTCGCCTGGCAGCTGGGCGTGGCGCCGGAGGCGATCGCCGCCGCGCTGCAGAAGTTCGCCGGCATCGGCCGGCGCTTCAACCTGCTGGCCGAGCTGCGCACCGCGCAGGGCGCGACGGTGCAGCTGGTCGACGACTACGGCCATCACCCGAAGGAACTGAAGGCGGTGTTCGAGGCGGCGCGCGGCGGCTGGCCCGACCGGCGCCTGGTGGTGGCCTTCCAGCCGCACCGCTACAGCCGCACCCGCGACCTGCTGGACGACTTCGCCGGGGTGCTGTCGGAGGTCGACGCGCTGGTGCTGACCGAGGTCTACGCCGCCGGCGAGGCGCCGATCGCCAACGCCGACGCCAAGGCGCTGGCACGCGCGATCCGCGCGCGCGGACGCCTCGATCCGGTGCTGGTCGCCAGCGCCCAGGACCTGCCGCGGATCCTGCCGGACTTGCTCGAGGACGGCGACCTGCTGCTGATGATGGGCGCCGGCGACATCGGACAGGTGGTGCAGCAGCTGGCCGCCGACGGTTTCGAGGCGGGGGCGGCATGAGCATGCTCGCGCCCGCGCGCCATTCCGACCCGGCGGTGTTCGGCCGCGTCGCCGTGCTGATGGGCGGCAGTTCGTCCGAGCGCGAGGTCTCGCTCGATTCCGGCGCCGGCGTGCTTGCGGCGCTGCGCGCGCGCGGGATCGACGCGCACGCGGTGGACGGCATTCCGGCCCTGGCGAAGGCGCTGGCCGGCGGCGAGTTCGACCGCGTGTTCAACATCCTCCACGGCCAGCACGGCGGCGGCGAGGACGGCGTCGTGCAGGGGCTGATGGAGGCGCTCGGTATGCCGTACACCGGTTCCGGCGTGCTCGGCTCGGCGCTGGCGATGGACAAGATCCGCACCAAGCAGGTGTGGTTGAGCCTGGGCCTGCCGACGCCGGCGTACGTGCGCCTGGGCCGGGGCGACCCCGGATCGGGTCCGGGGCAGGCTGTCCATGCCGCCGCATGCGAACTCGGCCTGCCGGTCATCGTCAAGCCATCGCAGGAAGGTTCGAGCGTCGGCATCAGCCGGGTGTTCGATGACGCTGGCCTCGATGCTGCGGTTGCACTGGCCGCGTGCTACCCGGGCGAGCTGCTGATGGAGAAGATGGTCGAAGGTGACGAGCTGACCGTCGGCATCTTGGACATCGGCGGCACGCCGCGCGCGCTGCCGTCGATCCGCATCGTGCCCAAGGGCGAGTGGTACGACTACGAAGCCAAGTACGTCTCCGACGAGACGCAATACATCTGCCCCGGCCTGGAAGGTGAGGACGAGGACGCCCTCGGTGCGCTCGCGCTGCGCGCCTTCGCCGCCGCCGGCTGCCGCGGCTGGGGCCGGGTGGACGCGATGCGCGACCGCGACAGCGGCGCGCTCTTCCTGCTCGAGGTCAATACCGCGCCCGGCATGACCAGCCATTCGCTGGTGCCCAAGGCTGCGGCGCAGCTGGGAGTGGACTACGAGGAACTGTGCTGGCGGATCCTGGAGACGACGTTGTGAAGCCGAGATTGGAGATTCGGGATTCGGGATTCGCGAGGCGAGCTCCGCCGACCCTCCGTAGAGCGGAGCTTGCTCCGCTGCTCTTGTGTCCGGAGCCCGCGCAGCAGCCGAGCAAGCTCGGCTCTACGACGGCTACGGTTTACCGAGTCCCGAGTCCCGAGTCCCGAGTCCCGGGACTTCCCGGTGGAGGCGCACGATCGTGAGCGCCATTCTGCGGATCATCGCGTGGACGTTGGCCCTGGCGCTCGTAGCGCTGCCGGTGGTGGCGGTGCTGCAGGGCTGGATCGGCAGCGAGCGCTGGCCGCTGCGCACCTTGCGCGTGGTCGGCCAGGTCGAGCGCGTCGAGGACCGGGCGCTGCGCGAGGCGGTGCTGCCGTTCGCGCGCCATGGCTTCTTCGCCATGCGCCTGAGCGACGCGCAGGCGGCGGTGGCGCGGCTGCCGTGGGTGGAGCGCGCCGAGGTGCGCAAGCGCTGGCCGGACGTGGTCGAGGTGCGGATCGTCGAGCACCGGCCGTTCGCGCGCTGGGGCGAGGACCGGCTGCTGTCGGAGCAGGGACGGCTGTTTCCGATCGCCGGGATCGACCCGCCGCCGCAGCTGCCGTTGCTGCATGGGCCGGACGCGCGCGTGACCGACGTGGTCGCGCTGTACAACGAGGCGCGGGTGCTGTTCACCCCGGCCGGCTACCGGGTGCGGCGACTGGCGCTCGACGAGCGCGGCAGCTGGTCGCTGACGCTGTCCAACGGCACCGAGGTCACGGTCGGCAGCCAGCAGGCACGCACGCGCCTTGAACGCTTCGCGCGCCTGCTGCCGCAGCTGCTGCAGCAGAACGCCGCGCCACTGCGGCGCGCCGACCTCCGCTACACCAACGGCTTCGCCCTCGAGTGGGCCGAAGAGCCGGGAATCGGGAATAGGGAATCGGGAATGGCAAGAGCCGTGAATCGGGAATCGGGAATCGGGAATCGAAAAAGCAACAGCCCGCATCCGATGACTGTCGCGGATGCGGCGTTGGTAAGCGCCGAGAGCGTTTCGGCCGTTGCCTTTCCTCCGATGCTTCCTCGCCCGCCTTCTTCATACCTGGCTTCCGGTCTCCGCTTCCCGGCTCTTGCCATTCCCGATTCCCCATTCCCGATTCCCGGCCCAAACACATGAACCGAAAAGGCGACAAAGCCCTCATCGTCGGACTCGACATCGGCACCTCCAAGGTGGTGGCGCTGGTCGGCGAGTATTCGCCGGGCAACCCCATCGAGGTGATCGGCATCGGCTCGCACGAATCGCGCGGTCTCAAGCGCGGCGTGGTGGTCGACATCGAGTCGACCGTGCAGTCGATCCAGCGCGCGATCGAGGAGGCCGAGCTGATGGCCGGCTGCGAGATCCGCTCGGTCTATGCCTCGATCTCCGGCAACCACGTGCAGTGCAAGAACTCGCCCGGCATCGTGCCGATCCGCGACAGCGAGGTCACCTGGGCCGACCTGGACCGGGTGCTCGAGGCCGCCAAGGCAGTGGCGATCCCGGCCGACCAGCGCATCCTGCACGCGATCCCGCGCGAGTACGTGCTCGACGATTCGCAGGAAGGCATCCGCAACCCGGTCGGCATGACCGGCGTGCGCCTGGAGGTGCATGCGCACCTGGTGGTGTGCGCGCAGTCGGCCGCGGCCAACATCAGCAAGTGCGTGCAACGCTGCGGGCTGCAGATCGACGACCTGGTGCTGTCGTCGCTGGCCTCGAGCACCGCGGTGCTGACCAGCGACGAGCGCGAACTCGGCGTGGCGCTGGTCGACCTCGGTGCCGGCACCACCGACCTGGCGGTGTTCGTGCAGGGCGCGATCTGCCACACCGCGAGCCTGCCGATCGCCGGCGACAAGGTCACCGAGGACATCGCGCACATGCTGCGCACGCCCACGCCGGAGGCCGAGCAGATCAAGGTGCGCTACGCCTGCGCGCTGGCGCAGCTGGCGACCAGCGAGGAGTCGATCCAGGTGCCGAGCGTCGGCGACCGTCCGCCGCGGCGGCTGCCGCGGCAGTCGCTGGCGCAGGCGGTGCAGGCGCGCTACGAGGAGATCTTCGAGATGGTGCAGGCCGAACTGCGCCGCTCGGGCTTCGAGCAGCACGTGCGCGCCGGCATGGTGCTCACCGGCGGCGCCGCGAAGATGGAAGGCGTGGTCGAGCTGGCCGAGGAAATGCTGCAGATGCCGGTGCGCGTGGGCATCCCGCAGCACGTCACCGGCCTGGGCGAGGTGGTCGGCAACCCGGTGCACGCCACCGGCGTGGGCCTGCTGCTGATGGGCAGCCAGATCGAGAACCCGCGCCGCCCGGTGATCCCGACCGGGCGCGCAGGGACTTTCTTCAAGAAGTTGAAGGACTGGTACAGGGGCGAGTTCTGACGAACTTGCCCGGGAATGGGGAATCGGGAATGGGGAATCGGAAGAGCAGGAGCAGGGGCGAAAAGCGGAGAAGCGAGGCAGCTGAGTAGCGAGGCAAATGCGAAATGACAAAACACAAAAGCGGCACACAACAGTAACGCCGGTGCCGGGCAATGAGGTTAGACGGGTAGAAGCGCTTTTTCCGATTCCCGATTCCCCATTCCCGATTCCCGGCCCTTCATGAGGACACGGACATGGCACATTTCGAATTGGTAGAAAAGATGGCGCCCAACGCCGTCATCAAGGTGATCGGCGTGGGCGGAGGCGGCGGCAACGCCGTCGGACACATGGTCAACAGCAGCGTCGACGGGGTGGAGTTCATCACCGCCAACACCGACGCGCAGGCGATCAAGAACTGCGGCGCCAAGCTGCAGCTGCAGCTCGGTGGCAACGTCACCAAGGGGCTGGGCGCGGGCGCGAATCCGGAAGTCGGCCGCCAGGCCGCGCTCGAGGATCGCGAGATCATCATGGATGCGCTGCAGGGCGCCGACATGGTGTTCATCACCGCCGGCATGGGCGGCGGCACCGGCACCGGCGCCGCGCCGGTGGTGGCGCAGCTGGCCAAGGAGATGGGGATCCTGACCGTCGCCGTGGTCACCAAGCCGTTCCCGTTCGAGGGCCGCCGCCGCATGCAGGTGGCGCTCAAGGGCATCGAGGACCTGTCGCAGCACTGCGACTCGCTGATCACCATCCCCAACGAGAAGCTGATCTCGGTGCTCGGCCGCAACGCCACCATGATCCAGGCGTTCCGCGCCGCCAACGACGTGCTGCTCGGCGCCGTGCAGGGCATCGCCGACCTGATCGTCCGTCCGGGCCTGATCAACGTCGACTTCGCCGACGTGCGCACCGTCATGTCCGAGATGGGCCTGGCGATGATGGGCACCGGCACCGCCCGCGGCGACGACCGCGCCCAGGCCGCTGCCGAATCGGCGATCCAGAACCCGCTGCTCGACGACGTCAACCTGGCCGGCGCCAACGGCATCCTGGTCAACATCACCGCCGGTCCCGACTTCACCATGTCGGAATTCGACGAGGTCGGCCGCACCGTGGAGAACTTCGCCAGCGAGGACGCCACCATCGTCATCGGCACCGTGCTCGACCAGGACATGCAGGACGAGGTCCGCGTCACCGTGGTCGCCACCGGCCTCAACCGTGCGGCGTCGCGGCAGAGCCTGCGCGGCAGCGAGCGCGATTATGTCCAGGAGCCGGCACGCCGCCCGCAGGTGCAGCTGATCCACACCCAGGTCAAGCGCGACGGCACCACCGGGCTGCCGATCGACGACGCCGTCGGCGGCGGTTCGCAGGCGCCGAGCATCGCCTCGAGCCTGCGTGGCCGCAGCGAGGAACCGGCGGCGAAGCCGGACGTCGCCGATTTCGGCAGCGACAGCAGCTACCTGGACATTCCCGCGTTCTTGCGCCGACAGGCGGATTGAGCCGGGTGATGCCGCTGCCGTCCATGGCGAGCCTTGGCGGGGACGGAAGGTCCGGCCCGGCCTTGCAGGGCTTCGCATCCTGCTTCGCCGGCAAGGCCGGGGCGCACATCCTTGTGCGCCCGCCGCTGGCAGTGCCAGCGGCCCATGGCCGGGCGTTCGGCAGTGCGCGAGGCAGTGCCTCGCAAGCGCACCGCCTCACCCAGGCCGACTGACCGCACTCCCGCGGGACGGGCGATGTCCGCATCGAGGGGCCGGCGCGCCGGTCCGATGGGTCCATCGCTGTTCCGCGGCGCGATATCCGTGCAGGTGCGTCCGTGCGCACCGGCATGTCCTCTTGCCACCGGGCCCGTGCCGGCCCGGTGGACTTTTCCTCCTGCAGCGCCGCAATCCTGGATCTCGTACCCGGTTGCGCGCCGGCCGCGTCGGCCGCATATCGGATCCACGCCGCCAGCGGCGGACCCCTGAATCGCGGCACGCGTGCGCCGGGGCGATCGCCACCACTTCCGTTCAGGTTCAGCCACGCGCGTGCTAACCTGCGACCCGTTGGGCCCAGGGCTGCCAGCCGCCGCGAGGCTTCCGGACCCCCACTGACCTGACCCCGCCGCCATGCCCCAGCAACGCACCATCAAGAACATCATCCGCGCCACCGGCGTGGGCCTGCACAGCGGCGAGAAGGTCTATCTCACCCTGCGTCCGGCCCCGGTGGACGGCGGCATCGTGTTCCGCCGCATCGACCTCGAGCCGGCGGTGGACATTCCCGCGCGCGCCGACCTGGTCACCGAGACCATGCTCTGCACCGGGCTGACCCGCGATGCCGGCAAGGTGATGACCGTCGAGCACCTGATGTCGGCCCTGGCCGGCCTCGGCATCGACAACCTGTTCGTCGACCTGTCGGCGCCCGAGGTGCCGATCATGGACGGCTCGTCCGGCCCGTTCGTGTTCCTGCTGCAGTCGGCCGGCATCGTGCTGCAGGACGCGCCCAAGCGCTTCATCCGCATCAAGCGACCGGTCGAGGTGCGCGACGGCGACAAGATCGCCCGTTTCGAGCCCTACGACGGCTTCCGCCTCGGCTTCACCATCGAGTTCGACCATCCTGCGATCCCGACCGCACAGTCGCGCGCCGTGGTCGACTTTTCCACCGAGGCCTACATCCGCGAGGTCAGCCGCGCGCGCACCTTCGGCTTCATGCGCGACCTGGAATTCATGCGCGAGCGCAACCTAGGCCTGGGCGGGTCGATGGACAACGCCATCGTGCTCGACGAGTTCCGCGTGCTCAACGACGACGGCCTGCGCTACGCCAACGAGTTCGTGCGCCACAAGATCCTGGACGCCATCGGCGACCTGTACCTCACCGGACATCCGATCCTCGGTGCGTACGAGGGCCACAAGTCCGGCCATGCGCTCAACAACAAACTGGCCCGCGCCCTGATGGCCGAGCGTTCGGCCTGGGAGGAGATCACCTTCGGCGAAGACGCTCCGGCGCCGCTTGTCTACGGCGCTCCCGCCGCGGCCTGAGTGAGCTTCGCCCCTCCGTGAGGTGGCGCTGTCATTGGGCGATCGGCGTCAAACCGAGCTGGACATCGCTGAATCGCATCGTCGAAGGCTGGCCGTGTCTCCCGCCGCCGTCCGGGGGCGAAGGCTCACTGGGCTGAATCACGGCCGCGGGCCTCGATCACAAATGTGAGTCCGCGCGAACCAGTAACGAATAATTAACAATTTATTGTCGAAATGTTCCTGGTCTGTTAACCCGGTGTGAGTACATGCCCGGTAGCATGCCTCGGTCGCCTGCTTCCTCGTTCCGGCTGCGGGGCAGGGGAGGGGCGGCTCAGGAGGTATCCTTGCCGGGGTCGTCATCGGCCAGGAGTGCCAACGCATCGCGCAGTGCTGCATCCGCGCGTGCCGACATTGGACGTGAGGTCGATGCGGACTGGGGAGGTCGCGGCATCGGCCGGGTTGTCTTGACGACGAATTCCGTGACATCCAGCCCGATGGAACGGGCCCCGTCGAGCAGTTCCGGGCCGGCCAGCCGCATGCGGGCGTGCCAGACCGGGGCGTCGACGAGGTAGACGAGCCTGCGGCCGTCGACATTGCCCAGCCGCGCATGCGCGGCGAGCGGCGGCGGTAGCAGGGGGCGCAATTGCTGATCCAGCGCGTCGAGCCAGAGGGCGCGGCGGAGCGGGTCGCCGGCGGCACCTTTCAGCAGCGCGTCCAGCGCCGGCTGGGCGGGAGCGGCGCGGGCGGTCCCCGCAGGCGGCTTGGATCGTGAACCAGACATTGGAAGCATGACTCTACACAGCATCACCCATCAGGCGCGGATCCGCATCATGCACTGGTTGCAGCAGATCCGGGCGGCCGCGCTGCTCAAGCCGTTCGCCGCCGCCGCCGTGATCGCGGTGGCCGGCATGCTGTTCGGCGCCAGCATGGGCGCCAGCGAGATCTCGCGGCTGCACGCCAAGACCCTCGAGCAGCGGGCCAGCATCGAGCAGACCCGCCGCGAGGCGCAGCGCGAGGTCAATGCGCTGTCCGCGCGCATGGGCGAGCTGCAGGCGCAGGCCAACCGGCTGAACGCGCTCGGCGAGCGGTTGACCCGGGTCGGCAAGCTCGGAGACGGCGAATTCGATTTCACCGCCCCGGTCGGCCTTGGCGGTCCCGGTCCGGTGCAGGACATGCCGGCGCGCGGCCTGCACGAGGGCATGGACGCGGTGGACGCGGAACTGCGCGAATCCGGCCGCCAGCTGTCGGTGCTCGAGGCGCTGCTGTTCGACCAGCAGCTCGAGCGCGCCGCGCTGCCCTCGCGCTCGCCGGTCGCCAGCAGCTACATCACCTCCGGCTACGGCAGCCGCGCCGATCCGTTCGGCGGCGGCCGCGCCTTCCACAAGGGCATCGATTTCGACGCCCGCAGCGGGGACCCGGTAATGACGGTCGCCGACGGCGTGGTCAGCTACTCCGGCTACCGCAGCGGCTACGGCAACGTGGTCGAGGTCGATCACGGCAACGGCTATGTCACCCGCTACGCGCACAACTCGCGCATCACGGTGAAGGTGGGCGACCTGGTCCGGGTCGGCCAGCAGATCGCCAAGGCGGGCTCCACCGGCCGCTCGACCGGCGCGCACGTCCATTTCGAGGTCTGGGAGAACGGCCGCGTGGTCAACCCGCGCAAGTTCCTCGGCGACATGGGCGTGACCCGCGGCTGATCCGTCTCGCAATCCCGTAGGAGCGCGCCATGCGCGCGATGCCGCGGGCATTCCGCCGCCAGGGGATTCCTTCCGGCCACGGGCGCGCCTTCCGGCTCGCGACGGGACCGCCGATGACCGGGGCGTGACCCGCACCTGCCGTAGGAGCGCGCCATGCGCGCGATACCGCGGGCATCTCACCGCCAGGGGATTCCGGTCACCGGCGCGCCTTCCGGCTCGCGACGGGACCGCCGATGGCCGAGATCGGACACGTCGCCGGCATCGCGCGCATGGCGCGCTCCTACGAAGCCGCTCGGCTGCGCACGCCACCACGGGCCCGGGCCCTCCCGGCCGCGCTTGAAAGGCACCCGGGCCATCCCCACGCTACAATGCGCGTTGCCAAAAAGGGCGCCTGGCGCCCTTTTTCGTTGCCGGGGCCAGGCGTCCCGCGCTCCCGATCTCCGACTTCCGGTAAACCCATGCTCAATCGCCTGCTCACCAGCGTCTTCGGCAGCCGCAACGAACGCCTCGTCAAACAGCTCGAAAAGATCGCCGCCAAGGTCAACGTCCTGGAAGCGCAGATGCAGGCCCTGTCGGACGCCGAGCTGCAGGCCAAGACCCCCGAATTCAAGCAGCGCGTCGCCGACGGCGAGTCGCTCGACAAGCTGCTGCCCGAGGCCTTCGCCGTCTGCCGCGAGGCCTCGCAGCGCGTGCTCGGCATGCGCCACTACGACGTGCAGCTGATCGGCGGCATGGTGTTGCACATGGGCAAGATCGCCGAGATGCGCACCGGCGAGGGCAAGACCCTGGTCGCGACGCTGCCGGTGTACCTCAACGCGCTGGAAGGCAAGGGCGTGCATGTGGTCACCGTCAACGACTACCTCGCGCGCCGCGACGCGGCCTGGATGGGCAAGCTGTACGAGTGGCTCGGCCTGTCGGTCGGGGTGGTGTTCCCCGGCATGCCGCATTCGGACAAGCACGCCGCCTACGGCGCCGACATCACCTACGGCACCAACAACGAGTTCGGCTTCGACTACCTGCGCGACAACATGGCGCTGTCCAAGGGCGACCGCTACCAGCGCGGGCTGAACTACGCGATCGTCGACGAGGTCGACTCGATCCTGATCGACGAGGCGCGCACCCCGCTGATCATCTCCGGCCCGGCCGACGAGTCGCCGGAGCTGTACATCAAGGTCAACCGCATCGTGCCCTCGCTCAAGCGGCAGGAGGTCGAGGACGGCGTCGGCGATTTCTGGGTCGACGAGAAGGGCAAGCAGGTGCACCTGTCCGAGGCCGGGCAGGAGCACGCCGAGGAGCTGCTGCGCAAGGCCGGCATCCTCGATGCGGACGAGAGCCTGTACGATCCGCAGAACATCCACGTCGTGCATCACCTCAACGCGGCGATGCGCGCGCACGCGATCTACCAGCGCGACGTCGACTACATCGTGCGCGACGGCGAGGTGATCATCGTCGACGAGTTCACCGGCCGCACCCTGGCCGGGCGCCGCTGGTCCGACGGCCTGCACCAGGCGGTCGAGGCCAAGGAGGGCGTGCCGGTGCAGCGCGAGAACCAGACGCTGGCCAGCATCACCTTCCAGAACCTGTTCCGCATGTACGGCAAGCTCGCCGGCATGACCGGCACCGCCGACACCGAGGCCTTCGAGTTCCAGAGCATCTACAGCCTGGAGGTGGTGGTCATCCCCACCCACCGGCCGATGGTGCGCAAGGACCATCCCGACGCCGTGTTCCTCAACCGCGCCGGCAAGTACCGCGCCGTCGCCCGCGAGATCCGCGAGTGCCACGAGAAGGGCCAGCCGGTGCTGGTCGGCACCACCTCGATCGAGGTTTCCGAGCTGCTGTCCGACCAGCTGCGCGAGGAGGGCATCCCGCACGAGGTGCTCAACGCCAAGCAGCACGAGCGCGAGGCGCAGATCATCGCCAATGCCGGCCGCCCCAAGGCGGTCACCATCGCCACCAACATGGCCGGCCGCGGCACCGACATCGTGCTCGGCGGCGCGGTCGAGTCCGAGCTGGCGGAGCTGGGCGAGGACGCCGCCGAGGAGCAGAAGGCGAAGGTGCGCGCCGACTGGCAGGAGCGCCACGACCAGGTCAAGGCCGCGGGCGGCCTGCACATCATCGGCACCGAGCGCCACGAGTCGCGGCGCATCGACAACCAGCTGCGCGGCCGTTCCGGCCGCCAGGGCGATCCCGGTTCCTCGCGCTTCTACCTGTCGCTCGAGGACAACCTGATGCGCATCTTCGCCGCCGACTGGGTGCAGCGGGTGATGGCGCGGATGGGCCTGCAGGAAGACGACATCATCGAGAGCCCGCTGGTGACCAAGCAGATCGCCAACGCGCAGCGCAAGGTGGAGGCGCACAACTTCGACATCCGCAAGAACCTGCTCGACTTCGACGACGTCAACAACGACCAGCGCAAGGTGATCTACGGCCAGCGCGACGAGCTGCTCGACGCCGAAAGCGTGCAGGAGAACATCGACGGCATCCGCGGCGACGTGGTCGCCGAGCTGGTCGCGCGCCACGTGCCGCCCGAGTCGGTCGACGAGCAGTGGGACCTGCCGGCGCTGGAGGCGGCGCTGGAGCAGGAGTTCGGCCTGCGCCTGGAGCTGCAGCGGATGGTGCAGGAGAAGAAGGAACTCGATGCCGAAGGCATCGCCGCGCACGTGCAGGAATCGGCCGACCGCCTTTTCGCCGACAAGGAGACGCAGGTCGGCCCCGAGACCATGCGCATGCTGGAAAAGCACATCATGCTCAACGTGCTCGACCAGAACTGGAAGGAGCACCTGGGGCGCATGGACTACCTGCGTCAGGGCATCCACCTGCGCGGCTACGCGCAGAAGCAGCCGAAGCAGGAATACAAGCGCGAGGCGTTTACGCTGTTCTCGGACATGCTCGACAAGGTCAAGCACGAGGTCGTGACCCTGCTGGCGCGCGTGCGCATCCGCAGCGAAGCCGAGGTCGCCGCGCTGGAGGCCGAGGAGCGGCGCCAGATCGAGGCCAGGCTCAACCAGGCGCAGTTCCAGCACGCCGACGCCGGCGGCTACGGCGCCGACGAGGAAGCCGCCGAGCCGGACTACCAGCGCGACGGCCCGCGCCCGCAAATGCCGATCGTGCGCGACGGCGCCAAGGTCGGCCGCAACGACCCGTGCCCCTGCGGCAGCGGCAAGAAGTACAAGCACTGCCATGGGCAGCTGTCCTGACGACGGCCTCGGCTCGCCGACAATGCCCCGTAGAGCGGAGCTTGCTCCGCTGCTCCTGGCACCGGCGCCGGCACAGCCGAGCAAGCTCGGCTCTACGGCGGAGCCGCCGGCGACCGGCAAAAATCATGCCCCCTGTAGCAGCGCCCCATGGCACGAAACCCGCACCCGGCCTTTCCCTTCTCCCGCTTGCGGGAGAAGGTACCCGGAGGGCGAATGAGGGCAGCTTTTGCAGCTCGTAGAAGCGCTCCATGGGCGCTAAACCCGCACTCCGCATTTCCCTTCTCCCGCTTGCGGGAGAAGGGGCCCGAAGAGCTTGTTCCGCACTTGATAGGGGGGCGGATGAGGGCAGCTTTCGCAGCGTCCCCCGGGGCGCGCCCGGCACCTGGACGGCACGCGTGCGCGCGCCTGACGCGCCGATGGGGCAGGGCATGAGCGACGACGTCGTCGAAGTCATCGCCGCCGTCATCACCGATCCCGGCGGCCGCGTACTGCTCGCGCGGCGGACCGAAGGCCGCGATCTCGCCGGCCTGTGGGAATTCCCCGGCGGCAAGCGCGAGCCCGGCGAGTCGCCAGAACAGGCGCTGGTGCGCGAACTGGACGAGGAGCTGGGCATCCAGGTCGAAGTCGGGCCGCCGCTGATCGCCGTGCCCCAGGCCTATCCGCACAGGCGCCTGTGCCTGGACGTCCGCCATGTCACCGCCTGGCGCGGCACGCCGCGGGGCCACGAAGGCCAGGCCCTGGCCTGGGTGCCGCAGCACAGGCTCGCCAGCTATGCCATGCCGCCGGCCGACCGCCCGGTGGTCGCGGCGCTCACGCGCCCCGACCGCTATCTCGTCACCCCGGAACCGGGTGCGGACGACGGCGCCTGGCTGCAAGGCATCGAGAACGCCCTGGCCTCCGGCATCCGCCGCATGCACCTGCGCCTGCCCGGCATCGAACGCAGCCGCCGCGAACGCCTGGTCGCCGGCGCCGTGAAGCGCTGCCGCGCCGCCGGCGCCGAAGCGCTGGTCGGCGCCGATCCCGAGCTCGCCCGCGCCACCGGCGCCGGCCTGCACCTGCGCGCCGCGCAGCTCGCCGCGCTCGGCGAACGCCCGCTGCCCGTGGACCGGCCGCTGGCGGCGTCCTGCCACGACCTGGACGAGTTGCGCCACGCCGAGCGCCTGGGCTGCGACTTCGCCCTGCTCGGCCCGCTCGCGCCCACGCCGACCCATCCCGGCGCGCCCGGCCTCGGCTGGACGCGGTTCGCCACTCTGCGTGAAGCCGTCTCGCTGCCGATCTACGCCATCGGCGGCCTCGGCCCAGACGACATCCTCGAGGCCCGCCGCCACGGCGCCCAGGGCATCGCCGCCATCCGCGCCCTCTGGCCTGCGCCCTGACCGCGGTACCTCCACACCCGCCGCGGCCCGCACCTCCGTAGGAGCGCGCCATGCGCGCGATACCGCGGGCGTTTCGCCGCCCGCGAATTCCGGTGACCGGCGCGCTTGCCGGTCCGGAATCGCTGCATCCGCCGGATCCTACCGGCCCCCGCGGCATCGCGCGCATGGCGCGCTCCTACGGCAGGACCGGGCGTTCTCCGACAGACCGGTGGGGGAACGTCGGATTCCGCAGGGCGACGTCGTGTTCGACGATGTGCCCATGCCGACATCCTCTTCGCTCTCGCAAACCCCTCGTCGCGGTCATGCGGCGCTCCGCATCGGCCGCGTATCCGCCCCCGGACGGGCCTATCACCTGACCCTGGCCACGCAGCAGCGAACACCGCTGTTCCAGGAATTCGATGCCGCCTGCGCGGCGGCGGCCTGCCTTCACGATCCGGTCCTGACCAAGGGCGCGCGGATGCTCGCCTGGGTCGTCATGCCCGATCACGTGCATTGCCTGCTGCAACTGGACGGGCAACGCTCGCTGGGCGCCATCATCGCGACGTTGAAATCAGGCAGCGCACGCAGGATCAATCGCGCCCTCGGCCGCACTGGACCGATATGGAGCCGGGCATACCATGACCACGCCCTGCGCGGCGACGAGGACCTGCGCGCGACGGCACGCTACATCGTCGCCAATCCGATCCGTGCCGGGCTGGCGCGCAAGGCCGGCGACTATCCCTTCTGGAACGCGATCTGGCTGTAGAAGCGGCCGCAAACCATGCGGGCCGCTGCCGTGTCTGTATCGCCACACAGCCGCCGCCTCCGTAGGAGCGCGCCATGCGCGCGATGCCGCGGGCATGGTGCCGCCAGAGGATTCCGGCCACCGATGCACCTTCCGGTTCGCGTTGGGGCCGCTGACGGCCGGGAGCGGGTAGGCCGCCGGCATCGCGCGCATGGCACGCTCCTACGAAAGCGGACGCATCGCTCGTACGACGCTGGCGCGACCATACGCCGGTGCAATCCGGCTGCGGGCCTCGCCGTGCAGCATCGAGGCATGGTGGCGCCTACGCATGCACGATCGCAAGCACGCGGTAACGTCGATCCAGCGCCGCCACGTGCGTGTCCAGCATCTCCAAAGGGCCGTCGTTGAAGATGGCGTCGTCGGCCAGCGCCAGCCGTTCGCGCCGGGTCGCCTGCACCTCGATCATCCGCGTCGCCAGCGCATCGTCGATGCCGTCGCGCCGCAACAGCCGTTCGCGCTGCATCTCCACCGGCACGTCCACCACCAGGATCCGCTGCAGCCAGGGATAGGCCGCTCGTCCACCGCCCTCGGCCAGCAGCGGGATCGCGGCGATCGCGTACGGCCCCGGAGCCGCCTCGCAGGTCGCGCGCAGGGCGGCGCGCACGCGCGGGTGCACGATCGCCTCCAGCCTGCGGCGTTCGGTGTCGTCCATGAACACCCGGCGCCGCATCGCGGCGCGGTCGAGCGCGCCGCTCGCATCGAGCACGTCCGGCCCGAACGCCGCCGCCACCTCCGCCAACCCCTCGCTGCCGACCGCCACCGCCTCGCGCGCGGCGATGTCGGCGTCCGCCACCGTCACCCCACGCGCCTCGAAACGCCGCGTGACCTCACTCTTGCCGGAAGCCACGCCCCCAGTCAGCCCGATGATGTAGTCGCTCATGGCCCTTTGTAACCGGCATCGCCGCGCGACGGAAGGCTGTCGGCTCGCCGCCGCTCGTCGTAGGAGCGCGCCATGCGCGCGATACCGCGGACATTTCGCCGCCACGGGAACCCGGCCACCGGCGTGGTTTCCGGCTCGTGACGGGACCGCCGATGGCCGGGACCGGGACGTCGCCGGCATCGCGCGCATGGCGCGCTCCTACGAACGGCACCGTTCGTTACACGTGCGATGCCCCGGTGGTCGCGCTCCGCTGCGAATCGGGCCCGCAATTCCAGCCACGCCGGCATCGCGCGCATGGCGCTCCTACGTAACGGAGAGCCCGCTATATCGCAAGTACAGCGCGATCAGATCGCCGCCCCACATGAAGACCACCCAGCCGGCGATCGCCAGGAACGGCCCGAACGGGATCGGCGTGGCACGGTCGCGGCCCTTCATCGCCAGCCAGATCGAGCCGAGGATCGCCCCGCTCACCGCCGACAGCAGGATGATTGGCAGGATCCCGGTCAGCCCGCACCAGGCCCCCAGCGCCGCCAGCAGCTTGAAATCACCGTGGCCCATGCCCTCCTTGCCGGTGATCTGCTTGAACAGCCACCACACCGACCACAGGCTCACGTAGCCGGCCACCGCGCCCAGCAGCGCCGGCTTGGCCGGCATGTACAGGTTGTCGGCCGCGGCGATCAGGCCCAGCCACATGAGCGGCAGGGTCAACTGATCCGGCAGCAGCTGTGTCCGCAGGTCGATGCCCGACAGCGCGATCAAGAAGCACGTCAGCACGATCGCCCCGAACCCCTGCCAGCCGAACCCGAACCGCCACACGCATGCCACCACCAGCAGCATCGTCAGCAGCTCGACCAGCGGGTACTGGATCGAGATCGGCGCCTTGCAATGGCGGCACTTGCCGCGCAGCGCCAGCCAGCTGAACACCGGGATGTTCTCGTACCAGGACAGCTGGTGGCCGCAGTGCGGGCAGTGCGAGCGCTCCACCACGATTCCCGGCGGCGGAGGGTCGTAGAGCTCCGGCTCCTCCAGGATCTCGCGCGAGTCGCGCTTCCACTCCCACTCCAGCCGCCTGGGCAGGCGCAGGATCACCACGTTGAGGAAGCTGCCCACGAGCAGCCCGAGTCCGGCCGCGGCCGGAAAACCGAGGCCGGGGTGCTGGTCGAGGAATGCCATCTATGCGGCGGTCAGATCGTGGCCGCCAGCTTGAAGATCGGCAGGTACATGCCGACCACCATGGCACCCACCACGATGCCGATGAAGATCATGATCATCGGTTCGATCAAACTCGACAGCGCATCTACAGCGTTGTTCACCTCTTCCTCGTAGAACTCGGCGACCTTGAACAGCATCGTGTCCAACGCGCCGGCCTCCTCGCCGATGGCGGTCATCTGCACCACCATGTGCGGGAAAAGATTCACCTGCTTCATCGCCATGTTCATCTGGTAGCCCACGGCCACGTCGTCGCGGATTCGGTAGGTCGCCTTCTCGTACACAGTGTTGCCGGTGGCGCCGGCCACCGATTCCAGCGCCTCCACCAGCGGCACGCCGGCCTTGAAGGTGGTCGCCAGGGTGCGCGCGAAACGCGCGATCGAGGCATTGTGCAGGATCTGCCCGATCACCGGAATCTTCAGCATCATGCGATCCATGAAGTGCTGCATGCCCGGCGAGCGCTTGTATGCATAGAGAAAGCCGAAGATGGCGATGATGGCGATGCCCAGCATCGCCCACCAATACGACACCAGGAAGCGGCTGGCCCCGACGATCAGCTGGGTGAAGGCCGGCAGTTCGGCGCCGAAGCTTCTGAACACCTGTTCGAACTGCGGCACCACGAAGATCAGCAGGATGGCGCTGACCAGGATCGCCACCACGATCACGGTGGCCGGATAGAACAGCGCCTTCTTGATCTTGCCCTTCAGGCTTTCCAGGTTCTCCTTGTAGGTGGCGATGGTGTCGAGCACCGTCTCCAGCACGCCGGCCGCCTCGCCCACTTTCACCAGGTTGCGGGTCAGTTCGTCGAACTGCACCGGGTACTTGCCCAGCGATTCCGAGAAGGAAGTGCCGTTCTCGATCTCCACCCGCAGGTCGTTGACCATCGACGCCATCTTCGGGTTCTTGTGGCCGCTGCCGATGATCTCCAGCGCCTGCACGATCGGGACGCCTGACTTGATCATGGTCGCGATCTGGCGGCTGAAGACCGCGATCTCCTTCGGCGTGATCTTGCGCCCGGTGCTGCCGAACAGCGGCTTGGGCTTGGTCTTGACCAATGTAGGGTTGATGCCCTGCTTGCGCAGTTCGGCGCGCAGCATGTTGGCGCTCTTCGCCTGCTGCTCCCCTTTCATCCTGGTGCCGCGCTTGTCGGTGCCCTCCCAGACGAAGGTGTCGAGGGTCACACCCCTGCGCGCAGTGGCGGGCCTCGCCCCCTTACGCGTGGCGGTCTTGGCGGCGGTACGAGTCACGGCCATCTCTGAGCTCCCCTGGCCCGGCCTCCCCGGCCGGTGATGATCCCGCATGGTAGCCGGTTGCGGGCGAATGTGAAATTTGCGTTTGTGACGGCCCGCAGGGTTTGGGCTACCCATCCCCGGCTGCCTCCCCCGTAGGAGCGCCCCATGGGCGCGATACCGGCGCGGCTGGGTCTCACATCGGAGGCTGAGGTTCCGGAAGTCGGGGGTTTTTGAGGATGCGGGCATCGCGCGCATGGCGCGCTCCTACGAGGTCGGGTCAGTCCTTGGTCACCCGGTTGATCTCCGCCAGGCTGGTCACCCCCTTCTTCGCTTTCAGCAGCGCCGACTTGCGCAGGTCGTTGATCCCGGCCCGCTCCGCCACTTCGGCGATCTGCATCGCGTTGCCGCCCTGCAGCACGATCTCCTGGATCGCATCGCTCATCGGCATCACCTGGTAGATGCCGGTGCGCCCCTTGTAGCCGTTGGTGCACTCGTCGCAGCCCACTGCCTCGTAGATCTTGATTCCTGCGTGCACCTCGTCGGCAGTAAAGCCCTCCGCCAGCAGCGCCACGTCCGGCAATTCCACCGACTTCTTGCAGCGGTCGCACAGGCGCCGCGCCAGGCGCTGGGCGATCACCAGCGTTACCGAACTGGTGATGTTGTACGGCGCGATGCCCATGTTCATCAGGCGCGAGATGGTCTGCGGCGCATCGTTGGTGTGCAGCGTCGACAGCACCATATGGCCGGTTTGCGCCGCCTTGATCGCGATCTCGGCGGTCTCCAGGTCGCGGATCTCGCCGACCATGATCACGTCCGGATCCTGGCGCAGGAAGCTGCGCAGCGCCGCGGCGAAGGTCATGCCGCGCTTGACGTTCATCTGTACCTGGTTGATCCCGCTCATGCGGATCTCCACCGGGTCCTCCACCGTGGAGATGTTGCGTAGATCGTCGTTGAGGATGTTCAGCGCGGTGTACAGCGATACCGTCTTGCCCGAACCGGTGGGGCCGGTCACCAGCACCATCCCGTATGGTTTCTGGATGGCCTCCACGAACAGCGCCTTCTGGCCCTCCTCGTAGCCCAGCTTGTCGATCCCCAGCTTGGCCGCGCCGGCGTCCAGGATACGCAGCACCACCTTCTCGCCGAACAGCGTGGGCAGGGTGCTGACGCGAAAGTCGATCTGCTTGGTCTTGGACAGGTTCAGCTTGATGCGCCCGTCCTGCGGCACCCGCTTCTCGGCGATGTCCAGCTGCGCCATCACCTTCAGCCGCGCGGTGATGCGCTGGTTCAGCTTGACCGGCATCCTGGCGGTCGGCTTGAGTAGGCCGTCGATCCGCAGCCGCACCCGGTAGTCGTTTTCGTACGGCTCGAAGTGGATGTCCGAGGCGCCTTTCTTGATCGCCTCCACCAGTACCTTGTTGACGAACTTCACCACCGGGGTGTCGTCGCCCTTGGCGTCGCTGCCGCTGTCGGTGGCGATCTCGTCGGCGCCCACGTCCAGCCCTTCCAGGCCGTCGGAATCCTCCAGGGCGTCGGCGAAGCTGTCGTGGACCTCCAGCCAGATCTCCAGCGTGCGCTTCAGCGTGTCCTCGTCCACCAGGATCGGTTCCACCACCAGGTTGGTATGGAACTTCACCTCGTCCAAGGCATGCGTATTGGTCGGATCGGCGGTGCCCACGAAGAGCTTGCCGCCGCGCTTGAACAGCGGCAGCACGTTGTGCTTGCGCAGCAGGTCTTCCTTGACCAGTTTCACGGCACACTGGGCCGCATCCATCACCGCAGGATCGAACGCCGGCATGCCGAACTCGATGGAGTTGGCCGCAGCCAGCTGCGCTGCGCTGACCAGCCGGTGCTCACGAAGGTAAATGGCGACCTGCTTGCGTTCGGCCGTGGCCTTGTCCAGAGCTTCGCGTGCGGCTGGTTCGTCGAGCGCGCCGTCCAGTACGAGCCGACGGGTGATGCCGGTGATGCCGACAAGATTAGCAGATGGAACGGCATTCATCTTCGATGCTCCCCTCAGATCATCCCGACTTTACCGCAGTCTACGTCGATTGGTGGATAAACAGGTCAGCTTGAAATTGCTGGTTATGCAGTGCTCAACGTTTGTGATCCAACCCATCTGAGGCCGATTGGTCTTCGACAAACTCCCGCGCGAGTCTGATCTCCCTCCGCCAATGATCATCGTAGATTCGTGGCATTTCATCTAGACGGGCGAGGACATCTATAGCAAGGCTATGCTTTCCATTAATGGCATATGCGCGCGCCAAGACAAGACCTAATGGCATGGTTGGATTTGCGCGCCAGCCGATTTCCGCCTGTTCTTCGGCTAGATCCCAGCGACCACCACGAGCATAAAGCTGGCTCGCGATTCTGCGCATCGTTGATTTATTCTGCGTTGCCTCCGGATGACTAGTTGCAGCGTCTGCAAGCATTGCCAAGCTCCGGGCAAAGACGTCGGGAGGTATCTGGCTGCATTCACCGTTTCTCGTTACTGCTTCCTGCAGAATCGCGAGGTGAATTTCATGAACCGTGATGAGTGGCGTCGCGTCTTTGAGCGCAATATCAAGTTCGTTTGTGTCCACGGAGGCCCCGCTGATACATCGAACTACTAGGCGGTCTATTCGGCCGATCAGCCTTTGCCGGGAATCAGGGTGTGTAAGCATCGGCTCCAAGGTCGCGAGGGCATCAGCATAGTTCTTGGTACGCAAGGAGAGGGCTACCCTGTCAAGCCGTACTCGAATCGAATCAGGATGGTGGCGTATGCCTTGCTCGGTCATCGCGTATTCGTCTTGCCAGACAAGCACGCGCGCATATGTAGATAAGGCGAGAGCGCCGATTAAGAGAAAAACGGATAGCCACAGCAAGCGTGGACGTATAGAAAGACGTATAAGAGGTGTCGATGTTAAACGTCTAACAACAGAGCAGGCCATGAGAAGTAGGCCAAACGCCGGAAGATAGTTCCTGTGTTCATAGTACATTTCGAGCGGGAGAAAACTGGCTTCAACGCTATGGGCCGCCAAGAAGAAAAACCAGCCAGCGAACAGCGTAGGCATTTGTCTACGTTGAAAAATGGTAAGAAGGCTGATCGCAACAAGGGCGATAACGGCCCCGATGGTCGACATGGGCGTGAAGAAATTTGTGGAGACGATATAATCGTCAGTGTATAGGCCCATGGCAGAACTGCGTGGGAGAAGCCACATGCCAATGTAATCTAATAAAACGCGCGGCTGCGTAATGATCCTTTGTAAAAGGCTGAAGTCCCAGTTTGAATATTCAGCCAATAATCTTCCAGGGAACGATATAAGAAGGACAGCTATTCCTGCTATTGGCAGCAAAGCAAATAGTAAGAAGAAAATATTGATAATCGAAGAGCGGGAACGTTTTTGGAAGTAGGCAAATTCGAGTGCTAGGCAAATAAGGGGCGTAACGGCTGCATTTTGTTTGCTCAATAACCCCAATGCAAAAAGCAGGGGGAAAGCAACAAACAAAGATAATATTCCCTGTCGCACAAGGCCTTTTTCAATCTGTTGTCTGCCAACAACGTAGAGCAATGTGGCTGCGAGCGAGAATAGAGTCGCGAGTTGTGCCATCCGTTGGACGGCGTACAGGACAGTGCTGACCTGTAAAGGGTGAACTAGCCATACAACCGCCGCCAGTGCAGCGGCCAAATTGGCATACGGTGCAATCTTGGAGTCGAGCTGCATCAACCGGCGAAGCAGCAACGCTCCAATCAGCCCGCAGCAAAGGTGGATGACCAAATTGCCAAGCTTGAGCGCGAATGCCCCGGTGCCCCCTAGCCAGGTCGTAAGCATAAAGCTTGCCATTGCGACCGGACGTGAAAAGATGAATGACTCAGGGTTAGGGAGCAGCGTAGGCTGCCAACCCTGATCGCCATTTTGCCAACGGGTTAGGGGGGCAAGATTCCAGTAGTCATCGAATATCAATGGGCCGGATAGTCCCGGCAAATATATCATCGCAGCAATAGTGCACCCGATAAGCAAGATAATTCGGTTGCGTTGGATATTAGATGCATTCATGAAGTCGCCGGAAGTTAGGCGGTGACCAAAAAAAACCCGGCCATTGGCCGGGTTTTTTTTGTTGGGAGTACGTAATTACGGCGTTTTGCGGCATTCGGCCGGGACGTACTTGTGCTGGGCGGCCGGGGTGGTGCATGTCCAATTGATGGGGGCGGTATTGGAAACCTGACTCGGAGTAAAAGTCATGGCCGGCTCGACATCAGCGCCCGTGCTGCGGGTGGTAGTGACGATCGCACCTCCGTCGGCAACGGAGATAGAGGCGACATAGTCGGTAGCATTAGTGCTAAACGTGAAGCCGCTATTGGCGGTAGTCACGAGGCTCAGAGCGCCGAGCGAAGAAGCGGTTTCAGCTACGGCCAGTTTGGCTGGTGCGGTTTGGGCGACGCCTTCCGAGACACGTGAACGGACGGTGTAGTCCTGATAGGCCGGCAGTGCGATGGCGATCAGGATGCCGAGGATCGCAATGACGATCATCAGTTCGATCAAGGTGAAGCCTTTCTGGAACTTCTTCATGGTGTATCCCCTAGGAGTGGATTTGAACTTCACGTGCCGTGTGGCCGGCCGGCGCCGGGTCCGTTGGGCAGCCGTGCGACACCGCACGTGCGTAGGTTTGTAAGCAGGATGCGTGCCAAATTGGACAGTGGGGGCGCGATCACCTTCGCTACAAGTGAGGAGTCACAAAAGTCGGCAGCATCGTAGGATAAGGACTTAGGTAGGCTGACCTTTTACGTCACTTCGTTGCCCGATGTGACAGTTTGCGCAACGAAAATTCCCTTGTATGTTGCCAAAAGAGTGAGCTGGTTCGCGCTCTGGTGGCGGCCTATTGCCGGCATCCTGGCGCTCGGCTGCCCGACCGGATATGGGCAGGTGAGCAATTCAGGGCGTGCGATGATAGGCAGCATTCACAATGGGTAACTAGGCGTGATTCGTGATCTCTTGATGATCCTGTTCGTGACTTGTTCTACGCTTGGGAGTCAGTTGCTGATCAAGGATGCGGTTGTCCGCATCGCAGCTCGAAATCCGGCTCCGGCTGGATTCGACTGGTTGCTAGCCGTTGTCGGGTCGCCGAAAATCTGGGTGGCGGTGACGATCCAAGGAATCGGGTTCCTGGTTTGGATCGTCGTGGTGAGTCGCGTCAAGCTCGGGCCGGCTTTCGCGATGTCGGGTGCGTTCTTCTACCTATTGCTCGCCGGTGCCAGCTGGTACCTGTATGGCGAGCGGCTGGCACCATTGCAATGGGCGGGCATCGTGGTGGTATCTGTAGGCGTGCTCATGATTTCGATGCTTGGCCACAGAGCCTGATCGAAGAGAAAAGAGGGGAAGGTCTTCAGTGGTGATGAAGAACGAACTGCACAGCTTCGTGGTCCCTGTCTATGGGCAGTCCCCTTATTTGCGAGAATGCCTGGAGTCGCTGCGTGCGCAGACATTGCGCTCGCCCATTGTGATTTCCTCGTCGACTCCCTACGAAGGGCTTCGGGCCTTGGCGGAGGAGTTCGACGCACGGCTGGTGCTGCATTCGCCCAACGCAGGCATTGGCCGGGACTGGAACTTTGCGCTCTCTCAGTCGACGACGCCCTGGGCCACGGTAGCGCATCAGGATGATCTCTATCTCCCGACCTTCGCCGAACGCACCGTTGCACAGATCAAGGCATCTTCATCGGCCGTTCTGGTGTTGACCGGCTACGCAGAGCTGTTCGATGGACAACGTCGGGCAAACTCCCCGATGCTGCTGATCAAGCGGATACTGCTTGAGCTCGGATTCCTAGGGCGCGAACGCGCTGAAACTGTAAAAGCCAAGCGTCGGACCCTGTGGTTCGGGAGCCCGATTCCATGTCCTTCGGTGACCTTAAGTGTAAGTCGGGCCGCCGCACGATTTCGCGAAGACCTAAAAGTCAATCTGGACTGGGAGGCATGGTTGCGCCTGGCGAGCGAGGAAGGCGCATTCGCCTATGATCGCGAGATATTGATGTTGCACCGAATCCATGCCTCCAGTCAGACCAGTGCGGCCATTCATGATGGAGTTCGGTCGCGCGAAGACCTGATGATGTTCGAGTCGATATGGCCGCCGCCGATCGCGCGAATCCTGGCACGAGCCTATACATTTTCATATGAAACAGGCCAGGCTTCGTGACGCATCGCAGCGAGAATACTGCCGGTACAGCGACACCGAGTGAGTTGGTTGCGGAGAAGGCTTTGCCGCGTGTTGCGGTTGTCATTCCCAGCTATCGGGTTCGTAGTGCCCTGCTGGGTGTGATTGATCGGATTCCGTCGCTGGTCGAGCAGATCCACGTGGTTGATGACGCCTGTCCGGAAGGTTCGGGCCGACATGTACAGACGCATTGCACGGATCCCCGGGTGAGCGTGCATTTCAATGCGAAGAATCTCGGCGTCGGCGGTGCAACGATCGAAGGCTATCGCGCGGCGATGGCGAGTGGCGCGGATATCGTCATAAAGATGGACGGTGACGGTCAAATGGATGCGAAGGCGCTACCGCAGTTGATCGGACCAATCGTGCGTGGCCAGGCAGATTATACCAAGGGAAATCGCTTCTATGATCTGACGCAGATCGGAAGAATGCCGTGGTTACGCATCCTGGGCAACGCGGTGCTGTCGTTCATGACGAAGTTGTCATCGGGGTACTGGGATCTGTTCGATCCGACCAACGGCTATACAGCAATCCATACGCGGGTGCTGGCCGGACTTCCGTTGGAGAAGTTGAGTCGCCGCTACTTCTTTGAGACGGATATGCTGTTCCGGCTCAACATCATTCGCGCGGTAGTAGCCGATGTACCGATGGAGGCGAGATACGGCACCGAGACCAGCAACCTGCGGATATCCAGGGTTCTGCTTGATTTTGGCTTCAAGCATGTGCGCAACTGCTGCAAGCGGCTGTTCTACAACTATTTCCTTCGCGACATGTCGCTGGCATCGGTTGAGTTGCTGTTCGGGGCGGTTTTCCTGGGCTTGGGCTTTGCGATGGGGCTGTGGTTCTGGGTGGAATCGGCGCGAACCGGTATTACCGCCTCGGCAGGTAGCGTGACGTTGGTTGCGTTGCAGATCATCGTCGGTCTGCAGTTGATCCTCGGCTTTCTTGCCTATGACATCGCATCGGTGCCGCGCCGGGTTCTGCATCAGTTGCTCCCGTGGCAGGCGCCGGAATCAGGTAGGGAGTCCAGATGACTGGCCAATTTGATGATGGCTACACTCGTTATCAGACCGGTCGCAGTCCGCTTCGTAAGCTGATACGAGGCTTCTATCTGCGTAGCGCACGCTCCCTGCTACGCGGCGCAACGGTTGACTTCGGGTGCGGCGTCGGAGAGCTGCTGAAGACGCTGCCAGCTGGATCCCGTGGGTTGGAATACAATCAAGCGACTGTGAAGCACTGCCGCGGCCGAGGGCTCGAGGTCGATTGGTACGACGGCGAGCAGGATGACTGGCAGCTTTCGATTCTGAGCGAGTTCAGCTTTCAGTCGATGGTGATCAGCCATGTCCTGGAGCATCTGGAGGCTCCAGTCAAGATTCTGAACAGCCTACTGTCAGCTAGTGCACGACTCGGCATCGAGAGAGTGCTCATAGTAGTGCCCGGGCGAGCCGGGTTTCGCATCGATGCGACTCACCGCATTTTTGTTGATCGCGCGATGCTCGCGAAGCAGGAGGTGGTGGACGGAACCGGATATTCCTTGCGTATGACGCGGTACTTTCCAGGGAATTCAAGAAAGATCGGCGACTGGTTTCCGCATCACGAGCTGCAGGCGTTATACCTTCGCTCCAGCGACGAGCGCTAACGTTCCGCGCGCTCGGCCACCACGCGCAGTGGTCGGCCGGTGGCCTTGTCCATCAGCATGACGGCTTCGCCGCGTCTGGAGATCACGGGAAGCCAGCCTAGATCCGAAGCGACCTTGCCTGTCCTGTTGATGTCGTGATCGTCGATATCTATGGCTTTGGCCGGTTTTGCGGCTTTAGCCAACTCAGATGCCATCTGTTCATAGCGCATGTAGTATTTCGGCGAGCGCTCGATACCTGCGCCGCCTGCCATGAACTCCTCGATGATCTTCCGACGCTCATCGGCAGCTTCTGGCATGCGCGTTGCCACCAGGATAGGCCCTGCCCAAGAGAGCTTTCGCCATTTTGGATCGGCCGCGCGCGCAAGATCTTGATCGTCGATCTCGTTAGCGAAGACGACAGTAAATGTCTCCGGTGTTCCCACCAGGAAAACCGGCCGGGAAGACCATAAGGTGTGTAAGCCGTAGGCTAGAAAGGCGAGCTGAGCAATCGCCACAACGGCGAGGTCGAACTTTAGTCCGCGCTTGCCCGGCCGGTAAAGAATTAGTGTCAACAATGGGCCTGCGGTGAGGTCAATGCCAAGCATGACCAGAAGGATGCGGTCCAGGCTTGCCACCCGGTACAGCGCATAGGGGTACCACAGCAGGAAGGCGGTGATGGCGATGCCGCCGATCACCAGCAGGCTGAGGCCGAAGTGGGAGGCGGAGGCTTTCCAGCGATTCATGGCGCGGGATTGTTTCCATTGCGCCGGGTCTTGGCAAGAGTTGAGGTGAGAGAAGGTCAGGCAAGGTCAGGGCAGATGGCGCAATTTGGCAAGGCTATGCCGTGCCCGTGAGGGGCGGTGCAGTGGCGCGTGCGGCCAGAGTGTGCGGGCTTCGCGCGCATGGCGCGCTCCTACAAGTCCGAGCCTCTTCAGCTTGTAGCGCAGCGCGCGGAGGGTGATGCCCAAGGCGGTCGCACTGGACATCAGCGCAGGGCGCGGATGGCGGCTTCGGGCTCGCGCTCGATCACGCCCAAGAGGGCCTTGGCCGGGCCGGTCGGTTCGCGCCGGCCCTGCTCCCAGTTGCGCAGAGTGCCGACTTCGACGGCGATCAGGCGGGCGAACTTGACCTGCGAGAGATTGGTTGCGGCACGAATGCGCTTCACGTCGGTGGAATCGACGTGGAATTCGCGGCTGGGCGCACGTTCGCCGCGGGCGATTTCGCCCATTTCGGTCATGCTTTCGACCAGTTCGGCAAACAGCTTCTTGTCCATTGCTACCTTGCGTCGCGCTGACCGTATAGGGGATGCGGGTGCCCAAGGGGTGGGGCGGTCCTGGCCTCCTGCGGCGCCCGCTGGAGGGCGATTCGGCGGGTTACGCCGGTTTGCCGGCTGGGTGTGCCTCGAGGGTGCGGAGAATGTCGTCGCCCGATTCGGGTGGCATGGCCAGGGCCATGAGGCATTCGCTTCGATATGCGGGGTCGCGGAGCATGTCGACGCCCATGGCGTAGTAGCGGCCGATCGCGTTGCCGTAGGCGCGGGTGGCTTTATCGGTGGCGGCGGTGGGGATGGGCCCCCAGTGGCGGATCATGAAAGCGAGGTCGATCAGGTCGCGGCTGCGCTGAGAGCGGTCCAGCGCCCGGTCGGCGTTGGCGAGCAGCTTTTCGGCATAGAGGTCTTCGCGCGTCAGCACCGGTACGCCCAGGCGGTCGTCGCGCCGCCCCTCGATGGGGATACGGCCTTCGAGCACGAATTCGATGCGGATTGGGGTTTCGTCGCCGATGCGAGGAAGTCGGCATTCATGGCGGCGAGCGCGCGTGCGATGCGCCGATGGTGGGCGCGTTCAAACATGCAGGATGCCGTGGCCGTGGATCCGGACCAGACGGTCGAGCAGGGCGCGCTCGTGGGGCGGCATGCGATCGGCGTCGACCATGTCCCAGTGGCGCTCGTACAGGGCGAGCGCATCGCGTTCGTCCAGGGTCTCGATGCCCGGCTGGTTCCAGAGCAGGCGCTTGAGCTGTGGATAGTCGGCCGGATCGACCCGCGCGGGCCGGAGTTCGGGCTCCAGCCCGAGCGCCTGCATGGCGGCCGCATAGGCGGCGATCGCCACGCCGGGCGCTCCCTGCTCGATCTGGATGATCTTCTGCCGCCGGAGGCGTGCGCGGCGGGCGACGTCGGCCTGGGTCAGTCCCAGGCGTTTGCGTTCGGCGCGCAGGGCGTTGCCGATGCGATGGGGCAGGAGCAGGGGTTCGGGAGCGTTGTGCATGTCCGAAATATAGGACACTTCGCGGCATTTGTCCTGAATCCGTGACATCAGGCGCTGGCGATGGCTGCCGGAATGGCGTGGATCGGGGATGGTGATGGGGGTGGGGTTGCACCGGTCCCAAGGGTTTGCGGGTATCGCGCGCATGGCGCGCTCCTACGAGGGGCGGGGCCGGCTTGGGTGCTACTCGATCCCGAGCTTCTTCAGCTTGTAGCGCAGCGCGCGGAAGGTGATGCCCAGGGCGCTGGCGGTCTTGGTCTTGTTGAAGCGGTTATCCTGCAGCGCCTGCTGGATGGCGGCGCGTTCGATCTCCTCGATGTACGAGGGCAGGGCGCTGGAGGCGGTGTCGTAGGGACTCATGGTGCGCGGGTCCGGCGGCGGCTTGGGGGTGCCTTGGGTGTGGGTGCCCGCGCCGCGGGGGAGTTGCAGGTCGTCGGCCTCGATGTTGTCGCCGTCGGCCATCGCCAACGCGCGCTCGAGGATGTTTTCCAGCTCGCGCACGTTGCCGGGGAAGGCGTAGGCCTCCAGCGTGTCCAGGGCGTCGGTGGACAGTTCCGGCGGCGGCCGGTGCATGGCTTGGGCCAGGCGCTTCAGGATCGCGGTGGAGAGCAGCGGCAGGTCGCCGGTGCGCTCGCGCAGCGGCGGCACGTGCAGGCCGATGACGTTGATGCGGTAGTACAGGTCGTGACGGAAGCTGCCCAGGTCGACCAGCTGCCCCAGGTCCTTGTGGGTGGCGGAGAGGATGCGCACGTCGACGGTCACCTCGGCCGAGGCGCCCACCGGGCGCACGGTCTTCTCCTGGATGGCGCGCAGCAGCTTGACCTGCATCGCCAGCGGCAGCTCGGCCACTTCGTCCAGGAACAGGGTGCCGCCGTCGGCGGCCTGGAACAGGCCCGGCTTGTCGGCGTGGGCGCCGGTGAAGCTGCCCTTCTTGTGGCCGAAGAACTCGCTTTCCATCAGCTCGGTGGGAATCGCGCCGCAGTTGACCGGGATGAACGGTCCGCCGGCGCGCGAGCCCTGGGCATGGATGGTGCGGGCCACCAGCTCCTTGCCAGTGCCGGACTCGCCGCTGATGTGCACCGGTGCCTGGCTGCGCGCGACCTTGGCGATGGTGCGGCGCAGGCCGACCATGGCTTCGGACTCGCCGAACAGGCGGCCGGCGTCATCTGTCTGTGTGCGGCCGCGTTCGTTGAGCTCCAGCGCCTGCTTGACCAGGCCGCGCAGCATGTGGATGTCGACCGGCTTGCTGACGAAATCGAAGGCGCCGGCCTTGAGCGCCTCCACCGCGGCCTCGACGTTGCCGTAGGCGGTGATCACCGCCACCGGGGTGTTGGGGAAGCGGGTGGAGATCTCGCTCACCAGCTCCAGGCCGGAGCCGTCGGGCAGGCGCATGTCGGTCAGGCACAGGTCGTAGGCGACGGTGCCGAGCATCTGCCGGGCGGCGTTGAGATTGGCGGCGGTATCGGTGCGCAGGCCCATGCGGCCCAGGGTCAGCACCAGCAATTCCCGGATGTCGTGCTCGTCGTCGACGATCAGGACGCTGCGATTGTCGCTCATGGGCAGGCTCTTGCGGACTGCGGCTATTGTGCCTCAGAGCACGCGTTCGGTGGCAAAAAACGGCCAGTTCGGGCGGTTTTGGGCAGTGGCGGCTGGGAGGGCGGCGTTTTCCGGCATGTTATCGGCGGGCCGGGGCGTCCCAGGCAGGGGCGATAGGCGACCGGGCGGCGAGTTGCGGCGCGACGGCCGGGATCGGGGGCATCGCGCGCATGGCGCGCTCCTACGTAGGAGCGCCTCATAGGCGCGATGCCGGCGTGGTGCCGGGTCGCGGGTGTTCGGGGTGCCGGCGATGGGTTGTTGTGATGCGGATCGGGCGCCCGGCACTCAGGCGGAGAGCAGGGGGTTGCGGCCGGACAGTACGATGCGGAAGCAGGCGCCGCCGGCGGGGACCGGCACGTAGTCGAGGCTGGCGCCGTTGGCGCGGCACAGCTCGCGGGCGATGTACAGGCCCAGGCCGGTGCCGTGTTCGGAGGTGGTGAAGAAGGGGCGCCCGAGCTGCGGCGCCACGGCGTCGGGGACGCCCGGGCCGCGGTCGCTGACCTCGATCGCCGCCCGCCCGTCGCGTTGCACCACCGCCAGGGTGATCCGCGCCGACTCGCCCGGCATGCGGCCGTAGTTGATCGCGTTCTGCACCAGCACCGTCAGCACCTGGTGCAGGTGCTTGCGGTCGAACAGGCCCGGTAGCGGACGCTCGCGCCCGCCGCCGCGCAGAACGCCGTTCTCGTCCGGCATGATCTGGCGGTATTCGTCGATGAAGCGGCGCACGAAGTCCACCAGGTCGAACTGCTCGGTGATGGCGCGCTCGCGCCGTGCCAGCCCCAGCACGCTCTCGACGATGCCGTTGGTGCGCTGGCACTGCTGGTGGATGATCTGCACCAGGCGACGGTCGCTGTCGGGCAGGTCCCTGGACTCCTCCAGCAACTGCACCGAGTAGCTGATCGCCGCCAGCGGGTTGCGGATCTCGTGCGCGAGGCTGGCCGAGAACCGGCCCATCGCCGACAGGGTCAGCGACTCGGCGCGGCGCGAGACCAGCGAGGCGTCGTCGAGGAACACCAGCACGGTGTTGCCCTCGGCCAGCAGGCGGGCGAAGCGCGGCTGGATCTCGAGTTGCTCGGCGCCGTACAGCAGCGGGGCCTCGTCGTCGTCGCCGCTGCGCAGCCAGTGCTCCAGGCGCGTGGCCAGTTCCGGCGACAGTTCCGACAGCGCGTGGCCCTCGGGGCGGTCGGCGTGGCCGAACAGCTGCAGCGCGGCCTCGTTGGCCAGGCGGATGTGGCGGGTGCCGTCGACCATCAGCACCCCGGTGCGCATGCGGCGGATGATCAGCTCGTTGACGCCGGCCAGGCTCTCAGCCTCCTGGCCGCGGCGTTCGGCCAGCGCCTGGCTCTCGCGCAGGCGCTGGCTGAGCAGGTGGGTCAGGGTGACGATGGCGAAGAAGCTGACGGTGAACATCAGCACTTCCGCCAGCGGGCCCTGGGCGCTGCTTTCGTCCAGGTACGACCAGACGTACTCGGCCAGCATCGCCAGCGCCGCGACCGCGGCAGTGAACAGCCCCAGCCGCAGCCGCAGAAAGAGCGCGGCGGCGCCCAGATTGACCAGCAGCATCAGCGCCACGCCGGGCCCGGCGGTGGGCAGCGCGTGCACCGCCAGCGCCGCGACCACGATGTCGAGCAGGGCGCCGATCAGCGCCTGTTCCGACATGCTGGTGTCCGAGCGCCGCGTCCAGTGGAACAGCGCCAGCGAGGCCGGCAGGTAACCGATGCAGACCGCCCGCGCCAGCATGGCGTTGTGGGGCTCGCCGATCAGCGCCCCGACCGGGCTGAACACCATCAGCGCCAGCATGCTGGCTTCGAGGATGCGGTACAGCGCGAACAGGTGCAGCTCGCGGCGCAGGACGCGGTTGGTGTAGACGGGGCGGGTGGGGGTCGCGAACAAGCGGCGGACCGGCGGAAGCGGTTGCCGTGAGTATAGGCTCGCGACACCGTCGTCCGTAGGAGCGCGCCATGCGCGCGATGCCGCGGGCATTTCGCCGCCACGGGATTCCGGCCACTGGCGCGTCTTCCGGCTCGCGGCGGGGTCGCCGATGGCAGGACCGGATACACCCGCGGCATCGCGCGCATGGCGCGCTCCTACGGACTGGCGGGTCGCCGTCGGCCGCGACCGGGGGCGGTTTTGCCCGGGATGGCCGCATGGGCGAGAATAGCGGGCCGTCCGCGCCCTTCGCCGGCCTCGTGCCGCGATCGACCGTGCGCGGCGAGGCATTCCGGCCGCCCCAGGGCCGCGCCGGTGTGCTCACGACCCTCCCACGCATGGACCCCACATGAATTTCCACGAATATCAGGCGAAACAGCTTTTTGCCGACTACGGCATCGCGGTACCCGCCGGGCGCGTCGCGCGCACCGCGGACGAGGCGGTCGACGTCGCCAAGACGATCGGCGGCGACTTCTGGGTGGTCAAGGCGCAGATCCATGCCGGCGGCCGCGGCAAGGCCGGCGGCGTGAAGCTGTGCAAGACCCTCGACGACGTCCGCGCCGCTGCCAAGACGATGCTGGGCACGAAGATGGAGACCTACCAGTCGGCCGGCGTGGCGCTGCCGGTGGATACGGTACTGGTCACCCAGGCCACCGACATCGCCCAGGAGCTGTACCTGTCGGTGCTGGTCGACCGCGGCACCCAGTCGGTCACCTTCATCGCCTCCAGCGAGGGCGGCGTGGAGATCGAGAAGACCGCCGAGGAGAATCCGGACGCGATCCAGACCCTCAACATCAACTTCGTGCAGAGCCTGCAGCCCTACCAGTGCCGCGAACTCGGTTTCGCGCTGGGCCTGACCGGCAAGCAGGTCAACCAGCTGACGAAGATCATGATGGGCCTGTTCAAGCTGTTCAACGAGAAGGACCTGTCGCTGGTCGAGCTGAACCCGCTGGCGATCCTGAAGTCCGGCGAGCTGGCCGTGCTCGACGGCAAGATGAACTCCGACGACAACGCCGCCTTCCGCCACGCCGACCTGGTGGCGATGCGCGACATCCGCCAGGAGGACGCGACCGAGGTCGCCGCCAGCCAGCACGACCTGAACTACGTGACCATGGACGGCAACATCGGCTGCATGGTCAACGGCGCCGGCCTGGCGATGGCGACCATGGACGTGATCAAGCTGGAAGGCGGCGAGCCGGCGAACTTCCTCGACGTCGGCGGCGGCGCCAACAAGGAGCGCGTGACCGAGGCGTTCAAGCTGATCCTGAGCGACGCCGACGTCAGGGCGATCTTCGTCAACATCTTCGGCGGCATCGTCCGCTGCGACATGATCGCCGAGGGCATCATCGCCGCGGTCAAGGAAGTCGACGTCAAGGTGCCGGTGGTCGTGCGCTTGGAGGGGACCAACGTGGAGGCCGGCAAGGCGCTGCTGAAGAACTCCGGCCTGGCCATCACCCCGGCCGACGACATCAACGACGGCGCGAAGAAGGCGGTCCAAGCCGCCAAGGCCGCCTGACCCCCATTCGCAATTGTAGGAGGGGCTTCAGCCCCGACCCCGGTCGCGGCTGAAGCCGCTCCTACAGGACATTAGGATTCGGAAACCGCATGAGCGTTCTCGTCAACAAGAACACCAAGGTCATCGTGCAGGGCTTCACAGGCCAGCAGGGCACCTTCCACGCCGAGCAGATGCTCGACTACGGCACCAAGGTGGTCGGCGGCGTGACCCCGGGCAAGGGCGGCAGCGAGCACCTGGGCCTGCCGGTCTTCAACACCGTGGCAGAGGCCGTCACCGAGACCGGCGCCGACGCGTCGGTGATCTACGTGCCGCCGCCGTTCGCGGCCGACGCGATCCTGGAGGCGGCCGACGCCGGCATCAGGGTGATCGTATGCATCACCGAGGGCATCCCGGTGCTCGACATGCTGCGGGTCAAGAACGTGCTCAACGGCTACGACGACGTCGTGCTGGTGGGCCCGAACTGCCCCGGCATCATCACCCCGGGCGAGTGCAAGATCGGCATCATGCCGGGCCACATCCACCAGCCGGGCAAGGTCGCGATCGTGTCGCGCTCGGGCACGCTGACCTACGAGGCCGTGAAGCAGACCACCGACGCCGGCCTCGGCCAGTCGACGGTGATCGGCATCGGCGGCGACCCGATCAACGGCCTGAGCTTCATCGACTGCCTGAAGCTGTTCCAGGACGACGCGCAGACCGAGGGCATCATCCTGGTCGGCGAGATCGGCGGCAGCGCCGAGGAGGAAGCGGCCGAGTTCATCAGCGAGTACGTGACCAAGCCGGTGGTCGGCTTCATCGCCGGTGCCAGTGCCCCGAAGGGCAAGCGCATGGGCCATGCCGGCGCGATCGCCTCCGGCGGCGCGGGCACGGCCGAGGGCAAGTTCGAGGCGCTGGAGAAGGCCGGCGTGACCACGGTGAAGTCCCCGGGCGACCTGGGCGCGGCGATCGCCAAGCGTCTGAACGGCTGACCCGCGGCGCGGCGCGGACGGAGCCGCCGGAAGGCGGCCCCGTCCGTGCCAACCGGCCTTCGGGCTAGAAGTTGATCGTATTGTCGACCGAGGTGCAGCCGTTGATCGTCAAGGCCGGCGCGCCGTAGCCGATGATGATGTTCTCGCGCGCGACCGCGGCGCTGCTGTTGCAGGCGATGCCGTAGTCGTTGGCGTCAGGGGCGATGTTGCTGATGAGGGTGTTGTAGCGGATCACCGGCCGACCGCCGTTGGCCCAGATCCCGCGCTTGCTGCCGGCGCCGTCCTCGATCAGCCCGGAGACGCGGTTGCGCGATACCTCGCCGCCCTCGTTGCTGCTGGAGATGATGCCGACGGCGCCGCCGTTCTGGCCGGGGGTGGCGTATACGCCGGAGACCGCGTTGTCGATGACGTCGGCGTTGTCCCAGGCATCGATGCCGTACGCATAGGCCACGATCGTCGAGCCGCCGGTGTCGTAGACCCGGTTGCCGCGGATGGTGGTGCCGTCGCCGCGGGTCTGGATCCCGTAGCTGGTGTTGAGGTCGAAGCGGTTGTTCTCGATCAGGTGGTAGCCGCCCTCGGATCCGGGAAACCAGAGGCCGCGCCGGAAGCCGCGGATGCCGCAGTTGCGGATGGTGATGTTGCTCCTGGCATTGGCGTAGACGCCGTTGGCGTCGGTGTCGGCGCCGGCCGCCAGCCCGCCGATCTTCCAGTCGTTGCAGTCGATGGTGACGTTGCTGGTGTTGATCGTGATGGCCGCCCCGGCGTTGATGCCCGTGGACAGGTTCTGCTTGAGGCAGTACACGCCCTGGGTGGAGATGGTGACGGGCAAGCTGTTGATATTGGTGCAATTGGTGGTCTCGGCCGACGCCGGCATCGCATGGAGCGCGAGCGAAAGCAGCAGGCAGATGAGGACTGGGCGCAGCATTGTCGGGTTCTCCTTTGTGTTGGGCAGTACCGACAGCGAACGTGAAACGGGGCCGGAAAGAGACAGGCCGGGAGGCGGTCGAGTTAACATCTGCCGGCCGATCTACTTCACCGCCCGAATCCCCGATGACCAAGCCCCTGCGCATCGCCCTCGCCCAGTTCGACTTCCCGGTCGGCGCCATCGCCCGCAACGCCGAGCGGATCGGGCTGATGATCGTCGAGGCGCGCGAGGAGTACGGCGCCGACGTCGTGCTGTTCCCGGAACTGGCGGTGAGCGGTTACCCGCCCGAGGACCTGCTGATGCGGCCGTCGTTCCTGGCCGACTGCGAGCAGGCGCTGCGCACGATCGCCGCGCAGGCGCAGGGCATCGTGGCGGTGGTGGGCTGGCCGGAGTCGGCCGGCAGCGTGCTGTACAACTCGGCCAGCGTGCTGCGCGATGGCAAGGTCGCCACCACCTACCGCAAGCGCGAGCTGCCGAACTACAACGTGTTCGACGAACGCCGCTATTTCCACGTCGATCCGGACGGCGAATCGTGCGTGTTCGAGGTCGGCGGCGTGCAGGTCGGACTGGTGATCTGCGAGGACCTGTGGTTCCCCGAACCGCTGGCCGATACCGCCCAGGCGGGCGCGGAGCTGGTGCTGGTGCCGAACGCATCGCCGTTCGAGCGCGGCAAGCACGCGCAGCGCGACGCGCTGCTGGCCGAGCGCGTGCGCGAGAACGGCGTGGCGCTGGCCTATCTCAACGTGGTCGGCGGCCAGGACGCGCTGGTGTTCGACGGCAGCTCGGTGCTGGCCGATGCCGACGGCAAGGTGCATCACGCCGCGCGCGCCTTCGAGGAGCACTGGCTGGTGGCCGACTACCATCCGCAGTCGCGCGAACTCACCGCGGTGCAGTGGCCGCTGGAGACCGACGGCGGCCGCGATGCGCTGGCCTGGCGGGCGGTGGTGCGCGGCGTGCGCGACTACTGCTTCAAGAACGGGTTCTCGAAGACATGGCTGGGCCTGTCCGGCGGCATCGACTCGTCGGTGGTGCTGGCGCTCGCGGTCGACGCGCTGGGCGCGGAGAACGTGACCGCGGTGCGGATGCCGTCGCGCTACACCGCGGACCTGAGCAACGACCTGGCCGACGAGCAGTGCCGGGCGCTGGGCGTGCGATTGCTGACGCTGCCGATCGAGGCGCCGTTCCAGGGCTTCCTCGACACCCTGTCGGAGACCTTCGGCGACGTCCCGGTCGACGCCACCGAGGAGAACCTGCAGTCGCGCACCCGCGGCACGCTGCTGATGGCGCTGTCCAACAAGTTCGGCGGCCTGCTGCTGACCACCGGCAACAAGAGCGAGTACGCAGTCGGCTACGCCACGATCTACGGCGACATGTGCGGCGGCTACGCGCCGATCAAGGACCTGTACAAGACCGAGGTGTTCGCGATGGCGAAATGGCGCAACACCGTGGCCGGCGCGCCGGTGATCCCGCCGGCGGTGATCGCGCGGCCGCCGTCGGCGGAGCTGCGCGCCAACCAGAAGGACGAGGATTCGCTGCCGCCGTACGACGTGCTCGATGGCATCCTGGCGCGCTATGTCGACGGCGAGCAGTCGCGCGAGGAGATCGTCGCCGCCGGCTTCGCCGCCGACACCGTCGATCACGTGCTGCGGCTGGTGTGCATCAGCGAGTGGAAACGGCACCAGGCCGCGCCCGGGCCGAAGGTGTCGCGGCGCGCGTTCGGGCGCGAGCGGCGCTATCCGATCAGCAATGGCTACGCCGGCTGAGCGGTTGCCGCGACGCCGCGGATAGCCGCCGCGGGTAGAATCGGCGGCTCACGATCCCGCGGACACGACATGGCGAAGAAGAAGCGCAGGCAACCCCAGCAACGGCCGGCGGCGGTCACCGCCGCGGCATCGGGCGCCCAGTCACGGGCGCGCCCGCCGCGGTTGAAGCCGGAGGCATGGGTGCTCGCACTCGCCGTGTTCGGGCTGTTGCTGACCGGCTATCTGACCGTCGCCGCCTGGAGCAGCGCGGCGCCGGCGTTCTGCGCCGAGGGCGGCGGCTGCGACGTGATCGCCGAGAGCCGCTGGTCGACGCTGTTCGGCCTGCCGATGGCGCTGTGGGGGTTTGCGATGTACGCGCTGATTGCGCTGGTCGCCGCGACCGGGCGCTCGCTGTCGCGACGCTGGCGCCGGCTCTCCCGGCTGTCGCTGCTGGGCTTGGCGGTGAGCGTGTACCTGACCGTCGCCGCGCTGGTTTCGCTGCAGGCGACCTGCGGCTGGTGCCTGGCCTCGCTGGCGACGATGGCTGCGATATTTGCGCGGGTGCACCTGCGCAGGCCGGCGATGCCGGAGCAGGACTGGCGCAGCTGGTGGCTCGGCGGCGGGCTGCTGGCGCTCGGGCTGATCGCGGTGCTGGAGGTGGCGGCCAGCGGCGTGCTCGACCGGCGTCCGGAAAATCCGCGCGTCGCCGCGCTGGTGACCCACCTGGAGGCGATCGACGCGAAGTACTACGGCGCCTCGTGGTGCGGCAACTGCCGCCGCCAGACCCGCCTGTTCGGCGTCTCGGCCGACCGCCTGCCGTATGTCGAGTGCAGCCCGCACGGGCGCGGCGGCGCGGTCGCACGCGAGTGCGCCGCCGCCGGGGTGTCGTCCTATCCGACCTGGGTCATCCATGGTCTGCAGCACACGGGCGTGCTGGAGCCGGAGGAATTGGCGCAGCTGTCGGGGTTCGACTGGGAGGGGCGCTAGCGGCGCCTGTTGCCGCCGATGCGCGCGGGATTCGCGCACGCCGCCCGAGCTTGCCGAACCGAACCGCTTCGTCCCGCCGCTCGCCGTCTCGCTCTTCGTAGGAGCGCGCCATGCGCGCGATGCCGGTATTGCGGGACGCGCGGTGAGCCGTCGCCGCGCCGGCTTCGCGCCTATGAGGCGCTCCTACGGTCGGGGTGGCCATCCTGCTTCGTAGGAGCGTGCCATGCACGCGATGCCCGCGGATTCGGAACCGACGGTTTCGCGCGAATCCCGCGCCCCGGCCGGGTCAGTCCTCGCGCAGCGGGGACTTCTCGCCGGCGAACGGGTTCAGCTTGCGGATTGCCCACGGGTAGTCGGGCCAGTCGCCGCTCAGCCACGGGTGGTCGGGCTCGTTGAGCTCCAGTACGCGGCGGGCGTCGGCGGCGAGGGTCTCGTTACCCAGCCGCGAGTACGACTCGGCCATCACCGCCACCGCGTCGTTCTGGTACATGCTTTGCGGATAGGTCTCGAGCACGTAGGTCGCACGCTTGCTGGCCGCCACCCAGGCGCCGCGGCGCAGGTAGTACAGGGCGGTTTCCATTTCGTGGCGGGCGAACATGTTGCGCAGCGCCGCCATGCGCAGGCGCGCGTCCTCGGCGTAGCTGCTGTTGGGGAAGCGTTCGGCGACGATGTTGAAGTCGGCGTAGGCTTGGTTGGGCGTGGCCAGGTCGCGGCGGCTGGCGTCGAGCGACCACACCCGCTGCAGGAACACGGTGTCGCGGTTGGAGTTCACCAGGCCGCGCAGGTAGTACATGTAGGGGGTGTTGCGATGGGTGGGGTAAGTGCGCAGGAAGCGGTCGATGCTGGAGATCGCCTCCTCGTTGTTGCCGGACTTGTAATGCGCGTAGGCGGTCTCGATCAACGCCTGCTCGGTGTAGGGGCCGTACGGGTACTGCGCCACCAGGCGGCGGAAGGTGGTGGCCGCGCTGCTCCAGTTGCCGTAGCGCATGGACTGGTGGCCCTTCTCGTACAGCTCCTCGACCGGAACGCCCTCGTCGACGTCGGTCTTGTCGCCGCGCAGGCGCGAGCAGCCGGACGCGACGAAGGCGGCCAGCAGCGACAGGATCAGCGCGTTGCGCAGCAGGAAGCGGGCTTGGGTCATGGGGCGTTGGGCGTGAGCGGCACGAAGGGCCGATAATAGCAGTCCGGGTCGCCGGCCCGACGACCGCGCCTGAACCGAAGCCATCCATGACCGATTCCGATCCCGACGACAGCATCCCGCGCAGCCTGCGCGTGCCGGAAACGCTGGCCGGACGCCGCTTCGATGCGGCGCTGGCCGAGCTGTTCCCGGAGTTCTCCCGCTCGCGGCTGTCCGGATGGATCAAGGCCGGCGACGCCCTGCTCGACGGTCGCCAGGTGCGGCCGCGCGATCCGGTGGCCGGCGGCGAGACCGTCACCCTGGACGTGGTGCTGGAGGAGCAGACCCACGACGCCCCCGAAGACATCCCGCTGACCGTGCTGCACGAGGACGCCGAGGTGCTGGTGATCGACAAGCCCGCCGGCATGGTGGTGCACCCGGGCGCCGGCAACCGCAGCGGCACCCTGGTCAATGCGCTGCTGCATCGCGATCCGGCCCTGTCGGCGCTGCCGCGCGCCGGCATCGTGCACCGGCTCGACAAGGACACCTCGGGCGTGATGGTGGTGGCGCGCACGGTGCAGGCGCACGCCGCGCTGGTCGCGCAGCTGTCCGCGCGCAAGGTGCATCGCCAGTACCTCGCGATCGTGGTCGGTGCGCTGGTCAGCGGCGGGACCGCCGACGCCCCGATCGACCGCCACCCGCGCGACCGCCTGCGGATGGCGGTGCGCGACGGCGGCCGCGACGCCGTCACCCATTTCCGCGTGCGCGAACGGTTTCGCGCGCATACCGCGCTCGAGTGCCGGCTCGAGACCGGCCGCACCCACCAGATCCGCGTGCACATGCAGCACCTGCGCCACCCGATCGTCGGCGATCCAATGTACGGCGGCGCGCTGAAGCTGCCGAAGGCGGCCACCGCGGAACTGGCGGCCGCGCTGCGCGGGTTCCGCCGCCAGGCGCTGCATGCCGAGACGCTGGAGTTCGTGCATCCGCGCAGCGGCGAACCGCTGCGCGTCGGCGCGCCGGTACCGGAGGACATGCAGACGCTGATGCGGCAGCTGCGCGAAGACACGAAGGCACACGCCGGAACCGGAACCGGGCGGTGATGCAGGACCGGCCGCGTCGGGACGGTCGCTGCCGGACGCAAGCACGTCGCGGTGCCGTCCGGCACCAGCGGGTACGCCATTCGCCGCCGGTGGCGCGCGGATGAGCGGCGCACTGCACGCGGACTGGCCGGCGCCGCCGGGCGTGGTCGCGTTCACCACGCTGCGCCATGGCGCCGGCGTGTCGCGGCCGCCGTTCGACAGCTTCAATCTCGGCGTGCGCTGCGGCGACGATGCCGAAGCGGTGCGGCGCAATCGCGACGCGCTGGCGGCGCGCTTCGGCCTGCCGTCGGCGCCGCTTTGGTTGCGCCAGGTGCATGGCACGGCCGTCCGCCGCTTCGATGCTGCTGCGTCGGAAGATTCCGTCACCGTCGGAACCGGACCAGGGACCGCAGCCGGAGACGAGCCGGAGGCCGACGCGTCCGTCACCGCGGAGTCCGGCGTGGTGCTGGCGGTCCTGACCGCCGACTGCCTGCCGGTGGTCCTTGCCGTGAAGGACGGCAGCGAGGTCGCCGCGGCCCATGCCGGGTGGCGCGGCCTGGCCGCCGGCGTGCTGGAGCGCACGGTGGCCGCGATGCACGCCCGCCCCGGCGACCTCGTCGCCTGGCTGGGCCCGGCCGCGGGGCCGCAGGCATACGAGGTCGACGCCGGGGTGCGCGAGGCGTTCGTCGCGCGCGATGCGCCTGCCGGAGCCGCCTTCACGCCGACGCGGCCCGGCCATTGGCGTGCGGACCTGTACGCGCTGGCGCGGGTACGCCTGGCCGCCGCCGGCCTCGCGGGCGGCGATGTCCATGGCGGCGGCCTGTGCACGATCTCGGACCCGGACCGGTTCTTCTCGTATCGCAGGGATACCCGCACCGGGCGCATGGCGACGGTGGTGTACCGGGCCTGATTCGCCCGGCGTCAGGCCGTTTCCAGCGCTTCCAGGTAGCTGCGCCGCCAGTAGCCGATGTCGTGCTTGCGCAGGTGCTTCATCATCGCGTGCCAGCGCTCCTTGCGCTTGTCCAGCGACATGGTCGCGGCGATGGCGATCGCGTCGGCGACGCCGTCGTAGTCGTGCGGGTTGACCAGCAGCGCTTCCTTCAATTCGTAGGCGGCGCCGGCCAGCAGCGACAGCACCAGCACGCCGGGGTCCTCCGGGTCCTGCGCCGCCACGAACTCCTTCGCCACCAGGTTCATGCCGTCGCGCAGCGGCGTGACCAGGCCGACCCGCGCCATGCGGTAGAAGCCGGTCAGCGTGCCGTGGGCGAAGTTGCGGTTGACGTAGCGCAACGGGGTCCAGTCCGGCTGCGCGTGCGCGCCGTTGATGTGCCCGGAGATCTGCTCGAGCTCGCTGCGCAGCTTGCGGTATTCGCTGACGTCGCCGCGCGAGACCGGCGCGATCTGCAGGTAGGTCAGGCTGCCCTTCTGGTCGCGGTGGCGGTCGAGGTAACGCTCGAAACCGTGGAAGCGCTCCGGGAGTCCCTTGGAGTAATCGAGCCGGTCGACGCCGATCGCCAGGTCGCGGCGATCGAGGCTGGCGCGCAGGCCGCGGATGCCGGTCTTGTTGACCGCCGCCGCCGACTGCCTGGCGATCCCGGCGGTGTCGATGCTGATCGGGAACGCCGCCGCGCGGAACCGGCGCCCGCCCGGCGCCTGCAGCATGCCGTCGCGGAGCACCTTGCCGCCGCCGAACAGGCGCACGTAGTCCTGGAAGCGCTCGACGTCGCGCCGGGTCTGAAAGCCGACCAGGTCGTAGGCGTACAGCGACGAGAACAGCCGCGAATGGTTGGGCATCGCCGCCAGCAGGTCCGAGGACGGCATCGGCACGTGCAGGAAGAAACCGATGCGGCAGCCGATCCCGCGTTCGCGCAGCATCGAGGCGAGTGGGATCAGGTGGTAGTCGTGGATCCAGACGAGGTCGTCGTCCTTCAGCAGTGGCGCCAGCTTCTCGGCGAACAGCGCGTTGACCCGGGCGTAGCCTTCGCGGGTCTTGCGGTCGTAGTCGACCAGGTCGAGGCGGAAATGCAGCAGCGGCCACAACGTGCGGTTGGCGAAGCCGTTGTAGTACGCGTCCAGGTCGGTGCGGCTGAGATCCACGGTGAGATAGCGGATGTCGCCCTCGCGCCGTTCGTGCAGCTGGCCGCTGCCCTCGCGCGAGGTCTTGCCGCTCCAGCCGAACCAGAGCCCGCCGTGCTCTTCGAGCGCCGCTTCCAGTGCCACCGCCAACCCACCGGCGCGGCTTTCGCCCGGCACCGCGACGCGGTTGGAGACGACCACCAGCCGGCTCATGAGGCGTCCTGCCAGCTGCGCGACAGCCGCATCGCGGCGATGATCAGGCCGACGTGCGAATAGGTCTGCGGGAAGTTGCCCCAGGCCTCGCCGTCCTCGAACGACAGGTCCTCCGACAGCAGTCCGAGCGGGTTGCGGCGCGCGAGGATGCGCTCGAACATCTCGCGCGCCTCGTCGTGGCGGCCGATCGCCGCCAGCGCATCGATGTACCAGAACGTGCAGATGGTGAAGCTGGTCTCGGGCGAGCCGAAGTCGTCCGGTGCGATGTAGCGGAACAGGCCGTCGCCGCGCTTGAGGTCACGGCCGATGGCTTCCACGGTGGCGACGAAGCGCGGATCGTCGGCGTCGACGAAGCCGATGTCCGACAGCAGCAGCAGCGAGGCGTCGAGCCGGCGGCCGCCGAAGGTGTCGGTGAAGTGGTTGAGCTCGCTGTTCCACGATTCGGCCAGCACGCGTTCGCGGATGGTGTCGGCGCGCCCGCGCCAGTAGGCATCGCGGTCCTGCAGGCCGACATGGCCGGCGATCTTGGCCAGCCGGTCGCAGGCCGCCCAGCACATCGCGCCGGTGTAGGTGTGCACGTCGGCGCGGCCGCGGAACTCCCACAGGCCGGAGTCCGGTTCGTCGTGCAGCGCGAACGCGTGTTCGCCTAATGGCTCCAGCTTGCGGAACGTATCGGCATCGCCGGGATCGGCCAGGCGCAGGTCGAAGAACAGCTGCGTGGAGGCCAGCACCACGCTGCCGTAGATGTCGTGCTGCTTCTGCACCCAGGCCAGGTTGCCGCGCCGCACCGGCCCCATCTCGCGATAGCCGCGCAGGCTCTCGACCTCGTGCTCCTCGAGCTTTTCGGCGAAATCGATCCCGTACAGCGGCTGCAGGCTGCCGTCGTGCGTGGCGATGTTGAAGATGTAGCGCAAGAACTCCTCCATGCTGCGGGTCGCGCCGAGGCGGTTGAGCGCGCGCACCACGAACGCCGCATCGCGCAACCAGCAGTAGCGGTAGTCCCAGTTGCGTGGCGTGTGCGGCGCCTCCGGGATCGAGCTGGTCATCGCGGCGATGATCGCGCCGCTGTCCTCGTACTGGCACAGCTTCAGCGTGATCGCGCTGCGGATCACCGCCTCCTGCCACTCCAGCGGGATCGACAGGTAGCGCACCCATTCACGCCAGTAGTGCGTGGTGCGTTCCTGTGCCTCGTGCATGAACAGTGCCAGCGGCCGCGTCAAGGACTCGTCTGCGCTCAGCAGCAGGTGCATGGGGTGGCTGAGCACGAACGGGATCTCCTCGCGTACGAAGCGCACCGGCGCGTCGGTGGTCAGGCGCAGGGTGAAGCCGGGCAGCAGGTAGCGGATGTGGTTGCTGCCCCAGGTGACCTCGGGCAAGCGCGCGCCCCAGTCGGCCAGCGGCCGCAGGCGCACGCAGATGCGCGGATTGCCCGACAGCGGCGAGACCTTGCGCATGATCGAAACCGGCCGGTAGAAGCGGTCGTTCTGGCGCCAGCGCGGGGCGAAGTCGATGATCTCCACCGCGCCGCCGTGGCGGTCGTACAGCACCGTGCGCAGGATCGCGGTGTTGGTGAGATAGGCCTGTTCGCTGCGTTCGAAGTCCTCCAGCTCGATCTCGAAGTCGCCGGCGTCGTGGTCGCGCGGCGAGAGCAGGGCGCAGAACGCGGGATCGCCGTCGAAGGCGGGCAGGCAACTCCAGACCACGCGCGCGCGGTCGTCGATGAGCGCGCCGAAGCTGCCGTTGCCGATCACGCCGAGGTCGAGCGTCGCTTGCGTCATTCCGTCAGGGTCCTGTGGTTGGATTCGAGCCAGGCGTAGACCGCGGTGGTATCGGGCAGCCGGTAGTGCGCCGCGCTCGGTTCGCGCGCGCCGACCAGCACGCTGATGCCGTCGCGGGCGTTGACGACGGCGAAACCGTGCTCGTCGGTGAGGTCGTCGCCGACGAACACCGGGCGGCGGCCGCGGAACGGCGCCTCGCCGAGGAAGGCGGCGATGGCGTCGCCCTTGTCGGCGCCGCCGGGGCGCAGCTCCACCACGTGGTCGCCGTGCTGCAGCCGGTAGCCGGGCAGCCGTGGCAGCGCGGCCTCGGCGAAGGCGCGCATCGCCGGCGCGTGCTGCGGGGCACGGCGCCAGTGCAGGCCGATCGCGGTGCCCTTGTCCTCGACCATGGTGCCGGGGTGGCGGTCGGACAGGCTTTCGGCCTCGCCGCGCACGCGGTGCAGGGCCTCGGGCGGGCGTGGCGATTTCGCCTGGCGCCCGCCGTTGCGGCGCTCGAGCCCGTGCATGCCGGCGACGGGGAGCTTCAGCGGCGCGAACAGCGCGTCGAGCGTGGCCAGCGGCCGCCCGCTGACCAGCGCCACCGCGCCGTCCAGGCGGCCGGCCAGTGCCTGCAGGATGTCGCGCAGCGGCGGCGGCACCGCGACCTCTGCGGGGTCGGGTGCGAAGTCGAGCAGGGTGCCGTCGACGTCCAGGAACAATGCGCAATCGTCCTCGAGCATCGGCGGCGGCGGACGGGTGGGGGTCGCTGCAGCCATGCGGCCCATTGTGCCGAAGTCGGGTGAAGGCTTTCGAGTTGGGGTCCGCAGGTTCGGATTCGGCGTTCGGTGGTTCGGCTTGCTCACCCCTCTTTGAAAAAGGGGGGCAGGGGGGATTTGCTCGGCACCCGGCCAAGCAACAGCAACAGCAAATCCCCCTCAATCCCCCTTTTTCAAAGGGGGAAGACAAGCGTCAGGAAATGTGGGGGACTATTCGATCCGGACCCGGACCCGGATCGAAGGAGTCCGTGCGCTCTTGCTCGTCATCCCAGCGCAAGCTGGGATCCACTTTGACTTTGACTCTATGGCCTTGCCTCCGAATTCGAGTTCGCCGCAAACATGGATCCCAGCTTGCGCTGGGATGACGAACCGGGATGGTCCGGCGCCCCCGCGCCGGGCCCTTGTCTTCCGTTCCCGAGTCCCGAGTCCCGAGTCCCGAGTCCCGAGTCCCAGGCCCGGCCCCCGATAGACTTCGCCCGGCCGACCCCCGCTGTCATCAACATTTGCCCAGACTGTTGCTGTGCTGCAACATGCCTGTGCTTCGTCCCTTCACGCCACCGGATGACCACCGTCATGCCCACGCCCGAGCCGTGCAATGCCGCCCTTCCCCTGTCACGCCTGCTGACCGCCGTGGTCGCGCTCGCGCTGGCGTCGCCGGTCCTGGCGCAGTCGCCCCAGGACGATCCCGCGCAACCGCCGTCGGCGACCACGCTCGATGCCGTCGAGGTCACCGCGCAGCGCCGCGTGGAGAACATCCAGGACGTGCCGGTGTCGATCACCGCGGTGTCCGGCGAGAAGCTCGACGTGTTCGGCTCGGGCGGCGGCGACATCCGCTTCCTGTCCGGGCGCGTGCCCAGCCTCAACATCGAATCCTCGTACGGACGCGCGTTCCCGCGCTTCTACATCCGCGGCCTGGGCAATACCGACTTCGACCTCAACGCTTCGCAGCCGGTCTCGCTGGTCTACGACGAGGTGGTGCAGGAAAGCCCGCTGCTGAAGGGCTTCCCGGTGTTCGACCTGGAGCGGGTGGAGGTGCTGCGCGGGCCGCAGGGCACGCTGTTCGGCCGCAACACCCCGGCCGGCGTGGTCAAGTTCGAGTCGGCCAAGCCGTCGCAGGAGGCCAACGGCTACGCGCAGGTCTCGGTCGGCAACGACGGCATGTTCAATTTCGAAGGCGCCTACGGGGCGCCGCTGACCGATCGCTGGTCGGCGCGCGCCTCGGCGCTGTACCAGCGCCGAGAGGACTGGGTGGACAATGCCTTCGACGGCCCCAACGACGGTTTCGAGGGCTACGACGAGTCGGCGGCGCGGGTGCAGTTCCTGTACGAGGGCGACGGCTTCGAGGGCCTGTTCAACCTGCACAAGCGGCACATGAACGGCACTGCGCGGCTGTTCCGCGCCAACATCATCGCGCCGGGCAGCAACAATCTGGTGCCGGGCTTCGATCGCGACGTGGTGACCAACGACGGCGTCAACTTCTCCGACCTGGAGACCTGGGGCGGCAGCGCGCGCCTGCGCTGGGACCTGGACCGGGTGACGCTGCATTCGATCACCGGGTACGAGAGTGCCGAGTCGCTGAATCGCGGCGACATCGACGGCGGCTACGGTGCGGCCTTCCTGCCCGATTCCGGGCCCGGTTTCATCCCGTTCCCGTCCGAATCCGCCGACGGCCTGCCCGATCATCGCCAGATCACCCAGGAGTTCCGCGTCGAGTCCAACGAGTGGGGCCGCTTCGACTGGCAGGCCGGCCTGTTCTGGTTCGACGAGGACATCACCATCGACAGCTTCAACTATGACACCCTGGCCGGCGGCGTGCGCAACGGCTGGGCGCAGCAGACCCAGCGCAACAAGGCCTGGGCGGTGTTCGCTTCCGGCGATTTCGACCTCACCGAGCGCTTCAAGCTGCGCGGCGGCGTGCGCTACACCGACGACGAGAAGGACTTCAGCGCGCGCATCATCGAGGGCGCGTTCGGCGCGCCGCCGGCGGGGCCGTTCCCGGTCCGCACCGACGCCAGCGACGTCAGCTGGGACCTGAGCGGCGTGTTCGCGATGAACGACGACGTCAACTTCTACGGGCGCGTGGCCAAGGGCTTCCGCGCGCCGTCGATCCAGGCGCGGCTGCTGTTCCAGGCGGTGCCGCAGCCCTCGGTGGCCGACTCCGAGGAGGCCCTGTCGTTCGAGGCCGGCGTCAAGGCCGACCTGTGGGACCGGCGCGCGCGGATCGGCTTCAACGTGTTCCGCTACGACGTCGACGACCAGCAGATCATCGCCGTGGGCGGCGCCCGCAACGAGGCGATCCTGCTCAACGCCGACAAGACCCGCGGCCAGGGCTTCGAACTCGACCTGGAGGCCTATCTCACCGACAGCCTGCTGGTCACCTTCGGCAGCAGCTACAACGACACCGAGATCGACGATCCGGACCTGGCGGTCGCGCCCTGCGGCGGCGGCTGCACGGTGCTCGACCCGGCCAGTCCCGATCCGGACCGCCCCGGCACGGTGCTGATCGACGGCAACCCGCTGCCGCAGGCGCCCGAGTGGGTGCATACGCTCACCGCGCGCTACGGCGTGCCGGTGGGCGAGGGCGAGTTCTTCGTCTACACCGACTGGGCCTACCGCAGCGCGGTGAACTTCTTCCTGTACGAGTCGGTGGAGTTCCGCAGCAAGTCGCTGCTCGAGGGCGGCCTGCGCGTGGGCTACAACTGGAACTACGGCGACTACGAGGTGGCGTTGTTCGGGCGCAACATCACCGACACCACGCGCGTGGTCGGGGCGATCGACTTCAACAATCTCACGGGGTTCCTCAACGAGCCGCGCACGTACGGGGTGGAGTTCACCGCGCGGTTTTGAGGTGGTGATCGGTGATTCGTGATTGGTGATTCGGAAAGGCGCCGAGCGCGGCGGCGCCGTCCGGATCGCCGCGATTCCTCAAGGCAAATCCCCGGCCCTGCCGGGGATACTTACATCGCGATACGTACTCCCGGAGCCCGCGTCGATGCCGCCATCCACCGAATCACCAATAGCGAATCACAAATCACGGCTCTTCGTCCCCGGCGACCTCAACGGCTTCTTCGGCCTGGTGGTCGACAACCTGTCGATCCTCGGCTTCATCGCCGCGGCGCTGGTCGGCCTGTTTGGCGTGCCGGCGGAGATCGTGTTCGGCCGCATGTTCCCCGGCACCGCGCTCGGGGTGCTGGTCGGCAACCTGCTGTACACGTGGATGGCGCGGCGGCTGGCGGCGCGCAGCGGACGCGACGACGTGACCGCGATGCCGCTCGGCCTCGATGCGCCGACCAGCATCGGCATGGCGCTGCTGGTGCTCGGACCGGCGTTCGCCGGAATGCGCGCGCGGGGGCTCGATCCGCAGGCGGCCGGCATCGCCACCTGGCAGCTGGGCATGGCCTCGCTGGTGATCATGGGCGCGCTGAAGCTCGTCCTGTCCTTCGCCGGCGACGCGATCACCCGCTGGGTGCCGCGCGCCGCGCTGCTGGGCTCGATCGGCGGCGCGGCGCTGGTGCTGCTGGGCTTCCTGCCGCTGGTCGAGACCTTGCGCTCGCCGGTGGTCGGCCTGGTCACACTGGGCCTGCTGCTGTACGCGCTGGTGGCGAAGGGGCGGCTGCCGCTGCGGATCCCCGGCGTGCTGTTCGCGTTCCTGGTCGGCCTCGCGCTGTACTACGGGCTCGGGCTGGCCGGCGCGCTGCCGGGGTTCGCGCTGCCGCGGACGGTGCCGCTGGCGCCGGTGCTGCCGTGGCCGAGCCTGGGTTTCCTCGAAGGCCTGCCGGCCGCCGTGCCCTACCTGTCGCTGCTGCTGCCGTTCGGGCTGCTGATGGTGGTCGGCGGCATCAACGTCAGCGAAAGCGCGCGCGCGGCCGGAGACGACTACCGCACCCGCGACGTGCTGCTGGTCGAGGCGGTGTCGACGCTGGTGGCCGGCGTCTGCGGCGGCGTGGCGCAGACCACGCCCTACATCGGCCAGCCGGCCTACAAGCACATGGGCGCGCGCAGCGGCTACACGCTGCTGACCGGCTTGTTCATCGGCCTGGGCGGCATGCTCGGCATCGTCTCGGGGCTGGTGCAGTGGCTGCCGCTGGCGGTGCTGGCGCCGATCATCGTCTACGTCGGCGTCGACATCTCGGTGCAGGCCTTCCACAGCACCCGCCGCGAGCACGCGATCGCGGTGGCGTTGGCGTTCCTGCCGGCGGTGGCCTACCTGCTGACGATCAAGTTCGGAAATCCGGCCTGGATCGCGCCGGAGCGCTTCGCCGAACTGTATGCCTCGGTCGACGGCCACGGCCTGCCGGAACTGGCGACGATCGTGGTGCTCGGCAACGGTTTCATCATCACCGCGATGCTGTGGGCGACGATCCTGGTGGCGATGATCGATGCGCGCCCGCGGCGCGCGGTCGGCTGCCTGCTGCTGGCCGCCGCGCTGACCGCGTTCGGCATCATCCATTCGGTGCATCCGCAGGGCGCGATCTACCTGCCGTGGGAGCTGGAGGGGCTGCGCCGGACCATCGCCTGGCAGTTCGCCGGGGCCTATGCCGCGCTGGCGGTCGTGCTGGCGCTGCTGTCCCTGCAGGGCGAAGCGAAGCGCGCGGCGCAATAGGCGCCGCCCTCCGTAGGAGCGCGCCATGCGCGCGATGCCGCGGGCACTTCGCCGCCACGGGATTCCGGACACCGACGCGCCTTCCGGCTCGCGCGCGAGCCGCCGATGGCTGATACCGGAAGCGCCCGCGGCATCGCGCGCTCCTACGAAAAGCGGCTTGCGGATCGCCGGTGCCGGGCGGCCGGCCTTCCGCATCAGCGGCGCTCGTTCTGTGCCGTAGTCGTCCCGCCGCGACGGCCGCAGGCGCTATGCTTCGCCCGGCTTCCGGCCGACGACAGGATGTGCGATGCCCCCGACCCTGTTCCAGAAACTGCTTGGCGCGCCGTTCTTCACGTTGCCGCCGACGCTGCGTGCGCTGCACGCGGGCCACGGCCGGAGCCGTTACGCCGGCAGGGCGACGATCGTCCGCGGCCGCAATCCGCTCGCCCGCCTGTGCGCGGTCATCGCCGGCCTGCCGCGCAGCGCGGACGACGCGCCGACCACGGTCGAGTTCGTGACCGACGAACGCGGCGAGGTCTGGCATCGCGATTTCGGCGGCGCGCGGATGTCGTCGCGGTTGTGGTTCGACGGCGACAGGCTCGTCGAGCGCCTCGGACCGGTGCGGTTCCGTTTCGCGCTGCACGTCAACGGCGGCGTGCTCTACTGGAACACGGTCGGCGTGCGCCTGTTCGGCGTGCTGCCGTTGCCGGTGTCGTGGTTCGGCGACGTGCGTTGCCGCGAGCGCGAGCACGAGGGGCGCTACGAATTCCTGGTCGAGGCCTCGCTGCCGCTGGTCGGCCCGCTGATCCGCTACGAAGGTTGGCTCGAGCCGGCCTGAGCGCATGCCCGGCGATCCGGCCATCATCGTCTTCGACGGCGTCTGCGTGCTGTGCAGCGGTTGGGTCCGGTTCCTGCTCGGGCGCGATCGCGGGCAGCGCTTCCGGTTCGCGGCGATGCAGAACGAATCCGGGCGAGCGCTGCTGGCGCAGCATGGGCTGGATCCCGACGATCCGCTGACGTTCCTGCTGCTGGACGGCCAGGGCGCACATACCGACAGCGACGCGATCATCCGGGTGCTGGCCGGGCTCGGCGGCCCCTGGCGGACGGCGGCGGTGCTGCGCCTGATCCCGCGCGCGCTGCGCGATGCAGGCTATCGCGGTCTGGCGCGCAACCGGTATCGCTGGTTCGGCCGCAAGCCGTCGTGCATGCCGCCGGCGCCGGAGCATCGTCACCGTTTTCTGTAGCCGTGCGGCCCGTGCATTGGTGCGACGGCGTCGAGCCGGGTGCGGATCGCGTATCCGTCCGGCGCCGCCAGGGATTTTTCGAGCGTGAACGGGCCCAGGCAGGCCCGTGCGCCGCTGCCGGAAAATTTGCCGCGGGCGAGTTTCTTCGCCACAGCGGCGCTTGTATCCGAGCGGTCCGGCCGCATCTACGAGGCGTGCGCCGGCCCGGCCGGCGATGCCTTTTCTCAATTGCGGAGACAGGTCCATGCGCATGGACAAGCTCACCTCGCGCTTCCAGCAGGCGATCGCCGACGCGCAGTCGCTGGCGGTCGGGCGCGACCATAACCTGATCGAACCGGTGCACCTGCTGGTGGCGCTGCTGGACCAGTCCGGCGGCGGCACCCGGCCGCTGCTGTCGCAGGCCGGGGTCAACGTGCCGCTGCTGCGCGAGCGCCTGGGCGAGATCCTGGAGAAGCTGCCGAAGGTGTCCGGCCAGGCCGGCAACATCTCGGTCGGCAACGATCTGGGCCGCCTGCTCAACGTCACCGACAAGCTGGCGCAGCAGCGCGGCGACGCCTACATCGCCTCGGAGCTGTTCCTGCTGGCCGCGCTCGAGGATCGCGGCGAGGCGGGCCGGGCGCTGCAGGCGGCCGGCGCCGACAAGGCCCGGCTGAACGCCGCGATCGACGCCATGCGCGGCGGCGAGAAGGTGCAGGACGAGAACGCCGAGGAAGCGCGACAGGCGCTGGAGAAGTACACCATCGACCTCACCGCGCGCGCCGAGAGCGGCAAGCTCGACCCGGTGATCGGCCGCGACGAGGAGATCCGCCGCACCGTGCAGGTGCTGCAGCGGCGGACCAAGAACAACCCGGTGCTGATCGGCGAGCCCGGCGTCGGCAAGACCGCGATCGTGGAGGGCCTGGCGCAGCGCATCGTCAACGGCGAGGTGCCCGAAGGCCTGCGCGGCAAGCGCGTGCTGTCGCTGGACATGGGCGCGCTGATCGCCGGCGCCAAGTTCCGCGGCGAGTTCGAGGAGCGTCTGAAGGCGGTGCTCAACGACCTGGGCAAGAACGAGGGCCAGATCATCCTGTTCATCGACGAGCTGCACACCGTGGTCGGCGCCGGCAAGGCCGAAGGCTCGATGGACGCCGGCAACATGCTCAAGCCGGCGCTCGCCCGCGGCGAGCTGCACTGCATCGGCGCTACCACCTTGGACGAGTACCGCAAGTACGTCGAGAAGGACGCGGCGCTGGAGCGTCGCTTCCAGAAGGTGTACGTCGGCGAGCCGAGCGTCGAGGACACCATCGCCATCCTGCGCGGGCTCAAGGAACGGTATGCCGTGCACCACGGCGTCGAGATCACCGACCCGGCGATCGTCGCCGCGGCCACGCTCAGCCACCGCTACATCGCCGACCGCCAGCTGCCGGACAAGGCCATCGACCTGATGGACGAGGCCGCCAGCCGCATCCGCATGGAGATCGACTCCAAGCCCGAGGAGCTCGACCGCAAGGAGCGCCGCCTGATCCAGCTCAAGATCCAGCGCGAGGCGCTGAAGAAGGAGAAGGACGCCGAGTCGAAGCAGCGCCTGGCGGACCTGGAGGCGGAGATCGGCGTGCTGGAGCGCGAGTACAACGACCTCGAGGAGGTGTGGAAGGCCGAGAAGGCTACGGTGCAGGGGGCGACGAAGCTCAAGGAGCAGATCGAGCAGGCGCGGCTGGAACTCGAGGCCGCGCAGCGCAAGCAGGACTACACGAAGATGAGCGAGATCCAGTACGGCCGCCTGCCGGCACTGGAGAAGCAGCTGGCCGCCGCGCAGGAGGCCGAGACCCAGGGTTTCACCTTGCTGCAGGACAAGGTCACCGCCGAGGAGATCGCCGAGGTGGTCGCGCGCTGGACCGGCATCCCGGTTTCGAAAATGCTTGAAGGCGAGCGCGACAAGCTGCTGAAGATGGAAGATGCCCTGCACGGGCGCGTGGTCGGCCAGGACGAGGCGATCAAGGCCGTCTCGGACGCGGTGCGGCGTTCGCGCGCCGGACTGTCGGATCCGGACCGTCCCAGCGGCTCGTTCCTGTTCCTGGGCCCGACCGGCGTCGGCAAGACCGAGCTGTGCAAGGCGCTGGCGGAGTTCCTGTTCGACAGCAACGACGCCATGGTGCGCATCGACATGAGCGAGTTCATGGAGAAGCACGCCGTGAGCCGCCTGGTCGGCGCGCCGCCGGGCTACGTCGGCTACGAGGAGGGCGGCTACCTGACCGAGGCGGTGCGCCGCCGGCCGTACAGCGTGATCCTGCTCGACGAGGTGGAGAAGGCGCACCCGGACGTGTTCAACATCCTGCTGCAGGTGCTCGACGACGGCCGCCTGACCGACGGCCAGGGCCGCACAGTCGATTTCCGCAACACCGTGATCGTGATGACCTCCAACCTCGGCAGCCAGATGATCCAGGAGATCGGCGGCGACGACAGTCCGGAGGCGTACACGCAGATGAAAGCCTCGGTGATGGGCGTGGTGCAGTCGCATTTCCGCCCGGAGTTCATCAACCGGCTCGACGATATCGTGGTGTTCCACCCGCTCGACAAGCCGCAGATCAAGGCGATCGCGCGGATCCAGATGCGCGGCCTGGAAAAGCGCCTGGGCGAGCGCGGCATCCGCATCGAAATCTCGGAGCAGGCCCTGGAGCTGCTCGGCAACGTCGGTTTCGACCCGGTCTACGGCGCCCGGCCGCTCAAGCGCGCGATCCAGCAGCAGTTGGAGAACCCGTTGGCCTCGAAGATCCTGTCCGGCGAATTCGGCAGCGGCGACGCGATCGCGGTCGAGGCGGAGGGTGGACGGCTGGTATTCCGCAAGGCTTGAGATCGTTGCCCCTTGATCTGCGCGACATCCTGCGCCGAAGTCGCACTACGGCGATGGGTATCGAAGCGCCGCAGGCGCATCGTGCTGTGTGCATGGCATCGCGGTGCACAGATGCGAGCCGCCGGCTTCATCCCGATGGCGTCATTTCGGTTTCCCGTACACGGGTTCAGTTGTCCGGTCACGTGCCCGGCCGATGGATATTCAGCCTGGCCGCCAGTATTGCGGCAACCGCCAGGTTGAACACGAGCAGGGCGGAACTCGAAATACCGGGATGCCTGATGGCCGCCAGGACATCGAGCGGCAGATAGGCCGCGACCGAGATCAGGCCCAGCCAGATCGCCCAGTCCATGTTCCGCCAGAGGCCCCAACCCTCGACCAGGCGGAAGGCCGCGTACAGGCCGCACAGCATGGCGACGATATCCAGATCCCGGTGATCGACATGCCGATCGACCCATGCGAACGGGCCATCGGTACGTCCGATGTGAAGCCTGGCCGCGAGATGTTCGAGGGCGTGGTGCAGTCTATCCGGACCGAGCGCGAGGAGCCCGGACGCCAGCAGCAGGGCGGCGCCTCCCTTGGTCCATTCGAAAATCGCGATCGTGCGCAATGAAGCGGATGCAGCGGAGGCGGGCATGGCTTCTTCCTGTAGGCGTGTTCCTGGAATGCCTGGTGCACTCGGAACGTCGTGTGGAGTCCTAATCGTCGATTCGCCCGGTTGCTGTGCAGTATTGCCGGTGAAGGAGATGTCAATTTTTTGTGCGCCACCCGTAGCGCAGCGGGCGAAATCCGGACCGATGGTTCACCGTTCGCTATCGTTCCGGCCGCTGCGCGGACGATGCGTCGTTGCCGGTGCCGAGCGCGGCGTCCGGCTGCTCCGCCAGCATCTCCAGAGAGGCTGGCGTCGTGCGCAGCATCGCGAAGAACGGCGCGCCCGGCACGTGGCTGCGGCGGTGCGCCTGATAGCGGTAGCCGGCGTAGACCGCCAGGCTCCCCTGCAGCAGTGCGAACCAGCCGAACAGCGCGGCCGGCGCCAGCGTCGACATCAGCAGGCCGGCCAGCAGCGGCCCGATCGCCGCGCCGATGCCGTTGACCAGCAGCACGCTGCTGCTGGCCGCGAGCACGTCCTCCGGCGGCAGCTGGTCGAGCAGGTGCGCGACCACGATCGGATAGGCCGAGAACGCCATGCCGCCGTAGAGAAAGAGCAGTCCCCAGGACATGCCCGCGAACGGCATCGGCATCGGGATCAGCACGGCGAACATGCAGGCCGCCGCGCACGCCAGCGCCAGCGCGAAACGACGATCATGGCGGTCGGAAAGCCGGCCCAACGGCCACTGCAGCGCGGCGCCGCCCAGGATCACCACGCTCATCGACATGCCGACCTCGGAGGCATCCATGCCCTGGCGGCTGAAGTACACCGGCAGCAGCCCCCATAGCGAACCCATCGCCAGCCCTGAGAACAGCGCGCCGACGCTGGCGGTGGGCGCCGCGGCAAGCAGCCGCCGCAGTTGCAGACGCGGCGTTGGCTGCAGCTGCGGCTGCGCCTGCCGGGTCAGCAGTACCGGCAGGCTGGCGGTACAGACCAGCAGCGCCGCCAACACGAACAGCATGAAGTCCGCGCCGCCCTCGACGTGCAACAGCTGCTGCGCCAGCGCCAGCGCCCCCAGGTTGACCGCCATGTAGACCGCGAACACCTGCCCGCGCTGCTGCGGTTCGGTCTGTGCGTTGAGCCAGCTCTCGATCACCGTGTACAGACCGACCAGGGCGGTCCCGAGCCCCAGCCGCGCGAGCAGCCACAGGACGGGGTCCGCGCTCAGCGTGTGCAGCAGCACCACGCAGGCGCAGCATGCGGTGTAGAACGCGAACGCGCGGATGTGGCCGATGCGACGAACCAGCGACGGCGCGACGAAGGTGCCGAGGAAGAAGCCGGCGAAGTAGGCCGAAGTGAGCCCGCCGATCAGCGCGTCGGAGTAACCCATCTGGCTGCCGCGCAGCGGGATCAGCGTGTTGAGCAGGCCGCTGCCCAGCAGCAGCAGGGCGACGCCGGACAGCAGGGACAGGATGGGCCGCAACAGGCTCAGCATGGTGCCCGAGCCTAGCGCGACGATGGCTGGCGGTTTGTGATCGATGTGGAAAGCGGCCGTAACGGCAGGTTGACCGGCGATCTGCTGCAATGTGCTCCCGGCAGGCGATCCTGGCGAGCGGGATTCGACCCGGCCGGCGCGGGAGGTGACGCATGCGGGTATTGATCGCGGGCGGTAGCGGCTTCCTCGGCTCGGCGCTGAGTGAACGGCTCGTGCACGACGGCGCCGCGGTGACCTGGCTGTCGCGCACGCCGGGTGGGACGCGCGCGCCGGACACCATCGAGGTGTGCGGATACGGCGCGCTCGCCCCCGAGGATGCCTGGGACGCGGTGGTCAATCTGGCCGGCGCCGGCATCACCGACCGGCGCTGGAGCGAGGCGCGCAAGCGCGAACTGATCGACAGTCGGCTCGGGCCGACGCGGACGCTGCTGGACTGGATGCGCACCTGTACCGACAAGCCGCGGGTGCTGCTCAGCGGTTCCGCGGTCGGCTGGTACGGCAACCGCGGCGACACGCCGCTGACCGAGGACGGCGACTTCCACGACGAGTTCGCGCACCGGCTGTGCGCGCAATGGGAGGCCGCCGCGCTCGAGGCGGAGGCGCTGGACGTGCCGGTGGTGCTGTTGCGCACCGGCATCGCCCTGCATCCCGACGGCGGCATGCTCAAGCGCCTGCTGCCGCCGTTCCGGCTGGGGTTGGGCGGGCGCCTGGGCGACGGCACGCAGGTCCTGAGCTGGATCGCGCGCGAGGACTGGGTGGAGGCCGTGCGTTTCCTGATCGGGCTGCACCTGGGCGACGCGGCGTCCGCGGGGCCGCGCGGCGTCTTCAACCTGACCGCGCCCGCACCGGTCACCAACGCGGAATTCACGGCCGCGCTCGCGCATGCTGTCGGCAGGTCGGTGTTCTTGCCGGTGCCGGCACCGGCGTTGAAGCTGGCCCTGGGGGAGATGTCGACGCTGTTGCTGGGAGGGCAGCGCGTGCTGCCGCAACGGTTGACGGAGGTCGGATTCGGCTTCCGGCATCCGCGGCTGGCCCCGTACCTGCAGGCACAGCGGCCGGCCGCGAAGCATCCACGCACGTAGAGCCGAGCTTGCTCGGCTGCTCCCGCCTCCGGAACCAGAACCGGCTCCGGAACCGGAGCAGCGGAGCAAGCTCCGCTCTACGCTGCAGGCTGCGCTTCTATCGGCGAGGACAGTGCCCGATGAGCATCCGCGGACCCGCTTCGGGCGATGTTTCCAGTCGCGCCAGCAGCCGTTCGATGCCGGCGGCGGCCGGAACCTGCCAAGCGGCATCGGCCTGCGCCGATAGCGCCGTCCTTGCCGGATTGATCTCCAGCACCGGCGTCCCCCGCGCCAGTGCGTGCAACGGCAGGGCGGCGGCGGGGTGCACCAGCCCCGAGGTGCCGACCACAAGCAATAGATCGCAAGCTGCGATGGCCTCCTGCGCTGCACGCCATGCGTCCTCCGGCAACGGCTCGCCGAACCACACCACGTCCGGGCGGAAGCGGCCGCCGTCGCAGGCTCGGCAGGCGGGCGGGTCCTCGCGTGCACCCTCGCTGACGCCCTCGGGCAAGTCATGCGCGATCGGATCGGGCGCCATGCGGGCGCCGCAGCTGGTGCAGCGCGAGGACAGCAGCCGCCCGTGCAGGTGCAGTACGCGTGACGAGCCGGCGCGTTCGTGCAGGTCGTCGACGTTCTGGGTGACCACGGTGACCGCGTGCCCGAGCGTTTCGAGTGCGGCGACGCCATGGTGGCCGGCGTGGGGGCGCGCGTTCCGAACGCGCGCCGCGCGCCAGCGATACCAGCCCCAGACCAGCGCCGGGTCTTCCCGGAAGGCTTCCGGCGTCGCCAGCCGCTGCGGATCGAAGCGCGCCCACAAGCCGGTGAGCGCATCGCGGAACGTCGGAATGCCGCTTTCCGCGGACATGCCGGCGCCGGTGAGCAGGGCGATGCGCATCTTTCGCCCGTGCTCAGCCCGGTGCCGCCGGCTTCGGTGCCGCGCCCGTGCGAGCGGGGCGGTACGGCGGCGTCGACATCACCATCTCCGACAGCGAATAGGCCAGTTCGCGTTCGGCCAGCACCGCGGCGTCGGCGCCGTGCGCGAGCAGGTGCTTCACCTCGCCGTCGCTATGGGCGCGGGCGAGGATGCTCAGTTCCGGATTGATCTCGCGCAGCCGGGCGATGGTCTCGCCGGCCTCGAGCGCGCGCGGAATGGCGAAGATCGCCATCTTTGCCCGTTCCGGCAGCGCCTCGGCGAGGACCTTCTCCGAAGCGACGTTGCCGCGGACTGCGAGCAGACCGGCCTCGCGCGCCCTGGCCACCAGATCGGGATCTTCCTCCACGACCACCAGCGGCACCCCGCGCGCCTGCAGCAAGCCGGCGAGCTGACTGCCGACACGGCCGTAGCCAACCAGAATCGCATGGCCTTCGATGTCCAGCGGCGGCGCCTCGGGCTCGGGCGGGCGCAACGCCGCGGCTCGCGCGTCCTCGCGCGCCTGCCAACGGTCGAGCAGGGTGAAGATGAAGGGGTTGACCACGATCGACAGCAGCGCGCCGGCGATGATCAGGGCGTGGCCGTCCGCCGGCAGGATCTCCAGCGACAGCCCGAGCCCGGCAAGGATGAAGGAGAACTCGCCGATCTGCGCCAGGCTCGCGGAGATGGTCAGCGCGGTGGAGTTGGGCTTGCCGAACAGGCGCACGATCGCCCACGCCGCCGCCGACTTGCCGAACACGATGATGAAGAAGGTCGCCAGCACCTCCAGCGGGCGCTCAAGGACGATGGCCGGATCGAACAGCATGCCGACCGAGACGAAGAACAGCACCGCGAACGCGTCGCGCAGCGGCAGAGAATCGGCGGCGGCCTTGTGGCTGAACTCCGACTCGTTGAGCAGCATGCCGGCGAAGAACGCGCCGAGCGCGAACGACACGCCGAACAGCTCGGCCGCGCCGAACGCCACGCCCATCGCGATCGCCAGCACGCCGAGAGTGAACAGTTCGCGCGAGCCGGTGCCGGCGACGCGCTCGAGGATCCACGGGATCACCCGGCGCCCGACCAGCAGCATCAGCGCGACGAAGGCGCCGACCTTCAGCAGGGTGACGAGCAGGGTGCCGGAGAGGCTGCGGCCACCATCGGCGTCCTGGCCGCCGAGTGCACCCGACAGCGCCGGGATCAGCACGAGTGCCAGCACCATCGCCAGGTCCTCGACGATCAGCCAGCCGACCGTGATCCGCCCGCGCTCGCTCTCGATCAGGCGCCGGTCCTCGAGCGCGCGCAGCAGCACCACGGTGCTCGCCACCGACAGCGCCAGGCCGAACATCAGCGACGCGCCGTGCGTCCAGCCCAGGTATTCGCCCAGGCCCAGGCCGAGCAGGGTGGCGACCGCGATCTGCGCGATGGCGCCGGGCAGCGCGATCGCCTTCACCGACATCAGGTCGCGCAACGAGAAATGCAGGCCGACGCCGAACATCAGCAGGATCACGCCGATCTCCGCGAGCTGCGACGCCAGCGCCTGATCGGCGACGAAACCGGGCGTGTACGGGCCGGCGACGATGCCGGCGACCAGGTAGCCGACCAGCGGCGACAGCCGCAGGCGCTGGGCGATCAGTCCGAGCACGAACGCGAGCACGAAACCGACGCACAGCATGGAGATCAGTGAGATGTCGTGCGGCATCGGGTCTCCCGGTGGATGCGGCGCCGCTGGCGCCGGCGGCGCGCGATCGCCACGGAAAGCACTGGGAAAACATGTTGGCACGGAAACGATAACGCCCGGGTGCAGGCCCGGGCGTCATCGCGTGCGCGCCGTCCGTACCGCCGTTACCAGCGGTAGCCGATCCTGCCGTAGGCGAAGGCGCCGTTGAAGCCGAACGGCGAGGCCGCGCTGTAGGGCAGCTGGCCCGAGTTCGAGTTCACGAAGATCACCTCGTCCGGATAGGCGTCGAACACGTTGTCGGCGCCGACCGTGAAATCCCAGCCGCCGATGGCGTAGGCGGCGGAGACGTCGAGCGTCCACTCGGCGCCGAAGGTCTGGTCGCGGGCCGGATCGCCGTTGAGTACCTCGAACTCGCCGTAGCGCGTAGCCGCGGCGGAGAGCGTCCAGGATCCGCTGTTCCAGACCCCCGACAGGAACAGCTTGTCCGACGGTGCACCGACCGTCACCCGGCCTTGCTCGACACGGCCGATGCGCTCCAGATCGAGATCGCCGGTTTCCAGCTCCGGCGGATTGGGGGCGATGCGCCGGATGTCGGTGTCGTTGTAGTTGAAGCCGGCGGTGAAATCGAGGTTCCCCGCACCCAGCGCCCAGCGGTAGGTGCCGATCAGGTCGACGCCGCGGGTGCGGGTGTCGATGGCGTTGGTGAAATAGCGGCCGCCGTTGACGCCAAAGATCCCGATTTCCGGCCTTTCCAGGAAATCACGGACCGCATCGCCGACCAGGTTTTCCGACAGGATGATGCGATCGTCGATGTCGATCTGGTAGGCGTCGATGGTGACGTACAGTGCATCCACCGGTTGCAGCACCAGGCCGAGACTGACGTTGGTCGATTCCTCGGCCTTGAGCGGTTCGGCGCCGAGCGCGACCGCGACCGGATCGTCGACCGCGAAGGTGCGGACCTCGAACGGCACGCCGCCGATGAAGTTGGTCGAGGTGGACTGGAAGTGCTGCTGCTGCAGCGAGGGCGCGCGGAAGCCGGTGGAGACGGTGCCGCGCAGCGCCACCGCGTCGCTGATGGCGTAGCGCGCCGACAGCTTGCCCGAGGTAGTGCTGCCGAAGTCGCTGTAGTTCTCGTAGCGCGCCGCCAGCCCGGCGCTGAAGCGGTCGCCCAGATCGGCCTCGGCGTCGAGGTAGAACGAGTAGCTGTGGCGGTCGTGCTGGCCGGCATTCGAGGGCTGGAATCCGGGGAACACCTGCGCACCGGGCGGGGCGCGGCTGCCGTCGGGCAGGATCAGGTTGGCATCGGCGTAGGAGGCCGGCTCGCCCGGGCTCTGGTTGAACTTCTCGCCGCGCCATTCGGCGCCCCAAGCGACGGCGACCGGATATTCGAGGCCGACGTCCAGGATCTTGTTGAAGTCGAGGTTGAGCACGTTCTGGCTGACTTCCAGCGCGCCGGCGTGGAAGTTGGTGGGAGAGGTCGGGCCGAGCGTGCGATTGAGGCTGTTCTCGACGTCGAAGGTCAGGTGGTTGATGCCGTGGTTGAAGCTGATGTCGATCCCGGTGCCGCCCGCCGTGGTGCCGCGCAGGCCGATGACGCCTGCGCGGTCGTCGGCGATGTTGCGGATGTTGGGCAGGAAGCCGTCCGGATAGATCTCGGGAATGTTGCGGTTGTCGCCCGCGGGTCGAAAGAAACCGTTGGAGAGCGCATCGCGCTTGCTGTAGGTGCCGAAGGAATAGAACACCACGCCTTCGGCCGGGCTGATCTCGGCGTTGTAGGAGACGGCGCGGCTGTCGACCTCGGGATCGCCGTAGCGCTGTACCACCGCGCCCAGCGGCGGCGAACTGGCCGTGGGCGTGCCCTGGAACGGCCTGGCGCGATCGGTCTGGTCCTGGTGCCCGGCCTGCGCGGCCAGGTGCAGGAAGCCGGCTTCGCCCAGCGCGATGCCGCCGTCGCCGGAGACCTGGTACTGCTCGCCGTCGCCGGCGCTGTACTGGCCGTAGCGCGCCGCGATGCTGCCGCCGGCGTCGCTGCCCTTGAGCACGATGTTGATGACGCCGGCGATGGCGTCGGAGCCGTACTGCGCCGAGGCGCCGTCGCGCAGCACCTCCACGCGCTCGATCGCGGCGATCGGGATCGCGTTGAGGTCGACCGGCGAGGAGCCGCGGCCCTGGCTGCCGTTGAGGTTGATCAGCGCGGTGGTGTGGCGGCGCTTGCCGTTGACCAGCACCAGCACCTGGTCGGGGGCCAGGCCGCGCAGCTGCGCCGGGCGCACCGCGTCGGTGCCGTCGGTGATTGCCGGGCGCGGGAAGTTGAGCGAGGGCAGCGCGCGCGACAGCGCCGTGGCCAGTTCCACCGTGCCGGTGGACTCCAGCGTTTCCGGGGAGATGATGTCGATCGGCGACGCGGATTCGGCGACCGTGCGGTCGGCGACGCGGGTGCCGGTGACGATCAGGGTGTCGAGGGTGGTGGCGCGATCGCGCGGCGCGGGTTCGTCCGCGGTCGGCGACTGCGCCAGTGCGGCGGGGGAGGCGAGCGCCAAGGCGAGGGCAAGCGCGAGGGGGCGGCGTTGCATGAGGGGGGAGACTCCTTTGCTTATCGTGGTGTTTCGGAGGATGTCACCTCGCTGTAACACCTCACCCTGAATGGGTCAACGGTTACATCCTCAACCGCCCGGCGGATGGTCCGCAGCGCGAAATGGCGCACGTTTCGACGGATGGGTGACGGCTGCGCCGGAGACGGCGATGCCTGGTTACCGAATCGATTCGGACGAGGCCGCTGACATTCCAGCACTCGATCTTTCCAGGCTCTACTGACAGCATCCGGCTCCGTCGCCCCCTCACCCCAGCCCTCTCCCCCGCGAGCGGGGGAGAGGGAGCAGGGCGCGGCCGCCGCACCGTGAGTGAAGTGCCGCCGCGCCGGACGTAATAGAATGGTCGGTCCATGATCGCCTTCCGTAATTTCGCCCTGCGCCGCGGCGAACGCCTGCTGCTGTCCGACGTCGACCTGGCCCTGCACGCGGGCTGGCGGCTCGGCGTGGTCGGCCGCAACGGCACCGGCAAGTCGTCGCTGTTCGCGGCGATCCGCGGCGAGGTCGAGGCCGACCGCGGCGACCTGGACGTGCCGAACCGGGTGCGCATCGCCAGCGTCGCGCAGGAGACGCCCTCGCTGCCCGACGCGGCGATCGACTTCGTGCTGTCCGGCGATGTCGAGGTGGCCGCGGCGCTGCGGGCCGAGTCCGAGGCCACCGCCGCCGAGGATTGGGAGGCGGTGGCGGAGGCCCACCACCGCCTGGCCGAGCTCAACGGCTACGACGCCACCGCGCGCGCCGGCAGGCTGCTGCACGGCCTCGGCTTCGCGGCCGAGGCCCACCAGCGGCCGGTGAGCGCGTTCTCCGGCGGCTGGCGGGTGCGCCTGAACCTGGCGCGGGCATTGATGATGCCCAGCGACCTGCTGCTGCTCGACGAGCCGACGAACCATCTCGACCTCGATGCGGTGCTGTGGCTGGAGCAGTGGCTGCTGAAGTATCCGGGCACGCTGCTGCTGATCTCGCACGACCGCGAGTTCCTCGACAACGTCGCCACCCATACCCTGCACCTGCACGACGGCAAGGCCAAGCTCTACGTCGGCGACTACACCGCCTTCGAGCGCCAGCGCTCCGAACACCTGCGCCAGCAGCAGATCGCGCACGAGAAGGAGCAGGCCGAGCGCGCGCACCTGCAGAGCTTCATCGACCGCTTCCGTGCCCAGGCCACCAAGGCCAGGCAGGCGCAGTCGCGGATCAAGCGGCTGGCCAAGCTGGCCGGGACCGAGGCGGTGCGCGCCGAGCGCGAGCTGCGCATCGAACTGCCCGTCCCGCAGAAGCTGCCGCACGCGCTGCTGCGGCTGAACGATGCCGATTGCGGCTATGCAAGTCGAGGAACGAGTGAAGAGGAACGAGAAACGAGTGTGCAGGCCGTGCCCGCGGCGGATGCGGCGACGAAGAACACTCGTTCCTCGTTCCTCGTTCCTCGTTCCTCGGCTGAAACCCCTCCCGTGGCCGTACTACGCGGCGTCGGCTTCGGCCTCGAGCCCGGCGACCGCATCGGCCTGCTCGGCGCCAACGGCGCCGGCAAGTCGACCCTGGTCAAGTCGCTGGTCGGCGAACTGCCGCTGCTGGCCGGCGAGCGCGCCGCGCACCCGGACCTGTGCATCGGCTACTTCGCCCAGCACACGGTCGAAGCGCTGAAGGCGGGTACCTCGCCGATCGATCATCTGCGCGAGCTGGCGCCGGACGCCGCCATCCAGGCGTTCCGCGACTTCCTCGGCAAGTGGAACTTCCCCGGCGACCGCGCGTTCGAGTGCATCGACAACTTCTCGGGTGGCGAGCGCGCACGGCTGGCGCTGGCGCTGATCGCCTGGCGAAAACCCAACGTGCTGCTGCTCGACGAGCCCACCAATCACCTCGACCTCGACATGCGCGAGGCGCTGGCCGAGGCGCTCAGCGACTACGACGGCGCCATCGTGCTGGTCTCGCACGACCGGCACCTGATCGGCCTGGTCTGCGACAGCTTCTGGCGCGTGGCCGACGGCGTGGTGCAACCGTTCGACGGCGACCTCGACGCCTACGCGGCCTGGCTGCGCAGCCGTCCCGGCGAGGACCGCGGCGCGAAATCCACCGCGGCGGCCACGCCCGCCGCCGTGCCGGCGAAGCCGGCCGCGACGAAGCCGAAGATCAATCCACACCGGCTGGCGCGGACCGAGGCGCGCGTCGCCGAGCTGGAGGCGGAAATCGCCACGGTGGAGGCCGGACTGGCCGACCCGGCGGCCTATGCCGGCGACGCTCCGCGTGCGGCCAGGCTGGGCCAGCGCCAGCGCGAACTGCGCGCGGCGCTGGAGAAGGCGGAAGCCGAACTGCTGGCGCTGTACGAGGCCGACGTCGCCTAGCCGCCCGGCCGCGTGAGCGGTAGTCGGCGGATATCGCCGCCAACAATGGCCAACCCGACGCCTGCCGCCGTTCCCCTGCGGCACGGCCAGCCGCCGTGGGTCGAGTCGCGACGGTTTGCGTCGCTGCCGCATCTTTCTCGAAAAGCCCCGACGGAACCGCCGGCTCCGCTGCACGACGACGGCCCGGCGGCCCTCTCGACGGCGTCCGCGCCCGGTCTCCAATCCGCCGGGTCCGACGATCCCATCCCGGAGTCATCGCCATGCCGAATGCCGCACGCCTTGCAGGACGCCTCATCGCCTTTTGCCTGGTCGCCGCGACTGCGACTGCCGCCGCCGCCGATCCGCGCGGCCATGTGGCCGGCGTGGCGCAGGTGGTGGAGGCGCGCTATTACGATCCCGCCCGCGGCAAGGAGATCGCCGATCGTCTGCGCGCCGACGCGGCGCAGGGGACGTTCGACGCGTTGCGCGATCCACGCGATCTGGCCACGGCGCTCACCGGCCATCTGCGACCGATCGACCGCCATTTCTCGGTGCGCTGGTCGCCGGAGCCGGCGTCCGTGCCGGAACACCGAGGGGACTCGCCCGCTTCGTCCGCGCCGCCGCTGGACCGGGATCGCCGCGGCAACTACGGCGTCCGCCGCGTCGAGGTGCTGCCCGGCAACGTCGGCTACATCGACCTGCGGCAGTTCGCCCATTTCGACTTCGAGGCGCCGGCGCCGCCGGCCCGCCGCGCCATCGAGGCCGCCCTGCAGCTGGTCGCGCACGCCGATGCGCTGGTCATTGACCTGCGCGGCAACGGCGGCGGCTCGCCGGCGATGGTCGGCTACCTGGCCAGTGCGTTCACGCCCCGCGGCGCGGACATCTACAACGTCTTCCATGCCCGCGAAGGCACCACCAGCGAGGCGCCGGGCGACTGGTACCCCACGCCGCGGCTGGACACGCCGCTCTACCTGCTGACCAGCGCCCGCACCGGTTCGGCGGCCGAAGCCTTCGCCTACACCCTGCAGAATGCCGGGCGCGCCACCGTGGTCGGCGAGGCGACCGCGGGCGCCGCCAATCCCGGCGCGGAGTTCGAGGCCGGCCATGGTTTCCGTGTGTTCGTCTCCACCGGCTCGCCGGTGAGCCCCGTCACCGGACGCAACTGGGAAGGCGACGGCGTGCAGCCGGACGTGGCCGTGGCTCCCGCCGATGCCCTGTCGACCGCCAGGGTGCTGGCGCTGGAAGCGATGCTCGAACGCGACCTGCCGGATGCCGATGCCGTCGATGCGCGCTGGGTGCTGGAGACGCTGCGCGCGCAAGCCGCGCCGTTCGGGTCGGCGCCGTTTGAGGATTACACCGGCGACTACGGACCTGTCGCCGTCGGCACGCTGGACGAGCGCCTGTTCCTGCGCAATGGCCGGCGCCCGCCGCAGTACCTGGTGCCGCTCGGCGAAGACCTGTTCGCGGTGGCCGACGATCCGGGCCTGCGCGTCCGCTTCGAGCGCGACGCGCAGGGACGGGTGGCCGCGCTGGAAACCCTGGGCTCCGACGGTCGCTCCAGCCGCTTCCGCCGTGGTGGATAGTGCTGGCGGCCGGCCGGGGCAGCAGATGGCTTCGCTGCGATCCGGCAGCTGTCGGCGGTATGCGCGGCCGGGTTGATGCGCCGCCAGCGCGAACTGCGCGAGGCGCTGGCCGGGGAGTCGAAGCGGAATCGCCGGCCCTGGGCGAGGCCGATGCCGCCTGAAGTGTCGATCGGCCCCGATGCGTCCGCAGCCGGGCTCTGGACAACGCGGCTGCGCCTGGGCTGATCGTAGAGCGGAGCTTGCTCCGCTGTCGGCTCCGGAGCCCGTGCAGCCGAGCAAGCTCGGCTCTACGAGAGCGTGCCGATCGGCGCGTAGCGCTGGCCGAGCACGGCCCGGCCCTCGATCGTCACGGCGACGGGTGCGCCGCCGTCGACCCGCACCGTGACATCGACATGGCCGTGGCGTCCGTCGCCCGCGCGCTGGCGGGCGCGGAAGCGCGCCTCGCCATCGCGCGCGGCCAGCAGGCCGTAGCGCACCAGGTAGGCGCCGAGCGGTCCGTTGGCATTGCCGGTGACCGGGTCCTCGTCGATCCCGATCGCCGGCGCGAACATGCGGCCGTGGCTGCCGGCATCGTCATCGTCGGCGGTGTCGAGCGTGAACACGAAATAGCCGTTGCTGCCCACCTGCGGGCTCAGCGCCGCCAGTCGCGCCAGGTCCGGCTGCAGCGCGCGCAGGCGCGCATGGCGTTCCAGCCCGATCATCAGTTTCCCGTGACCGGTGGAGACGACCTGCAAGGGACAGCGGAAGTCGAGATCGCCGGTCTCCACGCCCAGCGCCGCCAGCACCTGCCGGACCAGGTCCGGGGCGAGCGGCGGCGCGAATTCCGGCGGGCTCTGGGCGATCCGGACGACGGTGTCGTCGCCGTCGCGCAGGGTTTCGACGATCTGCACGCCGGCGCCTGTCAGCTGGCGCCGGATCCCGGGCGGCGCGCCCTCCAGCGCCAGCGCGTAGTGCGCGGCGACGGTGGCGTGGCCGCAGACCGGGACTTCGTGGCTCGGGGTGAAGAAGCGCAGGTACAGATCGTGATCGTCGCCCGGCGGCGGCAGCACGAATGCGGTCTCGGAATGACCGAGGGCATGCGCGATCGCCTGCATGCCGGCCTCGTCCAGGCCCGAGGCGTCGGTGACCACGCCGGCGCGATTGCCCTGTCCGGGTTCGGTGGTGAAGGCGTCGATCCTGTAGATCTTCGGGTCATCCATGTTGTCGACGGCCATGTTGTCAGCTGTCCGTACGTAGAGGGGGTGTCTATCGTAAGCGGGTCTTGTCGCCGGCCGCATCGTCGCCAAGGGGCCGGCGTCCGCTACGGGGCGTCCGCGCCCGCTTCGCCATCCGCGGTGAGCGGCCCGTCGCTGCGCAGCGCCGCGTCGAAGCCGGCCGCCGCGTCCGCGCCCGCCTCGGCGGCCAGCGCCTGCAGGAACTGCGCGGTCTCGCGCGGTGGGTTGCGACCGAGGGTCGCCAGCACCCGATCCAGGGCGGCGCGGCCGACCGCCTCCTCGAGTTCGAACAGCAGCAGCGGGCCGCGCCGGTACAGCTGGTCGGCGCTCGGGCGGCCGTGGCCGATGACCGGGCCGGCGGCCTCGCCGCGCTCGCGGATGCGCTCGATCAGCCGCTGCGCGTCGGCGATGCCGAAGGTCGCCTCGACGTAGCGGATCGCGGCGTACTCGGCCACCGATTCGGACAGCCAGTAGTGCTCGGTCAGCGCATCGGCTGGCGACCACCAGGCGTGGGCGAACTCGTGGGCGATGTGCCGGGCCGGGTTGGCCTCGGGAAAGTCCTGCTTGGCCGCTTCGCGTGCGGCGGCGCCGCCGTCGGAGAGCACCATGTATCCGGAACGCACGTAGCTCATGGTCTGTTCGCGCGAGACCACCACAATGCGAAACGGCTCGCGCAGCGGGCCGAACCACGCCTGGAAGAACTCGCCCGCCTGCGCCGCGTGCTTGCGGAACAGCGAGGTCAGCACCCCGTCCGGATCGACGGCGTGGAACTCGGCGCCGGAGAGGATCTCGCGCTGCAGCCCGCGCGCGGCGATCAGCGGCAGGTCGATGTCCGGCCGGGTGCGGACCATGCGCACCGCGCCGTCGTCGGTCCGCGCCAGTTCGCCCTGCGAGACCGACACGTAGTCCGCCGGAATGCCCTGGAAGGTGGCGTCGACGGTGAACTGCAGGCCGATGTCCTCGCGCACCGGGAACCACATGTTGTCGACGGAAAGCTCGATCCGGTCTTCCGCGAACGCCGCCACGCTGTTCGCCCCTCCGGTCAGCGGCCCGGAATAGTCCAGCTCCAGGCGCGCCGGCCCCGGCGCGGCGAACTGGGCGGTGATCTTCTGCAGGCCGGCGAACGGCTTGTCGGTGGCGGCGATCGCCACGTTGCCGCCGGCACCGGCATCGGCGCGATCGATCGCGAAGCGCTCGCCGAGCAGGAATGACACCGGCGCGGCGGCGGCCTCGGCCGTCAGCTCGATCGCCACGCGCGCGTGCAGCGTGCCGTCGGCATCGATCCGCGCCTGCAGCGTGTAGTGCGCCGGCGCGGTCTCCGGCGCGGTGGTGTCCGCGCGCGCGGGCCCGGCGACCAGCGCCAACGCCGCCAACACGACTCCCCAGACTTGCATGTGACCTCCTATTGATCCTTGTGGATGACGCCGGCCTTCATCACGAACCGCACCCGCCGCAGCACGTCCACGTCCTGCAGCGGATCGCCGTCGACCGCGATCAGGTCGGCGGCCATGCCCGGGGCGAGGCGGCCGACCTCATCCGCCAGGCCGAGATGCGCTGCGGCGTTGACCGTGGCGGTGCGGACCGCCTCCAGCGGCGTCAGCCCGGCCGCCACCAGCAGGCCGAACTCGCGGGCGTTGTCGCCGTGACGGCTGACCCCGGAATCGGTGCCGAAGGCGATCGGCACGCCGCCAGCGTGGGCGCGACGCGCCATCTCCAGCATCGCCGGGCCGACCGATGCGGCCTTGGCCTTCGCCGCCGGACTCAGGAACGAATCGGGGTCGGCTGCCCAGCCGGCCACGGTGTCGCCGGCCAATAGCGTGGGCACGAGCCAGGCGCCGTTGTGCTTGAACAGCGCCACCGAGTCCTGGTCCAGCCAGGTGCCGTGCTCGATCGCGTCGCCGCTGGCGCGCAAGAACGCGTTGACGCCGGCGGTGCCATGCGCGTGCGCGGTGACGCGGCGACCGAGTGCGTGCGCGGTGTCGACGATGGCCTGCAGCTCGGCGTCGGTGAACTGCTGGTCGACGCCGGCATCCGCGTCCGAGAGCACCGCGCCGGTGGCGACGATCTTGATCAGGTCGGCGCCGCGCTGGACCTGCTGGCGCACCAGGCGCCTGCAGTCGTCGGCGCCGGAGCACAGGTTGGGCCGCTGCAGCGCGCGGGTGACGTCGCCGCGGTAGCCGAACAGGTCGCCCTCGCCGCCGTGCGGGCTGAGCACGTTGCCGGCGGCGAGGATCCGCGGCCCGGGCAGCTTGCCCGCGGCGATGCCGTCGCGCAGGGCGAAGATCGCCTCGTTCTCGGCGCCGAGGTCGGCGACCGTGGTGAACCCGGCCTCGAGGGTCAGGCGCGCGAACGCCACCCCGTTGATGGCGAGGTCGGCGGCGCTGCGCACCGTGCGCAGCAGCTTGTCGTCAGGCCCGTTCTCGTGGCCCAGGTGCACGTGGCTGTCGATCAGGCCGGGCAGCACGAAGCGGTCGGACAGGTCGATGGTCTGGCCTGGCGTACCGACGTAGCCCTCGCGCAGATCGACGACCCGCCCGCCCTCGACCACCACGGTCATCCGCGACAGCACCTGGCCGCCGGCCGGATCGGCCAGCAGCCGGCCGACGTGGATGTATCGAGGTCCGTCCTGCTTCGGCGGGGAGGCGAGCGCGGGGACCAGCGCCAGCCAGGCCGCCAGCGCCAGCCACGCAGCGCGCGCGCGGGCGGGCCGGCGCGGGCTCATTCGGCCGCCTGCGCAGCGGAGAGGGCGCGGAAGTCCGCCCCGGTCTCGGCCGCCAGCCACATCAGCGCGGCCCAGGCGGCGACGTTCTGGTCCAGGTTCGCCGGGTCGATCTTGTCCAGGGTGTCGTCGGCGGTGTGATGGAGATCGAAGTAGCCGCTGCCGTCCTGGCGCAGCACGAACGCCGGCACCCCGGCCTCGACCAGCGGCGCGATGTCGACGCCGCCGCGCCCCGGCGGCTCGCGCGAGGGCACGATCGCCATCGGCGTGAGCACCCGGTACAGGGCGCGGCCGAAGCCGCTGTCCGCGACCCCGGGCGGCAGCGAGAGCGCCTGCGCCGCGCCGGCGCCGAAGTCGCTCTTCATCGCCAGCACGTGGTCCTGAACCTCGGCGGCGTGGCGCTCGAGGTAGGCGGCGCCGCCGGTCTCGGGCGTATGCGGCTGGGCGACCTCCTCGGCGCCGTACAGCACCACCCGCAGGCTGCGCCGCGGCCGCTGCGGCAGGCGTGCGATCAGTTCCGCCGCGGCGACCACGACCGCCACGCCGGCGCCGTCGTCGATCGCGCCGGTCCCGGCATCCCAGCTGTCCAGGTGCGCCGCCAGCACGATCGTCTGGTCCGGGGTCTCGCGGCCGCGCAGCTCGGCGACCACGTTCTGGGAATGGGTGTGCACGTGCCGGGCCTGCGAATGCAGCCGCACGCGGACCGGCTCCCCCAGCGCCAGCAGGCGCTCGATCTGGTCGGCGTCGGCGCCGGCCAGCGCGAAGCTCGGCAGCGGCACCCGGCCGTCGCGGTAGCGGGTGGAACCGACATGGGCGAAGCGCGCCGTGCCGGTGCCGATCGAACGCAGCAGCAGGGCGACCGCGCCGCGGTCGGCGGCCTCGCCGGGCGCGAACAGGCGTCCGGGCACCAGCGCGCCGTAGGCGCCGGCGATGCGCGGCATCCGCTGGTTGACCAGGGCGATGCGGCCCTCGAGCGCGCCGGCGGGCGCGGCGCGCAGGGCGTCCAGGCTATCGAACAGCACCACCTCGCCCTCGATGCCGCCGGTGGGCGTGGCCGGCGAGCCGCCGAGCGCTGCCGCCACCAGGCGCTGCGGGTGCGCGCCGACGATCTCCACCGATTCCTCGCCGCGGACCCAGCCCACCAGCGGGAAACGCTGGACCTCGACGCGGTCGAACCCGAGCGCGCGCAGCCGTGCGGCGGCCCAGTCCGCGGCCGCGTGCTCGGCGGCCGATCCGGCCGGGCGCGGGCCGAAGCGCGTGGTCAGCTCGCTGACGAAGTCGTAGGCGATGGTCTCGCCGGCCAGGGCGCGATCGCGCAGCTGCGCGGCGGTCCGCTCGATGTCGTCGGCGGCCATCGCCGGCCGGGCGAGTGCGAGCAGTGCGGCCAGGCAGCACAGCAACGAAAGCGCGGAGCGCAGCCGGAGACGGGATCGCATCATTCTGGATCTCCCTGCTGCAGTTGTTGCCCGATCCACGCATCGACCACCTGGTCCAGCAGCGGCAGCGGTAGCGGCCCGCTGCCGAGCACCGTGTCGTGGAAACCGCGCAGGTCGAAGTACGCGCCGCGCGTGCGTTCGGCACGCTCGCGCAGCGCCTGGATGTGGAGCATGCCGACGTAGTAGGCCGTCGCCTGTCCGGGCAGGACGACGTAGCGCTCGACCTCGCGGCGGTTGTCGTAGTGCGAGGCCGGCGTGTTCGCGTCCAGCCAGGCGATCGCGCGGTCGCGGCTCCAGCGCCTGGCGTGCAGCCCGGTATCCACCACCAGCCGCGCCGCGCGCATCAGCGCCAGCGACAGGCGGCCGAAGTCGGCGTACGGGTCCTGGTAGAGGCCCAGCTCCTTCGGCAGCGCTTCGGCGTACAGCGACCAGCCCTCGCTGAAGGCCGCGATCGAGGCGTAGCGGCGGAACGCCGGCACGCCCTCGAGCTGATGCGCGATCATCGTCTCGGTGTGATGGCCGGGCACTGCCTCGTGGTAGAGCTGTACCGGCAGTTGGTAGCGCGGCGCGGCGCCCATGTCGTGTAGGTTGATGTAGAACACGCCGGGATCGCTGCTGCCGGGCTGCGGACTGCGGTAGAACGCCTTGGGCGCGGTCGCCTCGCGCCAGGGCTCCACGGCGCGCACCACCACCGGCGTCGCGGGGATCCGGGTGATCAGCTCGTCCTGGCGCGCGAGAATTTCCTTCAGCAGGGTATCGGCGTCGGCGAGGTACGCATCGCGGCCGGCCTGGCTGTCGGGATAGCGGAACCGGGAGTCGGTGCGTACGTGGGCGAAGAAGGCCTGCAGGTCGCCCTCGAAGCCGACCGCCTGCTTGATCGCGCGCATCTGCGCGTGGATCGCCGCGACCTCGCGCAGGCCGGTGTCGTGCAGCGTATCGGCATCGACGCTCAGGGTGGTGTAGTGACGCAGCAGCGAGGCGTAGTACTCGGCGCCATCGGGCAGGCGCCAGACGCCGTCCTCTTCGCCGGCCAGTTCGGCGGCGGCCTCCAGGTGCGCGATGAGCCTGCCGTAGCCCGCCCGGAAGCCGCCGGTCAGGGCCTCGGTGGCGCGCTGCAGCAACGCCCGCTTCTCGTCGTCGGGCCAGCCGAGCTGTTCGAGCTTGGTGCTGAAATCCGCATACAGCGGGCTGTCCTGCGCCGAGTCGTCGAACGGCCTGCCGCGCAGCTGGTTGCCGGCCGCATCCAGCACCAGGGCATGGACGAAGCGCGGCGGCCGCACCCCGGCCGCCTCCTGGAGCTGCAGCGCGGCGACCACCTCGGCCATCAGCCCGTCGACGCGCTGCAGCCGGGCGATGTAGGCCTCGGCATCGGCGCGACTGCGGACCGGGTGGTGACTGATGAGGGTATCGGGGACGCGGGAGTGCAGCCCGCCCATCTGGGTCAGCAGGTAGTCGTGCCGCTGCCAGCGCAGGCGCTGCAGGCGATCCTCGGCGAACGCGACGTACAGGCGCCGGCTGAGCGCCGCCTGCGTGCCGAGTTTCGCGTTGTCGAATCCCTCGAGCGCCGCCAGGTCCCGGCGCAGCGCGGCGGCTTCCGCCTCGCGGCGGCCATCGCCGACCTCGTCCCAGCGGTCCTGCGCGTCGCGCAGACCGAGCCGCGACTGGCGGATCGGGCTGCGCTGCAGCTCGCGCTGCCAGGCCTGTGCGAAAAACGCATCCAGGCGCGCTTCCTCCGACGGCGGCGCCGGCGTAGCCGCGCCCCCGGTACCGGCCCATGCGCAGGCGAGCAGGATCACGGCCCAGCGTTTCGCGGCGCTTCCCGGTGGAATCATGCGGATCGGCCCTCGGCCCCGTTGGTGATCCACTGTCCGGTCCGTTCTTCGAGCAGCGGCAACGGCAGTGGACCCTCGCCCAGCAGCGCATCGTTGAAATCGCGCAGCCGGAAGGCCGTCCCGAGTTCGCGCCGAGCCCGCGCCTGCAGTTCGACCAGGCTGCGCTTGCCGAGCTGGTAGGCGGTGGCCTGGCCTGGGGTCACCAGATAGCGCCGGACCGCGATGGCGTTGGCGGGTGCCGCGTCGAAGGTGTTGTCGTCCAGCCAGCGCAGCGCCCGTTGCGGACTCCAGCGGCGCGCGTGCAGGCCGGTGTCGACCACCAGCCGGCCGGCACGCATCAGTTCGCTCGACAGCCGCCCGAGGTCCTGCCACGGGTCCTCGTACAGGCCGAGGTCGACCGGAAGCTGTTCGGCGTACAGGGCCCAGCCCTCGCTGAAGGCGGTATAGCCGCCGTGGCGACGGAAGTCCGGCAGGTTCTGCAGCGAGGCGGAGACCGAACGCTCGAGGTGGTGGCCGGGCACGCCTTCGTGGCAGGCGAGGGCGGTGAGCTCGTGGCGGGGCAGGTTGCCCATGTCGCGCAGGTTGTAGCGCACGATCCCCGGACGCGAGCCGTCCTGCGACGGTGGGAAATAGCCGGCAATGCCGGCCGAGACTTCCAGCCACGGTTCCACCCGCCTCACCCCGACCCGGGCGGGTGGTCGGAACCCGGTCAGCGCGTCGAGCCGCGCCGACACCGCCTCGATGACCGCTTCGGCGGCGGCCAGGTAATCGCTGCGCCCGGCATCGGTATCGGGATAGCGGGCGTCGGGGTCCGAGCGCGCCCGCTCGATCAGCTCGCGCAGCGTGTCGCGATGGCCGAGGCGCGGCGCCAGCGTGCGGATCTCGTCGTGCAGGCGCGCGGTCTCCTCCAGACCGATCGCGTGCACGCGGTCCGGATCCAGCGTCAGGGTCGATTCGGTGCGCAGCATCGCCGCGTAGTAGGCATCGCCTTGCGGCAGGGACCAGACGCCGGCGGTCGACGGCGCATCGCCCTGCGCCGCCTGCAGCCAGGCGATCAGCCGGCGGAACCCGGGAGCGAAGCCGTCTTGCATCGCGGCGACGGCGTCGCGCCGCAGCGCATCCGCGCCCTCCAGTCCTGCGGCGGCGAGTTTGGCGTCGAAGTCGACGAGGATGGCGTTGTCGCCCTCGCCATCGAAGGGAGTGCCGCGCAGCAGACGGGTGCAGGTGTCGACCACCGGCGCCAGCGTGGAGGCGGGCGGGCAGATCCCCGCCGCTTGCTGCTCGCGCAGGCCGTCCACCACCTGTCGCATGTAGCCATCCACGCCGCGCAGGCGCTCGATGTAGGCCTGGGCGTCCGCGCGGCTGGCGATGGGGTGCCGGTCGATCAGGGTCTGCGGCACGGTCCGCTGCGGTCCGCGCATCTGGCAGACCGGGTAGTGGTGGCTGCGCCAGTGCAGCCGGCGCAGCGCCTGCTCGGTGTCGTAGCGGAACAGGCAATGATCGAGCCGCGCGGCCTGCGGCAGGGGGCTGGGGTCTATGGCGCGCAATTCGGCGAGGTCGCCGCGCAGCAGGTCGATGTCCTCTTGCCGGTGCTGTGCACCGACATCGTCCCAGCGGTGGTGATCGGTGTTCAGCCCCAGCGTCGCCTGCAGCAGCGGACTCCGGCGCAAGCGCCGCGCGAAGCTGCGCTCGAACAGTTCGGCCAGTCGCCGGGACTGCTCGGCCCCGCCGACGCCAAGCGCGGGCAGAGCCGCGAGCGCGGCGCCCGCGGCGGCCCCGGCAAGGAAGCCGCGGCGGCTGAGGTTGGGGCCCGACGTGATCACTGCCGTCCCGAGGTCTCGCCGTCCGTCATGGCCGGTTGCGGATCCGGGGCCGGCGGGGGCGCCGCATCGCGCACATGGCGGTCGAGGAACTCGCGGATGGTGCGATAGGCCACGACCTGGTTGGCCTTCTTGCGGAAGCCGTGGCCTTCGTCGGGAAACACGACGTATTCGACCGGCACGCCGTTGGCCCGCACCCGCTCGACGATGTCCTCCGACTCCACCGGCAGCACCCGCGGATCGTTGGCGCCCTGCAGCACCAGCAGCGGCCTGCGGATGTTGCCGGCGTGGAAGGCCGGCGAGATCGCCTCGAAGCGCTCGGGGTCGGCTTCCCAGTCTCCCATCTCGCTCTTGAGCAGGCGGCGCAGGTCCTCCCACCACTCCGGCGTGTTGGCCAGCAGCCGCGTCCAGTTGGAGACGCCGTAGATGTTCACCCCGGCGGCGAACACGTCGGGCCGGAACGCCAGCGCCGCCAGCGCCATGAAGCCGCCGTAGGAGCCGCCCATCACCGCGATGCGGTCCGGATCGACCAGTCCGGTGTCGATCAGCATCTGCCGGGAGGCGACCACGTCGTCGAGATCGGCCTCGCCGTGGCGGCCGTCGTCGAGATGGTAGAAGGTCTTGCCGGACCCGGAGGAGCCGCGGTTGTTGATCTCGTAGACCACGTAGCCGTGGTTGACCAGGTACTGGACCATCGGCTTGAAGCCGATCCTGCTCTCGCCGCCCGGGCCGCCGTGTACCCAGATCGCGGCCGGTCGCGTCTCGCCCTCGACAATGCCCTTGGGCACGTAGAGGATGCCGGGCACGATCACCCCGTCGTGGGAATGGAAGCGCACCACCCGTCCCGGCACCAGGTCGCCGGCCGGGATGCCGGGCGGCAGTGAATCGACCAGGCGGACCGGCGCGTCCGCGCCGGCCGGGTACAGGCGCAGATCGCCGGGCATGTCGCCCGCGCTCTCGACCGTGGCGATCGCGCCGGTGGGGGACAGCGCGAAATTGGCGACCGTCGCCGGCGCCGCATCCAGCACCCGCTGCCGCTCGAGGGTACCGGGGTCGAACAGGTGGACCACGGTGCGCGCGTCGTGGTTGACGAACGCGGCCAGACGGGTGCCGTCGGCGGACAGCCGCGCGCCGGTGACGTCCCAGTCGACGGCAAGGACCGTGGTGCGTTCGCCGCTCTCGAGGTCGAGGCGCTCCAGGCGGCTGAACTCGCCGCCGGCGTCGCTGGTGAGAAACAGCTGCCGGCCGTCGCGGGAGAATTCCTGCGGCACGCAGGCGATCCTGCGGCCCTGTTCGGTGAGCCGGCGCATGCGGCGGCTCTCGACCTCGTAGACGAAGCAGTCGGTGTGGGCGTTGTCGTGGATCCGGCTCAGCGCCACCAGGCGGCGGTCGCCGCTGACCGCATGCATCTGGTAGGCGGCGTCGTTGGTGAACAGCCGCCGGCGTGAGTAGTCCGTGGTCGAGTACTCGTACAGGTCGAAGTGGCGCGGATCGCGCTCGTTGGTGGCGGCGAAGAACGACGCTCCGTCCGGGGCCCAGGCGACGAACCGCGCCTTGAGGCGTTCGCCGGGGGTCAGGTCGCGGCTTTCGCCGTCGGGCTCGCGGACGTAGAGGTGATGGAGTTCGTTGCCGCCGTGGTCGCTGGCGTAGAGCACGCGCTCCCCATCGGGGAACCAGCCGATCGCCAGTACCGTCTCGTCCGAGTCGGTCAGCGCTTCGGCGGCGCCGCCGGCCGCCGGCATCACGTACAGGTTGGCCACGCCGCTGCGCTTGCTGGTGAACTGCAGCAGCTCGCCGTCGGGCGAGAAGTCCAGCCCGGCGATCTCGTCGAACGCCATCAGCTGCTCGATGTCGTGGCGCGGCGGCGGCGGCGCGATGGCATCTGCGGTGGCGGCGACCTCAGCGGAGGGCGATGGCGAACACGCCGGCAGCAGCGTCAGCGACAGCAGGATGATGGATAGCAGATGTTTCAACAGGCGATTCCTCGATGCACGGAGGCGGCCGGCCATGGACGGCGCGCCGGGTGGTCGCGCGCAGCCGCCGGGACCGGTCCCGGCGGCGCGCGGGCCGTTCAGAAGCTCGCGCTCAGGCGCAGCAGGTAGGTGCGGCCGATCGGGTCGTAGGCGCCAAAATTGCGGCCCACCTGCGCGGCATATGGGATCTTGCGGTCGAACAGGTTGTGGACTGACAGCTGCGCCTTGACGTGGTTGCCGAGCCAATAGCCGACGGTGGCGTTGAAACGCCAGTAGTCACCGATGTCATTGACCTCGCGCGGAAGGTCCTCTTCGGTCGCGTCCAGGTCGCGGACGACCGAACTGGTCCACAGCGCCTGCAGGTCCAGCTCGAGTTTGTCGAGGCTGTAGCCGGTGGACAGGTTCACCCGGTACTCGGGCGTGCCGACGCTGCCGACGGCATCCTGGGCCGGCACGCCGGGCTGCGCCACGAGTTCGTACTTGTGGGTGTACGACAGCTTGCTGCCGATGCGCATGCTGCCGACGCCGAGGTCGAAACGGTACTCGGCGGCGCCGATCAGCCCGGAGAAGTCCAGCGTCGAGGTGTTGACGAAGCCGGTACGGTAGCCGTTGGCGATGTCGCCGGCGGTGCGCACGGCCCCCGGCTGCGCCGCCGCCTGTTCGGCGGTCAGCCGCTCGAAGGTCGCGCAGGCCGGCTCGTTGGGGAAGTTGGCGCTGTCGTAGCAGGCCGACAGCAGCGCGCCGATGCCGAGATTCTGGATGCCGTTCTCCAGCGAGATGTCGGACCAGTCCATCGCCAGGCGGAAATCGGGCAGGGCGACCGGCTGGTACACGAATCCGAGCGACCAGGAGTCGGCGGTCTCGTTCATCAGGTCGACGTTGCCGGAGCGGGTGCCGTACGCCGAGACCGCGCCGGTGGTGGACTCGAAGGCGGCCGGATCGTCGACGCCGACCGCCGCCAGGGCGGCCCGGCAGTTGGCCTCGCGCACGGCCGGGTTGGCGCCGCGGTTGTAGTTCTGCGCGTTGCACACGTCGTTGATCGAGCCCGCGACCGGGGCCGAACCCAGGAACAGCTCGGTGATCGCCGGCGAGCGGATCGCATGCGTATAGACCCCGCGGAAGACCAGGCCGTCGCCCCAGCCGGGCAGGCGCGGGGCGAAGCGCGCGCCGACCGACCAGGTCAGGTCGCTGCCGGCGAGGGAGTTGTCGACGTGGCGGGCGGCCGCCTCCAGGCTCAGCGCCTTGGCGAAGCGCAGCTCCTGCGACTCCGCGATCAGCGGGGCGACCAGTTCGCCGTAGAACTCGGTGGTGCGGTAGCTGCCCTCGATCCCGGCGAAACTGCCGGAACCGCTGCCGATCAGCACGTTGCCCGCCTCGAGGGTGGCGTCGGGCTCGAACGCGCCGCTCTCGGTGCGGCGCTCCGCGCCGACGTTGAACTGCAGCGGCTCGGCCAGCCCGACCGGCAGCGCGCCGGTCAGGTTGCCGGTCAGGACCTTCTGGGTGTTGAGGCTGGCGGCGCGGCCGCGGTCGGTGAGGTAGTCGATCGCCTCCAAGCTGGCGTTGCCGGCGCCGAACAGGTTGATCGGCACGCAATCGCCACCGGAGGCGCAGACGATGTTGCCGCTGCCGTCGCGCACCGCGTCGATGGCGCGCAGCAGCCGTGCCGGGTCGATATAGGTCAGGGACGAGATGCTTTCGCTGCGACCGTAGTTGTAGGAAAGATCCCAGGACCAGGTCTCGTCGAAGGCCGCGAAGTCGCCCTTCAGGCCGCCGACGAAACGATACAGATCCAGCGTGGTTTCGCCTGGGGTGCGGTCGACGATGTCGTTGAGGTTGCGACTGAGGTTGAAGCCGTCCAGCCCGTTGTCGGCCAGGATCGCCCGCGAGCGATCGCTCAGGTAGGGATTGTCCGCGGAGAATCGGAGCGTCGGCCCGCCCACCACCGGCGCCGCGAACTGGTAGAGCTCGCTCTGCTCGACGCCTTCGGTGCGCACATAGGTCGTCTCGGCGAAAGCCCGCACCGACGGCGTGATGTCGAAATGGCCCAGCGCATTGAAGATGGTGCGCTCGCTCGGGGTCAGCAGCCCGAAATGGTCGGCCGGATCCAGGCCGTCGCCGCCGTCGGCCAGGATCGGCGCGCCGAGCGCTTCCTGGACCGCCCGACCCGGCACGTAGGACACCAGTTCGCCGTCGGCGCCGAACTGGAGCGGCGTGCCGCTCGAGTCGTAGATGTAGTTGCCGCGCGTATAGAACGGCGGCAGCACCGCGCCAGGCAGGTCGAAGCCCAGGATCGGCGCCAGCTGGTTGTCGTATGGCAGCCCACCTTCGGTCAAGAGGGCGTAGCGCAGGTTGTCGGCCGCCACCCACGCGGCGATGCCGTCGGCGGGGCCGGTATCGTCGGGGTTCGGCAGCAGGTAACGGAACGGCATCCGGTCGGACAGGCGCAGGCCATGCTGGCGGTGGTACTCGGTGCTGATCACCGCGTTGCCGCGGCCGTCGGCGAAGTTGCCGCCGAACAGGCCGCGCACGCTGTAGCTCTCGGCGTCGCCGCGGTCGGTGATGCCGTACTGCACCGACGCCTGGGCGCCCTCGAAATCCTCCTTGAGGATCACGTTGACGGTGCCGGCGATCGCATCCGAGCCGTATACCGGCGCGCCGCCGATGGCGACTGTCTCGACCCGGTCGACCAGGCCCGCGGGGATGACGTTGAGGTCCACCTGCGAGCCGGACGAGGCCGCCCCGCCGACGCCGGCGACGGTGTTGGAAGAGACGAACCGCCTGCCGTTGACCAGGGTCAGGGTACGCTGCGATCCCAGGCCGAAGAAATTGACGAAGGTCTGGGCGATCCCGAGGGGTGCCTGTGCGGCGCCCACCGGGCTCGACGCCGAGGGACCGAACCCGGGCGTGTCCTCGAGTGCCCGGCCGATGTTGGTATAGCCGCGCCGGTCGATCTCCTCGGCGCTGGTCACCAGCGCCGCCTGCAGGGTATCGAAGCCGGCGCGGTTGATGCGGGTGCCGGTGACCTGGATGCGCTCGAGCTCCACGGTCTGGCCGGTCGGCGGCGGGACCTCTGCGGTCGGCACGGGCTGCGGCGCGGGAGCGCGCGGACGCCGCACGGTGACGGTGTCCTCGCCGCTGGCCACCACCTCCAGTCCGGTGCCCTCGAACATCCGCCGCACCGCTTCGATGGTCTCGAAATTGCCGTGGACCGCGCGGGTGCGAACCCCGCGCAGATCGCCTTCCGGCGCCATGATCTGCAGGCCCGACTGCTCCGCGGCCGTGCGGATCGCCTGGGCGGCCTCCTGCGGCGGCAGGTCGAACTCCCTGCGCTCCTGCGCCTGCGCCGGCGCGGCGGCGAGCGCACAGCCCAGGCCGATGGCGAGCCACAGCCGGCTGCGCCGCGGAATCCTGCATGATCCGATGCTGTTCACGGTCCCCGTTCTCCCCGGTATCGCATGCGCGATGCATGCCCTCCCTGTGTACGAGGGGCGTGCGTCGCGAATCCTCTATTGCCGGCGCGGCGTGGAAGCGCGGGTCAGGACGATCGCTCCGGGCTCCTCGACCACCCGGGCGTCGAAGGTCGCCGCCGCGGAACGCGCGAAGGCGCGGGTGTCGCCGATCCGGAACACCCCGACGAAGTGCTCGGCCGCAAGGTCCGGATCGGCGATGCGGATCGGGACCTGGGCGTAGCGGTTCATCTCGGCGATGGCGGCCTCCAAGGGTTCGCCGTCGAAGGCCAGGTAGCCTTCGCGCCAGGAATGGCGACGCGATACCTCCTCGGCGGTGAGTGCGTTCTCGATCATCGGCAGGGCGCGCGCGGCCACCACCTGCTCGTTGCGGGCCGCGCGCCGCGGCCGCTCCAGGCCCCTGGAATCGGGGCGTTCGACCTCGACCACGCCCTCGAGTACCGTCACCGCCACGGCATCGCCCAGGCGGCGCACCGCGAACTCGGTGCCCACCGCGCGCGCGGCCACGTCGCCGGCCTCGACCACGAACGGCCGCGCCGGGTCGCTGACGACCTGAAAGGTGGCTTCGCCGCGCTGCAGGCGGATGCGGCGCTGCGCCTCGCCATAGCGCACCCGGATCACCGAATCGGTGTTGAGCACGACGATGGAGCCGTCGTCCAGCGCCAGCCTCACGATCTGGCCGACGCCGGCAGCGTGGCGGCCGGCATAGTGCTCGTAGCCGATGCCGCCGGCCAGCACGGCCAGCAGCAGCGAGGCGGCGACGGCGAATGCGCGCATGCGCACGCGGCGCTGCGGCACGACTGGCTCCTCGCCACCACCCTTCGCCATCGCGGCGATGCGGTCGAGGTCGTGCCAGATCGCCTGCGCGCGCACGAACGCGCCGCGGTGGCGCGGATCGCGCGCCAGCCAGGCGTCGAGCTCGCCGCGGTCGCGCTCGCCCAGCGCGCCCTCGGACGCCCGGACCGCCCAGCCGGCGGCGATGCCGTCGATATCAGCGCTGTCGTTGCCTGCGCTCATCCGCTCCACTGCTCCGTGCCGGCAGGGCCGGCATCTTGCTCATTTCCCGCATGATCGTTCTCAGGGCCTTGGCCAGGTGCTTCTCCACGGTGCTCTCGGAGATGTTCATCCGCTCCGAGATCTCGCGCTGCGACAGCGACTCGAATTTCTTCATCACGAACGCCTGCCTGCACTTGGCCGGCAGCGCCGCGATCGCCGCGTGCAGCCGCTCGACTTCCTCGCGGCCGCTCAGGCGCCGTTCCGGGTTGGGTCCGGCGTCCGCCACGTGCAGCGCGTCGATGTCCGCCACCGTCTCGATCGGCACGATCCGCGACCTCCTGACGGTCTCGCCGACCACGCGCCTGGCGATGACGAACAGATAGGCGCGCGCGTCGTTGATGCCGTCCGTGTTCACCGCCCACAGCCGGGCGTAGGTTTCCTGGACGACCTCGTCGAGGTCGCACATCGCGAGGCCGCGGATGCGCGAGGACAGCCAGCGGCGCACGTCGCTTTCGTGCGGCAACACTTCCCGCGCGAACCAGCGGATGCGGCTCTCATGTTCCACGGACAGAATCCCTGACGCTGCGCTTGCCCATCACTCGCCATGCTTCATATCACGTCCTGCCGTGCTGCCCGCTCGCGCGGCGGATCGTAGTGGCTCACTGCGCGGTGATGCTGCGCAGCACGGTGCCGTCCGCGGCCAGGAAATCCAGCCGCGGCTCGCCCTCGGCGTCGACCGTCAGCTGCAGCCGTGGCCGGCCCTCCGGGTCGGCCAGGCGCACCACCGCGTCCTCCAGCGCCTTGCCGGCGAACAGGCGTTCGGCGCCGGCGCCGCCGCGCGCCATCGCGTAGTCCATCATCTCCTTGCGGATGGCCTCGCGCTCGGCGTCGGATTCCGCCCCTGCGGCGCGGTCGCTCATTTCCATCAGCGGCCCGATCGAATAGTCCGGGCGGTCCCAGACCCGCAGCCCGGCGACGCGGCGGCCGTCCTGGTCGTTGTAGACCATGCCGACGGTCTGGTCCTGCTTGTACTGGTCGAAGAACAGCCCGGCCGAGGCCGCGTGGGCGCCGTCCTGTTTCGCGCTGGCGAAGGTCATGCCGCCGGATTCGTCGCCCTCGTCGTTGAAGAACAGCATCCCGCCGCCCTTGCGGCTGTGATGGCGGTATTCGGTGCCTTCCATGAACAGCCCCGGGAAACGCGCGCTGTTGGCGATCACCAGGCGGTTGAGGCCGTTGGGCTCGACCACGTTGAGCCGCTGCACGGTGAGTTCCTCGAACTCGCCGGTCGCGGCGGTTTCGGCCTGGTCGGCCGGACGGGTGGTGATCCGGTCCCAGGCGGTCCAGCCGGAGAGTGCGGTCACGGCGACCAGCCAGGCGGTCAGCAGCCGGTCGCGGGGCGTCATCGTCATGTCAGGGGTCCTTTGCTGGAGTCGTCAGGGGCGGGCGGGCGCATTGGCGTCGACGTGGGCGGCCATCTCGCGCACCACTCCGGCCCAGTCGGTGTGGTGCCAGTTGTGGCCCTTCATCGGCCGGCCGTACTCGAATCGCGCCGGATAGCCGTCGCCGGCCACCTCGCGCAGCATCCGCTCGAAGCGGTAGACCGCGAGGTTGAGGTAGAAATCGTCCATCTCGCCGGCGAACAGGTGCAGCTTGCCGCGCAGGCGCGGTGCCAGCTGGTCCCAGTGGTCGCGCGCGTACGCGCTCAGGTCGTAGCCGTTGTCGCGCATCCACGTGGCGACCTCGCGGTCGATCGCGCCGCTGCGCTTGTCGAACAGCAGCCGCGGGTAGCCGTCCTCGCCGGCCGGGCCGTGGGTGGCCTGCCAGATGTCCAGCTGGTAGCCGGAGCGGCCGCGCGAGCCCAGCACCGCTTCGAACGCCGCCAGGTGGCGCATGTCCAGCAGCGGCTGGCCGTCGCGGGTCCGGCGGAACGGACGTTCGGTCTGCAGCCAGTCGTTGGCCGGCACGCTGAACATGTTGTCGTCGGCGTAGATGTCGCTGAGCAGGTAGTTGCGGAAATCGATCGGGTCGGGGTTGAACACCCACGCGCCGCCGAAGAAATCCGGGTAGTGGAGCTGCAGCGCCAGCGCCTCCCAGCCGCCGGTCGAGGCGCCCTCGACGATGCGCGCGTGCGGCTGGCCGATGCCGCGGAAGCGCCGCTCCAGCTCGGGCATGATCTCGCTGGTCAGCGCTTCCCCGTACGGGCCGTTGTTGGGGGAATCGACCGCGTAGGACTCGACGAAGTACGGGCTGGGATGCTCGAAGGTGATCGCGACCACGCGCGGAAAATCCTCGCCCTGCCAGGCCTGGGAGAACTCGTAGCCGGTCTCGACGTTGGCGTCGCGGGCCCTGGCCACCGCTGCCTCGTCGTGGCTGGCCGGATCGGGATCGAAGCCGAACGGCGCGTTGCCATGGCCGAAGACGTAGACCAGCGGGTAGCGTGCGTCGGGGTTCTCGTCGAAGCCGCGCGGCAGCAGCACGCTGGCGCCGATGTGGATCGGTACGCCCCAGAAGTCGCTGAGGATCTCGCTGCGGATGCGTACCCGGCGGATCCACGGCGTGTCCTCGAGTTCGGGCAACTCCGGCACGGTCGCCGCCAGGCGCAGCGGCACCGGCGCCACATCCGGCCCCAGCGTGGCCGACTGGACCGCGCTGTACAGATTGCCGGGCTTGGCGTGGAAGGGCACCCGGCGATCGGTCAGCGGCAGCCACAGGCGGTGTCCGTCGGCGCGGTCCAGCTGCGTATAGCGGACCAGCACCGCCTGGACGTGATAGTCGCCGGGCGGCAGCGCGTCGAGGCTCTCCAGCGGGTAGGCGGCGGCGTCCGCGCCGACCGCGACTTCCGCGCCCGGCGCCAGCCCTTCGACATCGACCCCGAACACGGCCGGGCCGTTCAGCCCGATCGCCAGCCGCGGCTCGGGCTGGCCAGCGCGGGCCACGGCCACGATCAGGCGCCCGGTGACCGGCCCGTCCGCGACCGCGGGGTCCAGCACCACCCTGAAGTCTGTCGCCGCCGCCGCGGGCGCCAGCATCGCCAGCAGCAGCGCCAGCAACCACCGGGGCACGGAAGGCCGCCGGGCGTTCCGGACGGATGACGGCTCGGGCATCTGCGCTCCCTGTCGTGGCGGCCGGTGTGGCCGTCCCCTCCCGAACTACGAGGGCCGTCGGCGGAAAATCCGCCATTCCGCCGCCGCCAGCCAGATCAGGGACGTTCTCCGCTCGCGACCCGCCCTTGCCGCATCGGCACCGTGCGGCTACGGTGGCGTGATGAACGCGATCCCGGCCCGTCTGTCCCTGCCCTTGTTGTTGCTCGCCCTTTCCGCCTGCACGGTGGTCACCGGCTCCGGCGACGATGCCGCCGCGCGCGCCGACGCCGCTGCCGAAGAAGCCGCTCCCGACGAGACCGTCGCCCGTGCCGCGGACGGTCTGGCCCCGCCCGACGCGTTCCTCGCGCGCCTGGCGCAGCACTGCGGGCAGGCCTTCGCCGGCCGCATCGTCGCCAACGAGCCGGCGCCCGCCGGGCCGGACGACTTCGAGGGCAAGCCGCTGATCATGCACGTGCGCGGCTGCGACGATCCCGCGCGCGAACTGCAGGTGCCGTTCCATGTCGGCGACGACCGCTCGCGGACCTGGCTGCTGACCCGCACCGACACCGGCCTGCGGCTCAAGCACGACCACCGCCACGAGGACGGCAGCGACGACGCGGTCACGATGTACGGCGGCGATACCGCCGGCGCCGGCACCGCGCAGCGGCAGGAATTCCCGGTCGATGCCGAGTCGATCGCGCTGTTCGAGCGCGAGGGCCTGGATGCCTCGGTCACCAACACCTGGGCGATGGAGATCGAGCCGGAGCGGCGTTTCCTGTACGAGCTCAGCCGTCCGGGCGGGCGCCTGTTCCAGGTCGAGTTCGACCTGACCGCGCCGGTCGACCTGCCGGCCGCGCCCTGGGGCCATTGAGCCGACCTGCAAGCGCCTCGTAGGAGCGCGCCATGCGCGCGATGCCCGCATCGTCGGCCCGGTCCGCACGGTTTCGGCAACCGCAGCATGTCCGAAGCAACTGCCGCATCGTCATACGGCGCCGGCATCGCGCGCATGGCGCGCTCCTACGCAGGAATCGGCGGCCGATCGCTTGATTCGCCGGCCGCTGGCCCCACAATGTGCGCAGACTCCGCGAGTGCACCGCCATGCCGATCTACGCCTATCGCTGCGCCGCTTGCGGCCATGACTTCGACCGATTGCAGAGGCTGGCCGATCCCGATCCCGATGCCTGTCCCGCCTGCGCCGCCGATGCGGTGAAGCGGCAGCTGACCGCGCCGGCGTTCCGCCTGTCCGGCAGCGGCTGGTACGAGACCGACTTCAAGAAGGACGGCGAGAAGAAGCGCAACCTGGTCGAAGGCGGGGAGGGCGCGGCCAAGCCGGAAGCGGCCCCGGCGGCGGAGACCAAGGCGCTCGCGGCGAAGCCCGACGCCGCCGCCGCGAAGCCCGCGCCGGGCCCCGCCAAACCGGCGCCGAAGCAGGCACCCACGACCACGCCCTGACGCCGGACGAAGCGTTCGCGCCTCAGCGCACGCCGAACCGGGCCCGGCACCCGCCGCTGACCCACAGCGATGCACCGCCGTCATAGCCCCAGGACCGGCCCTCGACGCAGGGCAGGTTAGACAATTGCTCGATCAGGCGGGGCCGTCCGTGCGAGGCCTGCCAGGCGCAGGTGACGCGCTGGTAGTGGTTGCTGGCGCAGGTCACGCTGTAGGCATTCGCGGGCGGACGAGGCCCCGGGCCGCCGCTGCCGAACTCGGCCCGGCAGCCGTTGTCGACCCACAGTCCGCGCCGGTCGTAGCCCCAGGTGCGGTCCTGCACGCAGGCCTGGCCGGAAAGCTGGCGTAGCAGCCGCGGCCGGCCGACCGCCGCATTCCAGGGGCAGGTCCGGAAGCGTCCGCCCTCGCTGGCGCAGGTGACGCGGTCGCCGGCGACCGGCGGCCGGACTTGCGCACCGGCGACGAACTCCGCGCGGCAGCCGTTGTCGACCTGGACGCGGCCGGCCTGCGACTGCCAGGTGCGGCCCTCGATGCAGGGCGCCGAGGACAGCTGCCGGACAAGCCGCGACGGACCGCGCCAGGGCGTCGGGCAGGTGCGCGAGCGGCCATCGTCGCTTTCGCAGCGGATGGTGTTGCCCGGCCGGACGGGCGGCCGCGGGCCGGACGTGCCGGCCAGCGAACGGGCGATGTCCTGCTTGATCCGGCTGAAGGTCCAGTTGGAGCGGTTGACCTGGTCGAGGTAGAACTGCAGCTGGTCGTCGGGAATGCGGCGGCCGCCGGACTGGTCGGAATACTCGAGCGCGATCACGCGCTCCTGGTCGCGGACCGACAGCTCGCGCAGGTTCTCGGGCGCGTAGGCGCGGGTCTGCGGCTGGGCGTGCAGCGGCGAACCGCCGAACGCGACCAGGACCAGGAGCAGGAGACATCCGGACAAACGGTGCATGGCGATTCCCTCCGATGGCGGGGACCGGCGCAGCGGCGGCGACGCGTCCCGGCGGCCTGCCGCTAAAATAGCGCGTTTCCCGCCGCCAAAGCGGGACCGCCCTCGCTCCCTGGAGTTTCCATGCGTACCCATTACTGCGGCCTCGTCGACGAGGCGCTGGTCGGACAGACCGTCACCCTGTGCGGCTGGGCCGATGTCGCCCGCGACCTCGGCGGCCTGTGTTTCATCGACCTGCGCGACCACGAGGGCATCGTCCAGATCGTCGCTGAACCTGAGGCCGGCGCCGAAGGCAATGCCGAGGTGATCGCCGCCGCGGCCGCCGTGGGCTACGAGGACTGCCTGCGCGTGACCGGCGAGGTGCGGCTGCGCGAGTCGCCCAACCCGAAGCTGCCGAACGGCCGCGTCGAGGTGGTGGCGCGCGGCATCGAAGTGCTCAACAAGGCCGAGCCGCTGCCCTTCCACGCCCACGAGAACCCGGGCGAGGACATCCGCCTGCAGTACCGCTACCTCGACCTGCGCACCCCGCAGATGCAGGCCAAGCTGCGCATCCGCACCCGCCTGGTGCAGGCGCTGCGGCGCTGGCTGGACGCGCGCGGCTTCCAGGACATCGAGACGCCGATCCTGACCAAGGCCACCCCCGAGGGCGCGCGCGACTTCCTGGTGCCGGCGCGCATGCATCCGGGCGAGTTCTATGCGCTGCCGCAGTCGCCGCAGCTGTTCAAGCAGATCCTGATGATGGCCGGCTTCGACCGCTACTACCAGATCGCGCGCTGCTTCCGCGACGAGGCGCTGCGCGCCGACCGCCAGCTCGAGTTCACCCAGCTCGACATGGAATTCGCCTGGGTCTCCGAGCGCGACGTGCAGGACACGGTCGAGGCGATGCTGTGCGACGTGTTCCGCGAGGTGATGGAGGTCGAGCTCGGCGTCTTCCCGCGGATGACCTGGGCCGAGGCGATGCGCCGCTACGGTTCCGACAAGCCGGACCTGCGCATCGCGCTGGAGCTGGTCGATGTCGACCCCGAGGTGAAGGATTCGGAGTTCAAGGTGTTCGCCGACTGGGCCGGCGTCGAGGGTGGCCGCGTCTGCGCCTTGCGGGTGCCGGGCGGCGCGGCGCTGTCGCGCAAGCAGATCGACGAGTACGCCGCGCACGCGGCCAAGTTCGGCGCCAAGGGCCTGGCCTACGCCAAGCTGGCGGAGAGCGGCGAAGTGTCGTCGCCGATCGCCAAGTTCTTCCCCGACGAGGCGTTCGCCGCGCTGCTCGCGCGCGTTGGCGCCGGCAACGGCGACATCGTGTTCTTCGGTGCCGGCAGGTACGCGACCGTCAGTGACTTCATGGGCGCGGTGCGGCTCAAGGCCGGCCGCGACTTCGGCCTGGTCGAGGCCGGTTGGAGGCCGCTATGGGTCACCGACTTCCCGATGTTCGAATGGGACGAGGAGGCGGGCCGCCACGTCGCGCTGCATCACCCGTTCACCGCGCCCGCGGTCGATGACGAGGCCGAGCTCCGCGCGAATGCGCGCACCGCGGTCTCGCGCGGCTACGACATGGTGCTCAACGGCAACGAGATCGGCGGCGGTTCGATCCGCATCCATCGCTCGAGCATGCAGTCGGCGGTGTTCGAACTGCTCGGCATCGGCGCGGAGGAGGCGCGGGCCAAGTTCGGCTTCCTGCTCGACGCGCTGAAGTACGGAGCGCCGCCGCACGGCGGCATCGCCTTCGGCATCGACCGCATCGCCGCGCTGATGGCCGGCACCGACTCGATCCGCGACGTCATCGCCTTCCCCAAGACCACCGGCGGCCAGTGCCTGATGACCGGCGCGCCGTCGCCGATCCCCGAGGCGCAGCTGGCGGAAGTGCACATCGCGGTGCGGCCCAAGGCCTGAGCGCCCGCCCGCCGGCGCCTACGGACGATCTCGCAGGCGCCGGCCGCGGAACGGTATCAGGCGGATGCGGCCTGGATCTCCGCGAACGCCTGCGCGATGCGTGGCGCCGCCGTCGGGCGTGCGTACATGCGGTCCATGTAGGCGCGCAGCCGCGGGAAATCGGCGAGCAGGTCCTCCTCGTTGGCCCAGTCCATCAGGTAGGCGGTCACGCAGTCGGCGGCGGTGACGGTGTCGCCGACGATGTAGGTGCGGCCTTCCATGTGACGGTCCAGGACGGCTGCCATGTCGCGGAAATCCTCGCGGGCCAGGTCGATGTCGGCGGGCAGGCGCTTGTCTTCCGGGTAGAGGAACGTGTGCCGCGCCATGCGCCAGAGCGGCTGCTCCAGCTCCGTCATCGCGAACAGCGCCCAGCGATAGACCTGCGCGCGCGTCCCGAGATCGGACGGGAGCAGGCCGTGCCCGGGATACTTCTCGGCGAGATAGAAAACGATGGCGGCGGATTCGGTCAGGATCAGGTCGCCGTCGACGAGCACCGGGAGTTTGCCGGCGGGGTTGAGGCGGAGGAATTCGGGCGTCTGCCCCTCGCCAGCGGTCAGGTCGACGGGGATGAATTCGAACTCGGCGCCCAATTCCCGGAGCGCCCACTGCGCGCGCAGGGAGCGGGTTGGACCGAAGCCGTAGAGTTTCATGCGGTTGTCCTGTCTGTGGATGTCACCTTTAGACGAACGAGAGGGACGGGAATCGACACCACGCAAGGGGGCGGCCCGCGCATGCGCCAAACCTTGACCCGGTTCGCCGTTTGCGGCGCCATCGGCGGCGGCGGCTGCGCTAGCCTGACCGCGGGGGGATTATCCGCAGCCAAGGAGGAGCACGCCATGAAGATCCGTTTCCGCAGGACCCTGCTCGCGTTCGCCGCCACCGCTACCGTGCTGTTCGTGATCGGCACCGCGTTCGCGCGGTATCCGATCCTGGGCGAGGAGTGGGGCGAATGGACCAACTACGACAGCAGCGGCAATGCCGTCGGCGGTGGCCGCATCGAATGCGACGGCAACACCTACAGATGGGGCAGTTCGGGCTCGTCGGGCGGCCTCACCATCTATCCTTGCAACTAGGAGGCAGGCGAACGAGGGCGGCCCCGGGGCCGCCCTTCTTCTCTGCGGTGGCTGGAGCGGACGGGAGCCCCGAATTGCCGAAAGACGATGCAATCAAGCGGGGCGGGGCGGCGATCGCGCGGGTGATCCTGCTGCACGGCCTGTGGATGCCGGGCATGGCGATGCGCTGGTTCGCCGCGCGCCTGCGCGGCGCCGGCTTCGCGCCGGAGGTGTTCGGCTACCGCAGCATCGTCGGCGACCCCGGCGCAGCGGTCCGGCGCCTGGCCGCCCGCCTGGGCGACGGCGGGCCTGCGCACCTGGTGGGCCACAGCCTGGGCGGGCTGGTGGCGCTGCAGGCCCTGGCCGAAGCGCCGCAGCCGGCGCTCGGCCGCATCGTCTGCCTGGGCACCCCGCTGTGCGGCAGCGGCGCGGCGACGGCGCTGTCGCGGCGGACGCTGACTGCGCTGTACATGGGGCGCAGCGGCGCGACCCTGCGCCGCGGCTGCGTGATTTGGCCGTCGGACATCGAGGTCGGCATGATCGCCGGCCGGGTGCCGCACGGGCTCGGCGCGCTGTTCGCCGGCTTCGACGGACCGCACGACGGCACCGTGTCGGTGGCCGAGACCCGCGCTCCGCGGCTGAGCGATCACGTGGTGGTGGACGCCAGCCACAGCGGCCTGCTGTTCTCGCGCGAGGCGATGGCGCAGACCGCCTGTTTCCTCCGCACCGGCCGGTTCCGGTGCGACGCCCCGGCGCCTTAGGGCTGCGGCGGCGCAGCGCCTATAATCCGCGCCTGTTTCCAGCAGGCACGGGTTTTCATGGCCGGTCATTCCAAATGGGCCAACATCCAGCACCGCAAGAACGCGCAGGACGCGAAGCGGGGCAAGGTGTTCACCAAGCTGATCCGCGAGATCTCGGTGGCCGCGCGCAGCGGCGGCGGCGATCCCGGCGCCAATCCGCGCCTGCGCACCGCGATCGACAAGGCACTGGGCGCCAACATGACCAAGGACGTGGTCGAGCGCGCGATCAAGAAGGCGACCGGCGAGCTGGAGGGCGTGAGCTACGAGGAGATCCGCTACGAAGGCTATGCGCCGGGCGGGGTTGCGGTGATCGTCGACTGCCTGACCGACAACAAGGTCCGCACCGTGGCCGACGTGCGTCATGCCTTCAGCAAGTTTGGCGGCAATCTGGGCACCGACGGTTCGGTGGCGTTCCTGTTCCGCAAGCTCGGCGTGCTGAGCTTTCCGCCGGGCGCCGACGAGGACGTCGCCTATGAAAGCCGGATCACCGAGGCCGCGATCGAGGCCGGCGCCGACGACGTGGTGGCGTACCCGGAGGACGGCTCGATCGACGTGCTGACGGCGCCGGAAGCCTTTTCTGAAGTCAAGGAGGCGATGACCGCGGCCGGCATGGTCCCCGCGCAGGCCGAGGTGACCTGGCGCGCCGACAACGACGTCGCCGTCGAGGGCGAGACCGCGCAGCAGGTCGCCAAGCTGCTGGACTGGCTGGAGGACCTGGACGACGTGCAGGACGTATATTCGAACGCGGAGCTGGGCCAGGATGCATATGCCTAGGAGCTGTGATTCGGGATTCGTGATTGGTGATTCGCAAGAGCGGTCGCACCGGATGCTGTTCGGGTCGATGGCAGCGCAGCAGTTTCGATGACCAATCACGAATCTCGAATCACCAATCACGGCTCCTCCGTGCGTATCCTCGGCATCGATCCCGGCTCGCAGCGCACCGGCGTCGGCATCATCGATGTCGACGCGGGCGGGAAGATGACGCATGTCTTCCACGCCCCGGTGCAGCTGCTGTCGGCGGCGGATTTTCCCGGGCGGCTGAAACTGCTGTTCGAAGGCCTGGGCGAGCTGATCGAGCGTTACCGTCCGGACGAGGTCGCCGTCGAACAGGTGTTCATGGCGAAGAATCCCGATGCGGCGCTCAAGCTGGGCCACGCCCGCGGCGCGGCGATCTGCGCAGCGGTGATGCGCGACCTGCCGGTGCACGAGTACGCCGCCAAGGAGATCAAGCTGGCCGTGGTCGGCCGCGGCAGCGCCGACAAGGCGCAGATCCAGCACATGGTCGGCATCCTGCTGTGCCTGCAGGGCAAGCTGCAGGCCGACGCTGCCGACGCGCTGGCCGCCGCGATCACCCACGCGCATGTGAGCGCCAGCGCCCGGCGCCTGGGTGTCGGCGCACGAGAAGCCTGGAGCCGCAAGTGACGGGAATGGGGAATCGGGAGTCGGGAATGGGAAATGCAAGAGCCGAAGCGAATCTGCGGGGCGTGCGTGAAGGCGTGGGAAGCGTGAACCGCCCAGCTCCTCCGGACGTGTTCGATTCCCCATTCCCGATTCCCCATTCCCGGACCCAGAGGGTCCACCCATGATCGGACGTCTACGCGGCACCCTGATCCACAAGCAGCCGCCCTGGCTGGTGGTCGACGTCAACGGTGTCGGCTACGAGCTGGAGGCGCCGATGAGCACCTTCTACGATCTTCCTCCGGTTGGGCGCGAGGTGTCGCTGTTCACCCACTACGCACAGAAGGAGGACAGCGTGTCGCTGTACGGCTTCCTGCACGATTCGGAGCGACGGTTGTTTCGCGACGTGCAGCGCGTCAGCGGCATCGGCGCGAAGATCGCGCTGGCGGTGCTGTCGGGGGTATCGGTCGACGAGTTCGCGCGCCTGGTGCAGGCCGGCGACGTGACCGCGCTGACGCGGGTGCCCGGGATCGGCAAGAAGACCGCCGAACGCATGGTGGTGGAGCTGCGCGACCGCGCCGCCGACCTGGCCGGGGCCGGCGGCGCGATGTCCACCGGGACATCGCCGGCCGATCCGCTGTCGGAGGCCACCGTCGCCCTGCAGCAGCTGGGCTACAAGCCGGCCGAAGCGCAGAAGATGGCCAAATCCGCCGCGGCCGAGGGCGATTCGGCTGAAATCATCATCCGAAAAGCGTTAAAGTCCGCGCTTCGCTGACAGCCCCCACCTGTCGCTACGACCGCAATGTCCTCCAGCTCGAGCAAAAGTTCCGTGCGCCAAGACTCGCATGGCCACGGCGGCATCGGGCTGTTCGGCCTGACGGTGGGCGCCGTCGGCGTCGTCTTCGGCGACATCGGCACCAGTCCGCTGTACACCATCCGCGAGGCGTTCTCGCCGCACTACGGCCTGGTCGCCGATCACGACACCGTGCTCGGCGTGCTGTCGATGGTGTTCTGGGCGCTGATGCTGGTGGTGACGGCCAAGTACGTCACCATCATCCTGCGCGCCGACAACGACGGCGAGGGCGGCATCATGGCGCTGATGGCGTTGGCGCAGCGTTCGCTGGCCAAGGGCTCCAGATCGGCGTACCTGGTCGGCATCTTCGGCATCTTCGGCGCCTCGCTGTTCTTCAGCGACGGCGTGATCACGCCGGCGATCTCGGTGCTCTCGGCGATCGAGGGGCTGGAAGTGATCGCGCCGCAGCTGCACGACTGGATCGTGCCGGCCTCGCTGCTGGTGCTGGTGTCGCTGTTCGCCACCCAGCGCTACGGCACCGCCCGCGTCGGGCGCGTGTTCGGACCGGTCACCTCGGTCTGGTTCCTGAGCCTGGCGGCGCTCGGGATCTTCAACATCCTGCACGAGCCGGAAGTGCTGCAGGCGGTCAATCCGATCTGGGCGGCGCGCTTCTTCGTCGACCACGCTTGGGGCGGCATCTTCATTCTCGGCGCGGTGATCCTGGCGGTGACCGGCGGCGAGGCGATCTACACCGACATGGGCCATTTCGGCGCCAAGCCGATCCGCTACGCCTGGTACTTCTTCGTGCTGCCGTCGCTGATGCTGAACTACTTCGGCCAGGGCGCGCTGGTGCTCGAGGACCCGAGCGCGATCCGCAACCCGTTCTACATCGGCGTGCCGGAGTGGGGACGGATCCCGATGCTGTTCCTCGCCACCGCCGCGACGGTGATCGCCTCGCAGGCGGTCATCACCGGCGGTTTCTCGGTGGCGCGGCAGGCGATGCAGCTGGGCTATATCCCGCGCATGAAGATCATGCATACGTCGACGCAGACCATCGGCCAGATCTACATTCCCGCCATCAACTGGACGATGATGCTGATCGTCATCGCGCTGGTGCTGGGCTTCCAGAACTCGTCGGCGCTGGCCACCGCCTACGGCATCTCGGTATCGATGACGATGCTGATCGACACCGTGCTGCTGGTGATCGTGGCGCGCGCGCTGTGGCCGCGCCTGCGGCGCTGGGTGCTGCCGCTGTGCGCGCTGTTTCTGGTGGTCGACGTCGCCTTCGTGATCGCCAACGGCGTCAAGATCCCGCAGGGCGGCTGGTTCCCGGTGGTGCTCGGCATCACCCTGTTCACCTTGCTGCGCACCTGGCGTCGCGGCCGCCAGCTGCTGCACGACGAGGTACAGAAGGAGGGCATCCGCCTGGATACCTTCCTGCCCGGCCTGATGCTGGCGCCGCCGGCGCGCGTGCCGGGTACGGCCGTGTTCCTGACCAGCGACAAGCACGTGGTGCCGCACGCGCTGATGCACAACCTCAAGCACAACAAGGTGCTGCACGAGCGCAACGTGTTCCTCACGGTCGAGACGCTGGGCGTGCCGTACTCGCACAGGCGGCTGAAGATCGAGGGGATCGGCGAAGGCTTCTACCGGGTGCTGATCCGCTTCGGCTTCATGGAGACCCCCGACGTGCCGCTGGCGCTGATGCAGGCCGGCGACATCGAGGGCGGCATCTGCGTCGACCCGATGGATACGACCTATTTCACCAGCCGCGAAACCGTGGTGGCGACGGCGCGTCGCGGCATGCCGCTCTGGCGCGAAAAGCTGTTCGCGCTGATGCACCGCAACGCCGCCCCGGCGTCCGGCTTCTTCCGCATCCCCGGCAACCGGCTGGTGGAGCTGGGGACGCAGGTGGAAATCTAGGAGCGAGGAACGAGAAACGAGGAGTGAGAAACGAGTAAAAGCGGTTTGCCTTTCTCTCGTTTCTCGTTCCTCTCCACTCGTTTCTCGCCTCAAGGCAACGCCGCGAACTTCTCCACCCGCTCCGTGGTGCCGGAGACGATCAGGATGTCGCCGCCCTCGACGATGGTGTCGGCCTTGGCGTAGGTGAAGTCGTTGCGGGTCCGCTTCAGGCCGACGACGGTGACGCCGTATTTCGTGCGCAGTTCCGATTCGCTCAGGGTCTTGCCGATCGCCTCGCGCGGGGCGCCGGTCTTGGCGATGGCGAAGCCGTCGTCGAATTCGAGGAAATCCATCATCTTGCCGGTGACCAGGTGCGCCACGCGTTCGCCCATCGCCGCTTCGGGATAGACCACGTGGTGCGCACCGGTGCGCTCGAGGATGCTGCCGTGCTTGGCACTGGTGGCCTTGGCCCAGATGTCGGTGACGCCGACTTCCTCCAGTGCCAGCACCGTCAGCACGCTGGCCTCGATGTCGCTGCCGATGCCGACCACGGCGCGGCCGAAATCCTTCACCCCGAGTTGGCGCAGGGCCTCGCTGCTGGTGCTGTCGGCCTGGACCACGTGGGTCAAGCGGTCGGACCACCTCTGCACGGTCTCGGCGTTCTCGTCGATGCCGAGCACCTCGTGCCCGAGGCGGATCAGGGATTCGGCGACCGCGGTGCCGAAGCGGCCGAGGCCGATGACGACCACGCTGTCGCCGCGGATCGGGGATTTGCTAGCCAACGATGGGGCGCTCCTCTGGATAACGGTATGGCCGGCGTCGGCTGCGCAACGCCAGGGCGGTGGCCACGGTGATGGTACCGACGCGGCCGACGAACATCAGCACGATCAGGATGCCTTGTCCCGCCGGTGGCAGCTCGGCGGTGATGCCGGTTGACAGTCCGACGGTGGCGAATGCGGAGATGGCCTCGAACATCACGTCGTGCAGCGGCAGCTCGGTCATGGCCAGCAGCGCGAGGGTGGCGAACGCCAGCACGGTGACCGCCAGCAGCACCACGGTCAGCGCCTGGCGCTGGGTCTCGTGGCTGATGCGGCGGTGGAAGGCGGTGGTGTCGCGTCCGCCGCGGACCTCCGCCCACACCACGAAACCAAGCAGGAAGAAGGTGGTGACCTTGATGCCGCCGGCGGTGCCGGCGCTGCCGCCGCCGATGAACATCAGCACGTAGTTCACCGCCAGGCTCTCCAGGCGCATCTGGCCCACGTCCAGGGTGTTGAAGCCGGCGGTGCGGGCGGTCACGGAGTGGAACACGGCGCCGAGCAGCTTGCCGCCGGTGTCCAGCGGGCCGAGCGTGGCGGCGTTGTGCCACTCGGACAGCCCGATCGCCAATGCGCCGCCGGCGATCAGCGCCGCGGTCCCGATCAGGGTGATCTTGGTATGGACCGACCAGCGCGCCCAGCGGGCGGGCTGGCGGCGCAGTTCGTACAGCACCGGAAAGCCGAGCCCGCCCAGGATCACCGCGAGCATGATCGGCATCACGACCCACGGATCGGCCACGAATCCCATCAGGCTGTCGGAATAGGTGGAAAAACCGGCGTTGTTGAACGCCGAGACCGCCTGGAAGACGCCGTTCCACAGCGCCGTGCCCCAAGGCTCGCCGTAGCCGAAGTGCAGGCGCAGCGTCAGCGCCGCGGTGGCCAGCGACTCGACCGCGACGGTCGCCAGCAGCACCAGCCTGAGCACGCCGGTCACGTCGCCGAGGCCGAGGCTACGGGTCTCGGCCTGCGCCACCAGCCGGGTGCCGAGGCCGAGGCGCCCGGCGACCAGCAGGCCGAGCAGGGTGGCGCCGGTCATGATGCCGAAGCCGCCGACCTGGAACAGCCCCAGGATCACCCATTGGCCGAACAGCGACCAGTACAACGGCGTGTCCTCGACGATCAGGCCGGTGACGCAGACCGCGGAGGTCGAGGTGAACAGCGCCGTCAGCAGCGACGCCGAGCCCTCGCCGGCACGCGACACCGGCAGCATGAGCAGGGCCGTGCCGACCAGGATCGCGCCGAGAAAGGCGAGTGGCACGAGCCGCGCCGGATGCTGGATGCCCTGCCGCTGCAATGTGTGCCCTCCACCGGGCGGATGGCGTGAAGCGGCGCGCATTGTGCCACGAGGCCGTGCGCGGCACCCGCGACGGTGCCGACGCCCGGGCATGGACCGCACTGTCCCGCCTGCGCGCGTGACCTGCGGCGGCGGGCGCCCGAGAATGGGCGCCATGCACGCGCCGCGACCCGCCGTCCCCTGTTCGATCCTCGACCTCGCGCCTGTCGTCGAAGGCAGCGGCATCCCCACGGCCTTCGCCAACGCGCTCGATCTCGCGCGCCATGCCGAGCGGCTCGGCTATCGCCGCTACTGGCTGGCCGAGCACCACAACATGCCCGGCATCGCCAGCGCCGCGACCGCGGTGCTGATCGGCCACATCGCCGGCGGCACGCGCACGATCCGGGTCGGCGCCGGCGGCATCATGCTGCCTAACCACGCGCCGCTGCAGGTGGCCGAGCAGTTCGGCACGCTGGCGTCGCTGTACCCGGACCGCATCGACCTCGGGCTCGGCCGCGCGCCCGGCACCGACCAGGCCACGGCACGGGCGCTGCGGCGCTATTTCGACAGCGCCGACGCGTTCCCGGACGACGTCGCCGAGCTGCTGCGCTACTTCGAGCCGGCGCTGCCGGGCCAGCCGGTGCGGGCGGTCCCGGGCGCCGGCATCGACGTGCCGGTCTGGCTGCTGGGGTCGAGCCTGTTCAGCGCGCGCCTGGCGGCGGCGCTGGGCCTGCCGTTCGCGTTCGCCTCGCACTTCGCGCCGGCGGCGATGGACGAGGCGTTGGCGGTCTACCGGCGCGAGTTCCGGCCTTCGGCGCGACAGGCGCAGCCGCATGCCATGCTGGCGCTGAACGTGGTCGCGGCCCCCAGTCACGCGGAGGCGAGGCGACTGTTCACCACCCAGCAGCAGAGCTTCGTGCGCCTGCGCCGCGGCCAGCCGGGCCTGATCCCGCCTCCGATCGACGACATCGAGGCGTTCTGGACGCCCGCGGAGAAGGCCATGGTGGAGCAGTCCCTGGCCTGCGCCGTGGTCGGCGATCCGGACCAGGTGCGCGATGGCATTCGCGCTTTCGTCGCGCGGCATCGCCCCGACGAACTGATGCTCACCGCCAACCTCTTCGACCACGGCGCCCGCTTGCGGAGCTTCGCGCTGGCGGCCGCGGCCTGCGGCCTGGAGCCGGCGGCGTAGGGCGCTCGCCGGAAACTCTCCGGCGGCGGGCGATCCCCGGTCGCGAACCTGGCAGCCGAGCGCATGCTTTCGACTCGCGGGCCCATCCCTAGCGGCCGCGCTCGCCGCGTCCCCCGGCCCGTGCGACCATATCCGGATGAGCGAAGACCGCATCATCGCCGCCGACGCGACCCACGAGGACGAGGCCGTGGAGGCGTCGATCCGGCCCAAGCGCCTCGACGACTACCTCGGCCAGCGGCCGGTGCGCGAGCAGCTCTCGATCTACATCGAGGCGGCCAAGCAGCGCGCCGAGGCGCTCGACCATGTGCTGATCTTCGGTCCGCCCGGCCTGGGCAAGACCACGCTCTCGCACGTCATCGCCAACGAGCTCGGGGTCAGCCTGCGGGTCACCTCCGGCCCGGTGATCGAGAAGGCCGGCGACCTGGCCGCGCTGCTGACCAACCTGCAGCCGCACGACGTGCTGTTCATCGACGAGATCCATCGCCTCTCGCCGGTGGTCGAGGAGGTGCTGTACCCGGCGATGGAGGACTTCCAGATCGACATCATGATCGGCGAGGGCCCGGCCGCGCGCTCGATCAAGCTCGACCTGCCGCCGTTCACGCTGATCGGCGCCACCACCCGCGCCGGGTTGCTGACCGCGCCGCTGCGCGACCGTTTCGGCATCGTGCAGCGGCTGGAGTTCTACAGCACCGAGGAGTTGACCCGGATCGTGCGCCGCTCGGCGAAGATCCTCGGCATCGACTGCGCCGCCGAGGGCGCCGGCGAGATCGCGAAGCGCTCGCGCGGCACCCCGCGCATCGCCAACCGCCTGCTGCGGCGGGTGCGCGACTATGCCCAGGTGCGCGCCGGCGGCCATATCGACCCCGAAGTCGCGCATGCGGCGATGCAGATGCTCAGGGTCGACCCGGAAGGCTTCGACGACCTCGACCGCCGCCTGCTCAACCTGATCATCGAGAACTTCGACGGCGGCCCGGTCGGCGTCGACTCGCTGGCCGCCGCGCTCTCCGAGGAGCGCGGCACCCTGGAGGACGTGATCGAGCCGTACCTGATCCAGCAGGGTTTCCTGGTGCGCACCGCCCGCGGACGCATGGCCTCGCACAAGGCCTATCGGCACCTTGGGCTGGCGCCCAAGGTGCGGGATTCGGGATTGGGGATTGGGGATTCGGAGGGGCTGTTTTGACGGATCCTTCCGGGGCTTGGCGGTCGTACCGCCGCGGCCGTGCACAGGAGCATTGCTGTTGATGCCAGATTCCCCATTCTCCATTCCCGATTCCCGGCTATTCAGTTGGCCGACACGTGTCTATTGGGAAGATACCGACGCCGGTGGCGTGGTGTACCACGCGCAGTACCTGGCGTTCCTCGAACGCGCGCGGACCGAATGGCTGCGCGCGCTGGGGCACGGCCAGGAACTTCTGCGCGGGTCCCACGATCTGGTGTTCGCGGTGCGGGCGATGCGGATCGATTTCCGCAAGCCGGCGCGGCTGGACGATGCGCTGCAGGTCTCGGTGGCGTTGCGGGAGTGCCGGCGCGCCAGCCTGGTGATCGACCAGGCGATCGAGCGCGACGGCGAGCGGCTGCTCGACGCCGAGGTGCGGCTGGCGGCGCTGGACGCCGGCGGGTTCCGTCCGCGCGCGATCCCGGCGACGCTGTACCAGGAGCTGCAGTCGCTGCAGCTCCGGTCGGACTGAGTAAGGATGTCCAGGCCGGAGATTCCATTGGCGCCCGTTCCGCCACGGCGGGGCAGGGCGTTTCGTTGGCGGACGGTGCACGGCACCGGTCGCGATTGTCGAATTCCTGACCCAGGAGCGGATGCATGACCCCACTTTCGATGTTGCTGCAGGCCACGCAGGTCGAGCCTCTGCCCGAGGAGGCCGCGGCCGGCGCGACCGAACTCGTCAACGAGACCGGCGCCGCCGCGGCGGCGGTCGGCAACGACCTCGACATGCTGCAGCTGGTGCTGCACGCGTCGATCCCGGTGCAGCTGGTGATGCTGCTGCTGCTGTTCGCCTCGGTCGCCTCCTGGGTGATCATCTTCCGCAAGAAGCGCATGCTCGACCGCGCCGCGCGCGAGGCGGACCGCTTCGAGGAGCGGTTCTGGTCCGGAGCGGACATGTCCAAGCTCTACGCCGCGGCCACCGAGCGCAACCGCGAGATCGAGGGCCTGGAGGCGATCTTCGAGTCCGGTTTCCGCGAGTACTCGCGCCCGCGTGGGCGCCGCAACCCCGACACTCGCGCCCAGCTCGAGGGCGCGCAGCGCGGCATGCGCGTGGCCAGCGCCCGCGAGCTGGACGGCCTGGAGCACAACCTGGAGTTCCTGGCCAACGTCGGCTCGATCGCGCCCTACGTCGGCCTGCTCGGCACGGTCTGGGGGATCATGATCTCGTTCCACGGCCTGGCCAACGTGCGCGAGGCCACCATCGCCACCGTCGCGCCGGGCATCTCCGAGGCGCTGATCGCCACCGCCATGGGCCTGTTCGCGGCGATCCCTGCGGTCTGGGCCTACAACCGCTACGCCACCAAGGTCGAGCGCATCGCCGGCCGCTACGACGCGTTTTCCGACGAGTTCTCCTCGATCCTGGAGCGCCAGGCGCACGGCGACGAGTGACCCCGCGCCGCCTTTCCGCGCGTTGACCCCGCAGACCCCCGAGGATCGCCATGACCGCCGCCGTCCTGCGCCGCCGCAAGCGCCGCAAGCTCAAGAACGAGATCAACGTCGTCCCCTACATCGACGTGATGCTGGTGCTGCTGATCATCTTCATGGTCACCACGCCGCTGCTCAACCTCGGCACCGACGTCAACCTGCCCGACTCCAACGCGCGTTCACTGGCCACGCCCAAGGACCCGGTGGTGGTGAGCGTCTACCCCGACGGCGCCATGGCGCTCATGATCGAACAGCAGAACCAGTCGATCGGCCGCGAGGACCTGCTGGCGCGCCTGCGCGCGATCCACGCCCAGAATCCGGACGCCACGGTCCTGGTGCGCGGCGACGGCGCCGCCAGCTACCAGCGGATCATGGACGCGATCGGCGTCATCAACGAGGCCGGGGTGACCAAGGTCAGCCTGCTCAGCCGGCCGCTCGAGGCGGGTGATTGATGCAGCAACGCCCTGCCGATACGGTCAGTGCGGTCGTCCTTGCGCTGGGGCTGCACGTCGTCCTGCTGTTGTTGCTGGTGTTCGGGCTGACCTGGACCCGCAGCAACGCGGTGCCGGCGTACGGCTCGCCGGTCAGCGCCGAACTGTTCGATCCCGACGCGTTGTCGGCGGCGCAGCGGCGTGCGCTCGAAGCTCCACCCGAGCCGCTGCCCGAACCGCCGCTGCCGGAGCCCGAGCCCGAGCCGGTGGAGGAAGAGGCCGTCCCGCTGCCGCAGCCGCTGCCCGAGCCGGTGCCGGAGGATGCGCCGGCCGAGCCGCAGCCGCAGGCGCAGGAACAGCTGCCCGAGCCGGACACGATCGACCAGGACGCCGCCCGCCGCGAGGCCGAGTCGGAACTCACCGCCGAGCGCGAGCAGGAAGAGCGCCGGCGCCAGGAGCAGATCGACCTGACCGAGCGCAAGCAGCAGGAGGAGGCCGAGCAGAAGCGCCGCCTGGCCCGACAGCAGCGCGAGGAGGAGTTGAAGAAGCTGCGAGCCGAGCGCGAGAAGATCCGCCGCGAAGCCGAGCTCGCCGAACAGAAGCTCAAGCAGATCGCCGACGCCCGCGCGCGCCAGGCGTCCGACCAGGCTGCCGAGTCCGCGGCGCCGCCGCCCGGCCGGCCGGACGGCGACAGCGACCTCGCAGCGCGCTACGCGGCCGCATTGCAGGAGGCCATCGCCCGCAACTGGGGCCGCCCCGACAACGTGCCGCTGGGCCAGGTCTGCCGGCTGTACATCACCCAGCTGCCGGGCGGGCAGGTGATGAGCGTGGAATTCGATCCGTCCTGTCCGTTCGATGCGCAGGGCCGGCGTTCGGTCGAGGCCGCGGTGCGCAAGGCCGAACCGCTGCCCTATCGCGGTTTCGAGCCGGTTTTCAGCCGCCGGCTGAACCTGAATTTCACGGCCCAGGACCGATAACACGTGGCGCGATCCGCCGTAGAGCGGAGCTTGCTCCGCTGCTCGTGGCTTCGGAGCCCGCGTAGCGGAGCAAGCTCCGCTCTACGGATCCTGCCGCGAGTACGTCTGCGTTCATCCAGCGGGCATGTCGACCCTCCAAGCTTGGCCGTCAACGCCTTCTTCACAATTCCCTTTCCGGTGTCCCCATGAAACGAATCGCCCGTTGCCTGTTCGCCCTGCTCGCGTTGACACTGCCGTTCGTTGCTGCAGCGCAGCAACAAGGGCTCGAGATCGATATCGTCGGCGGCCATGCCTCGGCGCTGCCGATCGCCGTGGTGCCGATGCCCTACCAGGGCTCCGCCGGCGCGCCGGAGACCGACGTGGCCGCGGTGATCCGCGCCGACCTCGACCGTTCCGGCCAGTTCCGCACCCTGCCCGAGCGCGACATCGTCGAGCGCCCCACCCGCGGCAGCGAGGTGCAGTACCCCACCTGGCGCATGCTGCGGCAGGACTTCCTGGTGATCGGCCGCGTGCTCGATGCAGGCGACGGCGCCTACCGGGTGGAGTACGAGCTGTTCGACGTGGCCAAGCAGGAACGGCTGATCGGCATGGCCATGACCGGTCGCGCCAGCGCCATGCGCGACGTTGCCCACCAGATGGCCGACGCCATCTACGAGAAGATCCTCGGCGTGCGCGGCGCGTTCTGGACCCGGATCGCCTACGTCACCCAGACCGGCGTCGGGCAGGGTGCACGCTACGCGCTGATCGTCGCCGATTCCGACGGCTACAACCCGCAGACCGTGGTCCGCTCCAACGAGCCGCTGCTGTCGCCGTCGTGGTCGCCGGACGGCAGCAAGCTGGCCTATGTCAGCTTCGAGCGCGGCAACTCGTCGATCTACATCCAGGACGTCACCACCGGCGGCCGCGAGCTGGTGTCCAGCTTCCGCGGCATCAACAGCGGCCCGGCGTTCTCGCCCGACGGGCGCCGCCTGGCGCTGACCCTGTCGCGCAGCGGCAATCCCGAGATCTACGTGATGGACCTGGGCAGCAAGGCGCTGACCCAGATCACCAACCACTTCGGCATCGACACCGCGCCGACCTGGAGCCCCGACGGCGGCAGCATCTATTTCACCTCGGACCGAGGCGGCCGGCCGCAGATCTACCAGGTGCCCGCCAGCGGCGGCGGCGCCACCCGGGTGAGCTTCCAGGGCAGCTACAACTCCGATCCCAGCGTCTCGTACGACGGCCAGAAGATCGCCGTAGCGCAGGGCGCCGGCAACGTGTACCGTATCGCGGTGCTGGATCGCAGTCTCGGTTCGCCGCGCTGGTCCACGCTGTCGCCGGGCTCACTCGACGAATCGCCGAGTTTCGCGCCCAACGCCAGCATGATCCTGTACGCGGCACGCGAGGGACGACGAGGGGTGTTGTACGCCGTTTCCGCGGATGGCCGGGTGCGTCAGCGCCTCGTGCTTGCCGACGGCGACGTGCGGGAGCCGGCTTGGGGTCCTTATCGGGAACAGCGCTGACGCGATCTGCACATTGTTACCATCAACCTGAACCACCCTTCCATTCATTAGGGATCGACGAGATGAACACCACCACCCGAGTCCTGATCGCCGCCGCGCTGTGCGTGGCCGTCGTCGGCTGCTCCAAGAAGGTCAAGGAAGAGCCGCCGGTGCCGGGCACCGACACCGCACCCGTCACCCAGCCGCAGCAGCCCACTTCGGGCGTGTTCGGTCCCGAGGACCTCGACACCGATGCCTGCCTGCGCCAGCGCGTGGTCTACTTCGACTTCGACCAGGACGCGCTGCGTCCGGAGTTCCAGTCGATCATGGGCTGCCACGCCAAGTACCTGCGCGACCGTCCGTCGTCCCGCATCACCCTGGAAGGCAATGCCGACGAGCGCGGCAGCCGCGAGTACAACCTCGGCCTGGGCGAGCGTCGCGGCAACGCGGTGTCCTCGGCGCTGCAGGCCAACGGCGGCAATGCTGCGCAGTTGACGGTGGTCAGCTACGGCGAAGAGCGCCCGACCTGCACCGAGTCCAGCGAGGACTGCTGGGCGCGCAATCGTCGCGTCGAGATCGTCTACACCGCGCGTTGATCGGGTCGCATGCGTAAATTGATCGTTCCCATCGCGGTTGCGGCGGCCCTGGTGGCCGCCGCACCCGTTTCCGCGCAGCGCGCCAGCCTGGCCGACCGCGTGGCGGCGCTGGAACAGCAGGCGGCAGGCAACCGCGGCAATGTCGACCTGCTCAACCAGCTCGAGCAGCTGCGCCGGGAAGTCACGGCGCTGCGCTCGCAGGTCGAGGAGCTGCAGCAGCAGAACGAACAGCTCAAGGCCGCCGGCCGCGACCAGTACCTGGACATCGACGGCCGGCTCAACCGGCTGGAGCAGGGCGGGCTGCCCGCCGCGGGCCCCGGGGCCGATGCCGGCGCGTCGCTGCCGGTACCGCCGCCGACGGACGATGCGCCGTCGATCCACGGCGATCCCGGCCTGCTCGCCCAGGGCGCCGACGAACGTGGCGCCTACGAAACCGCTTTCGACGCGCTGCGTTCCGGGGAGTACGCCCGGTCGGCGGAGCTGTTCCAGGATTTCCTGCGGCAGTATCCGAGCGGCTCGTACGCGCCCAACGCGCTGTACTGGCTCGGCGAGAGCTACTACGTCACCCAGAACTACGAACTGGCGCAGCAGCAGTTCCAGGCGCTGATCGACCGCTATCCCACCCATGACAAGGCACCGGGCGCCCTGCTCAAGGTCGGCCTGTCGCAGTACGGCCAGCAGGAGCTCGACGCGGCCGAATCCACCCTGTCGCAGGTGGTTTCGAAATTCCCCGGCACCGACGCCGCCCGCACCGCCGACGACCGCCTGCGCGCGATCCAGCTGGGCAGGCTGCGCTGACTCGCACGCCGTAGAGCGGAGCTTGCTCCGCTGCGCATGCATCCGGAGCCAAGGCCGCACGCCGTAGAGCGGAGCTCGCTCCGCTGCGCATGCATCCGGAGCCGAGGCCGCATCGCAAGCTCCTCCCAAGGTGAACGCCGGGCCGGCACCCGCAGCAGCGGAGCAAGCTCCGCTCTACAATTCCCGCATGAACGCCGTCACCACCGATGCGGCCGTCGCCGCGGCGGCGGACCGGCTCAAGCTCACCGAGATCTTCCTGTCGCTGCAGGGCGAGGCGCGCGACGCCGGCTGGCCGACCGTGTTCGTGCGCCTGACTGGCTGCCCGTTGCGCTGCCAGTACTGCGACACCGCCTACGCCTTCCACGGCGGGCAGTGGCGGGAGATCGACGCCATCCTCGACGAGGTCGCCGGCTACGGCGTGCGCCACGTCTGCGTGACCGGCGGCGAGCCGCTGGCGCAGAAGCGCTGCATCGTGCTGTTGCGGCGGCTGTGCGATGCCGGCTACCGGGTGTCGCTGGAAACCTCCGGCGCACTCGACATCGGCAGCGTCGACCCGCGGGTGTCGCGGGTGCTCGACATCAAGACCCCCGGCTCGGCCGAGGCGCACCGCAACCGCTGGGAGAACCTGCCGCTGCTGACCGCGCACGACCAGGTCAAGTTCGTGCTGTGCGGCCGCACGGACTACGAGTGGGCCCGCGACGTGCTGCGCGAGCACGCACTGCCGGCGCGCTGCGAGGTGCTGTTCTCGCCCAGCAACGACGAGCTGGACGCGCGCGAGCTCGCCGACTGGATCGTCGCCGACCGCCTGCCGGTGCGCTTCCAGATGCAATTGCACAAGCTGCTGTGGAACGACGAGCCGGGCCGCTAGCGCGGCGGCACGTTCCCCCGTAGAGCGGAGCTTGCTCCGCTACGCACTTCTCCGGAGCCAAAGCAGCGGAGCAAGCTCCGCTCTACGACAGAGCTGCGGTTGCGCCGGGATAGGCTGCCGAGGGCGCGTTAGCATTACCCGTCTTCCGTCTTCCGTCTTCCGTCTTCCGTCTTCCGTCTCCCTATGAAAAAAGCAGTCGTCCTTCTCTCCGGCGGCATGGATTCCGCCGTCGTCCTCGCTATCGCCCACGAGCAGGGCTTCGCCGCGCATGCGCTGAGCGTCGCCTACGGGCAGCGCCATACTTCCGAGCTCAAGGCGGCCGCGCGCGTCGCGCAGGCGCTGGGTGCGGCGCATAAGACGGTGCAGGTCGACCTGCGCACGATCGGCGGCTCGGCGCTGACCGACGACATCGAGGTGCCGGAACGCACCGACCAGGAGCGGGGTGGCGAAGGCATCCCGGTCACCTACGTGCCGGCGCGCAACACGATCATGCTGTCGGTGGCGCTGGGCTGGGCCGAAGTGCTGGGCGCTGCCGACATCTTCTGCGGTGTCAATGCGGTCGACTACTCCGGCTATCCGGATTGCCGTCCGGAGTTCATCGAGGCGTTCGAGAAGCTCGCCAACCTGGCCACCAAGGCCGGGGTGGAGGGCGCCGGCATCCGCGTGCACGCGCCGCTGCTGCGCCTGGGCAAGGCCGACATCGTGCGCGAGGGCCTGCGCCTGGGCGTGGATTTCGCCACCACCGTGTCCTGCTATCGCGCCGATGCCGACGGCCGCGCCTGCGGCCGCTGCGACGCCTGCCGCCTGCGCGCCGAAGGCTTCGCCGCCGCCGGCGTGGCCGATCCGACGCGCTACGCCTGAACAACGCCGGCGCCGCCCGCCTGTGTGTCGGGCCGGAGCGTTGCGCTAGAATGCGCAGCCTGCGCAGCACGGGCGACGCAACCGGGCCGCCCCTGAGACTGCGCACTCCCGCTCGCGGGAGGAGCAAGACCGCCGCGCTGTGCGCGGCAGCTTGATCGTTCGACAACGGGTCGTTAGCTCAGTCGGTAGAGCATCGGACTTTTAATCCGCTGGTCGTTGGTTCGAATCCAACACGACCCACATTTTTCCCGTCGAAACACGCTCACTGCTGCGTGCGGTGGTAGTAGCGGCGGGCCTTGTCGCGGCTGCCGCAATCGGCCATGTCGCACCAGCGCCGCCGGCCGTTGCGGGTCTGGTCCTCGAACAGCCAGTCGCAGGCCGGGCAGAAGCGCAGGCGCTCGCGGTCGCCGGCGGTGATCAGGTCGGCGGCATCCAGAAGCACCGGTGCGAGGCTGTCGGCCGTGTCCGCTGGCTTCTTCCAGCGCCAGGCCAGGGTGGCGGGATCGATGGTGCGTTGCGCGGCCGCCGCGGCCATCAAGCCGTCGAGGCGCTCGACCGCGCCGCGTGGCGGCGATTCGCCGTGCGCCAGGGGGCGCAATACCGATGTCAGGATCTCGCGAATCTCGATCGCGTCGCGCAGTTCGCAGTTCCTTGCGGGCGGCGACGGCAGGCCGGCGGCTTTCAGCCAGCGCTGCAGATTGGCGGTGGAATCGAGCCAGTCGTGGGCGTGTCCGGTTGCGGGCCAGCTGACGGTATTCACCAGATCCAGCGACGGGCGGCCGCCGACCAGCTTGTAGCTGCCGCGATAGTCGCCGGAATCCAGGGCCAGGGCGTGCATGGCCGAATATTACCACCAAAATAAATTTGACAGGTAAGAAATCGTGGCGCAGGATTCTTACCGTCATGATGAATTTTGATGGTAAGGAAGTCGTCGGCCCCGGTCGCCTTGCGGACCGCGTGCCGGCACACGCGTATTTCGTCGGCAGCGCGATCTTTCATTACCTCGGTCCGTCCTTCGCCGTGCTGCTGTTCGCACGCATGCCGGTGGCCGGCGTCGCCTGGCTGCGTATCGTCTCGGCGGCCGCGGTCTTCGCGCTGTGGCGCAGGCCCTGGCGGTCGTTCTTCGCGGCAGGTCGCGACACCCGGCGCGCGGTAGTGGCGCTCGGGGTGGTGTTCGCGCTGATGAACTACAGCTTCTACGTCGCGATCGACCGGTTGCCGCTCGGGACGGTGGCGGCGATCGAATTCCTCGGCCCGATCGCGCTGGCGCTGGCTGGCAGCCGCTCGGGCCGCAACGTCGCCGCGCTGCTGTTCGCGGTCGCCGGCGTCTGGCTGCTGGCCGACGTGCGGCTCGCGGGCGATCCGCTGGCGTTCGCCTGGGCCTTCGCCAATGCCGCCCTGTTCCTGCTGTACATCGTGCTGGCGCATCGGGTCGCGCGCGCGGATCCGGGCACCAGCCCGATCGATCGCCTCGGTGCCGCCCTGCTGGTCGCCGGCATCGTCATCACGCCGCTCGGGTTCATGGCGGCGACGCCGGCACTGGGCGACCCGGTTGCGCTGGCCGCGGGCATCGGCGTCGGGATCAGTTCGTCGGTCATCCCCTACGTCTTCGATCAACTCGCCATGGTCCGCCTGCCCCGGGCGACCTATGCCCTGTTCGTCGCGCTCCTTCCCGCCACCGCGGTGGTGGTCGGGATCGTCGTGCTGCGCCAGATCCCGACGCCGGTCGAGGCGTTCGGCGTCGCCCTCGTCGTCTTCGGCATCGCGCTCCACCGCCAGCCGCGGTAATGCGGTCGCGCGTGACGACCAGACGTCTTTGACCAGGAGATCATCATGCAATACGTGAATCTGGGACGTACCGGCCTCAAGGTCTCGCGCCTGTGCCTGGGCGTCATGAGCTACGGCTCGCCCGAATCGAAGGACTGGATCCTCACCGAGGAACAGGGCCGGCCGTTCGTCCGGCGGGCGCTCGAACTCGGCATCAACTACTTCGATACCGCCGACATGTACTCGCGCGGCATCAGCGAGGAGGTCCTGGGGCGCGCCATGCGCGACTTCGCCCGTCGCGAGGACGTGGTCATCGCCACCAAGGTCTACTTCCCGATGAGCGACGACCCGAACGATCGCGGGCTGTCGCGCAAGCACATCCTGCATGCGGTCGATGCATCGCTGCGCCGGCTCGATACCGACTACATCGACCTGTACCAGCTGCACCGCTGGGACTACGAAACGCCGATCGAGGAAACGCTCGAGGCCCTGAACGACGTGGTGCGCGCGGGCAAGGTCCGCTACATCGGCGCGTCGAGCATGTACGCCTGGCAGTTCATGAAGGCGCTGGCGCTGTCGGAGCGCAACGGCTGGGCGCGGTTCGTCGCCATGCAGAACCACTACAACCTGGTGTACCGGGAGGAGGAGCGCGAGATGCTGCCGCTGTGCCGCTCGGAAGGGATCGCGGTGGTGCCGTGGAGCCCGCTGGCGCGGGGGTTTCTCGCCGGTGGTCGTGCGCCCGGCGGCGGCGATACCGCCCGCGCGAAAAGCGATCGTCTCGCGCACGGGATGTATTACGCCGACACCGACTTCCAGGTGGCCGAGCGGGCCGCGGCCGTCGCCGCCCGCCGCGGCGTGGCACCGGCGCAGGTGGCCCTGGCCTGGTTGCTGCATCAGCCCGGTGTGACGGCGCCGATCATCGGCGCGACCAAGCTGTCGCACCTGGAACAGGCCGTCGCCGCCGTCTCGCTGTCGCTGGGCGACGACGAACGCGCGGAGCTGGAGGCGCCTTATCAGCCGCACCGGGTTCTCGGCCACGAGTGACGACCGGCGTTGAATCGCGGGACCCGCGGGCGCATATTCGGGTCGGGTGCGGGCCGCCTGTCGCGCTCCACCACGTGCCGTTCAGCGCATGGGTACCGGCCCGGTTTCGCCTATCGCCGGTCAGTCTCATCCCTTGCGACACCCGTTGCGCACGCTCATCTCTTCGATTCTGTCCGGTCGCCCTCTCTCCCGTCCACGATGCCCCTCGACGCCTTCCATCCCGCCGTCGCCGCCTGGTTCCGCGGCGCATTCCCTGCGCCGACCGAAGCGCAGGCGGCGGCGTGGCCGGCGATCCGCGCCGGGCGCAATACGCTGGTGGCGGCGCCGACCGGGTCGGGCAAGACGCTGACCGCGTTCATGACCGCGATCGACGGCCTGGTGCGCCAGGGGTTGCAGGGCGCCGCACCGGGGCTGTTCGGCGACCAGGCGCCGGCAGCGGGGCTGGCAGGGCTTCCGGACGAGACCATGGTGGTCTACGTTTCGCCGCTGAAGGCGCTGTCCAACGACATCCGCGTGAACCTGGAAGCGCCGCTGGCCGGCATCCGTGCCGAGTTGGCCCGGATGGGCCTGCCCGATATCGATATCCGCACCGCGGTGCGCACCGGCGACACGCCGCAGTCCGAACGCGCCGGCATGCGCCGCAGGCCGCCGCACATCCTGGTGACCACGCCGGAATCGCTGTACGTGCTGCTCGGCTCGGAATCGGGCCGGGCGATGCTGGCGCCGGTGCGCACGGTGATCGTGGACGAGATCCACGCCGTCGCCGACGACAAGCGCGGCAGCCACCTGGCGCTGTCGCTGGAGCGGCTGGAGGCGCTGTGCGGCCGGCGCCTGGTGCGGGTCGGGCTGTCAGCGACGCAGAAGCCGATCGACGAGGTGGCGCGGTTCCTGGTCGGCGCGGGAAACCTGCTGCCGAGGGCGGAAAGTGCGGAAGGATCGGATTCCTGCCGGCTGCCGGGCAGCCGCCATTCCGGCCTTCCCCAAGCGGGGGAAGGAGAGTACGGGCCATGCGGAACGGGTTCCGGGCGCAGCGCAGGTGCCGAGGTTCCGGTGGCGGACTGTGCGATCGTGGACATTGGCTATACCCGCCAGCGCGACCTGGCGCTGGAACTGCCGCCCACGCCGCTGTCGGTGGTGATGTCGAACGACCAGTGGGAGCAGGTGTACCGGCGCGTGACCGAACTGGTGGAGGCGCACCGCACCACCCTGGTGTTCGTCAACACGCGGCGCATGGCCGAGCGCGCCGCGCGCCACCTGGGCGAGCTGCTGGGCAAGGAACACGTGGCCGCGCACCACGGCAGCCTGGCGAAGGAACGCCGGCTGGAGGCCGAGCAGCGGCTCAAGCGCGGCGAGCTGAAGGTGCTGGTGGCGACGGCGTCGCTGGAACTGGGCATCGACATCGGCGCCGTCGACCTGGTCTGCCAGCTCGGTTCGCCACGCTCGATCGCGACATTCCTGCAGCGCGCCGGTCGCTCCGGGCACACGGTGGGGGGCGTGCCGAAAGCGCGGTTGTTCCCGGCCACGCGCGACGAACTGGTCGAATGCGCCGCGTTGCTGGACTGCGTGCGCCGCGGCGAGCTCGACGCGCTGCGGATCCCGCCGGCGCCGCTGGACGTGCTGGCGCAGCAGATCGTCGCCGAGGTCGCCAGCCGCGAATGGGACGAGGACGCGCTGTTCGACTGGCTGCGCCGCGCCTGGCCGTATGCGCAGTTGGCGCGGGAGGATTTCGACGCGGTGGTGCGGATGCTGGCGGAAGGCTACAGCAGCCGTCGCGGTCCGCGCGCCGGCTATCTGCACCGCGACGCGGTGAATCGCAAACTGCGCGGGCGCAAGGGCGCGCGCATGACCGCGGTGATGTCCGGCGGCACCATTCCCGACACCGGCGACTATGCCGTGGTACTGGAGCCGGAGGCGCAGAACATCGGCACCGTGAACGAGGATTTCGCGGTCGAGAGCATGGCCGGCGACATCTTCCAGCTCGGCAACGCCAGCTACCGGATCCTGCGGGTGGAGCCGGGGCGGGTGCGGGTGGAGGACGCGCAGGGGCTGCCGCCGAGCATTCCGTTCTGGATCGGCGAGGCGCCGGGGCGGACCGACGAGCTGTCGGCCGGGGTGTCGCGGTTGCGTGAGGAAATCGCTGCGCTGCTCGGGCCTGGCCTTGCAGCGAACGGAAGCAAATCCCCCTCAGCCCCCCTTTTTAAAAGGGGGGGGGCGGGCGCCGGAGCAGAGTTGTCGCCGGCGACGGATGGAGCGGTGCCCTGTGAAGCGCCAATTTCCGGCGAGGTGCAATCTTTGCGGGGACCGGAGGAGTCCTTTGGAGCGCGTGTCGCCCCGCAGGCGGCGGAACCCGCCGAAACCCGTGCCGTTTCCGCTTCGACAGAAGCTGCCCAGTCGCCGGCTGTTCCCCCCTTTGAAAAAGGGGGGCAGGGGGGATTTGCTCCAGCTCACGGCGACGCCATCGCCTGGCTGCGCGACGAACTCGGCCTCGATGCCGACGCCGCGCGCCAGCTGGTCGACTACCTGGCAAGCGCACAGTCCGCGCTCGGTGCGCTGCCGACGCAGTCGCGGATCGTGCTGGAGCGCTTCTTCGACGAGTCCGGCGGCACCCAGCTGGTGATCCACACCCCGTTCGGTAGCCGCATCAACCGTGCTTGGGGGCTGGCGCTGCGCAAGCGCTTCTGCCGCAAGTTCAACTTCGAGCTGCAGGCGGCGGCGACCGAGGACGCGATCGTGCTGTCGCTGTCGACCAGCCACAGCTTTCCGCTGATCGAAGTGTCGCAGTACCTGCATTCTGCCTCCGCGTTGGACATCCTGGTGCAGGCGCTGCTGGACGCGCCGCTGTTCGGCGCGCGCTGGCGCTGGAACGCGACCACCGCGCTGGCGCTGCCGCGCTTCCAGGGCGGGCGCAAGGTGCCGCCGCAGCTGCAGCGGATGAAGTCCGAGGACTTCCTGGCCACCGTGTTCCCGGACCAGGTGGCGTGCCTGGAGAACATCGTCGGCGAGCGCGAGGTGCCGGACCATCCGCTGGTGGCGCAGACGCTGCGCGACTGCCTGGACGAGGCGATGGACGCGCAGGGCTGGCTGCAGCTGCTGCGGCGCATGGAGGCGGGCGAAGTGGAGGTGCGGTCGTGCGACCTGGCCGCGCCGTCGCCATTGGCGGCCGAGGCGATCAACGCGCGGCCCTACGCCTTCCTCGACGACGCGCCGCTGGAGGAGCGCCGCACCCAGGCGGTGCAGACGCGCCGGTACGCCGATCCGGAAAGCGCCGGCGACCTCGGCCGGCTCGACGCCGACGCCATCGCCGAGGTGCGCGCGCAGGCTTGGCCCGAGGTGCGCGGCGCCGACGAGATGCACGATGCGTTGATGGGCCTGGGCGCGGTGACCGCCGACGAAGCCGCCGCGAACGCCGGCTGGAGCGGCTGGCTCGAGATGCTCGCCCGCGGCCATCGTGCGACGCGCCTGCGCCCGGCGCCCGGGCGTGGCGAGTTGTGGGTGGCCGCCGAGCGGCTGCCGCAATTGCATGCGCTGTTCCCGCAGGCGTTCCTGCAACCGTGCATCGAGGCGCCGGCGGAGTACGCGACGCAGCCCTGGGCCGCCGAGGACGCGGCGACCGAACTGCTGCGCGCGCGCCTGTCCGGGCTCGGGCCGGTGCCGGCGGCGGAACTCGCGCGCAGCCTGTCGCTGCCGCCGCTCGACGCCGACGTGGCGCTGCTGCGGCTGCAGAACGAGGGCTATGCGATGCAGGGCCGCTTCACCCCCGGCACCACGGAGACCGAGTGGTGCGAGCGGTACCTGCTGGCGCGCATCCATCGCTATACGCTCGGCCGGTTGCGCCGCGAGATCGAGCCGGTGCCGCCGCGAGATTTCCTGCGCTTCCTGCTCGACTGGCAGCGCGTGTCCGGCGACGCGCGCGCCAGCGGACCGGAGGCGCTGGCCGGCGTGTTGTCGCAGTTGGAAGGCTTCGAGGCGCCGGCGGCCGCCTGGGAGTCGGAGTTGCTGCCGGCGCGCGTGCGCGACTACTCCATCTCCTGGCTCGACGAGCTGTGCACCGCCGGCCGCACCCTGTGGACGCGGCTGCGCGCGAGCGATGCCGAGGCCGGCGCCGGGCGCGGCAGCGGAACGGTGCGAACGACGCCGGTGGTGCTGCTGCCGCGGCGCACGGCCGCGCACTGGATGCGGCTGGCGCCGGATTCCGCCGGCGACGCGGCGCTGTCCTCGCGCGCGCAGCGCGTCGCCGATCACCTGGCCGCCAACGGTGCTTCTTTCTTCGACGAGATCGCGACCGGGACGCGGCTGCTGCAGATCGAGCTGGAGGACGCGCTGGCCGAGCTCGTCGCCCGCGGCCGTGCCCGCTGCGACAGTTTCGCCGGACTGCGCGCGCTGCTGGTGCCGGCATCGAAGCGTTCGTCCGCACGCGGTCGCGGCCGGCGCCGTGCGGCGCTGTTCGGGATCGAGGACGCCGGGCGCTGGGCCCCGTGCGGTCGGCGCGCCGGCGTGGATACGCCCTCCGTGGAAGCCGATGTCCGCGCCGCGTCGCTCGCGACCGCCGAGAGCCTGGAACACGTCGCCCGGGTGCTGCTGCGCCGCTACGGCGTGGTCTGCTGGCGGCTGCTCGAGCGCGAGGCGGCCTGGTTGCCGCCCTGGCGCGAACTGTCGCGCGTCTATCGCCGCCTGGAGGCGCGCGGCGAAATTCGCGGCGGGCGCTTCATCGCCGGCCTGTCCGGCGAACAGTTCGCATTGCCGGAAGCGATCGGACTGCTGCGGCGGATCCGGCGGAAGCCGGGCGCGGGCGAGTTCGTCTGCCTGTCGGCAATGGACCCGCTCAACCTGGTCGGCACGCTGCTGCCCGGCGACAGGATTCCGCGGCTGCCGGGCGCGCGGGTGCTCTACCGCGACGGCTTGCCGGTCGGTTCGCTGGTCGCGGGCCAGGTCGCGCTGCTGACGGAGCTGGCGCCTGCCGAGGAACACGCCGCGCGCAGGATCCTGCTGCGCGAGCTGGCGTCGGATCCTGGCGCATTGCCGGTCGGCACGTGCACCGATGCGCCGGTACCGGTCAAACCGGCCACTAGCCCGTCGTAGAGCGGAGCTTGCTCCGCTGCTCTCGGCTCCGGAGCCAAAAGCAGCCGAGCAAGCTCGGCTCTACGCGTGAGGCCTTCGGGTCGCCGCAGGTTCCCGGTATGCCGCCGGTCGGCATACGCGGATGCACGATACCGGCGAGAATTGAACGGATCACGGACCCGTAGAGCGGAGCTTGCTCCGCTGCTCTCGGCTCCGGAGCCAAAAGCAGCCGAGCAAGCTCGGCTCTACGCATGGAGTTCTGGCTTGCCGTGGTTCGTCGAGTCGCCGGACGGCTGCCGCATTCGCCGCTGCATTCGTGCGAAGCGCCGCCGTCGTATCAGCCCGCCGTCGCCACCGTGGCGATCACCTGGCTGCCGTAGCGGGACAGCTTGCCGGCGCCGATGCCGCCGATGCCGGCGAGCTCGTCCTCGCTCGACGGCCGTCGCGCCGCGATCTCGCGCAGCGTGCTGTCATGGAAGATCACGTAGGCGGGCACGTTCTGGTCGCGCGCCAGCTGCGCGCGCAGCTCGCGCAGGGCCTCGAACAACGGCAGGTCGGCGGGCGCGAGTTCGGCCGCCGCCGATGCGGCGCGCAGCGCGCGCGTGCGCTCGCGGGGGGCGGCCACCTTGCGCAGCATGACCGGCTGCCGGCCCTTGAGCACCGCCCGGCTGGTCTCGGTCAGGCGCAGGCCGCCGTAGCCCTCGGCGTCGACCTCGAGCAGGCCGTGCGCCACCAGCTGGCGAAACACCCCGCGCCAGGTGCGTGCGTCCAGGTCGGTGCCGACGCCGTAGGTGCTGAGCCGGTCGTGGCCGAACTGGCGGATCTTCTCGCTGTCGCTGCCACGCAGGATATCGATGACATGCGCGGCGCCGAAGCGCTGGCCGCTGCGGTAGACGCAGCTCAGGGCTTTCTGCGCGGCCTCGGTCGCGTCCCAGGCTTCCGGCGGCTGCAGGCAGTTGTCGCAGTTGCCGCAGGCCCGTTCGGCGCCATCCGCGCCGCTTTCCCCGGGCGCGTATTCCTCGCCGAAGTTCGCCAGCAGCACCTGGCGACGGCAGCGCATCGACTCGCAGTAGCCGACCAGGGCATCGAGCTTGCGGTGCTCCAGGCGCTTGCGTTCCTCGCCGGACTCGGACTGCTCGATCATCTGCCGCAGCAGCACCAGGTCGCCGAGGCCGTAGCACATCCAGGCGTCGGCCGGCTCGCCGTCGCGGCCGGCGCGGCCGGTTTCCTGGTAGTAGCCCTCGATCGACTTGGGCAGGTCGACATGGGCGACGAAGCGCACGTCCGGCTTGTCGATGCCCATGCCGAAGGCGATGGTGGCGACCACGATCACGCCCTCTTCGCGCAGGAAACGGCGCTGGTTGGCGGCGCGGATGCCGGCGTCGATGCCGGCGTGGTAGGGCAGGGCGGCGTGGCCATGCTCGGCCAGGAAGGCGGCCGTCTGCTCCACCTTGCGCCGCGACAGGCAGTAGACGATGCCGGCATCGCCGCGGTGGCCGTCGACGAAGTCCAGCAGCTGGCGCTTGGCGTTGTCCTTCTGCGTCACCGCGTAGCGGATGTTCGGCCGGTCGAACGAGCTGACGAAGCGGCGCGCCCGGTCCAGCTGCAGGCGCTCGGCGATCTCGCGCTGGGTCGGCGGATCGGCGGTGGCGGTCAGGGCGATCCGCGGCACCTGCGGCCAGCGTTCGTGCAGGATGGTCAGCTCGCGGTATTCGGGGCGGAAGTCGTGGCCCCACTGCGAGACGCAGTGCGCCTCGTCGATCGCGAACAGCGCGACACCCTTTCCCTCGTGCGCGCGCTCGAGCAGCGACAGGAAGCGCGGCGTCAGCAGGCGCTCGGGGGCGACGTACAGCAGGTCGAGATCGCCGGCCAGCAGCTGCCGCTCGACCATCGCCGCGGTCCCGCCGTCGAGGGTGGAGTTGAGGAAGGCGGCGCGCACGCCGAGCTGGCGCAGCGCCTCCACCTGGTCCTGCATCAGCGCGATCAGCGGCGAGACCACGATGCCGACCCCGTCGCGCAGCAGCGCCGGCAGCTGGTAGCACAGCGACTTGCCGCCGCCGGTGGGCATCAGCACCAGGGCATCGGCACCGGCGGCGACATGTTCGACGATGGCGGCCTGCTCGCCGCGGAACGTGGCGTGGCCGAAGACGCGCTGCAGCACGTCCTGCGCGGAAGTTTGCATGGGCACAGGATACCGGAGCCGTCGCCCGGCCCGGGACGGGAAACCACCCATCGCCGTGTCGGCGGAGCGCCCGTGCGAAGGTCGGAATCTACCGCCTCCTGTCGGGTTCGAGGAGAGGCATCGGCCCGTCGGGCGGCGACTCGCGGCCGGATGTCGCAGGATCGCGCCGCTCCCGCAGGAGAGCGGCAAAGGTGTTTGCGGCCCGACTTCCATCGGACCGGCTCCGGTTTCGCGATACGGACCCGTAGAGCGGAGCTTGCTCCGCTGCTGGTGGCTCGTGGCGTTCCGGGACTCCGCAGCGGAGCAAGCTCCGCTCTACTGGAGCAGGGAGCGCAGCATCCAGGCGTACTTCTCGTGGATCTGCAGGCGCTGCGTCAGCAGGTCGACGCTGGGATCGTCGCCGGCGTCGTCGGCGGTCTTGAGCACCTTGCGCGCGGTGCGGCAGACGGCCTCGTTGCCGACCACCAGCTGGCGCACCATCTCGCGCCATTCCGGCGCCTTCTCCAGGCCCGGCTCCTCCTTGATGGAGGACAGCTCGATGAACTCGGCATAGGAGCCCGGCGCGTTGTAGCCCAGGGCGCGGATGCGCTCGGCGGTCTCGTCGAGCGCATTCCACTGCTCGGTGTACTGCTCTTCGAACATCGCATGCAGGGCGTTGAACATCGGCCCGGTGACGTTCCAGTGGAAGTTGTGGGTCTTCAGGTACAGGGTGTAGGCGTCGGCCAGGAACACCGACAGGCCCTGGGCGATGCGCTTGCGATCCTTGTCGCCGATCCCGATATCGATCGCCGGGGCGCTGGATTGCGGGCCGGGCGATGCCACGGCCTGGGGCGCGGCGGATGCGCCGTCGGCGCGGGCGGTCTTCTTCGGCTTGCTGGTCTTGGTTTTGGCCATGTGCGGGACTCCTGTCGGAAAGTTGCCGCCACAATAGGGCGGCTTTCGTTCTGAATATGTGACTTCCGGGAAGATTTGCAAGCGCCATGGCGGATTCCAGCGGCAACGCGGCGAACGCGGCACTGAAACGGGCACGGGGCGCCATCGACGGCGCACTGTCGCGCGACCGCGGGCGCCTGTACGGGCTGTGGTCGCGCTGGCGCGCCGTGCCCGGCGACGTTCGCGCGCAGGCCGCGTTCGAGGTCGCGCTGAAGGCATCGCTGTCCACGCGCGAGGCCCGCGCCGCGGCGTTGCCCGCCGCGCAGGTGGACGCCTCGCTGCCGATCGCGGGCGAGGCCGACCGCATCGTCGAGCTGATCCGCGCGCATCCGGTGCTGGTGATAGCCGGCGAGACCGGCTCCGGCAAGACCACGCAGCTGCCGAAGCTGTGCCTGGCGGCGGGCCGCGGCGCGGCGGGCACCATCGGCTGCACCCAGCCGCGGCGGATCGCCGCGCGCGCGGTAGCGCGGCGCGTGGCCGAGGAACTGCAGGTGCCGTTGGGCGAGGCGGTCGGCTACCAGGTGCGCTTCAGCGACCGGGTCAGCGAACGCACGGTGGTGAAGTTCATGACTGACGGCATCCTGCTGGCCGAGATCGCCTCCGACCGCTGGCTGTCGGCCTACGACACCATCATCATCGACGAGGCGCACGAGCGCAGCCTCAACATCGATTTCCTGCTGGGCTATCTGAAGCGCCTGCTAGAGCGGCGACGCGACCTCAAGGTGCTCGTGACCTCGGCGACGATCGATACCGAGCGGTTCTCGAAACACTTCGGCGACGCGCCAGTGGTGGACGTGGAGGGGCGCGGGTATCCGGTGGAGGTGCGCTATCGGCCGCTGGGTGAGACGGCGCATGCTGGCGGACGGGAAAGGGGGTCAGAGTCACTTTTCCCCTCGGAAACGTCAGGTGGTCAAGCGCGTCGGGAGAAAAGTGACTCTGACCCCCTTTCCCGGGAAGCAGGGACGGGAGCGCTCACCGTGCTCGACGGCATCGTCGCCGCCTGCGACGAGATCATGCGCGAGAAGGGGGCCGGCGACACCCTGGTGTTCCTGCCCGGCGAGCGCGAGATCCGCGACGCCCACCGCGCGCTGGAGCGGCGCAAGTATCGCCACACCGAGGTGCTGCCGCTGTATGCGCGGCTGTCGGCGCGCGACCAGGACCGGGTCTTCAACCCCGGGCCGCAGCGGCGGATCGTGCTGGCTACCAACGTCGCCGAGACCTCGCTCACGGTGCCGCGGATCCATTACGTGGTCGATCCGGGACTGGCGCGGGTCAAGCGCTACAGCCCGCGGCAGAAACTCGACCGGCTGCACATCGAGCCGGTGAACCAGGCCAGCGCCGAGCAGCGCAAGGGCCGCTGCGGGCGCATCGCGCCGGGCACCTGCTACCGGATCTATCCGGAAGAGGACTTCCAGTCGCGCCCGCCCTACACCGACCCGGAGATCCGCCGCGCAGCGCTGGCCGGGGTGATCCTGCGCATGCTCACGCTGGGACTGGGCGAGATCGGCAGCGGCGCCTCGGCCGCGCCGAAACGCGCGCGCGGGCGGCCGCAGGACGGCGACGCGCGGGTCATCGAGAACTTCCCGTTCGTCGAACCGCCGGATCCGCGCGCGATCGCCGACGGCTGGCAGCAGTTGACCGAACTGGGTGCGGTCGACGGCGAGCGCCGGCTCACCGCGACCGGCCGCGCGATGGCGCGGCTGCCGGTCGACGTGAAGCTGGCGCGCATGCTGGTCGCCGCGCAGCAGCACGGTTGCCTGCGCGAGATGTTGACGATCGCGTCGTTCCTCGGCATCCAGGACCCGCGCGAGCGGCCCGCGGACCAGCGCGCCGCCGCCGACAACGCGCACGCCGAATTCGCCGACCCGAAGTCGGAATTCGTCGGCATCCTGAAGCTCTGGGAGGCCTACCGCCAGACCCACGAGGATTCGACCCAGTCGCAGCTGCGGCGTTGGTGCGAACGGCATTTCCTCGGCTTCCTGCGCATGCGCGAATGGCGCGAGCTGCACCGGCAGCTCAAGCTGCAGTGCGACGAACTGGGATGGGCGAGTCATCGCGCCAGCGAACCACCGGCTCGCGCGATGGCGAGCGCCCGGCCAGGGATGGCCGGGCCGGGCGACCCGGAGACGGAGGGCTTGCGCCATGGAGGGCAGCGCGTGAGGTCCCGAGAGCCGGATGCGGATCCCTTTCCGTACGCCATCCTGCATCGCGCGCTGATCGCCGGCCTGCCGACCCAGCTCGGGCAGCGTGCCGACCGCGGTCTCTACGACGGTCCGCGCGGGCGCAAGTTTCAGCTGTTCCCGGGCTCGGTGCTGGCGCGCAAGCCGCCGCCGTGGGTGCTGTCGGCGACCCTGCTCGAGACCGAGCGGGTGTGGGCGCTGACCAATGCCGCGATCGAGCCCGAATGGGCGATCGCCGAGCTGCCGCACCTGCTGGCGCGACGCCACCACGATCCGCGCTGGTCGCGTTCGCAGGGGCGGGTGCTCGGCAGCGAGCAGGTCAGCCTGTTCGGCCTGGTGCTGGCGCCGAAGAAACCGGTCGACTACGGCCGCCTGTATCCGCAGGAAGCGCGCGCGCTGTTCCTGCGCGACGGCCTGGTCGGCGGCGAGATCAACCTGCGCAGCCCGTTCCTGGCGCGCAACCTGGCCACGCTCGAGCGCGCGCGCGAGGAAGAGGCCAAGCAGCGGCGGGTCGGCCTGGTCGTCGACGAGGACTGGATGTTGCGCTGGTACGACGAGTGCATCCCGGCGGAGATCGTCGATGCGCGCTCGCTCGATGCCTGGGTGAAAAAGGCGCCGGAGGCGGCGCGACATGCGCTGGAGTGGTCGCGCGACGACCTGCTGGTCGGCGACGAGAGCGATGCGGTGCGCTTCCCGCCGGTGCTGGCGCTGGGGGAGGCGCGACTGGCGGTGCGCTACCGCTTCGAGCCCGGCGCGCCCGACGACGGCATGACCGTCAGCGTGCCGCTGCACCTGCTCAATGCGCTGGATCCGGCGCGACTCACCTGGCTCGCGCCGGGTTTCTTCGAGGACAAGGCGGCGGCGATGATCCGCTCGCTGCCCAAGGCGCTGCGGCGCAATTTCGTGCCGGCGCCCGATTTCGCCCGCGCCTTCGCCGAAGCGCACCCGCAGCCGGAGGCGGACGCGTTCGCCGGCGCGCTGGCGCGGTTCCTGCAGCGGCTGACCGGGACGGAGGTGACCGCGACCGATTTCGACGAGTCGGCGCTCGATCCGCACCTGCGCATGAACCTGCGGCTGCTCGATGCCGACGGACGCCATGTGCTGGCCGAATCACGCGACCTGGGCGACCTGCGCGCGCGTTTTGGAGACCGCGCCGCGCGCGCCTTCGCCGCGCGCGCGGCCGAAGGCATGGCGCAGCGGGGATTGCGGGAGTTCCCGGACACGCCGATCCCGGTGTCGGTACCGGGCATGGGCGGGGTCGCCGCGTACCCGGCGCTGGACGACGAGGGCGACAGCGCGTCGCTGGCGGTGCACGCCGATCCCGCCGAGGCGCGACACCGCCACCCCGCCGGCGTGCGCCGGCTGCTGCGCATCGCGCTGGACGGCAAGCTGCGGCAGGCGCGCAAGCAGTTGCCGGTGCCGCCGAAGACCGCGCTGCTGTACGTCGCGATCGAGTCCACCGCGCCGCGTGCGACGGCAGCGCGTGAAGGCGACCTGTTGCGTGCCGGCCTGGTCGACGGTGCCTGGGCGGCGTTGACCGCCGAGGGGCTGGAGGCGATCCGCGATGCCGGTGCGTTCGCGCAGCGCCGCGACGCGATCGCCCGGACGCTGTTCGGCGAGGCCACGCGGCGGCTGCGGCTGGCCGAGGAGATTCTGGACCGCATCGCCGAGATCCGTGCGCGGCTCGATTCCGGCCTGATGGGCTGGGCGCGCGCCAACCTCGACGACATGCAGGCGCACCTGGCCGCACTGGCGCCGCCCGGATTCCTGGGCGATACGCCGGAGGCGCTGCTGGCCGAGTATCCGCGCTATCTCAAGGCGCTGGCACTGCGCGCCGAGCGCGCGTTGCGCGATCCGCTGCGCGACCAGCAGCGGATGCTGGAACTCAAGCCGTTCGTCGAGGCGCTGCAGCAGGCCGCCGTGGAGGGTGAGGACGACGGACCGGGCTGGCAGGCGTTCCGGCGCGACCTGGAAGAACTGCGTGTGTCGCTGCACGCACAGGAACTGGGCGCGCGCGGCAACATCTCGCCGAAGAAGCTGGCGCGCCGGCTGGCGGAGCTGCGCAAGGATCCATGATGCCTCGCGGCACCACGAGACCCGTAGAGCAGAGCTTGCTCCGCTGCCTCGGCTCCGGAGCCTGCGCAGCCGAGCAAGCTCGGCTCTACGAAGCCTTGGCTCCGGAGCCTGTGCAGCCGAGCAAGCTCGGCTCTACAAAGCTTCGGCTCCGGGGCCTGCGCAGCCGAGCAAGCTCGGCTCTACGAAACCTCGGGCCCGTCACTCGATCCGTTGCACCTTGGCGCGAGTGTTGTAGCCGTCGATCTGCAGCCACCAGACACCGAGCATGCCCGGCCGGATCGTCACCTTCGGGTTGGCCTTGCGCACGCCGGACAGGCTGGCGGCCGCGGTCTGCTCCCAAACCTGGCCGTTCTCGAGCGTATAGCGCTGGCCCTTGCGGAAACCGCTGAACTCGCCCTGCAGCGTGCTCTCGATCGGCTCCTCGGAGTCGAAATGGAAGAAACCGCGGTTCTTGCTCACCACTTCCTGGCGGCCTTCCTCGCGCGCATGCTCGACGGCTTGCTCCACCGCGACCGCGGTCTCTTCGCCGACCCGGCGCTGCAGCCAGTCGTTCAGCGCCGCGAGTTCGTCGGGGCTGAGCTTGTCCAGGCCGGCCGCGCTGAACTCCTGCGGGGTCATCTGCTGCTGGATCGGCGGTTGCTGGGCGAGCGCCGGCAGCGTGCAGGCAAGTAGCAGGGCGGCGCACAGGAGACGGACGGGACGCATGGGCTGTTCCTCTTGGACGGACGCCATTAGTGTAGACCTTCCCTGTCGATCGCATGATGCATCGTGGCGGCCACCGACCGCACTCCGCTGGACACCCTGCTCGCGCTGCCGGCCACGGCGCTGCTGACGCCCGCGCTGCGCGAGCTGCTCGCGCGTGCCGCCTCGGGCGACGGCGACGCGGCCGTGCCGGATGAGCCGTTGCCGTTGTTGACCGACACGCTGCAGGCGCTGGCGCGGTTGAACGCGGATGCCGAGGTCATCGCCGCCGCGATCCTGTACGCGGCGCCTGCCTGGGCCGGCCGCATCGAGGCGGAACTGTCGCAACGGCACCCGGCGATCGTCGCCCTGCTCGACGGCCAACGCGCCGCCCATCAGGTCTGGGCGCTGCACGCCGAGCGCGGCGGGCGCGGCAACCAGGAGGGCCTGCGGCGCCTGCTGCTGGCGATCGTGCGCGACCTGCGCGTGGTGCCGATCCTGCTGGCACGGCAGCTGGCGCACCTGCGCGCGGCGGCGAAGGCGCCGGACGAGCAGCGGCTCGCGCTGGCGCGGCTGACCCGCGACATCCACGCGCCGCTCGCCAACCGCCTCGGCATCTGGCAGCTGAAGTGGGAACTCGAGGACCTCGCCTTCCGCTACCTCGATCCGGAGACCTATCGCCGCATCGCCGGCCTGCTCGACGACAAGCGCACCGGCCGTGAAAGCTATATCGAGCAGGTGAAGCGCAGCCTCGAGGGCGCGCTGGCGGCGCAGGGAGTGCGGGCCGAGGTCGCCGGCCGGCCCAAGCACATCTACAGCATCTACAGGAAGATGCAGCGCAAGGACGTGCCCTTCGGCGAACTGTACGACCTGCGCGCGGTGCGGGTGCTGGTGGACGACGTGCCCGCCTGCTACGCGGCGCTGGGCGTGGTGCACGCGCTGTGGGCGCCGGTGCCGAGCGAGTTCGACGACTACATCGCGCGGCCCAAGCGCAACGACTACCGCTCGCTGCATACCGCTGTGGTCGGTCCCGAAGGCAAGACCCTGGAAGTGCAGATCCGCACCTGCGAGATGCACGAACAGGCCGAGCTCGGCGTGGCCGCGCACTGGCGCTACAAGGAGGGCGGCAGCGGCGATGCCGCGCTGGAACGCAAGATCGAATGGATGCGCAGGCTGCTGGAGTCGCACCAGGACGGCGGCGACGAGGCGGCGCTGGCCGGCGCGCTGGACACCGAGCTGGTCGAGGACCGCATCTACACGCTCACGCCGATGGGCGAGGTGATCGACCTGCCGCGCGGCGCGACGCCGCTGGATTTCGCCTACCACGTGCACACCATGGTCGGGCACCGCTGCCGTGGCGCCAAGGTCAACGGGCGCATCGTGCCGCTCGACCATCGCCTGCACAGCGGCGACCGGGTCGAGATCCTCACCGGCAAGACCGCCGAGCCGCGCCGCGACTGGCTGGTCGCCGCCAACGGCTATCTCGCCAGCGGCCGCTCGCGCGACAAGGTGCGGGCCTGGTTCCACAAGCTCGATCGCGAGCGCAACCTGCAGGCCGGGCGCGACCTGCTCGATCGCGAACTCAAGCGGTTGGGATTGCAGCACGCCGACCCGGCGCCGGCGCTGCGCAAGTTCAGCGTCGCCACGCTCGACGACCTGCACGTGCTGGTCGCGCTCGGCGACATCGGCCCGCACCAGGTCACGCGCGCGTTGCTGGAGCACGCGTCGCCGCCGGAGCCGGCGACGGTCGCCGCGCCGCGGGCGCCGCGCAAGCCGCCGCAGTCGAGCTCGGCCTTCAGCGTGGTCGGCGTCGACAACCTGCTGGTGCAGACCGCGCGCTGCTGCCGGCCGTTGCCGGGCGAGGCGATCGCCGGCTATCTCACCCGCTCGCGCGGCGTCAGCGTGCATCGCGCCGACTGCACCGTCCTGCAGCGCCTGGCGGCGCGCCAGCCGCAGCGCATGCTGCCGGTGGAGTGGGGGCGGACCGGCGGCGCCCACGACGCCGACGTGACCGTGGAGGGCGTCGACCGCAAGCACCTGCTCAAGGACCTGACCAACCTGATCGCGCAGGAAGATGCGCACGTGCTGGCGATCAGCAGTGACGGCGGCCGCGGCCTCGGCCGGATGCGGCTGCGATTGCAACTGCGGGTGCAGGACTACGGCCAGCTGTCGCGGTTGCTGGGCAAGATCGAGGGCATCGCCGGGGTGGAACGCGCCTGGCGGGCTTGAGCACCGGCACTCATGCGCTTGTCTTGAGTATGCTGCGTGCGTGAGCCGTGACCGCGATCCGCAGATTCCGCCCGCTTCCGGCGAAACGCCGGCACGCCGGCCGGACGGCAGGCGTGAACCGGTATTCGGTGAACTGCACGCATGGCTCCCCGACAGGCGCCGCATGCGCCGCGGGTTGGGGACGGCGACCGGGTGGCAGCGCCACTGGCCATGGCTGGCGGCGGTCGCGGGCGTATTCCTGCTGCTGTTGATCGTCCTGCGGGAGCCGCTCGCCGATCGTCTTTGGCCGCAGACGCGCGCCCAGGAGCTCCGCGAGGACGCCGCCGCCGCCCTGCAGCGCGGCCACCTGAGCGCCGCCGACGGCAGCGGTGCCCGCGAGCTGTACGAGGCCGCGCTGGCGATGGAACCCGACCGCAACGAGGCGCACCAGGGGTTGGCGCAGGTCGCCCTGGCCGCTCTGGCGCAGGCCGAGAACGCCACCCGGCAGAACCGCTTCGAAGACGCCCACCGCGCGCTGCGCCTGGCGCGTGAACTATCGTCGCCGCGCGACGCCACCCGGGCCACCGCCGACGCCCTGCGCGTGCGCGAGGCGGCCCATGCCGGGCTCGATCGCATGTGGGCCCGCGCGCAGCAGGCGCATGAGGCCGGGCGCCTGCATGGCGCCGAAGACACCGCGCTGCCGCTGTATCGCCGCATCCTGCAACTGGACCCGGGCAACGACGACGTGCTGCGCGCCCGCGAGGACGCGATCGGACAACTGCTGCAGGACGCGCGCGGCGGCCTGCGCCGCGGGGAGTTTGCGCCGGCGGCCGCGGCGATCGCGGTGGCGCGCGAATACGATCCCGGGCATGTCGATCTGCCCGACACCGAGGCGCGCCTGGCCGAGGAGCGCGACGCCGCGCTGCGCAGCGCCAACGAGGACCTGGAGGCAAACCGCCTGGAATCGGCCGAGCGGCGCTACCGCCGGTTGCTGGACATCGATGCCGATGCGCCCGATGCGCGCGCCGGTCTGGTCCAGGTCGGCGTGGCCCTGGCGCGGCGCGCCGAGCGGCTGGCATCCGATTTCCGTTTCGCCGATGCCGATGCCGCCCTGGTACAGGCCCGCGTCCTGGCGCCGGAGCACGCGGCGGTACGGGACGCGACGCGACGCATCGAGCGCTCGCGCCGGCTCAAGGCGCAGTTGCAGCCCGCACCGTCGCGACAGCGGCAGCAACGTGTCGAGGTCCTGTTGCGCGAGGCCGCCGCAGCCGAACAGCGGGGCGAGCTGTTGGCACCGCCGGGCGACAGCGCCTACGACAAATTACGCGCAGCGCGCGCCATCGCGCCGGACGATGCGCGGGTGCGGCGGGCCAGCGACCGGTTGCTGCCGTTCGCGCGCGACTGCTTCGAACGCGAGTTGCGCAGCAACAGCCTCGGTCGTGCCCGTGCCTGCCTGGACGCCCGGGTCGCGTTGGCCGACGAAGGGGATGCCCTGGCGCAGGCGCGGCGGCGCCTGGCGCAGCGCTGGCTCGCGGTCGGCGATGAGCGCCTGGCCGCGGGCGAAGTGCAGGCGGCGAGATCGGCGCTGCGGTTCGCGCGGGAGGTCGACACGGCGGTGCCCGGGCTGGCGGAGTTCGCCGAACGGCTGCGTGCGGCTTCGGCGTCGGGCGACTGAGCGGTCAGCGGCGCCCGGCGCCTGCGGCGACCGCCAGCAACAGCGCCTCCAGCCGGCCGGCGATCTGCCGCCAGCCGTATTCGCCGACCGTCTCGGGACCGAGCGCAAGGCCCTGTTCGAGGCGTCCTCGCGCTTTTTCCTGTGCCAGGGCCAGTAAACGTTCGCTGATGGCTTCGGCGTCGTTGTGGCAGGTCCAGCCGCGGCGCAACCGCACCACCATCGCGGCGACGGGATCATCGCCGTTGCCCAGGTGCAGGATCGGCCGGCCGGCCCCCAGGTACTCGTAGAACTTGCCCGGGATCTGGGTGACGTCGTCGTTGGCGATGTTGACCAGCACGTCGGCGTGCCGCTGCAGGTCCAGGATCGCGTCGTGCGGCAGGAAACCGAGTAGGCGGATCCGCTCCGGCGCAGCCTTCGCCGCGGAGACCATCGCTTCGGGGACGGTCACCGCGGCAATGCTGAGCCGAAGCGCGGGATGCGCCTCGAGGGCCCGCATCAGCGCGTCGGCGCGACGGAAGCTGTAGAAGCTGCCGGTGTACAGCAGCTCGAGCCGGTCGCGGTCGAAGATGCGGGGTGCCGCGGTCGCCCGCGCGCGTGACCGGTCGTCGAATCCTTGCGGCAATATTCCGATGTCTGCGCAGCGCCCGTGCCGCTGGCGCAGCAGTTCGGCGGCGCCGGCGTTGGTGACCGTGACCAGGTCGGCACGATCGCAGACCTCGTTTTCCAGTCGCCCGGCGCGGTCGCGCCAGTGCGGCGCGACATAGCCCGCCAGCACCGGATCGCCGAGATCGGCCGCCCAGCGGAAGCCCAGCGCCTGCGCCGACAAGCCGAGTTCGAGCGTGGTGGCAGGTTCGTGCGAACTGATCACCAGGTCGGGAGCGATCCGGTCGAGCAGCGGCTCCAGCGCGCGCTCTGCCCAGAACCGCCATTCGCCGCGGACATCGGGAAACCAGATGCGCTGCGCCGCCGACTGCACCATCTCGGACACCTGTTGCTTCCAGTTGCGCGGGGGACGCAGGGCCGCGCTCCGTGTTCCGGAATCGGCGGACACGGGAGGATCCATGTGTGGGTGCACGGCGGTGGCCGCCCGGCGCCGGCGCCGCTTGCGGATGAACGCGAGCATGCCCCGCACCGGCCCCGCAAAGGTGCGGTGCACACGCACGCTGTCGGGCAACGCCGGCAGCCCGGGCGTCTCGCCGCCCAGGTCCGGCGCCAGCACATGCACCTCGTGCCCGAGCGCGGCGAGCTCGCGCGCGAGATAGGTCCAGCGCAGCGACTGCGGCGACGGGCTGGGCGGGAACTCGTAGGCGATCAGCAGCAGGCGCATCAGCCGGAGGCGGGTGGCAGGGAGGCGGCGATGGTGGCGCGCGCGGCCTCGAATGAGAAGTGTCGGCGCACGTTGTCGCTGCCGGCGCGCGACAGCCGCGACCACAGCGCCGCGTCGCCATGCAGGCGGACGACGGCGTCGGCGAACGCCTCGGCGGCGTCGGCCACCAGCAGGTCGTCGCCGTCGCGCAGGTGCATGCCCTCGGCGGCGGACGAGGTCGCCACCACCGGCATGCCGGCGGCCATGCACAGGTTGATCTTGCCCTTGACCCCCGCGCCGAAGCGCAGCGGCGCCAGGCCGACCCGGCACCGTGCCAGCAGCGGTCCCAGGTCGGGCACGTGTCCGTGGAGTTGCACGCCATCGGCGAGCGGAGCATTTCCGGTCGCGGCCCCGGACATGCCTTCGCCGACGATGTGCAGCATGCAGCCGGGCATGCGGTCGCGGACCCGCGGAAAGATCTCGGCCAGCAACCAGCGGACCGCGTCCACGTTCGGCGGATGCCGTGCGCCGCCGACGAACAGCAGTCCGCTGCGCTGCGGGAACGGCGCCGGCGCATTCTCGGCCTCGTGCAGGTTGGGCACGACCTCGACCCGTGCGGTCGGCAGCGCTCCGCGCAGCAGTTCGGCTTCCACCGGGCTGACCACCCAGGTCGCGTCCGCGGCCGCCGCGGCCTGCAGCTCGCGCTTGCGGGTGACCGCCGCCAGTCGCCTGAGCCGACGATCGTCGTGCAGGTCGGCTTCGCGCGCCTCGCGCAGGTGGTGCAGGTCCACGGTATCGAGCACCACGTGCAGCGCGGGCGCGATCTGCCGCGCCAGCGGAATCAGGAACTCGGCCAGGTGATAGCGGCTGACGACCAGGACGTCGTAGTCGCGCAGGTGGCGCGCGAACCAGCGCGGGTAGGCCTCGGCGCCTGCATGCACGGTCACGCCGAGGCCGCGCAGGGCTTCCGTGTATTCGCCGGCCTCGGCGCGATCGTCGGGCAGGAAGTCGACCCGGTAACCGTCGGCGCGCAGCAGCCGCATCAGGTTGAACGCCCGCAGCGAGCCCGAATCGCGGTCGGGTCGCGGCGTGGCGACGTCGATCAGCAGGATGCGGCGGCCGCCTCCGGACGCCTCCGATACCTGCGGCCGCGGTACCGGGGAGGGCTCCGGCCGTGGCGCCTTCAGCCGCGCCAGCATGCCGCGCCATCCGCGCGCGTGCAGCGCCAGGCGCAGCCGGTGCAGGCGGGCGCGCAACCGGCGCCAGTGGTACATCAGGGTCGGAAACACGGCGTCGGCTGTCGCTCGCAATCTGAATGGTCGGTCACCCGCGGCGCAATCGCGCCGGCGCCGCTGCGCTAGACTCGCGGGAATGCCCATTGTCGCATCCCGCGCATGCGTCGTATCGGATTCCGTTCGCCCGTGCGGAGTAGGTCGCGTCGGGCCCTAGACCCCAGGTTCATGGCCCGCATCGATTACGACGAAGACGATCAAGACGACCGCGCGCGCGCCGACTGGCGGCGGCGGATCCTCACCTGGGGACTGGCGGCGATCGGCCTCGGCCTCGGCTTCCTGATCCCCTACACCCTGTACCTGAACCAGCAGGTGAGCCGGCACTTCGGCGAGCTGCAATGGCAGGTTCCGACCCGCGTCTACGCCCGGCCGCTGCAGCTGGCGCCGGGGCTCGCGATGGACGCGCGCACGCTGCAGGTCGAACTCGAATCGGCCGGCTATCGTGAGGGCGACGGCGAGCGCGCCGGCACCTGGTCCGGCGGCGAAGGCAAATGGGTGATCGCCAGCCGCGGCTTCCAGGACGTGGACGGCGCCGTCGCGCCGTCGCGGCTCGAGGTCACCTTGTCCGGCGGCCGGATCTCGCGCCTGCGCGATGCCGGCAGCGACAAGGGGGTCGAGCGCGCGCGGCTCGATCCGGCGCGGATCGCCACCCTGTACGGGCAGAAGCAGGAAGAGCGGCGGCTGGTGCGGATCGAGGAGGTGCCGGTGCTGCTGACCGACGCGCTGCAGGCGGTCGAGGACCGCGATTTCGCCCACCACCACGGCGTCGATCTCAGCGGCATGCTGCGCGCCGCCTGGGTCAACCTGCGCGCCGGCGAGGCGAAGCAGGGCGGCAGCACGCTGACCCAGCAGCTGGCCCGCTCCGGGCTGCTCGGCATCGGCCGCGAGCAGACCTATGCCCGCAAGTTCAACGAGATCCTCTACGCCCTGCTGATCGAGGCGCGCTACGACAAGGGCACCATCCTCGAGGCCTATCTCAACCAGGTCTACCTGGGCCAGCGCGGCGCGCAGGCGATCCACGGCGTGGCCGCCGGTGCCGAGTTCTGGTTCGGGCGCCGGCTGGCCGACCTGGAGACCGAGCACATCGCGCTGCTGGTGGGGATCATCCGCGGGCCGTCGTACTACGATCCGCGGCGGCACCCGGAGCGGGCCAGGCAGCGGCGCGATTTCGCGCTGGCGCAGATGCGCGAAAGCGGGCTGATCGACGCCGCTGAGTTCGAGCGCGCCGTCGCCGCGCCGCTGGACATCAGCAGCTCGCCCGGCAGCCTGGCGGCCAACCGCTTCCCCGCCTATGTCGACCTGGTGCGGCGGCAACTGGCGCGCGATTACCCTTCCGACGCCCTGCAGGGCGCGGGCCTGAGCGTGATGACCGCGATGTCGCCTTCGGCGCAGGGCTATGCCGAGGGCGCGGTACGGCGCACCATCGAGGCGCTGAGCAAGGGCAAGGGACCGCCGCTGCAGACCGGGCTGGTGCTGACCGACGTCGACAACGGCGAGGTGATCGCCGTTGTCGGCAGCCGCGATCCGACCCAGCACGGCTTCAACCGCGCGATCGAGGCGCATCGTCCGGTCGGCTCGCTGCTCAAGCCGTTCGTGTACCTGCTGGCGTTGGCGCAGCCCGCCAGCTATTCGCTGGCGACCTGGGTGGACGACGCGCCGGTCACCGTCACCCTGCCCAACGGCAAGCGCTGGACGCCGGTCAATTCCGACAAGCGCAGCCACGGCAGCGTGCGCCTGATCGACGCGCTGGCGCGCTCCTACAACCAGGCCACGGTGCGCATCGGCATGCAGGTCGATCCGCGCCGGCTGGCGGACCTGCTGCGCACGCTCGCCGGGATCGAGGCCGATCCCAATCCGTCGCTGATCCTGGGTTCGGTCGACCAGAGCCCGTACGCGATGGCACAGCTGTACCAGTTCCTGGCCTCCGGCGGCGAGATCCAGCCGCTGCGGCTGGTGCGCGGCGTGCTCGATCCGGAAGGGCGTACCGTCAACCGCTACGACCAGGCGCCCGCCGATGCCCAGGAGGGCGACGCGGTGGCCGCGCGCCTGGTCACCCTGGCGCTGCAGCATGCGGTGACCTCCGGCACCGGCCGCCAGCTGGTCAACGACGGCCTCGGCCGACTCAAGCCCGCCGGCAAGACCGGCACCAGCAACGACGGTCGCGACAGCTGGTTCGCCGGCTGGACCGGCGACCATCTGGCGGTGGTGTGGATCGGCAACGACCAGAACGAGTCCACCGGTCTGTACGGCGCCACCGGCGCGATGCGCGCCTGGTCGGACCTGTTCGCGCGGCTGCCCAGTGCGCCGCTCGAGGTCGGCGACGGTGGTCTCGACTGGCAGTGGGTGGTACAGGGCTTCAGTACCGAATCCGGATGTCCGCAGGCGCGTCGTTTCCCCTTCGTCGAAGGATTCGCGCCGCCTTACCAGCCCTGCGACTATGGTCAGCCCGACCCCTACTACAGCGCCTACGGCCAGTCCGATGGCGCGCAGGTTCCACAGCAGGGAGAGCCGGCGCAGCAGCAGGCGCCGGCACGTGGCTGGCGGCGCTGGTTCGGGCTTGGCGACCGCGCGCCGCCGGCCGAGGCCCCGCCCGCCGCCGAACCAGAAAGCCAGCCCGTTCCGCAATCCGAAGACGAACCATGAGCAAACGCCTCGCCATCTCCCTGCCGCATTCGGCTTCGATCCTGTTGGCCGTCGGCCTGGCGGCTTGCGCCAGCGCACCTGCGGATGCGCCCGGTGTTGCGAGCGAGGCGAAGGTTCCGGCGGAACAGATGGTCGCGAGCATCCGCGCGGCCGCCGGCGACGGCGAGGGCGAATTGGCGGTGCAGCCGCTGCGCGATCCCCAGGTCGAGGACCTGCGCCAGCAGGCGGCGCGGCTCGAAACGCAGCGCGACTACGCCGGTGCCGCGGACGCGCTCGACCGCGCGCTGCAGATCGTCGACGACGACCCGGCGCTGCTGCAGGAGCGCGCCGAAATCGCACTGCTGCTGGGCGACGACGACACCGCCGACCAGCTGGCCCGGCGCGCCTATGCGCTCGGCGCGCAAGTCGGGCCGCTGTGCCGCCGCCACTGGGCCACCCTGGAGCAGCTGCGGCTGCGTGCCGGGGATGCGGCCGGCGCGGCGTCGGCCAGGGAACAGGTCGACGGCTGCAAGGTCGCCGGTCCCGTGCGGTACTGAGCATGCGGCATCGATTCCGCGGCGGGAGCGAGCCCCCGCGCCCGTCGCCGCCGCACGGGAAGGTGGCATGAGTCCGGATCCTGCCGTGGCGATCATCGCCGGCGATACGCTGGCCGGGGCCGGCCGCGCCGCGCTGGGCGAGGGCGGCGCGCTGGCGGGGAAGATCGCCGCCTTCGTGCCGCGGCCTTCGCAGCAGGCGCTGGCGGTCGCGATCGCCGCCGCCTTCGACCGGCGCGGCACGTTGCTGGCCGAGGCCGGCACCGGCACCGGCAAGACCTTCGCCTATCTGGTGCCGGCGCTGCTCTCGGGCCTGAAGACCATCGTCTCCACCGGCACCCGCGCGCTGCAGGACCAGCTCTACCACCGCGACCTGCCGCGGGTGCGCGACGCGCTCGGCGTCGGCCTGAAGAGCGCGCTGCTGAAGGGCCGTGCCAACTATCTTTGTCGCTATCGGCTCGAACGCGCCAAGGGTGAGCCGAAGGCGTTCACCGGCGCGTTCGCCTCGCACGAGCAGGTGGCGCTGTTCCAGCGCGTCGTCGCCTGGGCCGGGCGCACGCGCATGGGCGACCTGGCCGAGCTGGAAGCGCTGCCGGACGATTCCCCGCTGATCCCGATGGTGACTTCTACCGTCGACAACTGCCTGGGCAGCGAATGCCCGTTCTGGAACGAGTGCTTCGTGGTGCAGGCGCGGCAGCGCGCGCAGTCCGCCGACCTGGTGGTGGTCAACCATCACCTGCTGCTGGCCGACCTGGCGCTCAAGCAGGAGGGCTTCGGCGAGATCCTGCCCGGGGCGCAGGCGTTCGTGGTCGACGAGGCGCACCAGCTGCCGGAACTCGCGGCGCAGTTCTTCGGCGAGGGACTGAGCGCCCGCCCGCTGGTCGAGCTCGCCCGCGACGCGCTGGGCGAATGCAAGGAGGTCGAGGGATCGCTGGCGGTGCTGCAGGCGCCGGCGCGCGACCTGGAGCAGGCGGTGCGCGGGCTGCGCGCGGCGATGGAAACGTTGCCGCCGCGCGGCACCCGCGACCGCGCCCTGGACGACACGGCGGTGGACGAGGCGCTCGCCACACTGGCCGCGGTGCTGCGCGATTTCACCGCGGCGGTGGCGCCGCTGCGCGAAGCGGCGCCGGGGCTGGACGCCTGCCACGCGCGTACGCTCGAGTTCTGCAATCGCCTGTCGAGATGGCGGCAGGAGGGCGAGGACGCCGCCGCCGAAGACGACGCCGACGATGCGCCGGCGCCGCGCGACCTCGCGCGGGACGCCGACGACGTGCGCTGGTACGAGCTGTCGCCGCGCGGCTTCCGCCTGCAGCGCACGCCGCTGGACGTGTCCGGTCCGCTGCGCCAGCACCGCGAGCAGTCGCGCGCGGCCTGGGTGTTCACCTCGGCGACGCTGGCGGTCGACGGCCGCTTCGACCACATCGCCGAGCGCCTGGGGCTGGACGCGCCGGAGACCCTGCTGGCGCCGAGCCCGTTCGACTGGAATACGCAGGCGCTGTGCTACCTGCCGCCACGGCTGCCACAGCCGGCGGCGCGCGACTACACCGGCGCCGTGGTCGATGCGATATTGCCGGTGCTGCACGCGTCCGGCGGCCGCGCCTTCCTGTTGTTCGCCTCGCACCGCGCGCTGCGCGAGGCCGCGGCGCTGCTGCGCGGCGGGCCCTGGCCGCTGTTCGTGCAGGGCGACGCGCCGCGTCATGTGCTGCTGCAGCGCTTCCGCGAATCCGGCAACGGCGTGCTGCTCGGCGCCGCCAGTTTTCGCGAGGGCGTGGACGTGGTCGGCGCCGCGCTCAGCGTGGTGATCATCGACAAGCTGCCGTTCGCAGCGCCCGACGACCCGGTGTTCGAGGCGCGGCTGCAGGCGATCCGCCGCGCCGGCGGCAACCCGTTCCCCGACGAGCAGCTGCCGCAGGCGGTGATCGCGCTCAAGCAGGGCGTCGGCCGCCTGATCCGCAGCGAGAGCGATCGCGGCGTGCTGGTGCTGTGCGACCCGCGCCTGACCGGGAAGGGCTACGGCCGGGTGTTCATGGATTCCATGCCGCCGTTCCCGGTCACCCGCGAGGTGGCGGACGTCGAGGCATTCTTTGGTGAGGCCGGGAATCGGGAATCGGGAATCGGGAATCGTTGAAGCAAAGGCGGGAACAAAAGCGGCAGCAACGCCGTATGCTTTTCCCGATTCCCGATTCCCGATTCCCGATTCCCGATTCCCGATTCCCGATTCCCGATTCCCGATTCCCGATTCCCGATTCCCGTGATCCTCCTCGCCTTCGAAACCGCCACCGAGGCCTGCTCCGTCGCGCTCTGGAACGACGGCGACGTGCTGGAGCGCTTCGAGCTCGCGCCCAGGCGGCACGCCGAACTGGCGCTGCCGTGGGCGGAGGCGTTGCTGGCCGAAGCCGGGATCGCCCGCGCGCAGCTCGATGCGGTCGCGGTCGGCCGTGGGCCCGGCGCCTTCACCGGCGTGCGGCTGGCGATCGCGCTGGCGCAGGGGATCGCGCTGGCGCTGGACCGGCCGGTGGTGCCGGTGTCGACCCTGGCCGCGCTGGCGATGCGGGCGGCGCCCGACCGGCTGGGACCCGTGCGCATCCTCGCCGCGATCGACGCACGCATGGGTGAGGTCTACAGCGGCGCCTTCCGCCGCGCCGACGGGACGCTGACGGCGCTCTCGGCCGAATCGGTCGCCGCCCCCGACGGGGTCGTGCTGCCCGACGAGGCGTCCGGGTGGTGGGGAGCGGGGACCGGCTTCGCCGCCGCCGAGGGCGCGCTGTCCACGCACCTGGCGTCGCGGATGAGCGCCATCGATCGCGCCGCATTGCCGCGGGCCGGCGATGTCGCGCGGCTCGCGGCGCCGGAGTTCGCGGCCGGCCGCGCGCTCGCGCCGGAGCGGGTCGAGCCGGCCTACCTGCGCGACCGGGTCGCCCTGACGCTGGCCGAGCAGCAGGCGCGACGCCGGGCCGCGGAGTAGCCACCGCGCGAGCCCGGGCGGCGCGAATGCGAACTCCGCCGGTGCGGAGCGGTCCGAGTAGCTGCCGTGGCTTCCCCGGTACATGGAGACTTCGATGGAGATCGCCGAACCCGAACGCAGCAGGACCCGCAAGACGCTCGACCGGCTGCGCACCGACGTGCTGCCGTTGCTGGTGCTCGCGGTGCTGATGCTGGCGGCGCGCTCGTCGTTCGCCAACCACTACCACGTGCCCAGCGGCTCGATGCAGCCGACGCTGCAGCCCGGCGACCGGGTGGCCGTGGACATGACCGCCTACGGCGTGCGGATTCCCTTCACCCTGGTCGACGTGGTGCCGCGCGGCGGGCCGCGCCCGGGCGAGGTGGTGGTGTTCGACTCGCCGGCCGACGGCACGCGGCTGATCAAGCGGGTGGTGGCGGTAGCAGGCGACACCGTAGAACTGGTCGACGGCCGCCTGCGCATCAACGGTGCCGCATTGCAGCCGGAGGATGCCGACGACGCGGAACGCTTCGGTGCGCGCCTGGTGGCGCTGGACCTGCGCCACGGCGGCGGCCCGGGCATCGTGCCGACCGTGGTCCCGGACGGCATGGTGCTGGTGCTCGGCGATCATCGCGGGCGCAGCGCCGACGGCCGCTACTTCGGGCTGGTGCCGGAGCGGGAGTTCTATGGGCGGGCGGTCGCGGTCTATCACCGCCGCGGCGAGGGGTTCGTCTGGAAGCGCCTGTAGCTGCCAGCGTCCTTCCGCGTTCCGAGCGGAGGCGTACGCATATCGCAGGACATTCCCTCTCCCGCTTGCGGGGCGAGCGCCCGCTCCGCTGGAGCAGGCCGGGCGCGGAGCGGGGTTGGGTGAGGGCGCTTTCAGCGAGAAATCAAAAGCGCCCTCATCCGCCCCCCGACTAGTGCACTCGTGGGCAGGCTCTTCGGGCACCTCGCTGCGCGCCCCGGCCCACGCGCGCAGCGCGTGGGCGTTCGGTCGTGCACGGGCCAATGGCCCGTAAGCGGCACGCCCTCACCCCGCAAGCGGGAGAAGGGAGATATATCGACAATTGCGCCAAAGCCGCTCTAGCCTTTCCCGATTCCCGATTCCCGATTCCCGATTCCCGATTCCCGATTCCCGAAACCGTCAGCCGTCGATCAGCTCGCCCGCCGGCAGGAACTGCCAGGTACGGGTGACGTGGAGGACATCGACCTCCTCGTCGGTCCTGGGCAGCGGCGGGTAGGGCTCGGCGAGCCGGGCGATGCGCAGGGCGGCATCGTCGAGCAGGCGGATGCCGCTGGAGCGGATCACCTGTGCGTTCTCGACCGATCCGTCGCGGCGGATCGCCACGCTGATCACCAGTTCGCCGGCCAGCTGGCGGCGCCGCGCCTCGTCGGGATAGTTGAGGTTGCCCACCCGCTCCACCCGGTCCACCCACGTGCGCAGGTAGGCGGCGTAGGCGTATTCCTGTGTGCTGGCGGAGACGAACTTGCGCTTGGGCCGCTTGGCGTAGCGTTCGGAGCGCAGGTGGATCTCTGCAGCCAGCCGCGCCATCTCCATGTCGCGCTCGATCCGGTCGCGGCCCTCGGGCAGCAGCGAGGGATCGGCCTGCGGGGTCGGATCGGGCGCTGCCATCTGCTGCTCGCCGCGGTGGCTGCTGATTACCCGCGCCTGCGGCGGCGGCCGCGCGTCCGGCGACTGCGCGCGCAGCGGTTCCGGGGCGATCCCGGGTTCGTCCTGCGGCGCATGGCCGAGCTGCGACTCGCGCGGGCGCCGGCTCTCGTCGTGCTCGCCGCCGCCCTGGTTGCTGGCCTGGGCGAGGAAGTCGGCCTGCGATTGCGTCAGCGGGCTGGTGGTCTCGGTCAGGATCACGTCCAGCGTCGGCAGCACCGGCGCGGCGTCGTCCAGGGCGAAGCCGAGGCCCAGCACCAGCATGCCGTGCAGCAGCAGCGACAGCACCAGGGTCGCGCTCAGGCGCTCGCGATCGCCGATCGGCGGCGGTGGAATGGCGACGACGGCGTTCATGCGCCGCGGAGGAAAGCCGTTTTGCCGCGGATCCACGCGGATACACGCGGATGGAACAGGGCCGCTTGTGGAAATGCTTGATCCGTGTTCATCCGCGCAAATCCGTGGCTAATTGCTTCCACCATCCGACGCCTCGATCGCGGCGAACAGGTCGCCGGCGATGTCGAGGCCGAACTGCGCATCGAGTTCGCGGATGCAGGTCGGGCTGGTGACGTTGACCTCGGTCAGCCAGTCGCCGATCACGTCCAGGCCGACGAAGACCATGCCGCGACGCTTCATTTCCGGGCCGACCTGCGCCGCGATCCAGCGGTCGCGCTCGCTCAGCGGCCGGCCTTCGCCGCGGCCGCCGACGGCGAGATTGCCGCGGAACTCGTCGCCCTGCGGGATCCGTGCCAGGCAGTACGGCACCGGCTCGCCCTCGATCAGCAGGATGCGCTTGTCGCCTTCGACGATCTCGGGCAGGTAGCGTTGCGCCATCGCCGTTCGCGTACCGCCGTGGGTGAGCGTTTCCAGAATCACGTTGATGTTGGGGTCGCCGGCGCGGGTGCGGAAGATCGATCGTCCGCCCATGCCGTCCAGCGGCTTGAGCACGGCGTCGCCGTGCTCGGCCACGAAGCCCTTGAGCGCGGCCGCCTCGCGGCTGACCAGGGTCGGCGGGCAGCACTGCGGGAATTCCAGCGCCGCCAGCTTCTCGTTGAGGTCGCGCAGGCCTTGCGGGTCGTTCACCACGCGCGCGCCGGCGCGCTGCGCCAGGCCGAGGATCTGGGTGTCGTAGAGGTATTCGGCGTCGACCGGGGGATCGCGGCGCATCAGCACCACGTCGCCGGTCCCGAGGGCACGCTGCGACGCCGGTCCCAGTTCGAACCAGTCCTCGGCATCGTCGCGGACGGCCAGTGACGCAACGCGCGCATTGGCGACGCCGTTGGTCACCGACAGCCCGCCGGGCAGGACGTAGTGCAGGCGATGGCCGCGGCGCTGTGCCGCCAGCAGCATCGCGAAAGTCGAATCCTTGGCGACCTTGATCGATCCGATCGGGTCCATCACGACGACGACGTCGAGCGGCATGGCAGGTGACGGTGTGGGAGACGCGGCGATGTTATCAGGCGCGGAGTAGCAGGCGTGGATTGCGACGCAGTGCCGTGAAATGAGGGCTCGCGGTGGCGCGCGTCCCGTGCGAAGCTTGACAGTGCGCCGGCCGACTGGGATATAAGACGGTTTGCAGCGGTGTCGGCCGTCGGGAACACCGCGCCAGGGGATCATTGATGACGCAAGACGAAAAACGTGCCGGCAGCCTCGATGGCTTGCGGGTGATGGTGATCGACGATTCGAAAACCATCCGCCGCACCGCGGAGACGCTGCTCAGGCGCGAGGGGGCAGACGTCACGACCGCGGTCGACGGGTTCGAGGCGCTGGCCAAGATCGCCGACCAGCATCCGCAGATCATCTTCGTCGACATCATGATGCCGCGGCTGGACGGCTATCAGACCTGCGCGCTGATCAAGAACAACCAGATGTTCCGGCAGACACCTGTCATCATGCTGTCCTCCAAGGACGGGCTGTTCGACAAGGCGCGCGGGCGCATCGTGGGCTCGGAGCAGTACGTCACCAAGCCATTCACGCGCGAGGAACTGCTCGACGCGATCCGCAAGCACGTCAACGCCTGACCGGGGGGGGTAGGGCAATCCATGGCACGCATCCTGTTGATCGAAGATTCGCCGACCGATGTCGCGGTCCTGACGCAGTTGCTGGAGCGCAACGGCCACCAGGTGCTGACGTCGGGCAGCGCCGAGGACGGCATCGAGGTCTGCCGGCGCGAGCGCCCGGACCTGGTGCTGATGGACGTGGTGCTGCCGGGCATGAACGGCTTCCAGGCCACGCGCGCGCTGTCGCGCGATGCCGACACCAGCGCGATCCCGGTCGTCATCGTCAGCACCAAGGGCATGGACACCGATCGCGCCTGGGGCATGCGCCAGGGCGCCAGGGGCTACCTGGTCAAGCCGCCGAGCGAGGAAGCGCTGATCGGCAGCATCGACGAGCTGCTCGGCGCCGCGACATGAAAGCGGCAGGCGCACCGCGGCTCACGGGCGATCCGTTCGGCACCCTGCTCGATTACGAGCGCCGGAGCCTGGCCCATGTGGCCGGCCTGCCGGAGCAGCTGGACGCGCCCGGCCTGTGGCGCGGCGTCGGCTACCGCATCGGCGACCGCCGCCTGGCCTCCGGCTTCGACGAGGTGATCGAGATCCTGCCGATGCCGCAGATCACGCCGGTGCCCGGCGCGCAGCCGTGGATGCTCGGCGTGGCCAACATCCGCGGCAACCTGCTGCCGATCGTCGATCTCAAGCAGTTCCTGGAAGGTGCGCGCACGGTGCTGCACGAAAGCCAGCGCGTGCTGCTGGTGCGCCAGCCCGGCGGCGATGTCGCGGTCACGATCGACGAGCTGTACGGCCAGCGCAGCTTCCTCGAGGAGCAGCTGATGCCGGTCGAACAGCTGGCGGAGGGGCGCTACGTGCATTTCCTCGACCGCGCCTACCGGCTCGGCGACGACGAGTGGGCGGTCTTCAGCCTCGACCGGCTGGCCCGCACGCCCGAATTCAGACAAGCCGCGGCCTGATCGCCGCATCGAAAGACACAGGGGTAACGCCATGAGCACCGTAATGGACACCGTCGCCGGCAAGGGCCGCAATCTGGGCACCAACTTCTGGTTGACCGTGCTGGCGGTCGCGCTGCTGATCTTCGGCGCCAACACCGGCTACGCGATCTGGAAGGCGGCGCGCCTGGGCGGCGCCAGCACCGCGGCCTCCAGCCTGCAGGTGAACTCGCAGCGGCTGGCGATCCAGGGCCGCGAGGCGGTCGCCGGCGACGCCGAGGCCTACGCGGCGTTCAAGGCGACCAAGGCGCAGATCGACGGCGACATCGCCGGACTCAACAGCAACTTCGGCACCACCGCCGGCGTCGCCGGGCCGATCCGCAGCGTGAGCGAGACCTGGGCGCCGCTGGACCAGCACGCGCAGCAGGTGATCGCCAGCGAACAGGCGGTGCTGGCGTTGGCCGGCAATGCCGAGCGCTTCACCCAGCGGGTGCCGCAGCTGCAGGCGCAGCTCGACGAACTGGTGCGCGCGATGTCCAACAGCGGCTCGCCGGCCTCGCAGGTCTACATCGCGCTGCGCGAGGTGGTGCTGGCCTCGACCATGGCCCGCCGCGTCACCGAGATCCAGGCCGGTGGCGGCGCCGCGGCGATCGCGGGCGAGGCGCTGGCGCGCGACGTCGGCGTGTTCGAGCAGGTGCTCGAGGGCCTGCGCGAGGGCGACGAGGGCATGAACGTGCAGGCGCTGAGCAACAGCGGTGCGCTGGCGGCGCTGGAGAACGCCACCGGGCTGTGGACCGAGATGAAGCAGGACCTCGACGCCATCCTCGGCAGCGCGCAGAACCTGTTCGGCGCACAGGCGGCGGCGGCGGCGCTGACCGCCGGTTCCGACCGGCTGCTGTCCGACAGCGAGGCCCTGTTCCAGGCCTTCACCGCGTTCGGCTCGCTGGCCGACACCAGCATCCTCGGCAACGTCTGGATCAGCATCGCCGCCGGCGCGCTGGCGCTGGCCGCGATCGTGCTGCTGGTGCTCAGCCTGAACCGCGCGCAGAAGCAGCGCTACGAAACCACCATGGAGCTCAACAACCGCAACCAGGAGGCGATCATGCGCCTGCTGGACGAGATGGGCTCGCTGGCCGAAGGCGACCTGACCGTCAAGGCCACGGTGACCGAGGACATGACCGGCGCGATCGCCGACTCGATCAACTTCGCGGTCGAGCAGCTGCGCAACCTGGTGCAGACGATCAACGACACCTCGGTGCAGGTGTCCTCCAGCGCCCAGGAGACCCAGGCCACCGCCATGCACCTGGCGGAGGCCGCCGAACACCAGGCGCGTGAGATCACCTCGGCCTCGACCCGCATCAGCGAGATCGCGGCCAGCATCGATCAGGTGTCGAAGAACTCCGCCGAGTCGGCCGACGTGGCGCAGCGCTCGGTGCGGATCGCCACCAAGGGCGCCGGCGTGGTGCGGCAGACGATCCAGGGCATGGACTCGATCCGCGACCAGATCCAGGAGACCTCCAAGCGCATCAAGCGCCTGGGCGAGAGCTCGCAGGAGATCGGCTCGATCGTGGAACTGATCAACGACATCTCCGAGCAGACCAACATCCTGGCGCTGAACGCGGCGATCCAGGCGGCGTCCGCGGGCGAGGCCGGCCGTGGCTTCGCGGTGGTGGCCGACGAAGTGCAGCGACTCGCCGAACGTGCCTCCAACGCGACCAAGCGCATCGAGACCCTGGTGCAGACGATTCAGTCGGATACGAACGAGGCGGTCAGCTCGATGGAGCAGACGACCTCGGAAGTGGTCGCCGGCGCACGACTGGCCGAGGACGCGGGTACCGCGCTGGGCGAGATCGAAAGCGTGTCGACCAGCCTGGCCGACCTGATTCAGGGCATCTCCAGCGCCGCGCAGCAGCAGTCGGCCGCGGCCTCCAACATCACCCAGGCGATGAACACGATCCAGTCGATCACCGCGCAGACCTCGCAGGGCGCCAGCCAGACCGCCGAGTCGATCGGCAACCTGGCCCAGCTCGCGGCCGACCTGCGCCGTTCGGTCGCCGACTTCAAGCTGCCGGCCTGACCGCGGCCGATCGCCAGGACGAGACGAACACGCGCATGAAGCCCACCGGTACCTGCCACAGCGCGCATGCGCATCTTCCTCGGGGGATGCGATGACGGCGCTGCGCGATGCGATCGACTACACCACGCTCGGCTGGGTCAAGCCGGAGCTCGACGAGACGCTGCAGCAGGCGCGGATCGAGATCGAGGCATTCGTCGACGATCCCACCGACGCCAGCCGCATGCGCTTCTGCGCCGGCTACCTGCACCAGGTGCAGGGCACCCTGCGCATGGTCGAGCTGTACGCCCCGGCGATGGTCGCCGAGGAGATGGAGCGCCTGGCGCAGACGCTGCAGGAAGGCGCCACCCGCGACCGCGACGGCGCCTGTGCCTCGCTGATGCGCGGCGCCGTGCTGCTGCCCGACTACCTGGAACGTCTGCAGGGCGGTCACAAGGACATCCCGATCGTGCTGCTGCCGCTGCTCAACGAGCTGCGTGCGGCGCGCGGCGCCGCCGGCCTGAGCGAGAGCGTGCTGTTCGCGCCCGACCTGCAGCGTCCGCTCCCGGCCGACCTGCCGCAGGCGGCGCCCGAGCCGGATCCGGCGCGCGGCCGGACGGCCGCGCGGCTTGCGGAACTCAACGCGGCGATGGCGGCCTGGCCGGACGACGGCGGCCCGGCCGATGCGGCGGCGTTCGCGGCCACGCTGGAGGCGCTGTTGCCGCAGACGCGCGAGGAACCGGTGCGGCGGATGCTGTGGGTCGCCTCGCGGACGATGCAGGCGCTGCGTGACGGCGCCATCGCGCCGGACGCGGCATTGCGCCAGGGCTTCGCCGGCGTGGTGCGCGAGGCGCGCCAGCAGCTGCAGCACGACGGCTTCGGCGTGCCGTCGCCGGAAACCGCGCTCGAGCCGACCCGGCAACTGCTCTACCACGTCGCCAGCAACGGCGGCGAGCATGCGGCGCTGCGCGAGCTGCGCGACACCTTCGACCTGGACGCCCCGGCGCCGAGCGAAGCCGAACTCGACCACGCCCGCGGCAGCTTGCGCGGCCGCAACCGTACGCTCCTGGATACGGTGGCCGGCGCGGTGAAGGAAGACCTGCTGCGGGTCAAGGACGTCCTCGACCTGCACCTGCGCACCGGCGAGCGCAGCACCGCCGCGCTGCAGCCGCAGGTGGAGGCGCTGGGCCGCGTCGCCGATACCCTCGGCATGCTCGGCCTCGGCGTCGCCCGCACCGTGGTGCAGCAGCAGCGCGAGGCGATGGAAGCGATCGTGCGCGGCGACCGCCACGCCGACGAGAACGCCCTGCTCGACATCGCCGGTTCGCTGCTGTACGTCGATGCGTCGCTGGACGACCAGGTCGCGCGCCTCGGCGACGGCGACGCCAGCAACGACGAGGATCCGCTGGTCGGCGAATCGCGCAAGGCCGGGGAAGTCCTCGCCCGCGAGGCGATCGCCAACTTCTCCGACGCACGCCAGGCGTTCGTCGCCTTCGTCGAGACCAGCTGGGACCACGGCGAGCTGGTGGAGGTCCCGCGCCTGCTGCAGGAAGTCTCCGGCGCGCTGCAGATGCTCCAGCTGCCGTTGCCGGCCGATTACCTGACCGGCGTGCGCCGCTATACCGAGACCGAGCTGCTCGCGCGCAAGCGCGTGCCCAACGGCCGCCAGCTCGACACCCTGGCCGACGCGCTGGCCAGCCTCGAGTACTACCTCGAGGCGCTGCGCGAGCAGCGCGGCAACCGCGACGACATCCTCGACATCGCGCGCAACAGTCTCGAAACGCTCGGCTACTGGCCGCTGCCGCCGGAACAGACACCCGTTGCCGAATCCGCCGATGTCGCCGCCGCCGCCGGCAGCGGGCGGACCGCGGCGCCCGAGGCGATCGCCGCCGGCGTGGCCGCGTTCATCGACCGTCCGCATGCCGGGCAGGACCCGCGCGCCGAACCCGCTGCGCCGGCGGCGTCCACGGCCGCGGTCCGCATGGATGGCGGCTTCGAGGCGACGGACGACGACATCGACGACGAGATCCGCGAGGTCTTCCTCGAGGAGTTCGCCGAGGAGATCGACAATCTCGACCGGCTGCTGCCGCCGTGGCGCGAGCAGCCCGACGACATGGAGCGGCTGCGCCCGATCCGGCGCGTATTCCATACCCTCAAGGGCAGCGGGCGCCTGGTCGGCGCACGCGCGCTCGGCGATTTCAGCTGGAAGGTCGAGAGCCTGCTCAACCGCGTGCTCGACGGATCGCGCACGGCTACCCCGACGGTCGTGGCGATGGTCGACCAGGCGTTCCAGACGCTGCCGCAGCTACAGTCGGCGCTGCGCGGCGAGGCCGCGGTCGAGGTCGACCTGGCGCAGATGCAGACCGATGCCGAGCGCATCGCCGCGGGCGACGAGGCGCCGCCGCGGCCCGCGATGGTCCGTGCCGAGACAACGGCCGCCGCGCCCGAAACGGACGAAGCCGCCGCGCCGGTGACCGACGAAGCGCAGGCATCGGACGCGACGGATGCCGCAGTCGGTGTGCCCGGACCGGAGACCGTCGGTGCCGATGTTCCCGACATGGTGCCGGCCTCGGTCGATGCACTGCTGCTCGAGATCCTCGATGCCGAGGTCACCGGCCATCTCGCCACCGTGGACGCATGGGTGAAGCGCGCGGCCGCCGGCGACAGCGCGGCCGACGATGTCCTGCTGCGCGCGGTTCACACCATGAACGGCGCTTTCGCGATGGCCGAGGTGCCGGTGATCACCGAGGCGCTGGCGCCCGCCGAGTCCTACATCCGCCGGATGCTGGCGGCACAGGCCGTTGCCGACGCCGAGGGCGTCGCCGCGATCGGCGAGCTGTCGACACTCGTGGGCGCCACCGTCGCGGGGCTGAAGTCCAGCCGTCCGCAGGTGCCGACATGCGATGCCCTGGCCGCGCGGCTGGCGGCCTTGCGCGACGGCTTGCCGGAAGTCCGGCCGACACCGCCGGTCGACGACGCCGATGACGATGGCGATGACGCGTCGCTGGCGATGGGGCCGGTGGATGCGGAGCTGTCGGCGCTCGACCTGAGCGCCTACGGCGATCTTGCCGGGGTTGCGGTGCCGGAGTTCGGGCGCGAGTCCGGGGAAGAGGCGGTAGCGGCGGAACGCGGTGGCGAGGCCGAGCGCCTCGAAGCCGAACGCCTCGAAGCCGAACGCCTCGAAGCCGAGCGCCTCGAAGCCGAACGTCTCGAAGCCGAACGTCTCGAAGCCGAACGTCTCGAAGCCGAGCGCCTCGAAGCCGAGCGCCTCGAAGCCGAACGTCTCGAAGCCGAACGCCTCGAAGCCGAGCGCCTCGAAGCCGAACGCCTCGAAGCCGAGCGCCTCGAAGCCGAGCGTCTCGAAGCCGAGCGTCTCGAAGCCGAACGCCTCGAAGCCGAGCGCCTCGAAGCCGAGCGCCTCGAAGCCGAACGTCTCGAAGCCGAACGCCTCGAAGCCGAGCGCCTCGAAGCCGAACGTCTCGAAGCCGAACGTCTCGAAGCCGAACGTCTCGAAGCCGAACGTCTCGAAGCCGAACGCCTGCAGGCGGAGGAGGACGCCGAGTACGCGCGCCTCGAAGCCGAGTACGCGGAACAGGACAGGCTTGCCCGCCTGGAGGCCGAAAATGCCGCCGCGGCCGCCGGATCCGGGGCCGAGGTGCCGGAGTCCATCGCGGAACCGGCGACGCCCGATGATGCCCCGGCCGCGACCGCGCAGGCCGGGACGGCGTCGGCCGAGGACCCGGACGCGCCGCTCGAGCTGGCCGATCTCGACGCCGAACTCGTCGACATCTTCGTCGAGGAAAGCAGCGATCTGCTCGATCATGCCGATCGCCTGCTCTCGCAGCTGCGCGAGGCGCCCGGCGAGCGCGAACCGCTGGTCGGGTTGCAACGCGACCTGCATACCATCAAGGGCGGTGCGCGCATGGCCGGGATCATGGCCATCGGCGAACTCGGCCATGCGATGGAGTCGCTGCTGGAGTCGGTGGTCGAGCAGCGCTGCGAACTCGGCAGCGACGGCATTCCGCTGCTCGAGCGCGGGTTCGACCGCCTGCACGTGATGGTGACGCGTGTCGGCGAACGCCGTGCGGTATCGCCGTCCGAGGAATTGAGCGCCGAGTTCGACGCCCGTGCCCGCGGCGAAACGCCGGCAGCACAGGTCGAAACCGGGCCTGCTGCCTCGGTCCCGGCGCCGGTCGTGGAGCTCGCACCGCTGTCGGCGCCGATCGGCGATGACACGGCGGGCGACGGCGACGACATCACCGTGCGCGTCCCGCAGGAGCAGGTACGCATCCGTGCCGACCTGCTCGACCGCCTGGTCAACTACGCCGGCGAGGTGGCGATCTACCGCGCCCGCCTCGAGCAGCAGCTGGGTGCCTTCCGCGCGGCCATGGCGGAGATGGAGCAGACCAACACCCGTCTGCGCGACCAGCTGCGCCGCCTCGACATCGAGACCGAGGCGCAGATCATCGCCCGCTTCCAGCGCGAGGGCGACAGCGGCGACGCCACGTTCGATCCGCTGGAACTCGACCGTTTCTCCACCCTGCAGCAGCTGTCGCGCGCGCTGGCCGAATCGGCCACCGACATGACCAGCCTGCAGGGCACGCTCGACGACCTGACGCGCCAGTACGAAACCCTGCTGCTGCAGCAGTCGCGGGTGAGTTCCGACCTGCAGGAAGGCCTCATGCGCACGCGCATGGTGCCCTTCGACGCGCTGCTGCCGCGCCTGCGGCGGGTGGTGCGGCAGGCCGCCGCCGAGACCGGCAAGCAGGTGCAGCTGAAGCTCGACGGCGCCCAGGGCGAACTCGATCGCAACGTGCTCGAGCGCATGACCGCGCCGCTGGAGCACATGCTGCGCAACGCCGTGGTGCACGGCCTGGAAGATCCGAAGGCGCGCCGCAGGGCGAACAAGCCGGAAGAGGGCACGGTGCGGATCGCGGTGCGCCGCGAAGGCTCGGAAGTGGTGCTCGAGGTCGGCGACGACGGGCGCGGCCTCGACCGCGACGCGATCCGGCGCCGCGCCGAGCAGCGCGGCCTGGTGCGTGCCGACGCGGTGCTCGGCAACAGCGACCTCGACACGATGATCTTCGAGCCCGGCTTCTCCACCGCCGACGAGGTCAGCCGGCTGGCCGGCCGCGGCGTCGGCATGGACGTGGTGGCCAGCGAGGTGCGCCAGCTCGGCGGCACCCTCGACATCGATTCGCGCAGCAGCGAAGGCACCAGGTTCACCCTGCGCCTGCCGCAGACGCTGGCGGTCACCCAGGCGGTGTTCGTGCATATCGGCGAGACCAGCTTCGCGGTGCCGATCGCCTCGGTGCGCGGCGTCGGCCGGATCTCGCGCGCGCGCATGGGCGACCCGCAGCAGGCCGGCTATTCGTACGGCGGCGAGGAGTACGCGCTGCACGACCTCGGCAAGCTGGTCGGCCATGCGCCGGCGCGGGCCGACGGACAGCTGCAGATGCCGCTGCTGCTGATCGGCGCCGGCGACCTGCGCGCCGCGGTGGCGGTCGACCAGATCGTCGGCAACCGCGAGATCGTGGTGAAGCCGGTGGGGCCGCAGGTCGCCTCGGTGCCCGGCATCTTCGGCGCCACCATCATGGGCGACGGCAGCGTGGTCGTGATCCTCGACGTCGCGCCGCTGGTGCGCCGCCAGGTGGTGCAGCCGCGCGAGGAAGGCTCCACCGGAGCGCCGGAACGGCGCCAGGTGCCGCTGGTGATGGTGGTCGACGACTCGGTGACCATGCGCAAGGTCACCGGCCGCGTGCTCGAGCGCCACAACCTCGAGGTGGTGACGGCGAGGGACGGCATCGATGCGCTCGAGCGCCTGGACGAGCGTGTGCCCGACCTGATGCTGCTCGACATCGAGATGCCGCGCATGGACGGCTACGAGCTGGCCACGCAGATGAAGGCCGATCCGCGCCTGCGCGGCGTGCCGATCGTGATGATCACCTCGCGCACCGGCGAAAAGCATCGCCAGCGCGCGTTCGAGATCGGCGTGGAACGCTATCTCGGCAAGCCGTACCAGGAGAACGAACTGATGCGCAACGTGCTGGACCTGCTCGGGAGCGGACGCGGCGATGGTTGACGGCGCCACCCGCGTCGCGCTGCTGGCGCGTCCCGGCGATGCCCGCGAGCGCCTGGCGTCGGCGCTGCGCGAGGCCGGCGCGGACCTGGTGGTGGTCGCCGATCCGGTGTCCACCGACGTCGGCGAGGTCGCCGCGACCTCGCCGCAGGCGATCCTGGTGGCGCTCGAGCCGGCCATCGAGGATGCGCTCGATGCCTACGAATCGCTGCTCGGCGACCCGCGGATCGCTGTGATCTTCGACGAGGCGGAACTGGCGGCGCAGCGCGCCGGCTGGGACGCCGCACGCTGGGTGCGGCATCTTGCGGCCAAGCTCAACCGCCACGACGACGTGCTGCCGCCCGGGCGCGAGCAGGACGGCGAATGGCAGCCGTTGCCCGGGCCGCTGTCGCCGGGCTACCGCGAAGTGTCGGCACTCGACCTGGCGTCGATCGCCGGCGAAATGCAGACGGCGGCGGAAGACGTGCCGCGCGACGGCGGCCTGGACGCAGTGGAGTCGGCCGATTCCACACTGGAGCCCGTGGGTTCGATGGAAGCCGCTGCGTCCGCGATCGTGGCCGAGGTCGTCGCTTCCACCGCCGACGGCGGTGCGTTCGCTGCCTCCGCCGAGGACGTCGCGCTCGGCGGAATTACGCTGCAGGACGTGACCCTCGACGGGCTGGATGTCGAGGGACTGTCGCTGGAGGACATCAGTTTCGAAGCCGGCGACGACGTCGATGACGACGCGCGGGATGCACCGGCCGATGCAGATGAGGCGACGGCCGCGACGGAGGCGAGCCCGGGCGCCGGCGATGATGCGTTCGCCACCGATGCCTCGCTCGATGACCTGGAGTCGATGCTCGCCGACGGTGCCACGGCGCCGGATTCCGCTTCCACCGACCGGCGCTTCAGCCAGGACCTGGCCGACCTGGAGGTGCGGATCGCCGGCCTCGAGCTGGTCGATGCCGACAGCTACGGCCATGGCCCGGAACGCGGCGCGGTGCTGATCGAAGGCGGGCTGGGCGGACCGGACGCGGTGCGCCAGTTGCTGGCGGCGATCCCGTCCGGATTTCCGCGTCCGCTGCTGGTGCGCCTGCGCCTGGACGGCGGGCGCTACGACCGCCTGGTGCGCCAGATGGAGCGCGCTGCGCAGTTGCCGGCGGTCCTGGCCGAGGACGGCGCCGCCGCCGAGCCCGGCCATGTGTATTTCCTGCCGCCGGACATCACCGTCGTGCGCGATCGCGCGCAGTTGCGCTTCGCGCGCGCCGAAGGCGCCGGCGCGGAATTGCCGGAGGCGCTGCCGCCGGGAGACACCGCGGTGCTGTTCCTCAGCGGCAGCGATCCTGCACTGGTCGATGCCGCCATGGGGCGCGCCTGGGGCGGCGCCCTGGTCGCCGGCCAGTCGCCCGAGGGTTGCTACGACGGCGCCGCGGCCGACGTCGTGATCGCCCGCGGCGGCGAGTCCGGCATGCCGCGGCAACTGGCCGCGCGTCTCGCCGAGCGCTGGCCGTCCTCCGACCGTCCGGCCGGTGCAGATCTCGAGGAGCCAGAAGCGTGAACGACGATCGCCAGGACATCCGCGGCGTGCTGATCCAGATTCAGGGTGCACGCCTGCTGCTGCCCAACGCCACCATTTCCGAAGTCCTGTCCTACGCCGATCCGGAACCGGTCGCCGATGCACCCGACTGGCTGCTGGGCCGCATTCGCTGGCGCGGCTGGCAGCTGCCGCTGGTGGCGTTCTCGCGCATGGCCGGCATTGCCGCCGAGCAGGGCGGGCTCGGCAGCAAGGTGGCGGTGATGAAGGCGCTGCACGGCAGCGACCGCATGCCCTTTTTCGCGCTGCTGACCCAGGGCTTTCCGCGCCTGGTCACGGTCGCGCGCGACGCATTGGTCGCCGATGCCGACGAGGGCGCGTTGCCCGAGGGCGTGCTCACCCGCGTGCTGCTCAACGACGACCCGGCGCTGATCCCGGATCTCGACGCCGTCGCCGCCTCGGTCGAGGACGCGCTGCAGCGCGCCGCCTGATTCTTTGAAGCAAACTCCCGGCTCTGCCGAGGGACTATCAAAGGTTTAACCCCTGCCTTCGCAGGGACAGACTTTGTCCGGCAGTCGGCTTTGAAGCCCCTCTCCCGTCGGGGCGAAAGCGCACGGCTTGCGCGCCATCGGCGCGCGTGCGCTTGAGCGTCCGCGCCGCTGGCGCGGACCGGGGCGCGGAGCGAGGGGTTGGGGTGAGGGTACGGCGAAGTCGCGACGGTTCAGGCCTCTACTCTTTCGCCGTACCCTCATCCGGCCCTTCGGGCCACCTTCTCCCGAAGGGAGAAGAAAGAATGTGGTGTCTGCCACCTTGAGACGGCGCACGCTTGATCGGCCGCTTTGAGAGGACAGGTTCATACTTACTGCGCAGGATTGCTGAAGGCGCGGTGCGGCAGAATTCGGGGCATCGCGCGCATGGCGCGCTCCTACGAAGAGAGCCGGCAAGAACTCGCCAACCGGCGACCGCTCATCCGCCCAGATCGCCGAAGCGCGACTGCAGCGACGCGATCGCGGCGATGCCCGCGGTCTCGGTGCGCAGCACGCGCGGGCCGAGGCGGATCCCGGCGAAACCGGAGGCGTGCAGGGTCTCGCGATCGCGGGCCGACCAGCCGCCTTCCGGGCCTACCGCGATCACCACCGGTGCATCCTGCTGGGGGACGGGCAGCGAAGCCACCGTTTGCGTGGCAAACGGGTCGAGCAGCAGTCGCGGCCCGCCCTGCGGCAGCGCGGGCAGCGCCGCGGCGAGGGGCTGGGCCGCGGCGACGCCGGGAACCCGCGCCCGGCCGCTCTGCTCGCAGGCGGCGACCACCACGCTGTTCCAGTGCGCGAGCCGCTTTTCCGCCCGCGCGGCGTCCAGCTTCACCTCGCTGCGTTCGCTGCCGACGGGAACGAACCCGGCCACGCCCAGTTCGGTCGCCTTCTGCAGGATCCAGTCCATCTTCTCGCCGCGGGCGATGCCCTGCAGCAGCACGATGCGCAACGGCGACTCGTTGTCGACCGTGCGCACCGCCAGCACCTCGGCTTCGCCGCCGCGCTTGCCGGCCGCGGCGATGCGGCAGTCGTAGTCGTGACCGTCGCCGTTGAACAGCACGCAGGCATCGCCTTCGCGCAGGCGCAGCACGCGCAGCAGATGCGCCGCGGCAGCGTCCGACAACGCGACGCGCATGCCCGGCGCCAGTGATGCATCGAGGTAGGCGCGGGTCAGGCGCATGAGGCCTTCTCTGCCCGATCCACGACACGGACATGCCTGGGAAACGGTCGTAGGAGCGCGCCATGCGCGCGATGCCGCGCCAGGCAGCCCTTTCCGCCGCAGGGAGAAACGAGCCGTCGCCACGGCTGTCGCCAATGAATAGCCCACACCTCGAGCCATCGGGTGACGTGTTGGTCCATCGGGATGGGCTTGGCTATTGATTTATACCGCCCGTGGCGACGGGCCTTGTCTCGCCGCAACGGAGAAGGCTGCTTGGCGCGGCATCGCGCGCATGGCGCGCTCCTACGGAATTCCATGTCCGCGCTCATGCGGTCGCCGTCTCGATCGCGGCGCGGGTGGTCTCGGCCAGCAGCTGCAGCTGGTCGTCGTCGATGCAGTACGGCGGCATCCAGTAGAGAATGTCGCCGAGCGGACGCAGCAACACCCCGCGCTCGACCGCGGCGCGGTAGGCACGCAGCCCGATGCGGCGGGCGGGATCGAACGGCGTGCGCCGGTCGCCGTTTTCCGTCAGTTCGAAGGCGACGATCATTCCCGCCTGGCGCACGTCGGCGACGTGCGGGTGCGCCGACAGCGGCGCGGCGAGAGCGGCCATCTTCCCCGCAGTCACCCGGTTGCGGGCGAGCACGTCGTCGGCCTCGAAGATGTCCAGCGTCGCCAGCGCGGCGGCACAGGCCAGCGGGTTTCCCGTGTAGCTGTGCGAATGCAGGAACGCACGTTCGCGCGAATCGTCGAGGAAGCCTTCATAGATCGTCTGCGTGGCCAGCACCGCCGCCAGCGGCAGGAAGCCGCCGGTCAGGCCCTTCGACAGGCACAGCAGGTCCGGCATCACGCCTGCCTGCTCGCAGGCGAACAACGTGCCGGTGCGCCCGAAGCCGACCGCGATCTCGTCGGCGATCAGGAACGCGCCGTGCACGTCGCACAACTCGCGTGCGCGCTTCAGGTACACGGGGTCGTACATGCGCATGCCGCCGGCGCACTGCACCCGCGGCTCCAGCACCAGCGCGCAGATCTCGCCCGGATGCTCGTCGAACAGCCGGGCCAGCGCATCGCCGGCGTCCTCGGCGTGGCCGGCCGCGGTCTGGCCCTCGCGGGCGAGATACGCGTCCGGCGAGGGCGCGAACAGCGTCTCCATCAGTAGCGGCGCATAGACCCGCCGGTACAGCGGGATGTCGCCGACCGACAGCGCGCCGATGGTCTCGCCGTGGTAGCCGTTCTCCAGCGCGACGAACTTCGTCCGCCGTTCCTCGTCGCCGCGGTTCACGAACCATTGGAACGCCATCTTCAGGGCGACCTCGACGCCGGCCGAGCCGTTGTCGGCGTAGAACACCTTCGCCAGCGGGTCGCGGCCGGCCTGGCGCGGCGCCAGCGCCAGCAACCGTTCGGCCAGTTCCACCGCCGGCAGGTGCGAGCAGCCGGCCAGGATCACGTGCTCGAGCGTGCGCGCCTGCCGCGCGATCGCCTCGGCGATGCGCGGTTCGGCATGGCCGAACAGGTTGGTCCACCAGCTCGACACCGCGTCCAGCATGCGGCGGCCGTCGGGCGCGACCAGCCAGGCGCCGTCGCCGCGTGCGACCGGCAGCAGCGGCAGGGTGTCGGGATGCTCGCGCATCTGCGTGCACGGATGCCACAGCACGGCGAGGTCGCGGGCGCGCCAGTCGGCGGCGTCGGCTAGAATGCCGGGATCGTGAAACTTCTCAGTCATCCCGGCATTATCGCCCGGCCGGCGGCCGGACTTCGACCATGACGCGCCGCCTGCCGATCATCCACTCCATCACCGAGCACGACGCCGGCCCCTACCGCATGGAGCGGCTCGACCTGGAGTTCGGCAACGGCGAGCGCCGCCGTTTCGAACGCCTGCACGGACGCGGCCACGGCGCGGTGGCGGTGGTGCCGCTGATCGACGACGACACCGTGCTGCTGGTGCGCGAATACGCCGCCGGCGTGCACCGCTACGAGCTCGGGCTGGTGAAGGGCCGCATCGACGCCGGCGAGACGCCGCTGCAGGCCGCCGACCGAGAGCTCAAGGAGGAGGCCGGCTACGGCGCGCACCGGCTGGAGGTGCTGCGCTCGCTGACGCTGGCGCCGACCTACATGAGCCATCTCACCTGGCTGGTGCTGGCGCGCGACCTGTATCCCGAGCGCCTGCCCGGCGACGAGCCGGAGGAACTCGAAGTGGTGCCGTGGAAACTCGACGCGCTGCACGAGCTGACCCTGCGCGAGGATTTCTCCGAGGGTCGCTCGATCGCCGCGCTGTTCCTCGCCCGCGAATACCTGCAGCGCCATGCTGGTCGCTGAACGCATCCGCGAAGGCGTGATCGCCATCGCCCGCGAGGCCGCGGACGCGATCCTGCACGTCTATGCCGGCGAATTTTCGGTCGAGCACAAGGACGACGCCTCGCCGCTGACCGCCGCGGACCTGGCCGCGCACCGCTGCATCGTCGAGGGACTGGCGGCGCTGACGCCCGAGATTCCGGTGCTGTCCGAGGAATCGGCGCACACCGTGCCATTGGCGTTGCGGCGGCAATGGCCGCGGCTGTGGGTGGTCGATCCGCTCGACGGCACCCGCGAGTTCGTCAAGCGCAACGGCGAGTTCACCGTCAACATCGCCCTGGTCGAGGACGGCATCGCCACGTTCGGGGTGATCCAGCAGCCGGTGACCAGCGCACTGTGGCACGGCGCCCCCGGCCATGGCGCCTGGCTGCGCGAAGGCACCAGCGAGCGCGCGCTGCACGCGCGCCGGCCCGCGCACGCGCCCCTGCGCGTCGCCGCCAGCCGTTCGCACCGCGACGGCCGCACCGAGGCGCTGATGGCGCGCATCGGCGACACCGAGCCGGTGGCGCTGGGCTCCTCGCTGAAGTTCTGCTGGCTGGCCGAGGGACGCATGGACGTGTATCCGCGTTTCGGCCCGACCAGCGAATGGGACACCGCCGCCGGGCAGGCGATCCTGGAAAGCGCGGGCGGCCTGGTGGTCGACCCGCGCGGGCGGCCGTTCCGCTACAACCGGCGCGACACCCTGCTCAACGGCGATTTCATCGCCCTGGGCGATCCGGCGCTGCCGTGGAAGGATTGGCTGTGAGAGCAAGCGCTTCTTGGTCGGACTGTAGGAGGGGCTTCAGCCCCGACCTGGCGTAAGTTGACAGCAGATGCTCTCTGCCCTTGTTTCCCTTCGCAACGCGCGGCGGCGCGTTTATCGTCGCCGCCACCGATGGGGCTGCCTGGCGCGTTGCGGCTGAAGCCGCTCCTACAAGGGCAGGATGGTTCTGGAGAAGGATGGCATGCAGGAAAACGACGACACCCGGCGATTGCTCGAGATCATGGCGCGGCTGCGGGATCCTGACGGCGGCTGCCCCTGGGACGTCGAGCAGACCTTCGCCACGATCGCGCCGTACACGGTCGAGGAGGCCTACGAGGTCGCCGACGCGATCGACCGCGAGGACCTGCCCGCGCTGAAGGACGAGCTCGGCGACCTGCTGCTGCAGGTCGTGTTCCACGCGCGCATGGCCGAGGAGATGGGCGCGTTCGCCTTCGGCGACGTGGTCGACGCCATCTGCGACAAGATGGTGCGCCGGCACCCGCACGTCTTCGCCGGTGCCTCGGTGGAGGACGCCGAGGCGCAGACGCGCGAATGGGAGGCGCACAAGCGCCGCGAACGGGCGGCGGGCGGCGAGACCGACGCTTCGGCGCTGGCCGGCATCGCGCGCGGGCTGCCCGAGTGGCAGCGCGCGCTGAAGCTGCAGAACCGCGCCGCCAAGGTCGGCTTCGACTGGCCCGGCCCGGCGCCGGTGATCGACAAGCTGCACGAGGAGATCGAGGAGGTGCGCGCCGAATTCGACGCGATCGCCGCCGCCCCGGGCGATGCCGCCGCGCAGGCGCGCCTGGAGCAGGAGCTCGGCGATCTGCTGTTCGTCGCCGCAAATCTGGCGCGGCATGCGCGGGTCGACGTCGGCACCGCGATGCGCCGCGCCAATCTGAAGTTCGAGCGCCGCTTCCGCAGCATGGAGGCGCTGGCCGCGGGCGACGGCACATCGCTGCCGGCGCTGCCGCTGGCGCAGCAGGAGGCGTACTGGCAACGCGCCAAGCGTGCCGAAATCGCGGACGGGGAAGCCGCGGACGAATAACCGTGTGCGCCGGCCGGCATGGTCCTGGCGATGCCGGCGTTGCGGCGTTGGGCGGAGCAGGCCGCTCCACGCCAGCGGTGCGGCGGCGGTCCTGGATCGGGTCCGCCGACTTGTCGCGGCTGGCCTGGCGCGCCGTTGTGCGCGGCCGGTCTGGAGCCCATCATGAGGCTTCCGTGCGGCCCGACCCGGGAGAATCATGCATGAGCCGTTTCGCCAGCTTCCGCGAGTTCTATCCCTTCTACCTGGGCGAACACGGCAACCGGATCTCGCGGCGGCTGCATTTCATCGGCAGTTGCGGCGTGCTGGTGGCGGTGGCGGTGGCGATCTGGCAGCGCAGCGGCTGGTGGCTGCTGGCGGCGCTGGCCTGCGGCTACGGGTTCGCCTGGGTGGGGCACTTCTTCTTCGAGAAGAACCGGCCGGCGACCTTCCGGCATCCGTTTTACTCGTTTGTCGGGGACTGGGTGATGTTCAAGGACATCCTGACTGGCAAGATCAAGTTTTAACGGCATTGACGCCGTCGTTCACCTTCGTAAGCGGCGCGCGCGGCATTTGGCGGGACCGGCCGCCGGGTCGTGCGGGAGGCGGGCAACGACTTCTTCACAATCTCTGCACCGTCTCGCCGGCATTCTTCACAAACCTGAAGAATCCCCTTTGCCAATCGGAGTCGGTATGCGTGGAAACCAGGAACCCGGCGGTCTGATCCTGATCGTCGAGGACAACCGCAACATTTCGGAAATGGTCGGCGAGTATCTCGAGGGCCGCGGATTCGAGGTCGATTACGCGGCCGACGGCCTGGACGGCTACCGCCTGGCGTCGGAGAACAGCTACGACGTGATCGTACTGGACCTGATGCTGCCGCGGCTGGATGGAATCGAGGTCTGCAAACGCCTGCGCGAAGAGGCCCGCAAGTCCACTCCGGTGTTGATGCTGACGGCGCGCGATACCCTCGACGAGAAGCTGACCGGCCTGGGTTCGGGCGCCGACGACTACCTGACCAAGCCGTTCGCGATCCAGGAACTGGAGGCGCGGCTGCGGGCGCTGATCCGCCGCGAGCGCCGGCAGGTGGGATCGGAGGTGCTCAAGGTCGCCGATCTGGTGCTGGATCCGGCCAGCCTGCGCGCCACCCGTGCCGGCCAGGAACTGCAGCTCTCGCCGATCGGTCTCAAGCTGCTGACGATCCTGATGCGCGAATCGCCGCGGGTGGTCAGCCGTCAGGAGATCGAGCGCGAGATCTGGGGCAACAGCCTGCCGGACTCCGACACCCTGCGGAGCCACCTGTACAACCTGCGCAAGACGATCGACAAGCCGTTCGAGCGGTCGTTGCTGCACACGGTGCAGAGCGCGGGCTACCGGATCGCCGATATCGAGCAGTCGCCGAACTGACAACGCCGTCGCTGTCCGGTCACGCATCATGCCGCAGGGTCTGCCCCGCAAGTTGCGCTTCGCATTCCTGTTGCAGGCGGCGCTGGCCAGCCTGGCGATCGTGATCGGCGTCGCCCTCGCCTGCGCCGTCGCCGTGCGGGTGCTGATCGACGCGCGGCTGCGGGCCGAGGCGGGCGAGTACTGGTCGGGGCATGCGGCCGGCGGCTCCCACCGGCCGCCGCGCACCGACGTCACCGAGGTCTACTTCGCCGCGCCGGGCACCCTCCCGCCGGACCTGCCGCCGGCGCTGCGCCCGCTGCCGCCGGGCGTCCATCAACTGCCGGGTTTCGACCGCCACGTACTGGTGGAGGAGCGGCCGGCGGGCCGCCTGTACGTGAACATGTCCTTCGCCTACGCCAAGCGCGTGCTCTGGAGCGGCGCGCTGATGCTGATGCTGACCGGCATGCTGGCGCTGTACCTGGTGACCTGGATGACCTATCGCACGTCGCGGCGACTGGTGGCACCGGTGAGCTGGCTGGCGAACGAGGTCTCGCACTGGGAGCCGGATGCCGTCGACGCCGACAGGTTGGCGCCGGAACGGATCCCCGGGGACGTCGGCAGCGAAGTGCGCCAGCTCAGCGGCGCGCTGCGCGACTTGTCCGAACGGGTACGGGCATTCGTGCAGCGCGAGCGCGACTTCACCCGCGACGCCAGCCACGAACTGCGCACGCCGTTGACGGTGGTCCGGGTCGCCACCGACATGCTGCTGGCCGACCCCGGGATGCCGGCGCATTCGAACCGTTCGCTGCGGCGCATCCAGCGTGCCGGACGCGACATGGAAGCGGTGATCGATGCCTTCCTGATCCTTGCCCGGGAGGCGCAGATCGCGCCGCAGGGCGAGGAGTTCGACGTCCGCGAGGTGGTGCTGGAAGAGGTCGACAAGGCAAGGCCGCTGCTGGCGGGCAAGCCGGTGGAGCTGCGTGTGACCGGCGATGCCGCGCCGCGCCTGCACGCGCCGCCGCGGGTGCTGGGGGTGATGCTCGGCAACCTGCTCAGCAATGCCTGCGTGTTCACCGAGAGCGGGAGCGTCGAAGTGGCGATCGCCGAAGACCGCATCACCGTGCGCGACACCGGCATCGGCATGTCGCCGGACATCCTGCAGCGGGTCTACGATCCGTTCTATCGCGCCGACCAGTTCGCCGCCGGCGGCAAGGGCATGGGGCTGTCGATCGTGCGCCGGCTGGGCGAGCGCTTCGACTGGCCGGTGTCGCTGGACAGCCTGCCGGGGCAGGGCACCACCGCGGTCGTTCGCTTTGCCTGAGCGCCGCCGCGCGTGCTTCCTGGCGGCGCTGCCGGGGCCGTTCAAACGGCGTTGGCCTGCCGTGTCAACGCCGACTGGTGCGGCGCGTTCCTGCCTTGACCTCCGATGACCGACACCCGATGAGTCCAACCAGCCGCAAGCCCGCGCGCCCGCGCACGACCCGGTCGAAACTCCTCCGCAATCTCGTCCTCGTCGCCGTGGCGTTCGCCGTGGCCGCCGGCCTGTGGGTCTGGCAGCAGGGGCGCGCGGGCGCCGACGAGGGCACCTGGCGCACCACCGAGATCGAGCGCGGCGACATCCGGGTGGCGATCTCGGCCACCGGCACGCTCAGCGCCACCTCGACGGTCATCGTCGGCAGCCAGGTCTCCGGCCAGGTCACGGACGTGCTGGTGGACTTCAACGACACCGTCGAGAAGGACCAGGTGATCGCGCGCATCGATCCCAGCACCTACCAGGCGCAGATCGAGCAGGGCAACGCGCAGGTCGCCGCCGCGCGCGCCGCATTGGCACAGGCGCAGGCCACGCTGCGCAACGCGGAACTGGACCACCGGCGCAAGGCCGATCTCGGCGGGCGGCAGCTGGTCGCGCGCAGCGACGTCGACCTGGCCCGCGCCGCCCTCGACCAGGCGCGCGCGCAGGTCACCTCGGCACAGGCGCAGATCCGGCAGCAGACCGCTTCCACCCAGGCCACCCGGGTCAATCTCGACCGCACCGTGATCCGCTCGCCGGTCGACGGCGTGGTCCTCACCCGCACCATCGAGCCCGGCCAGACCGTGGCTGCCAGCCTGCAGGCGCCGGAGCTGTTCACCATCGCCGAGGACCTGAGCAAGATGCAGATCGAACTGGCAGTGGACGAGGCCGACATCGGCCAGGTACAGAAGGGCCAGGACGTGTCGTTCACCGTCGACGCCTTCCCCGATCGCCAGTTCCGCGGCGTGGTGCAGCAGGTGCGCCTGTCGGCGACCGACACCAACAACGTCATCACCTATCCGGTGGTGGTGAGCGTGGACAACAGCGACGGCACCCTGCTGCCGGGCCTGACCGTCAACGCCGAGATCCTCGTCAGCCGGCGCGACGACGTGCTCAAGGTGTCGAACGCCGCTTTGCGCTACAAGCCCGCCGATGCGCAGGCGGCGCTGCCGCAGGGCGCGCCGGCGCGTGCCGGCGGCGGGCTTGCCGACGATCTGGCGCGGCTGGCGGATGCGCTCGAGCTCACGCCGCCGCAGCGCGCCGAATTCGAGCCGGCGCTGGCCGCGATCCGCGAGCGCATGAACGCACGCCAGGCGGCACCACGCAGCGGCGGCGGCCCCGGCATGTTCGGCGGGGGCGGCGGCATGCGCATCGTCGCCGGCGGCCCGGGCGGCGGCGGTGACGCGGCGCAGATGCGCCAGCGCCTGCTGCAGCGCTACCAGCAGGACTTCGGCGCGTTCCGGGAAACCCTCGACGAGGCGCAGCGCGCGCAGTGGGATCGGGAGCTTGCGGCCCTGCTGGGCGCACGCCGCGCACCGCTGTACAGGCTGGTCGACGACCGGCCGCAGATGGTCATGGTCCGGGTCGGCGCCAGCGACGGCAGCAGCACCGAGGTCGCCGGCGACCTCGCCGAGGGCGATCCCGTCATCACCGGCGAGCGCGCGCGGTGACCGGCGCGGAGGTCCCGATCATCGAGACCCGGGCGCTCGGCAAGGTCTACTCGCCGGGCACCCAGGCCGAGGTGGTGGCGCTCAGGCACGCCGACCTGCGCATCGGGCGTGGCGATTTCGTCGCCATCATGGGACCGTCCGGCTCCGGCAAGTCGACCTTGATGAACCTGATCGGGTGCCTGGACACCCCCAGCAGCGGCCAGTACCTGTGCGACGGCATCGACGTCGCCACCCTCGACGCCGAGGAGCTGGCGGTACTGCGCCGCGACAAGATCGGTTTCGTGTTCCAGGGCTTCAACCTGCTGCCGCGGATGTCGGCGCTGGAGAACGTGGCCATGCCGCTGGGCTACGCGCAGGTGCCGCCGGACGAGCGGCGCGAGCTCGCCCACGAGACGCTGGTCGCGGTCGGCCTGGGCGATCGCGCGTCGCACCGGCCCAGCGAGCTGTCCGGCGGCCAGCAGCAGCGCGTGGCGATCGCGCGCGCGCTGATCAACCGTCCGCCGATCCTGCTCGCCGACGAGCCCACCGGCGCGCTCGACAGCCGCACCGGCGAGGAGATCCTGGCCCTGTTCAAGCGCCTGCGCGACGACGACCACACGGTGGTGCTGATCACGCACGACGCCGAGGTGGCCGCGCATGCGGGCCGCATCTTCGTGATGCGCGACGGCGAGATGCATGAAGAGCCGGGATTCGGGAGTCGGGAATCGGGAGTCGTAGAGCCACAGATCCCCGGTCCAGGACGCGCGCCATGAACTTCAGCGACGTCCTGCGCACAGCGATATTCGCCCTGCGCGGCAACTGGATGCGCAGCGCGCTGACCTCGCTCGGCGTGATCATCGGCATCGCCGCGGTGATCGTGATGGTCTCGGTCGGCCAGGGCACGCAGTCGGAGATCGACAACCTGGTCTCGGGCCTGGGCTCGCAGCGGCTCGACATCTCGCCGGGTTCGCGGCGCGGGCCCGGTGGTGCACGCATGAGCGCCAGCAGCTTCTTCACCCTCAGCGAGGGCGACGTGGAGGCGATCCGCAACGAGATCCCGGAAGTGCAGTACGTCTCCGGGTCGCTGCGCGGCAACGCCCAGGTGGTGTTCGCGGAGAACAACTGGGCCGCGACCTGGCAAGGCGTGCAGCCGGACTACTTCGAGATCAACGGTTGGCGCCTGGCCGAGGGCGAGGGCTTCCAGCCGCAGGACTACACCGGTGCCGGCAAGGTGGTGATCCTCGGCGAGACCGTGCGCCGCGAGCTGTTCGGCGAGGACAGCGGCGTCGGCGAGACCGTGCGCCTGGGGCGGGTGCTGTTCACCGTGGCCGGCGCGCTCGAGCCGAAGGGCCAGGGCGGGTTCGGCCAGGACCAGGACGACGTGGTGATGGTGCCGATGGAAACCGGCCGCCGCCGGCTGCTCGGCGCGATGGGCCTGCCGCCGAACGCGGTCATGCAGATCGCGCTGACCGTGCGCGACGCCGACGACCTGCCCTACGTGCAGGGCGAGATCGAGGCGCTGCTGCGCCAGCGCCACCGTATCGATCCCGGCGACGAGGACGACTTCACCGTGCGCAACATTTCCGAGATCGTCGCCACCCGCACCGCGACCACGCGGCTGATGTCGTTGCTGCTGGGCGCTGTGGCGACGATCTCGCTGATCGTCGGCGGCATCGGCATCATGAACATCATGCTGGTCTCGGTGACCGAGCGCATCCGCGAGATCGGCCTGCGCATGGCGGTCGGCGCCGGACCGTCCGACGTGCGCCGGCAGTTCCTGGCCGAGGCGATGCTGATCTCGCTGATCGGCGGCGCGATCGGCATCCTGCTGGGCGTGGCCGGCGCGCTGCTGGTCGGCCGGCTCGGCGCGCTGCCGGTGCAGCTCAACGGCCAGGTGATCGCGCTCGCCGCCGGCTTCTCGATCGCCACCGGCCTGTTCTTCGGCTACTACCCGGCGCGCAAGGCCTCGCAGCTGGACCCGATCGAGGCGTTGCGGCAGCAATGAATGAACCCGTAGAGCGGAGCTTGCTCCGCTACGCGGGTTCCGGAGCCGAGAGCAGCGGAGCAAGCTCCGCTCTACGGCGGCCGGGTGCCGGCGCAGCAAGAGCCGGCGGATGGAGCGCATGCCTGCGGCTCCGCGCTCGGGTATCCTCCGGTTTTGAGCGGAGGATAGGCGCATGCGTGGGTTGGCTCTGCTGTTGTTGATGGCGACTGCGATGACTGCGAACGCGTACGATCGGCCTGCTGCACGCGTCGCCCTGGTGATCCACGGCGGTGCCGGCGTGATCGAGCGCGACAAGCTGGATGCCGACGACGAGCGCGCCATCCGCGCCGACCTCGACCGCGCGCTGGACGCCGGCCATGCGCTGCTGGCCGATGGCGGCAGCGCACTGGACGCCGTCGAGGCCGCGGTGCGGGTGCTGGAGGAATCTCCGCGCTTCAATGCCGCCAAGGGTGCGGTGTTCAACGCCGAGGGCCGTCACGAGCTTGACGCCTCGATCATGGAAGGCCACACCCGCCGCGCCGGCGCGGTGGCGGCGGTGCGCACCGTGCGCAGCCCGATCCGCCTCGCCCGCCGGGTGATGGAGCGGTCGCCGCATGTGATGCTGATCAGCGACGGCGCCGAGCGATTCGCCGACGATCATGACGACCTGGAGCGGGTGGCGAACGACTGGTTCGACACCGAGCTCCGGCGCGAGCAGCTGGAGCGTGCGCAGCAGCGCGAGCGTGCCGAGGCCGAGGCGGGCGTCCCTGCCGACCTGCGCGGCCGTTATTTCGGCACCGTCGGCGCGGTCGCGCTGGACGTGCACGGGCACATCGCAGCCGCCACCTCCACCGGCGGCATGACCAACAAGAAGTGGGGCCGGGTGGGCGATTCGCCGGTCATCGGCGCCGGCACCTGGGCCGATGCCCGCTGCGGCGTGTCCGGCACCGGCTGGGGCGAGTTCTTCATCCGCAACGCGGTGGCGCACGACATCTGCGCGCGCGTGGCCTACGGCGGACAGTCGCTGCAGGAGGCGGCCGACGCGGTGGTGATGCGGGTGATCCCCGAGCACGGCGGCGACGGCGGCGTCATCGCGCTGGATGCCGACGGCAATATCGTCATGCCGTTCAACACGTCCGGCATGTACCGCGGCTGGGTGAAGCCAGACGGTTCGCGCGGAACCGCGGTGTTCCGCGAGCGCGACTGACGGCGAGCGCCGCGCGGGCATGCGTTGGTCGCCGGCCCGAGCGCCGCGATGATGCCCGCGATCGATCGGGAGACGTATCGCGCGCTGCGCGACCAGGCCCGGAAGCTGACGCGCAGCGCGGCCGATGCCGAGGATCTGCTGCAGGAAGTACTGCTGGCGGCGTTGCGCGCCGGGCGCGCCGATCCGCCATGGCTGGCAGGGGTGCTGCGCCGCCAGGCGGCGCTGGCGATCCGCGGCTCGGTGCGTGCGCGTCGCCGGGAACGGCATGCCGAGGCAGGCGCATCTCCGGGGCACGATGAACCGGCGACGGAGTCGGTCGCCGACCCCTGCACGGCGCCGCAGGTGTTGCGGCAACTGTCGCCCGCGGCGCGCCAGGTGGCTGTGCTCGCCCTGCACGGATTGTCGCCGGAGGAGATCCGGTGGGTGCTCGAACTCTCGGCCGCCGCCTTCCGCCAGCGCCTGACCTCGATCCGCAAGTCGCTCGATCTCGCGTCGTCCGACCTGCGGGCGCAGGCGCGGGCGCTGGCGTACGTTCGTGACCCGCCGCGCAGCGTCGACCTCCAGTTCGGACTGGTGCGACGCGCACTGAAGGCAGCGATCGGCGAGCGCGCCGCGCTTGGCACCCACGACGAGGACGGCCACCTGCTTCTGGTCCGCCGGCATGCTCACACTTCCGGCACCGGCGGCAACGAATAGACGTCACCAACACAGGAGATGGCCATGCTCGGCCAAGCCAAGCTTGAAACCGTGGTGTTTTTCGTTTCCAGGCTGGAGCGCAGCATCGCGTTCTATCGCGATACGTTGGGGCTGGAGGTGGCCCCGATGGACGGACACGACGGTCCGTTCGCCGTCGCCCAGGCGGGACCGGTCTCGCTGGTGTTCATCCAGCGGGAGGCCAGGGCGGGCGAGACGCCGATCGCCGTGTTCAGTCTTGCCGGCGGCATCGACGACTGCGCGCAGGCGCTGGCCGCGAAGGGAGTGGAGATCGTGGTGCCGGTCAGCGAGGCGCCGGACGGCGGACTGGCGCTGGATTTCCTTGATCCGGACGGCAACGTGCTCAGCCTCTACCAGCCGGCGGGCGCACCGCGTTCGGGTTGAGACCGCGCTGCACTTCGCCGCATCCGTCGCCTTGGATTGCCAGCTGGGGTCGACCCCCTCCGGGGCGGCCCCATGTTGTGCCGCATGGCCGCGATGTTCGCAGCTTCCGGCTCAGGAACGCGTGAGGCAGCAGGACGGCGTGCCGGCCGGCGGCGCGTCAGCGCAGGTACGGCGCGATGATGCCGCGCCACAGCGCATAGCCTTGTGCGTTCATGTGCAGCGCGTCCTCGGCGAACAGTTCCGGGCGCGGTTGGCCGTCGGCGCCGAGCATCGGCGTGAACACGTCGACGTAGTCGACGTCCGGCGTCCGCGCCGCCCAGTCCCGCACCAGTGCGTTGGACGCGCGCTGCACCTGCAGCAGCTGGGCCCGCGACGGGCTCGGCTTGATGGCGATGAAGGCGATCGGCGTGCCGGGCAGGTCGCGGTGGACACGGGCGACGAAGGCCTGGAAATCCGCCAGCACCTGCCGCGGGCTGCGCCCGTCCATGGTGTCGTTGTCGCCGGCGTAGATCAGGATCCGGCTGGGGCGGTAGCGGATCGCCACTTCGTCGGCGTAGTGCACCGCGTCGCGAATGTGCGAGCCGCCGAAACCGCGGTTGAGCACCGGCCGGTCCGGAAAATCCCCTGCCAGTGTCGTCCATAGCCGCACCGAGGAGCTGCCGGTGAAGACGACCGGGCGCGCCGGCGGCGGGCTGGCCGCGTCCTCGGCTGCGAAGCGCGCCATGTCGTTGGCCCATTCCGGCGAGGACACCGGATCGGGCGCGGGCACGCTGCCGGTCGCCCTGTCGGCCATGGTGGCCGGCGTACCGGTGGCGGCACATCCGGTGGCGAGCAGCAGTGCTGCCAGCATGGCGGTCAGGAACGGCGTTGGGCACGGCGACATGAAGGCTCCGGAAGCGGCTCGAAGCACCAGTGAAGCAGCCGGCTGCGGGCTTTGCAAACCGGGTCCGTCGCCGGTCGCTGTCATCGGCAGTGGCGGGCGTTGTGGCAGAATGTCGCCATTCCGGCCTGGCCCGAAGCACCCGAGTCCCATGCAGCCGATTCCCGAGCAGTCCCCTTTCGGCCGCCGAGCCGTCGACCGCCAGCCCACCGTCCTTCCCGCTCACGCCGGCCGTTTCGCCCGGCGCGCGGCTTGACGGCAATCCCGTGGCCGACGAATTCGGGCACCTGCCGCGCCGGCCGGAGCGGATCCTCAAGGCGACACTCTGGTCGCTGCAGGGCCTGCGCGCCGCGTGGCTGTACGAGTCGTCGTTCCGGCTCGAGGTCTACCTGCTGGCGGTGCTCGCGCCGCTGGCGCTGTGGCTGGGCGGCAACGGCGTCGAGCGCGCGCTGCTGCTCGGCAGCTGCCTGCTGGTGCTGGCCATCGAATTGTTGAACTCGGCGATCGAGGCGGTGATCGAACGCTACGGTCCCGAGCATCACGAACTGGCCGGGCGCGCCAAGGACATGGGCTCGGCGGCGGTGTTCGTCGGACTGCTCAACGCGGGCGCGACCTGGGCGCTGATCCTGGTGCCGCGCTGGCTGTAACGCCGCGCGTGCCGCCGCAAAGATACGAGGAAACGTAACGCATGATGGAGCTGTTGACCGATCCGCAGGTCTGGATCCTGCTGCTGACGCTGAGCGCGATCGAGATCGTGCTCGGCATCGACAACCTGGTGTTCATCTCGATCGCGGTCGGCAAGCTGCCGATGGCGCGGCGCGAGTTCGCCCGCAAGTTCGGCATCGCGGTGGCGTGCATCACCCGCATCGGCCTGCTGCTGACGCTGGCCTGGCTGGCGCGGTTGACCGACGACCTGTTCACGCTGTTCGGCCACGGCATCTCGGTGCGCGACCTGGTGTTGATCCTGGGCGGCGTGTTCCTGGTGGTGAAGGGCGTGCTCGAGATCCGCGAGCAGGTCGGGGGCGGTGAGGAGGAGGCCGGCCACGTCGCCGGCAAGGCGGCGGTGTCGTTCGGCGCGGTGATCGCGCAGATCGCGGTGATCGACATCGTGTTCTCGCTCGACTCGGTGATCGCCGCGGTCGGCATGGCTGCCGAATACGTGCCGGTGATGGTGGCCGCGATCCTGATCGCGGTTGCGGTGATGCTGCTGGCGGCGCAGCCGCTTGGGCGCTTCATCGATGCCAACCCGACGGTGAAGATGCTGGCGCTGGCGTTCATCGTGCTGATCGGCGCCTACCTGATCGCCGAAGGTTTCGGGGCGCACATCCCGCGCGGCTACATCTACGGCGCAATGGGCTTCTCGGCGCTGGTCGAGATCCTCAACCTGTGGGCCAAGCGCAATGCCATGCGCCGGGCCGGCGTCAAGCCGCCGCCGGTGGACGAGCCGCGGCGGCCGATGCCGCGATGAACCTCCAGGAGTCCCAGGGAGCCGATATCCGATGACGCATCTGCACCAGATCGACCCGGTCGCCATTTCGCTGCCCGCCTTCGAGTTGTTCGGCCGCAGCTTCCATCCGCAGGTGCACTGGTACGGGATCATGTACGTGGTCGCGTTCGCCGTCGCCTGGCTGCTCGGCCGCAGCCGGATCCGCGCGGGACGGTTGCCGGGCGTGGACGAGCACGCGTTCGGCGACCTGATGTTCTACGGCATGCTCGGCGTGATCCTGGGCGGCCGCATCGGCTACGTGCTGTTCTATGCGTTCGGCGATTTCCTGGCCGACCCGCTGCTGCTGTTGCGGGTGACCGACGGCGGCATGAGCTTCCACGGCGGCCTGCTGGGGGTGTTGATCGCGTGCTGGCTGTGGGCGCGCAAGCACGGCCTGAATTTCTTCGACCTGATGGATTTCGCCGCGCCGATCGTGCCGCCGGGTCTCGGTTTCGGCCGCCTGGGCAACTACATCGGCGGCGAGCTCTGGGGCAAGCCGACCGGCGGCGACTGGGGCGTGGTGTTTCCCGGCAGCCTGCCCCCGCAGTACCGGGAGCTGGGCCCCGACGCCCTGCGCAGGCTGCACGAGTCCGGGGCACTGGACGCGTTCGCGCGGCATCCTTCGCAGCTGTACCAGGCGTTCCTCGAGGGCCTGGTGCTGTTCTGCATCCTGTGGTGGGCGTCGCGACGGCCGCGTGCGCGTTATGCGCTCTCGGGGCTGTTCGCACTGGGTTACGGCACGTTCCGCTTCCTGGTCGAGTTCGTGCGCGAGCCGGATGCGGACCTGGGTTACCTGGCCTTCGGCTGGCTGACCATGGGCCAGTTGTTGAGCCTGCCGCTGATCCTGGTGGGCGTGTTCTGGCTGTGGAAGTCGCGCGGCGCGCCGGTGCTGCAGCCGCAAGCACCTGGGAAAACCGCAGCGCCGGAGGCATCCTGATGCGCCAGTATCTGGAACTGCTGCGGCACGTGCTCGAGCGCGGCGCCGGCAAGTCCGACCGTACCGGCACCGGCACCCGCAGCGTCTTCGGCTGGCAGATGCGGTTCGATCTTGCCGAAGGTTTCCCGCTGGTCACCACCAAGAAACTGCACCTGCGCTCGATCGTGCACGAGCTGCTGTGGTTCCTGCAGGGCGACACCAACATCGCCTATCTGAAGGACAACAAGGTCTCGATCTGGGACGAGTGGGCCGATGCCGATGGCGAGCTGGGGCCGGTCTACGGCAAGCAGTGGCGGCGCTGGACCGCGGCCGACGGCGGCGAGATCGACCAGATCCGCTGGGTGGTCGACGAGATTCGCCGAAATCCCGACTCGCGCCGGCTGCTGGTCAGCGCCTGGAACGTGGCCGACCTGCCGCGGATGGCGCTGATGCCGTGCCATGCGCTGTTCCAGTTCTACGTGGTCGACGGCAAGCTCAGCTGCCAGCTGTACCAGCGCAGCGGCGACATCTTCCTCGGCGTACCGTTCAACATCGCCAGCTACGCGCTGCTCACCCACATGGTGGCGCAGGTGACCGGCCTGGGCGTCGGCGATTTCGTGCATACGCTGGGCGACGCGCACCTGTACTCGAACCACTTCGAGCAGGCGCGCGAGCAGTTGTCGCGCGCGCCGCGGTCGCTGCCGGCGCTGCGGCTGAATCCAGAGGTCGACGACCTGTTCGCCTTCACCTACGACGACATCGCCGTCGAGGGCTACGACCCGCATCCGGCGATCAAGGCGCCCGTGGCGGTCTGAGCGTGTCGCGCGGGTCAGTGGCGGGCACCGGCTTGCGGCCACGGATCGCGTTCGCGGAAGATGCGTGTCCGATCCCGTGCCCGCCGTCCATGATGCCGACGCCGCACCCATGACATGACCGAGATCGCCTTGATCGCGGCGCTCGACCGCGACCGCGCCATCGGCCGCGGCAACGCCTTGCCCTGGCGCCTGCCGGACGACCTGATGCGCTTCAAGGCGCTGACGCTGGGCAAGCCGGTGCTGATGGGCCGGCGGACGGCGGAATCGCTCGGACGCGCGCTGCCGGGCCGGCGCAACCTGGTGATGACGCGCGGTGCGCACGTTCCGTTCCCCGGCATGGAGGCAGTCGGGTCGCTGGCCGAAGCCGTGGCCCGCGCGCAGGCGGACGACGCGGACACGTTGTGCGTGATCGGCGGGGGCGAGATCTACGCGCTCGCGCTGCCGCTGGCGACGCACATGTACCTGACCCATGTCGACACGCGGGTGGAGGGCGCGGACGCGTTCTTTCCGGCCTTCGATGCCGTGCAGTGGCGGGTCGAGGCGCGTGAGCCCAGGCCGGCCGACGCCCGCCACGCGCATGCGTTCACCTTCGTGGATTACGCCGGGCGCGACGAGTAGCCGGGGTGGGGCAGGAAGCCACAGCTCCCCTCCCGCTTGCCGGAGGGTTGGGATGGGCCAAGCCGAAGCCGGTTACTTTGTCTCCCGGCCGGGCACCTGCACGACATGCAGCTCCTCGCTGTCGAGCTGCAGTGCGGTCAGCTTGCCGCCCCACACCGCGCCGGTGTCGAGCGCGTGCACGCCGTGGCCGATGAACAGCCCCAGGGTGGACCAGTGCCCGCAGGCGATCTTCAGGTCGCGTTCGGCGCGGCCCGGCACTTCGTACCAGGGATAGAGCCCCGGGGCCTGGGTGCCCGGCGCGCCCTTCTCCTCGACCGCGATGCGCCCGCGCGGCGTGCAGTAGCGCATACGGGTGAGGATGTTGATGATCGCGCGCTCGCGCTCGACGCCCTTCAGGCCCTGGTTCCAGTCCGGGCGGTCGCCGTACATGTTCTTCAGCAGCTTGCGGTAGCCATCGCCGCGCAACCTGTGCTCGACCTCGCGCGCGTAGCCCTCGGCCATCTGCGTGGTCCACTTCGGCGCCAGGCCGGCGTGCACCATCATCCAGCCGAGGTCGCGGTCTGCGTGCAGCAGCGGACAGCCGCGCAGCCAGTCCAGCAGCGTGTCGCGGTCGTCGGCGAACAGCACCCGCTGCAGGTCCGTGTTGACCCTGCGCTGCTGCGCCTCGTCGCGTTCGGCGATCGCCAGCAACGAAAGATCGTGGTTGCCCAGCACCACGTGGCTGCGCGCGCGCAGCGTGTGCACCAGCCGCAGCGTCTCCAGCGACTCGCCGCCACGGTTGACCAGGTCGCCGCAGAACCACAGCGTATCGGCGGCCGGGTCGAAGCGGATCCGTTCCAGCAGGCGCTGGGTCGGCGCGTAGCAGCCCTGCAGGTCGCCGATCGCCCAGACGCTCATTCGCTGCCCGCCATGCGCGCCGGCCTCAATGCAGCGTACGCGGCACGGACAGGGTGAAGGGCGGGATTGGCGCGTCGAAGTAGGTGCCGTCGTCGCCGACCATGTCGTAGTTGCCCTGCATGCTGCCGACCGCCGTCTCGAGCACCGCGCCGGAGGTGTACTCGAACTGCTCGCCGGGCTCGATCCGCGGCTGCTGCCCGACCACGCCGTCGCCGCGCACCTCGTCGACCTTGCCGTTGCCGTCGGTGATGATCCAGTGACGCCGCAGCAGCTGGGCCGGCAGGCGGCCGAGATTGCGGATGCGGATGGTGTAGGCGAATACGTAGCGATCGCGCTCGGGTTCGGACTCGTCGTCGAGGAAACGCGTCGCGATCTGGATTTCCAGGGTGTAGTCGGGAGTCTCGTCCATCTCGCCAGTGTAATGGCCGCGGGTGAAGGGTTCGACTACTGCGGGCGGGAAATGTTCGCCAGGCGGACGAAATCGGCCACCGCCAGCTGCTCGGCACGGGACGTGGGGTCGACCCCGGCGGCCGTGATGGCGGCGGCGTCGCAGACGCCGGACAGGGCGTTGCGCAGGGTCTTGCGGCGCTGGCCGAAGGCGGCGCGGACGACGGCGGCGAAACGGGCCGGATCGTCGATGCCGATCGCCTGCGACGGCCGCGGCAGCAGCCGCACCACGGCCGAATCCACCTTCGGCGGCGGCCGGAACGCGCCGGGCGGGACGTCGAACAGCGGAATCACCTCGCAGCGCGCCTGCAGCATCACGCTGAGGCGGCCGTAGACCTTGCTGCCGGGGGCCGCGCCCATGCGATCGACCACTTCCTTCTGCAGCATGAAGTGCATGTCGCGGATCGCCGTGGCGTGGTCCAGCGCGTGGAACAGGATCGGCGAGGAGATGTTGTAGGGCAGGTTGCCGACCAGCCGCAGCAGGCGGCCATCGGCCGCGAGCGCGGTGAGATCGACCGCGAGCACGTCGCGGTGGACGATCGCCAGTTCGCCGACGCGTTCGGCAGCGGCGGCGAGCGGCGCGATCAGGTCGCGGTCGAACTCGATCACCGTCAGTGCGCCGTGCCGGCGCAGCAGCGGCAGCGTCAGCGCGCCCTGCCCGGGGCCGATCTCGACCAGGCGCTCGCCCGGCCGTGGATCGACCGCCTGCACGATGCGATCGATGTATGCGCGCTCGTGCAGGAAGTGCTGCCCGAGCGCCTTCTTGGCGCGGCCGAACGTCGTGGCACCCTCGCGCGTGCTCACAGCAGCCGGGTTCCGGGCGGCACGTCCCGGTCCGGCACGCAAAGCGCGACATGGCCGTCGGCATCGTGGAAGCCGGTGACCAGGCATTCGGACATCAGCGGCCCGATCTGCTTGGCCGGGAAGTTCACCACGCCCACCACCAGCCGCCCGACCAGCTCCTCGGGGCGATACAGCGCGGTGACCTGCGCGCTGGACTTGCGCACGCCGATTTCCGGGCCGAAGTCGACCCGCAGCACGTAGGCCGGCTTGCGCGCCTGCGGGAACGGCTCGGCCGACAGCACCCGGCCGACGCGCAGCTCGACCTTCATGAAGTCGTCCCAGCCGATCGTGTTCATGCGTCCGATTCCCCTTTTCGGCAGAGGCGTGTTCGGCGGATACGCGCGATGCGCGCGCAGGTGTCGACCGCGGCGATGAGGCTGGACGGATCGGCAGTGCCCTTGCCGGCCAGGTCGAGCGCGGTGCCGTGGTCGACCGCCACCCGCGGGTAGGGCAGGCCCAGGGTCAGGTTCACCGCCTGTTCGAAGCCGCTGTACTTGAGCACCGGCAGGCCCTGGTCGTGGTACATCGCCAGCACCGCGTCCACCTCGGCCAGCTTGCGCGGCAGGAAGGCGGTATCGGCCGGCAGCGGACCGGTCAGCCGCATGCCGTCGGCGCGCAGCCTGGCCAGCACCGGCGCGATCGTCTCGATCTCCTCGCGGCCGAGATGGCCGTCCTCACCGGCGTGCGGATTGAGGCCGAGCACCGCGATCGCCGGATCGTCGATGCCGAAATCGCCGCGCAGCCCGGCGTGCAGGATCCGCAGCGTCCGTTCGAGCCGGCCGGCCGTCAGCGCGTCGGCGACCGCGCGCAGCGGCAGGTGGGTGGTGGCCAGGGCGACGCGGACGATGTCGTTGGCGAGCATCATCACCACCTCGCGCCCGGCGTGCGCGGCCAGCAGCTCGGTGGTGCCGGTGTAGGCGATGCCGCCGGCGTTGATCGTGGCCTTGTGCACCGGGCCGGTGACAATGCCGTCGTACTCGCCGGCGATGCAGGCTTCGGCCGCCATCCGCAGGGCGAGCACCACGCTGCGGGCGTTGCGCGGGTCCGGCGTTCCGAACGTCGACGCGACCGCATTCGGCACCTCGACCAGGCGCAGGCCGTCGACGCCCAGGCATTTCCGGTCCGCATCCGCCGGGTGAAAGCTGGCGGTGGTTCCCAGCGTCTGCGCCGCCCTTGCGAGCGTGGCGCCGTCGCCGAACACCACGAGCTCGGCGTCGGCCGCATGGCGCAGTGCCGCGATCGCCAGTTCAGGCCCCACGCCGGCCGGTTCTCCGGGCACCAGTGCGAGTCTGGGTCTAGCGTCCGTGGCCATATGCGGGATGGGTCATGTCGCGCCTCGGTGGCGGTCGGCGTGTGGCCGTTGCGAATCGTATCGTCGCGGCTGCCGGGCCTGTCGAGATCGGCATCCGGCGGTCACGACGGGCGGTACCGAAGCGCCGGAGCGGATGATCGGTTGCGCCATCGCTATCGGGCAAGTGTCCGCACGCATCGGGGCTTCGTTCCGTCCCGGTGTGCCGTTGGCTCCCGGCGTGGCCGTGCCCTCGCCTTGTGTCGCCTTGTGCCCGGTGCTTAGCCGCCGTTCCCGCCGTCTTCCCCGGCCGCGGCGGCGGAGGCGCTGCGGATGTCGATGAAGGCCTCGCCGCGCATCTGGCGCAGGAAGCGGTTCCACTCGTCCTCGAGCTTGCGCTGGCCGATGCTTTCGCGGACCTGCGTGCGACGGTTCTCGTCGTCGACGCTGGCCTGGCGCGAGCCGATGCGCTGCACCACGTGCCAGCCGGCCTGGGTCTTGAATGGCTCGGAGATGCCGCCGTCCTCGAGCGCCGCGACCCGGCCGCCGAACTCCGGACCGAACTGGTCGGCGGCGAACCAGCCGAGATCGCCGCCGCGTTCGCGCGAAGCCGCATCCTCGGAGTTCTCGCTGGCCAAGGCGGAGAAATCGGCGCCGCCGGCGGCGCGTGCGCGCAGCGCCTCGGCCCTGGCGCGGGCCTCCTCGTCGCCGGTGTCGTCGTCGGTGCGGATCAGGATGTGCCGGGCCTGGTACTGGGTGACGCCGGAGGCATCGGCCTGGCTGGCGTCGCGGGTGGCGACCAGCTGCAGCAGCTGGAAGCCGCTCGGGCCGCGGATCGGACCGATGACCTCTCCCGGCTGCAGGGTGCGGATCGCGCTCGCGAATGCGGCCGGGATCTCGTCCAGGCCGCGCCAGCCGAGGTCGCCGCCCTCCAGCGCGTTCGGGCTGTCGGAATAGCGCACCGCGGCCGCGGAGAACGCCATCTCCTGGCGGTCGAGCAGGCCCTTGATGCCCTCGATCTTCTGCTCGGCGGTCGAGATCTGGTCCGGGGTGGCGCCGTCGGGCAGCGCGACCAGGATGTGCGCGAGCTGGTACTGGGAACCACCGGCGGCCTGCGACTGCAGTGCGGCCTCGACCTCTGCGTCGCTGACGGAGATGGTGCTCTGCGCGAAGCGCTGGCGCAGGCGCTGGATCAGCAATTCATCGCGCAGGGAATTGCGGAAATCGGTGTAGGACAGGCCGTCGCGCGCCAGTTGCTCGCGCAGCTGGTCCGGCGTGAAGTTGTTCTGCTGGGCGATGTTGGACACCGCGGCGTCCACTTCGGCATCGCCGACGCGAACGCCGGTGGCGGCCGCGCGCTCGGTCTGCAGCTTCACCAGGATCAGGCGCTCGAGCACCTGGCGCTCGAGCACGTCGCGCGGCGGCAGCTGGTCGCTGCGGTCGCCGTACTGGGCCAGGATGTTGGCCACCGCGCGGTCGAGCTCGCTTTGCAGGATCACGTCCTCGTCGACCACGGCGGCGATGCGTTCCAGCGGCTGGACTTGCTGCGCCTGCGCGGTGGCGCCGAACAATGCGGCGGCGACCAGGAGGGAGAGGAGGAAATTCTTCATGGCAGGGGATCGATCGGGTTGTCGTCGTCCGCATCGCCATTGCCGAGATCGGATGGCGGGACGAGATAGAGGTCGTCTCGGTAATAGCCGAGAATAGCACGGCGCAAACGGCCTTCCGTGTCCGGTCCGGCGGACCCTAGCCCCTTGAGTTCGACTTCCAGCTGAATGGCGTTGTTGGTCTCGCCGATGCGGTTGCGCACGTAATGGCGGCCGACCAGGCGCACGGCCAGGCAGCAGCTGTCCCACTGCACGCCGGCGATGCCTTCGAGCACCTTGCTGTCGCGCAGCGAGTAGTAGTAGCGGCCGACCAGGCTCCAGGTGGGGTTGATCGGGTACAGGAACGAGAAGTCGACCTGCTCGAGCTGCGCGCGGCGGTAGCGGTAGCTGAAGTTGGCGATGCCGTCGTCGCCGATCAGGTAGCGCGTGCGCAGGCTGACCAGGTCGTCGCGGCGGACTTTCGGATCCCACTGATAGGCGGCGCTGAGATTCCAGCGGTCGTTGACGGCATAGGTGCTTTCGGCGACCCAGGAGGATTTACCGGCCTCGATCGGGTCGCGGCTGCTGCTGAGCACCACCCGCGAGTCGTCGAAATAGCGGATCTGGCCGACGCTGGCCGACAGCTTCTCCAGGCCGTCGGACTCGCGGATCAGGCGCGTGGTCAGCGCCACCGTCAGCTGGTTGGCGTCGGTCTGGCGGTCGGCGCCGGAGAACCGGTTGTCGCGGAACAGCTGGCCCCAACTGAAGGTCAGGTCGCGGGTGTCGAACAGCGGCAGGTTGGACTGGTCGCGGTACGGCGCGTTGAGATAGAACAGCCGCGGCTCCAGGGTGTGCAGGTACTGGTCGCCGCGGAACAGGGTCTCTCGGTCGAAGAACAGGCCGGCGTCGACGCTGGTGATCGGCAGGCTGCGCGAGGGCGATGTGTCCGGATCGCTGGCGTCGATGTTTTCCGCCAGCGCGTCGTCGAGCCGGTAGCCGGTGTAGCGCCAGGCCAGGGTCGGGCGGACATACCAGGCGGCGCCTTCCAGCGGGAAGGACACGTAAGGTTTAAAGTCGACGCGGCTGCCGCCAGGCCTCCGCGTACTGTCGACATGGTCGAAGCGGGTGAGATCGGCATCCATGCCGGCGACGATCCATTGCCCGAACGGCTGTTCCCAGCTGGCGAACAGGCGCGGCATGGGGTTGTGAGGAAGGTTTCTTTCTCTGAGCGTGTAATCCGAGAGCATGCGATAGCGGGCTTCCAGCCCAGCGTCCCAGTAGCGTCCGCGGCCGTAGATGCCGGCGCTGCTGTTGATGGTGCTCGACGAACCGCTGGTGAGGCTGCTGCTCTGGTCCTCGATGTAGCGCGGGTCGCTGATCCAGTTGAGGTTGGCACGGGCCTGCCAGGTGCGGCTGATGTTCTGGCGGCCGACGTAGCGGAACATGCCGCGGTCGTCCTTGCGGCGGTTTTCCTCCGGGATCTCCCGGTCGATCTCCTCCTGCCGTTCGTCCTCGGTCAGATCGTCGGAAGGCAGGTATTCGAGATCGAACGTGCCGCGGCCGGCCTCGGTCAGGTAGCGGAACTCGGTGCCGAGCAGGATGCCGCGCCGGGTCATGATCCGCGGCTGCAGGGTCATGTCGTAGTGCGGCGCCAGGTTGAGGTAGATCGGCTGCCGGTAGTCGAAACCGTTGCGGCCGGAGTAGCCGATCGCCGGGTACAGCAGTCCGGTCTTGCGGCGGTCGTCGATCGGGAACTTGAACCAGGGCATGTACAGCACCGGCATCCTGCCCACGCGCAGGGTGGCCCCGCGTGCGGTGCCGAAGCCTTCCTCCATGTCGACGTCGATCCGCCCGGCGTGCAGTTCCCACCAGCGCTGCCCGGGCGGGCAGGTGGAGTAGGTCGAGCCGAGCAGCGCGCCCTGGTCGCCGGTCATCTCGGCGCGATCGGCGCCGCCGTTGCCGCGGCGCTCGATCAGCTGGTAGCGCACGTTCTCGATGCTGTGCGAATCGGCGTCCTGGTCGCCGGTCAGGCGGTCGGCGACGATGCGCATGCCCGAATCCTGGTAGCGCACGCTGCCGTCGGCGACGTACCTGCCGGTCTCGGCGTCGTAGGTGAGGTTGTCGGTGGCGAGAAACTGGTCGCCGCGCTTCAGGGTGGCGTTGCCCTGCAGGTGGCTCTGCTCGCCGTAGATGCCGGTCAGCGCATCGCCGCCGATCTCGGTGGGCTGGTTTTCGCGGTCCTCCGGCGTGCCCACCGGCGGCGGCGCGTCCGGGAACTCCGGCACCGCATCCTCCAGCGGGCACAGGCGCCAGTCCTCGGGGCGTTCGTCGGCCAGGGCGTTCAGCGAGAGCGCGATGCACAGCGGCAAGGGCAGCAGGCGGAGGGCTGGGCGCACGCAGGAGTCCGGTCGGGCAAACGGTCGTCAGCATGCCGCATCCCTTGCGAAGCGGCAATGCGAGCGCCATCTTGCCGAAACCCGCTTCCGGAGCACGACCATGGGCCGCGATCCGAACGACAGAACGGATGCTGAATGGCGCGAGGGGCTGACCACCCGGGCAGTAGGTCGTCTGCCGCTGCTCGGGCACCGAGCCCGCCTTCACCGTCAAGTGGAATCACAAGGCGGCCGGCACCTACGTCTGCGTGGGCTGCCGGGCGCCGCTGTTCTCCTCGGAGACGAAGTGCCAATCGGACAGCGGCTGTTTGGCTTCTTCGCACGGTCGTCGCGGACACGGCGACGACAAGCTTTATTGGCGATACTGTGATTCAGTGTGTGATCTTGCTTGTTCCGGCGATATATGCTTGTTCGCGGTGACAGTGTCTATATAGTCATGGCATTTTTGTCACCGTGGCCTATCTTTTAGGACTGTAGTTCAAGGAGAAATGGAGAAATGAAGAACTTAGCAGAAAAGACTCTTCTGTGCGTAGCTGCGTTTATAGCGCCGTCGGTGGCCGCGGCTAAGGATATCGTGAGTCCGATGCTTCCGGAAGAAGTTCTTGTTCGTGGCGATAGAATGTTTTCAGAGAATGGTCAATATCGTCTAGATTTTCAAAGCGATGGCAATTTGGTGCTATACAGGACATCAAATGGGGTGGCGCTTTGGAGTTCTAATACGCATGGAACGCCAGTGACGATGTTGCGTTTTGGTGAGTTATATACTGGCAGTGTTGGCTGCTACCCAGAAGTTGAAGCACATTCCACCCAACTTTTTCTTACAGAAGGGGCAGATAATACCTGGCCGTATCATTGGTGCGTATCAGGAACTCGGGAAGCTTTTTATCCCGAGGGTCCAACAAGGCTCATCCTTCAAGATGATGGCGGTCTCTATTTATGGCAAGTTCCAATTGGTGCTTTTAAGAAAATTAACTAATCGCGTGAGGATGTAAGTATATATTGTGATTAGCGCGTGGCTCAGATAAAAGCAGCGTGCCTGCCAATTGCTACTATGCATGACAGTCTGGATGCGAATTTGCATCTTTGATCTGCGCGCTTTTTTACGAGTCAATCAATACGCGAACGTGCGCCAGGCTGCCTTCGCGCAGCGCCTGCAGGTCGTAGCCGCCCTCCAGCATCGAGACGATGCGGCCGGCGGCGTGGCGCGCGGCGAGCGCGTGCAGTTCGCCGGTGAGCCAGCCGAAGTCCTCCGCGTCGAGTTGCATCTGCGCCAGCGGATCGCGCCAGTGCGCGTCGAATCCGGCCGACACGAACAGCAGTTGCGGCGCGAACGCGTCCAGCTCCGGCAGCAGCCGCTCGCGCCAGGCTTCGCGGAACGTGCGGCTGCCGGCGCCCGGCGGCAGCGGTGCGTTGACGATGTTGCCGATGCCGCGTTCCTGCCTGGCACCGGTGCCCGGATAGAGCGGGTACTGGTGCGAGCTGAAATACATCACCCGCGGTTCGTGCTCGAAGATCGCCTGGGTGCCGTTGCCGTGGTGCACGTCGAAGTCGGCGATCGCCACCCGCGCCAGGCCGTGCCTGTCGAGCGCATGCGCGGCGGCGACGGCGATGTTGTTGAACAGGCAGAAACCCATCGCCTCGCCGCCGGTGGCGTGGTGGCCGGGTGGGCGCACCGCGCAGAAGGCCGTCCCGGCCTGGCCGTTCATCACCGCATCCACTGCGGCGATGCCGGCGCCGGCGGCGCGCAGGGCGGCTTCCGGCGAAGCCGGTGAAAGCACCGTGTCGGGGTCGAGCGGGATGGGCGCATCCGCACCGGACTCGAGCACCGCGGCCAGCAGCGCCGCCGCGTGCACGCGCAGCAGCTGGCCGCGGGTGGCGCGCGGGGCCTCATGCCAGTCGAGGTCGGGCAGGCCGTCGCGCAGCGCCTCGACCACCGCGCCCAGGCGCTGCGGGCGTTCCGGATGGCCCGGCCCGGTGTCGTGGGCCAGGCAGGCGGCGTGGGTGTAGATGCGCAGGCTCAATTCAACATTCCGTAACTCGTCGCAGCCATCCATGGCCTTGCCGACAGACTCCGGTAACGCGGCCCGGCCTGCCGGCCCCGCGCAGCGCGCAGGGCGTTCGCCCGAGGCGCGAGGCAATGCCTCGAAAACGCCTCGTGCTCACTCATGGCCGGCCGCTCGGGAGCGCAGCGAATGCCATTCAAGGCATTCGCTAGCGGCGCTCCCGCACCCACAGCACCTCGCCATGGCCGTCGGCGCGCGCCAGCACGCGCGCCAGCACGAACAGCAGGTCCGACAGGCGGTTGAGATAGCGGATCGCCTGCGGCCGTACCGCGTCGTGGCGCGAGAGCGTCACCGCCTCGCGCTCGGCACGGCGCACGACGGTGCGGGCCAGGTGGCAGCGCGCGCCCGCCTCGCCGCCGCCGGGAAGAATGAAGTCCTTGAGCGCTGGCAGAGCCTCGTTGTGGTGGTCGAGCTGCTGCTCCAGCCGTTCGACGTCGGCATCCTCGATTGCGGCATGGCCGGGGATGCACAGCTCCCCGCCGAGATCGAACAGCTGGTGCTGGACCGTGGTCAGCAGTGCGCGCACGTCGTCGGGCAACGGGCATGCCAGCACCAGGCCGATCGCCGAGTTGGCCTCGTCGACGGTGCCGTAGGCCGCCACCCGTGCCGAGTCCTTCGGGACCCGGCTGCCGTCGCCGAGTCCGGTCGTGCCGTCGTCGCCGGTGCGAGTGTAGATCTTGGAGAGGCGGTGTCCCATTACCGGCTTCAGCTTGATATCCGGGCGGCACGACCTTGCGGACAGGAAGCCCGCATGTGGTCAGACCGTCTGCGGCTGCAGCATCGGCAGCCGCCTGCGCAGCAGTGCGAAGCCGCCGAACAGCAGTGCGGAATAGAACAGGGTGCCGAGCAGCGTCCATTTGAAGAACGGCAGCGCGGCGACATAGCAGGGCAGCAGCCCTTCCCGGCAGGTGGAAAGGCCGGCGACATCGAAGGCCGTCAGCCAGGCTGCGAAGTTGCTGAGCATGAAGAACAGCACCGAGCCGATCAGCGAATAGCCGAGCACGCGCGTACCGTTCACCCGTCCGCGCAGGCCGAAGCCGAGCACGGTGGTCACGGCGATGCAGGCATAGTTGGTGAGGAGGCTGGGCGCATATGCCGCGCTGGTGTAGTACTCGAAGTACGTCGAGCCGAGGACCAGTCCGAGCACGAAATCGGAGATCAGCATCGCCAGCAGCGGGACGACCAGCGCCAGCCAGCGCTTGGCGAAGTAGGCACCGCCGAAAAGCGCCACCGCCTCGAGCGGCGCGAAATTGGGGGGCAGCGGCAGCAACCGGGACAGTGCCGCCAGCAGGATCATCGCGGCGAGCACCAGCGGACCGGGGGCGAAATTCGATGCACGGGCGGAAGAGGTCATTGCGGGCGCATGTCGGAGTTCGGGCGGGTAGTTTAGCGGAAGGGGAGAGGGGCCGCCGAAAAGGGAGGCACAGGTGTGAAGGCGGGCCGGCTTCCGGTTCCAACGCGTCGCGCTCACGTATCATCCACCCATGCCATCGCAACACGACGTCCTGATCATCGGCGGCGGCCTGGTCGGCGCCAGCCTGGCGATCGCGCTGGAGCGGACCGGCGTGGACGTCGGCCTGGTGGAGGCGACGCCGGGTGCGCTGCCGGCGGTCTTCGACGAGCGCAACCTCAGCTTCGCCGATGCCACGGTCAATGCGCTCACCGCGCTCGGTGTATTGCGGAAACTGCGCGCACCGGCCGGGGAAATCCGGCGCATCCACGTCAGCCGTGCCGGCGACTTCGGTCGCGTGCTGCTCGACGCGCGCGACTACGGGCGGGAAATGTTCGGCCGGGTGGTGGTGGCGCGCGATTTCGGCGAGGCGCTGGCGGAGCGGCTGGGCGAGCTGTCGCGGCTGACTCGCTACCGTCCGGCGCGTTTCCTCGGCTGCGAGGAGGCCGGCGAGGTGCGCGCCGTGCGGCTGGCCGACGGCGACGGCGAGCGCATCGTCCACGCCCGCCTGCTGGTCGCCGCCGACGGCACCCACAGCGCCGTGCGCGGCGCGCTCGGCATCGATGCGGACGTGCACGACTACGCGCAGACGCTGCTGGTGGCACGGGTGCGCACCTCGCGAGCTCCTGACGGCACCGCCTACGAGCGCTTCACCGCGCACGGGCCGACCGCACTGCTGCCGCGGGGCGATCGCCACTACGGCGTCGTCCATGGCGTTGCGCGCGCGGAGGCGGAAATCGCCCTCGCGCTGGACGAGGCCGGGTTCATCGACCGCATCCAGCGCGCCTTCGGCTGGCGCGCCGGCCGCCTGCTTGCCGCCGGTACGCGCAATGCGTATCCGGCGCAGCGGGTGGCGGCGCGACGCACCACATCCGTGCGTGCGGTGTTGGTCGGCAACGCCGCGCAGACCTTGCATCCGGTCGGCGCGCAGGGCTTCAACCTCGGGTTGCGCGATGCGCTGGTCCTGGCCGAGTTGATCGCGCAGCGGCCGGAGGATCCCGGCACGGAAGCCCTGTTGCAGGCGTACGTCGCGCGCCGGCACGAGGATCGCGAACGCACGCTGGCCTTTTCCGACGGACTGGCGCGGATCACCGCCAACGATGCGCCGCTGCTGCGGCCGCTGCGCAGCCTCGGCCTGCTGGCGGCGGATCGGATGCCGTCGCTGCAGTCGCTGCTGGCCGGCGGCGCGATGGGCTATCGCGGCGACGTGCCCGCGCTGTGCCGGAATGCCCGCGCATGAGCCGGCGCCGGCGCAGCGACGTGGTCGTGGTCGGCGGCGGCGTGATCGGGGCCGCCTGCGCACTGGCGCTGGCGCGGCTGGACCTGACGGTCGAACTGGTCGAGGCGGCCGCGCCGCCGGCATGGTCCGCCGACCGGTCGGACCTGCGGGTGTACGCGTTCGCGCCTGACAACGCGGCGCTGCTGGATGCGCTCGATGTCTGGCGCGGTGTCCGTGAGAGCCGCGCGCAACCGTATCGCCGCATGCGCGTGCGCGATGCCGGCGGTGGCGGCGAGCTGACGTTCGATGCCGATGCCCTGGGGCGCGAGGTGCTGGGCTGGATCGTCGAGCACGGTCTGCTGGTCGACCGGCTGTGGGCGGCGTTGCCGCAGGCGGGCGTGCACGTGCGCTGTCCGGCGCGGGTGCAGGCGCTGGAGCAGGACGACGACGGCGTGGTGCTGCGCCTGGACGACGGAGGCCGCCTCGCCGCCCGGCTGGCGATCGCCGCCGACGGCGCCGATTCCACGTTGCGCCAACTCGCCGGGATCGGCGTCGCCACGCACGACTATGGCCAGCGCGGGGTGGTCGCCTATGTCGCCACCGAACGCGCGCACGAGGACACCGCCTGGCAGCGTTTCCTGCCCGGCGGGCCGCTGGCGTTCCTGCCGTGCGCGGACGGCAGCAGTTCGATCGTCTGGACGCTGCCCGCCGCCGAGGCGACAGCCATGCTTGCGCTCGACGACGATGCCTTCGGCGCGGCCGTCACCAACGCCTTCGATGCGCGCCTGGGCGCGGTGCGGCCGTTGTCGAAGCGGATCGCGTTCCCGCTGCGGCGTCAGTTGAGCGAGTGCGAGGTCGACGGCCGCGTGCTGGTGCTGGGCGATGCGGCGCATGTCGTGCATCCGCTGGCGGGGCAGGGCGTGAACCTCGGCCTGCGCGACGTGACGGCGTTGCGCGATACGGTGGCGCGGGCGCAGCATCGCGACAGCGACTGGACCGCGCCGCAGCGGCTGCAACGCTGGGCACGCCGGCGCCACAGCGAGAATTCGGTCGCCGCATGGAGCTTCGACGGCATCAACCGGGTGTTCTCGAACGACGCGCTGCTGCCGACGCTGCTGCGCGGGCCGCTGCTCGGCGCGGCCGGACGGATGCCGCCGCTGGTCGCGGCGCTGTGGCGGCGCGCCGCCGGCGGCTGACAAGGAACTGCGACAGGGCTTGTCAACAGGCCCTAGGCTGTATCGACATTACGCTTTCCATGCCCCGTTGTCCTTGTAGGAGGGAGTGAATGTCGATTCGCCCTAGCGGGTCCAGCCCGACAGTTCTTCCTGGCTCAGGCGGCCGTCGCGGTAGCTGTCGGCGGCGTCGAATTCTGCGCTGAGGCTCTCGTTGGCGCGCGCCTCGCTGCGGCTGAGGTGGCCGTCGCCGTTGCTGTCGAGGGTGGCGAAGTCGATCCGGTACTGGCCGACCACCGAGTTCGGCAGCTGCGAGTTGATCCGCACTTCCTGGCCGTTCTGCGTGATCACCGCGGTCCCGGTGTCGGTCGACGCCGGTGGCGCGGTCGAACCGGTCGGCGTGGTGGGGGTGGTCGGCGTGACCGGCGTCGGTGCCGGCTGCGCGGTCGGATCGACCGGCGTGGCCGGTTGCGGCTGTGCGGGATCGACCGGCGTCTGCGGCGTGGTGTCCGCGACCGGGTCGACCGGAGGTTCCGGCGCCGTCTGGGTGGCGGGGTCGGCGGCGGTGGGCGGCGTCATCGCATCCTGTGCCGGCGCGGCCAGCGGTGCGATGGCGAGCAGGGCGATCGTGAGGGCTTGGTTCCGATATGACATGGGAGTTCTCCTCCGATGACATGGTGTGAAAGCCGGATGAAGAACCGAACGTGTCATCCGGTGCTCGACCGGAACCGTATGCCGCCCGCCATGAACAGGGTTTGAAATCCTGCCGCGTTCAGCCTGCTGCCGCGAACACGGTGATCTCCTCGCGGTCGTGGTACAGCTGCCGTGCACGGATCGTCAGCGGCCGGCCCGCCTGGTCGGCGAACAGGTCCAGGCACAGCCGGGTTTCCTGCCAGCGCTTCTTCATCGGCAGTTTCAGGTTGAACACCGCATGACGGCACCACTCCTCGCGGAACCAGGTAGCCATGCGTTCGGCGACGCGGCGCGGCTGCTCGACCATGTCGCAGACCATCCAGTCCAGGGTGCGCTCGGGCGACCAGCGGAAACCGTCGGCCTGCAGGTGCTGCACCAGGCCGGTATCGAGCAACTGCGGTTGCAGCGGACCGTTGTCGATCGCGGCGACGCGGAGGTGGTGCCGGGTCAGCACCCAGGTCCAGCCACCGGGCGCGGCGCCGAGGTCCGCGGCCTGCATGCCCGGCTTGATCCATGCGCCGCGCTCGCGTTCGCCCAGCAGCGACAGCAATGCCTCCTCCAGCTTCAGCGCCGAGCGCGAGGGCGCGCCGGCATGCAGTTTCAGCCGCGGGATGCCGAGCGGCCAGGGGGCGCTGTCCTCGATCCGGCTGCGGCCGAGCAGGACGCGGTCGCCGGCGACGAAGCACACGTGCAGCCGCGACAGCCGTGGATCGGGCTGCGCGGTGAGGAAGCCGCGCTGGCGCAGGACCGGCCGCAACGCGTTGCCGAAGCTGCGCGCCAGCCCGGACAGCGGCTTGCCGGCATCCGAGTCCGGGTGCTCCATCCACAGCTCGCCGTAGCGGCCGCGGCCTTCCAGCGCGGCCAGCACGGGGGTAATGCGATCGCGTGGATCGAGCCCCTCCAGTTCGGCGATCAGCACCGCCTTTTGCCGCGCGAACACCAGTTGCCGCCATGGCAGCGCCTGCGACAGCGCGTCGGCGTCGTCGGCGTGGAAGATCAGGTAGCCATCGTCGCGGCCGGCACGGGCGTAGCCGGCGATGCCGGCCAGCGCCGCGCGTTCGGTGAGCTCGGCCGCCAGTTCCGGTTCGAAGCCGGCGCGGCAATAGCAGATCAGGCCATCGGGCATGTGGATCCCTTCATTTCGCCCCGTAGAGCGGAGCTTGCTCCGCTGCTCTCGCGGCTACGGAGACTGCGTAGCGGAGCAAGCTCCGCTCTACCGGGAGGCGGATCAATATCGTTCGCCGCCGCCGGTGCCATAGGCGCGCAGCACCTCGCAGGCGGCGTCCCGATGCAGATCGCGCACCACGGCGATGCCGCGGCGCTCCAGTTCGCCGGCCCAGTCGGCCGGCAGCGGACCCTCGTCGAACTCGGTCAGCGCCATGACGTCCTCGGCGCGGGCGCCGATCAGCAGCCGGTCGATGCCGGCCCAGACCGTCGCGCCGTAGCACTGGCAGCACGGCTGCGCGGAGGTCGCCAGGGTGTAGTGCCCGGCCGGCCGATCCTGATCGTCGCGGTTCAGGCGCGCGCGCTGCAGCCGCTGCTGCGCCAGCATGCAGGCCATGGTTTCGGCATGCGCCACCGAGCAGTGCTGCGCCAGCACCCGGTTGACGCCGACCGCGACGATGCGGTCGTCCGGGCCGAACACCGCGGCGCCGAACGGTCCGCCGCTGCCGGCCTCGACGTTGCGCCGTGACAACTCGACGGCCAGCGCCACCTTGTCGGCGTCGCCGGACACCGCGGCGTCCGGATCCACCGCCTCGTGCACCCACGCCGGCAGGGCGAGTTGCAGCTGTGCGCGGAGCATCACTCGAGCGGTGCCTGCAAGGGCTGCCGCACCGCCTCGCAGCGGTCCTGCACGCAGCTGCAGGCGGAGATCTCGCGGAAGCCGCAGGTCGACGCCATGCCGGTTTCGGTGCAGCGCGCGCGCACTGCCTCGGGATCCGGCTGCGCCTCGCGGTTGACGCAGGCGGGGAAGTAGCCGCAGCAGTTGCCGACGTTCTTGACCGCACAATCGCTGTCGGCGCGGCAACTGCGATCGAGTTGCAGTGGATCGCCGCCGGTGCTGCCCGCCGCTTCCGGCACGGGTGCGGGCACGGACGCGGTCTGGCCGGTCGCCGGCGGCGCCGCGCAGGCGGCGAGCGCCAGCATCAGCAGCCAGGTGCACAGGTTCGGAATTGGTTGCATGCGCATTGTGCCCTCCGTTGTCAGGTCCGTGCCGCCCAGGTGTCGCGCAGCGTCACACTGCGGTTGAACACCGGCGCGTCGGCGGCGTGGTCGTGCCGGTCGGCGACGAAATAGCCGAGCCGTTCGAACTGGACGCCCTGCTCGGCCTCCGCGCGCGCCGCCGCCGGCTCCAGGTAGCCCCGGACGCTGCGGCGCGACTCCGGATTCAGGTGATCGCGATAGCCCAGGCCGTCGCGCTCGTCGTCGGGGTCGGGCACCGAGAACAGGCGGTCGTAGAGCCGGATCTCGGCCGCGACCGCGTGCGCGGCGCTGACCCAGTGGAGCGTGCCCTTGATCTTGCGGTTGGCGCCTTCCATGCCCGGGCGCGATTCCGGGTCGAGCGTGCCGCGCAGCTCGACGATCGCGCCTGCGGCATCCTTCACCACCTCGTCGCAGCGCACGATGCCGGCGCCGCGCAACCGCACCTCGCCGCCCGGTACCAGCCGCTTCCAACCCTTGGGCGGGACCTCCGCGAAATCGTCGCGCTCGATCCAGAGCGCGTTCGAGAACGGCACCTCGCGGATTCCGAGCGATTCGTCTTTCGGATGGTTGGCGAAGCGCAGGGACTCGGCATGGCCGTCCGGCAGGTTGGTCAACACCAGCTTCAGCGGATTGATCACCGCCATACGCCGCGGCGCGTGCGCGTCCAGCTGGTCGCGCAAGGCGCCTTCCAGCACCGAGAAATCGATCACCGAATTCTGCTTGCTGATGCCGATCCGGTCGATGAACAGCCGCAGCGCCCCGGGGGTGTAGCCACGCCGGCGCAGGCCCTGCAGGGTGTACATGCGCGGATCGTCCCAGCCGTCGACCAGGCCCTCCGCCACCAGCGCCGCCAGCTTGCGCTTGCTCATCACGGTGTAGTTGATGTTCAGGCGCGAGAACTCGATCTGGCGCGGCTTGCCGGCCTCGTTCGGCAGTCCCTTGGCCAGCAGCGGCGCCAGCAGGTCGGGCGAGCGGGCGAGGTCGACCTTGTCCACGCACCAGTCGTACAGCGGCCGGTGGTCCTCGAACTCGAGCGTGCACAGCGAATGGGTGATGCCCTCGATCGCATCGCCGAGCGCATGCGCGAAGTCGTACATCGGGTAGATCGGCCAGGCGTCGCCGGTGTTCTGGTGCGTCGCCCGCTTGATCCGGTACAGCGCCGGGTCGCGCATGTTGATGTTGCCGCTGGCCATGTCGATCTTCGCGCGCAGGGTGCCTGCGCCATCGGCGAACTCGCCGGCGCGCATGCGCCGGAACAGGTCCAGGTTCTCCTCCACCGTGCGGTCGCGGAACGGCGAGGCGCGGCCGGGCTCGGTGAGCGAGCCGCGGTACTCACGCACCTGTTCGGCACTGAGATCGCAGACGAAGGCATCGCCCTGGCGGATCAGTTTCTCGGCGGCGAGGTAGTACACCTCGAAGTAGTCCGAGGCGTGGCGCAGGCTGGCCCATTCGAAGCCGAGCCAGCGCACGTCGTCCTGGATCGCGCGCACGAACGCCGGGTCTTCCCTGGCCGGATTGGTGTCGTCGAAGCGCAGGTTGCAGGCGCCGCCGAACTCCTCGGCGAGGCCGAAGTCCAGACAGATCGCCTTGGCATGGCCGATATGCAGATGGCCGTTGGGTTCGGGCGGGAAGCGGGTGCGGACCACCCGGTGCTTCCCGTCGGCGAGGTCGTCGCGAACGATCTGGCGGATGAAGTCCTGCTTGGCGCCCGCCGGCGGCGCGTCGGCGGGGGCCGCGGACACGGGCGGAGGCGTGGACGTGGGAGGGGTGCTCATGCGGTGCGGAGGGCCAAAAAACGACAGTGTAGGGCCTGCTGCCCACCCGTGAGCGGCCGGCGGCGGCAGGCCGGCTGGCCGGTCGGGGCCGCGGCAGCCCGTTCAAGTGAATTGTGACGGTGTTATCGTTTCCGCGGCATGCAATTTGCGACTGACCGGGAGGGGAGAAGCATGCAGGTCATCGAACAGGTCATTGAGCGATACGCGCCACGGGTTTCCCGGGCCGGAAGACCGGTGTGCTGAACCGGTCCGGGCGGGCACGCCGCCACGACGCCGTTTTCGCGGCCGGGCTCGCCGTGCTGCTGTGCCTGCTTGGCGCCGCGATCGTCGGCGGCAGCGATCGCGCTGCTGCCGTCCCGCTGACGGTGATCCCGGCGAGCGAAGCCGGCATGGGTGCCGGCGGGGCCCTGCTGCATGCGGGCGCCCGCCCGCGGCAGGGCCCCGCGCGCCTGCGCTTCGAGCTGCCGCCGCTACAGCCGGAAGGCCAGAGCTGGACGGTCTGGATTCCGCGCGTGCCGATCTCGGCGCTGTGGCTGCAGGGCCGCGACTGGCGCAGTCCGCAGCACGGGTTCTTCTCCTCGGACGAGGGCGAAGAAGCGGCACTGTCGGGCGGTTATCTGATTCCGTTGCCCCGGGACTGGCAGGGCACCGTGGAGCTGGACCTGTACGTCGAAGGCGCCGCCGCGACCGCACTGCAGCCGCGGGTGCTGCGCGCGGATGCCGCCACGCGGGTCGAGCGGCGCGCCGTGGCCATCGCCGCGGCCATCTACGCCGCACTGTTCACGCTGTCGCTGCTGTCGCTGGCACTGTATGCCGCCGCCCGCGACCGCACCTTCCTGTCGCTGTCGACCTGCGCGATCCTGGCGCTGCTGATGCTGGCGGGGATCAACGGCCATCTCTACGGCATGCCCGGATTGCGCCTGCTCGCCGGCTGGCAGACGCACGGGCTGTGGATGTTGGCGTTCCTGTTCCTGGCGTCGTGGGCGAAGCTGGTGCAGCACTATGTCGGCCTCCAGGGGTCCGGCACCGTCACGATGCGGTCCTTGAACGTCGCGGTGCTGGTCCTGCTGGCGGCCGCCGGCCTGTCCCTGCTCGATCTGCGCCTGTTCGATCCGGTGCTGCAGCCGCTGGTGGCCCTGGGCTGGGCCGCGGTCGGCCTGGGCAACCTGGTGTTGCTGGTGGACGCGGGCCGGGGGCGGCTGGCGATGGCCCTGCCGTTGGCGGTCGTGGTGCTGGCCACGCTGCTGTTGGCGCTGCTGCGACATCTCGCGGACTTCGGCGTCGTGCCCGGACTGGCGGCGACGCGCTACGGCTTTCAGTGCGGACTGGTGGTGCTGATGATCGTGTTCGCGGTGGGCCTGGTCGGCAGGATCAGCGAGTACCGCGACCAGCGCGACTACGATCGGCTGGCGCGTGAGGACACCGAGCGGCGGATGCTGCGGGAGGCTGCGCGCACCGATCTGGTCAACGCGCTGCAGGCCAAGTTGCGGCAGCTGGCGCCGGGCGATATCGAGTGGACCGCCTTCAGGCTGCTCTTCGATCATCTGCTGCCGCTGCTGCCGGTGGAGTCGATGGTGGTCGTCGCGCAAGGCTTCCATGGGCGCGACCTGCTGGTGACGCACCCGCATGACCAGAAGGACCGGCTGTGGCTCGACCTCGAGCGTCGCCTGCTCGCGCTCAAGCGCCAGGCCGCCAACAGCATCGCGTTGCAGCAACCCGTGACCACACCGGAAGCAGTCGCGATCGAGGCGATGATCCCGCTGCAGATCCGCGCCCCGGCCTGGGGCGCGGTGCTGCTGCAGCGCCGCGGCGGCGACGGCTTCACCAGCGACGAGATGGCGCTGGCGACGGAATTCGCGCGACTGGCCCAGATGCAGGTCGAACAGGCGATCGCAGCGGTCAACCTGCGCCGCTCGGCCGAGCTCGACGCCCTGACCGGCAGCCTCAACCGGCGTTCGATCGACCAGTGGCTGGCGCGCTCGTTCGTCGAGGCCGAGCGCGATGGGCAGCCGCTGTCGGTGCTGTTCGTCGATCTCGACCGGTTCAAATCGGTCAATGACCGCTTCGGCCACGCCTGCGGCGACCATTGCCTGCGCGCGGCCGCCGCGGCTCTGCGTGGAGCCCTGGGCGGGGGCGACCTGTTCGGTCGCTACGGCGGCGAGGAGTTCATCGCGATCCTGCCGGGTCACGGCGGCGCGGCGGCGCGGCAGGTGGGCGAAGAGTTGCGCGCGGCGGTCGAGCGGCTGGCGGTCGAATGGGAAGGGCAGTCGCTGCGGCTGACGGTCAGCGTCGGCGTCGCCACTCGCCGCGACCGCGAACGCACTCCGGCCGCGACCATTGACCGTGCCGACAAGGCGCTCTATGCCGCCAAACGCAGTGGGCGCAACTGCGTGCACGTGGCGCCGGCGGTGTTCAGCTGATCGGTGGCGGGAGGCGGGCTGTGGACGCCGGGATGCGAGTTCGAGTCGCGAGTTCCGGGCCGGAAAGGTGCGCACGAACGTTGCTCGTGATGCCGGCGCAGGGCGAAGTGCTTCACGACGGTGCAGGTTGCTCATCCTTTTTGAGACGGCGGTGAAAGCGTAGGGGTCCCGGCTCTTTTATTTACACTGCCCGTGGCGACGGTGCTTTTGTCGCCGCGTCGGAATGGTCTGCCTGGCGCGGCCGTCTCTCGGCGCAACGGAGAAGTCTTCCTGGCGCGGCGCTGCTAAAGTTCGCGGCCCTACCGATCGCGGACGCAACATGCAGCAGGCAAGAGGCGAGCGCGGCGCCCTGTTATGGATGCTGACCGGCGCCGCGCTGATCGGCACCAACGCCCTGATGGTGCGTTTCGCGGAGACGCCGCCGACGGTCTCGGCGTTCTACCGCATGTTGTTCGGCGGCCTGCTGCTTGTGTTGCTGGTGGCCGCGCGGCGCGACTGGCGGCCGTTGCCGGGGCGCGTGTGGCTGTGGACGCTGGTGCCGGCGGCGGCGTTCGCCGGCGATCTGTGGCTGTGGCACCGCAGCATCCTGCTGGTGGGCCCCGGCCTGGCGACGCTGCTGGCCAACGCGCAGGTGTTCTTCATGGCGCTGGCCGGCGTGGCGCTGTACCGCGAGCGGATCGGGCCGCGTTTCCTCGCCGGGATCGTGCTGGCGTTCTTCGGCCTGTGGCTGCTGCTGGGCGGGGAATGGGACAGCCTGCCGCCGGAGTACCGCTGGGGCGTCTGGCTCGGACTCGCCACCGGGGTGTGCTATGCCGGCTACAACCTCGGCCTCAAGCGCACCCAGCACGAGGCGCACCGGACTACCGGCGGCAACGCGCCGATCGCGCAGGTGCTGGCGCTGGCGTCGCTCGGCAGCGCGTTGCTGCTGGGGCTGGCCGGGGCCGTCGAGGGCGTGTCGTTCGCGATTCCGAACGCGCGCTCGCTCGCCTGGCTGTTGCTGCTGGCCGGGCTCGGGCACTGCCTGAGTTGGGTGCTGATCTCGCGGGCGATGCCGCACCTGCGGGTGGCGGTGGTTGGACTGCTGCTGCTGCTGCAGCCGGTGATCGCGTTCCTGCTCGACGTTGCGCTGCTCGACCGGCTCACCAGCTCGCGCGAGTGGCTCGGATTGGGATTCACCCTGGCCGGCATTTTCCTGGCCGGGCTCAGGGGCCGCACGCGGCTGCCGCTGCAGTCTGGCTGACACGCCGTCGCGCAGCCCGGCGGTTGAGCCGGCCCCGTCGATCTCATGCGACATCGTGTGCCCCTGCGATCGCGAGCGCGCGCAGGCTCATCGCTCCGTGTCGGCACCGGTTCCGGGTGGCTGGACGGCCAGTACCGTCAGGCGCAACTGACGGCCATCCGGCGTGCGCCAGTCGATGTGCTGGCCGACGGAGAGGCCGAGCAGGGCGCTGCCGACCGGCGCCAGCACCGACACGCGTCCGGAGGCGACGTCGGCCTCCTTCGGATAGACCAGCGTCAGGCAATGCCTGTCGCCGCTGCGCTCGTCCTCGCATTCCACCGACGAGTGCATGCCGACCACTTCGGCGGGCATGTTTCCCTGCGGACGCACCTCGGCGCGCAGGAGTTCGTCCTGCAGAGCGCGTGCCGCCGGCTGGGAGCGCCACTCGTCCGACTCGAGCAGCGATTCCAGGCGCTCGGCGTCGGGTTCGGACACGATGATCGAAGGCGGGATGATCGAAGGCGGGATGATCGAAGGCGGGATGATGGAAGGCGGGAGTCCGCTGTGCCGGTTGTCGATCATGGTCTGTTCCTGTGAGGTGAACGGTTGACGAAACGCAGGCGGGCGGCGCATCGCGCGCCGCCCGCCGTAGTGTCGTCACCGTAGCCCTCGCCGGGACGGGGTTCAAGTGGCCGTGGAATCCCGTTCGGCGGGCGGCATCCCGCCGGTCCGCGGCTCGAACTCGAACAGGTCCGCAGGCAGTTGCCGGAACACCTCCGCCAGCCGCAACAGGAAGCCCTCCATCGCCGAGCTGCGCCGCCAGACCATGGCGATGCGGCGGCTCGGACGTGAATCGTGGAAGTCGAGCAGATGGATGTTGTCGGAACGTGCGACCGGCGGCTTCACCGCCAGCATCGGCAGCAGGGTGACGCCGACATCGGCGGCGACCATCTGCCGCAGCGTCTCCAGGCTGGTGGCGCGGAACTCGCTGCGCTCGCCGGCGCCGCCCAGGTGGCAGACCTCGAGCGCCTGTTCGCGCAGGCAGTGGCCGTCCTCGAGCAGCAGCAGGCGCTGCTCCGACAGCTCCCGCAGCGCCAGCGAGTCGCGTTGCGCCAGCGGGTGGCGGCCGGGAACCGCCAGCAGGAACGGCTCCTCGAACAGGAACTCGGCATGCAGCTGCTCGTCGTGCACCGGCAATGCCAGCAGCCCGGCGTCGAGCCGGCCATCGCGCAGCCGCGTCAGCAGCACGTCGCTCTTTTCCTCCACCAGCAGCAGCTCCAGCTGCGGGAAACGTTCGCGCAGGCGCGGAATGACATGCGGCAGCAGGTACGGCCCCAGGGTGGGAAACATGCCCAGCCGCACCGTGCCGGCCTCCGGGTCGCGGTTGCGCCTGGCGGCCTCCTTCATCTGCTCGACCTCGGCGACGATCCGGCGCGCGCGCTCGGCGGCCTCGTGCCCGGCCGGCGTCAGCATGACCTTGCGCGGCGCCCGCTCCACCAGCACCACGCCGAGTTCCTCCTCCAGCTTGCGGATCTGCGTCGACAGTGTCGGCTGGCTGACGAAGCATGCCGCGGCGGCGTGGCCGAAGTGCCTGTGGTCGGCCAGCGCCACCAGATAGCGGAGATCGCGCAGGTTCATCGCGGTCGGCCGTCGGGGCCGGTCACGCGGCCTGCGCCACCGGCTTGCCGGAGGCGGGCAACGGCGCGCGGATCAGGTGGTCGAACGCGGACAGCGCCGCCCGCGAACCTTCGCCCATCGCCACCACGATCTGCTTGTAGGGCACGGTGGTGCAGTCGCCGGCGGCGAACACGCCGGGCACGTTGGTGCGGCCGCGCTCGTCGACCACGATCTCGCCGCGCGGCGAGAGCTCGACGGTCCCGGCCAGCCACTCGGTGTTGGGCAGCAGGCCGATCTGCACGAACACGCCCTCCAGCGCCAGTCGGTGCGCGTCGCCGCCTTCGCGGTCGCGGTACACCAGGCCGTCGACCTTGCTGCCGTCGCCCACCACCTCCAGCGTCTGCGCGCTGGTGATGATGGTGACGTTGCCCAGGCTGCGCGCCTTGCGCTGCAGCACCTCGTCGGCGCGCAGCTTGTCGTCGAACTCCAGCACGGTGACGTGCTGGACAATGCCGGCCAGGTCGATCGCCGCCTCGACGCCGGAGTTGCCGCCGCCGATCACCGCCACGTGCTTGCCCTTGAACAGCGGGCCGTCGCAGTGCGGGCAGTAGGCCACGCCGTGGTTGCGGTACTCGTCCTCGCCGGGGACGTTCAGCTGCCGCCAGCGGGCGCCGGTCGACAGCACCACCGAGCGCGCCTTCAGTTCGGCGCCGCCGGCCAGGCGCAGGCCGACCAGGCCGTCGTCGCCGGCCGGAAGCAGCGCTTCCGCGCGCTGCAGGTCCATCACGTCGACGTCGTACTCGCGCACGTGCCGCTCGAGCGCAGCGGCCATCTTCGGCCCCTCGGTCTCGGGCACCGAGATGAAGTTCTCGATCGCCAGCGTGTCGTGCAGCTGGCCGCCGAAGCGTTCCGACACCACGCCGGTGCGGATGCCCTTGCGCGCCGCGTACACCGCCGCGGCGGCGCCGGCCGGCCCGCCGCCGACCACCAGCACGTCGAACGGCGCCTTCGCCGCCAGCTTCGCCGCCTCGCGCTCGGCCGCGCCGGTGTCCAGGCGCGCCAGGATCTGCTCCAGCGTCATCCGGCCCTGTTCGAATTCCCTGCCGTTGAGGTAGACCGTCGGCACCGACATGATCTGCCGCGCCTCCACCTCGTCCTGGAACAGCGCGCCGTCGATGGCGGTGTGGCGGATGCGCGGGTTGAGCACGGCGGCGAGGTTGAGCGCCTGCACCACGTCGGGGCAGTTCTGGCAGGACAGCGAGTAATAGGTCTCGAAGTGGAAGTCGCCCGCCAGCGCGGCCACCTCCTCGAGAGTCTCGGCCGCGGCCTTGGGCGGGTGGCCGCCCACCTGCAGCAGCGCCAGCACCAGCGAAGTGAACTCGTGGCCCAGCGGCAGCCCGGCGAAGCGCAGGGAGATCTCGCGTCCGGGCGTGGCGAGGGCGAACGAGGGCTTGCGCTCGTCGTCGTCGCGGCGGGTCTCGACGCTGATGCGGTCGCTCAGCCCGGCGATGTCGTCGAGCAGCGCAAGCAGGTCGCGCGACTTCTCGCCGTCGTCGACCGAGGCGACGATGTGGATCGGGCGGACCAAGCGTTCGAGGTAGCCCTTGAGCTGGGTCTTGAGATCGGCATCCAACATGGCATCTGTTCCGGAAGTCGTGGGGCGTGCGGCCGCTTGGGCCGCGTCGGGGGGAGTGCACCGAAGCCGGCTGACCGGCGGCTGGCGGCGGCGGGCGTGCCGACCGACCGGCTTGGGTGCACTCCCGTCCGGGGACGGGAGTGCGGGTGCGGCGTCAGATCTTGCCGACCAGGTCCAGCGACGGCTTGAGGGTCTTCTCGCCCTCCTGCCACTTGGCCGGGCAGACCTCGCCCGGATGGGCGGCGACGTACTGGGCAGCCTTGACCTTGCGCAGCAGCTCGCCGGCGTCGCGGCCGACGCCCTCGCAGGTCACCTCGACCAGCTGGATCACGCCCTGCGGGTCGATCACGAACGTGCCGCGGTCGGCCAGGCCCTGGCCCTCGCGCATCACGCCGAAGTTGTTGGTGACCACGCCGTTGGGGTCGCCGATCATCGGGAACTGGATCTTGCCGATCGCCTCGGAGGTGTCGTGCCAGGCCTTGTGCGAGAAATGCGTGTCGGTGGACACGCTGTAGATCTCGGTGTCGATCTTCTTGAACGCCTCGTAGTGGTTGGCCAGGTCCTCGAGCTCCGTCGGGCAGACGAAGGTGAAGTCGGCCGGGTAGAACACCACCACCGACCACTTGCCCTTCAGGTCGGCCTCGGTCACTTCGATGAATTCGCCGTTCTGGAACGCGGTGGCCTTGAACGGCTTGATTTCGGTATTGATCAGGGACATGGAGATCCTTTCGATTGGGGTGATGGGGAGGGGAAAAAACCGGCCGTTGCCGACCGGGGAAGCGACAGGATAGGGCAGACCTATTGATACGTAAAATCGATAGTCAGAATGTATTTAATAGAGATTACCTATCGATATGCTCGGTATTCATCTATTTCGCAAGGGGGCTTGACCTACGTGCTGCGTTGCAACAAAATCGAGACGTCTCCCGGTGTCACCGAATGTGTGGTGGCCCGGCAAGTACGACGAGCGGTGACGATCCGCTCAACAGGTTCCGTGTCCCGTACTCCCTCCCACGCGCGATACGGAATTTGAAGGCGGCTTCGGCCGCCTTCTTTTTGCCTCTTTCGCGTGGTTTCCGGAAGCCGGCGTGGTGCCTCGCCGGGGTGGCCGTCCACCGACCGTCGATCCTTGTGTGGGAGCGGCACCGGACGCGACCGCGCAAGCCGACGGCAGATGTTCTCTGCCGTTGTTTTCCTTCGCAACGCGCGGCGGCGCGTTCATCGTGGTCGCCACCATTGCGTCTGCCTGGCGCGATCGCCGCCGATGGGTCTGCCTGGCGCGGCGGCGGTTACGATTGACGCCCATGACGATCTCTCCCGCGCCGTGTCCGGACGCCTCGCAACTGCTGCGACGCGCCGGCGCGCGCATCGACCCCGCCGACGCCGCGCTGCTGCTCGCGCATGCGCTGCGCCGGTCACAGGCGTGGCTGTACGCGCATGCGACCGATCCGGTGGAGGCCGCGGCCGCGGCGGAGTTCGAGGTGCTGGTTGCGCGCCGCGCTGCCGGCGAGCCGGTGGCCTATCTCACCGGCCATCGCGGCTTCTGGACCCTCGACCTCGCGGTCACGCCGGACACCCTGATCCCGCGCCCGGAGACCGAACTGCTGGTCGAACAGGCGCTGCTGCGGATCCCGCCGGGACGGCCGGCGCGCGTCGCCGACCTGGGCACCGGCAGCGGCGCGATCGCACTGGCGGTGGCGAGCGAACGTCCCCGTGCCCGGGTGGTCGCCACCGACATCAGCCGTCAGGCGCTGGCCGCCGCCGCCGCCAATGCCGACAACCACGGGATCGGCAACGTCGAGTTCCGCCATGGCGACTGGTGGTCGCCGCTGGCGGGCGAGCGCTTCGATCTGGTCGCCAGCAATCCGCCCTACATCGCCGCCGCCGATCCGCACCTGCTGCAAGGCGACCTGCGCTTCGAGCCGCCCGGCGCGCTGGCGTCCGGCCGCGACGGGCTGGATGCGATCGGCGCGATCGTCGGCGGTGCGCCGGCACACCTCGCGCCGGGCGGCTGGCTGCTGTTCGAGCACGGCCACGCGCAAGGCGAGGCCGTGCGCGCGCTGCTGCTGCGCGCCGGCTTCGTCGCGACCGCGACCGAACGCGACCTCGAGGGACGCGAACGCGTCACCGGTGGCAGGCTGCCCGGTCCGGCCGGGGTGGACTGATAAACTGGCGCGTCAGTCTTCAAGACGGATCCGCGATGCGAACGCTTTACCCCGAGATCGAGCCCTACGACACCGGCACCCTCAAGGTCGACGACCGCCACACGCTCCATTACGAGCAGTGCGGCAATCCGAAAGGCAAGCCGGTCGTGCTGCTGCACGGTGGCCCGGGCGGCGGCTGCAGCGCCAAGATGCGCCGCTTCCACGATCCGGACAAATACCGCATCGTGCTGTTCGACCAGCGCGGTGCCGGGCGCTCCACGCCGCATGCCGACCTCGCCGGCAACACCACCTGGGACCTGGTTGCCGACATCGAGAAGCTGCGCGAACTGCTCGAGATCGAAGGCTGGCAGGTGTTCGGTGGTTCCTGGGGCTCGACCCTGGCGCTGGCCTATGCGCAGAGCCATCCGCGGCGGGTCACCGAACTGGTGTTGCGCGGCATCTTCATGCTGCGGCGCTGGGAACTGGAGTGGTTCTACCAGGAGGGGGCCTCGCGATTGTTCCCCGAGGCCTGGGACCAGTACGTCGACGCCATCCCGCCGGCCGAGCGCGACGACCTGATCGCCGCCTTCCACCGCCGCCTGACCAGCGACGACGAGGCCACCCGGCTGGCCGCGGCCCGCGCCTGGAGCGTATGGGAGGGCGCGACCTCGTTCCTGCGCGTCGACCCGGATTTCGTGCAGGGGCACGAGGATCCGCGCTTCGCGCTCGCCTTCGCCCGGATCGAGAACCACTACTTCGTCAACGGCGGCTTCTTCGAGGCCGACGACCAGTTGCTGCGCGACGCCTACCGCATCGTCGACATTCCCGGCGTCATCGTCCACGGCCGCTACGACGTGGTCTGCCCGGTGCAGAACGCCTGGGACCTGCACAAGGCCTGGCCGAAGGCCGAGCTGGTGATCACCCCGGCCTCGGGCCACTCCGCGTTCGAAGCCGAAAACGTCGACGCGCTGGTGCAGGCGACGGATCGCTTTGCCTGAGGCGCGCCAGGCAGACGCATCGGTGGCGACCACGATGAACGCGCCGCCGCGCGTTGCGAAGGGAAACAACGGCAGAGAGCATCTGCTGTTTGGTCCGCGCGTCGGGGCCTCTCCTACAGGGGGTTGTGGTCAAGCTCCGGGGTAGGGCGATTCTGTCTGACTAGCTGGCCGGCGAGCCGTCCGGATTGAATTCGATCATCCACAGCCCCGCCCACAGCTTGAGGTCGATCTCGAAGCCCTCGGCATGCTTGCGCATCAGCCAGGCTGGGGCGTCGCGTCGCGGCACCGTGTGCACGGTGATGTTCTCGCTGCCGACGCCGCCGCCTTCGCCGACCTTGTGCAGGTCGCGGGCACGGGCGAAGGCGACGCGCTCGTTGCTCATGCCGGCCGTGGTGGGGCCGGTCAGCAGCACGTCGATGCGATCGGCATCCCAGCCGGTCTCCTCGATGAGCTCGCGGCGTGCGGCGGACTCGACCGAATCGTCGTCGAGATCGTCCCCGATCAGGCCGGCCGGCATCTCGATGGTGGGCGCGCCCAGCGGCACCCGGAACTGCTCGACGAACAGCACATGGTCGTCCGGCGTGACCGCGATGACGATCACCGCCATCCCGTCGCGGCCGTGCGTGCGCTCGCACGATTCCCATTTGCCGCGCCGGACCATGCGCAGCCATTCGCCCTCGTAGAGCAGTTCGACGTCGTCCGCTGGATGTTCGTTCATCGGCGCATGCTAGCGCGTGACGCATGACAGGCGAAATGGAGCGAGGCGCCGTAGAGCGGAGCTTGCTCCGCTACGTGGGCTCCGGAGCCGGGAGCAGCGGAGCAAGCTCCGCTCTACGAGAGCGCCGGAGGGCGAGCCGCGGCGTTCAATCAAGGCGCGAATGCGAGCCCTGCGACGGCATGCAGGCACCGCCGCGTCAGCGGGCCCGAAGCGTAGCAACTCGCACAACAGCGCCTGTTCGCGATGCTCGTGCAGTTCGCCGTGGTCTGCTTGGCGCCGCGCAGGTGCAGGAACGGCACCTTGTCAAGGAGTTCGAGCTGCGCCCGGCATATTGGCAGTGATCAAAAAAGTACCCTAGAGCATTAATGCTCTACGGCGATGAAAACGAAGTTCGGGACGCAACTTCCTTAATTCGGTACGGTGGTTACGACGCAAATTTCCGGAGTGCAAGATATTCCCGTCACGGTTCCAGATGATCCTCCAGAATACGTGATAGCCCCACCCAATCCACGTATGTGGCTGACCATCGGGGCCAGGTTGTCCACGCCAGGACCGCCGTGCCATTCGCCTTGAACGGCGTTGCGTGTCTCAGGAATGATTTGCCCGCCATCTGTGCGAGCGGTTCCCTCGACAAATTCCCCGATAGGGTGATCCAGCTTCACAAAAACGTAGACGCTGCTTCCGTCACTCATTACAATGCGGAACATCAGGCCAGTTTGATCGCGCAGCCCCAAATACGATTGTACCAGCACCATTAAATCAGCAATCGCTGTTTGCAGATTCGCACCAGTGACGGTAGAAACCACATCGGGATGAGCGGCAGCGCTTTCTATCATGCCGCGCAGATTAAAATCGTTGATTACGTTGTATGCTGTTTTGTTTTGTACTTGAGGCATCAGGTCAAGCACCGACACGGGGACGTTGATCATTGGCCGCACCGAGCCCCCAATGTTGTAAACCCTGTGCGCCTTGTCCAGTTCCTTGACCGCTCCCGCTTGAGGGGTCAGCTCTGTGGGATGGGACGAAGAAGGCAGTGCTCGGCTGCCTTGCTGACCAAACGGATCGATTGGTGGCGAATCATAAGGGATTCGCCATCGCTGCAGAATATTGTCCTGCAAATTGTATATGAGGTGATCGCCGGGCCCGATCTCTTGGGCGATCAGCCTGAAATCGTAATCACTCGTGCAGGCGTCGCATCGACGCACTGCCGCCTCAGCATGTGAAAGTAGCGAGCTTAACCCCATCACTGAGCCCAGCAGCGCAACAGCTATTGCTCTAGTCATCCTTGATTGCTCCTAGCAAGTGGTTGGGCCCGATTCGTCAATTTCATGACTATCGCAAAATCAACCTAGCATGTTCAGCCTGCTGCTGCCTGGTGCAGGCGCCGCCGCGTCAGCGGGCCGAAGCGCAGCGCCTCGCACAGCGCCAGCAGCGCGGCGGCATCGGCGGCCGCGCGCAGGAACGGCGGCATCGCCTCGGCCAGCGGTGCGTCGAGCGCGATCGTCGCCAGTTGCCGGCACAGCAGCGCTTGTTCACGGTATTCGCGCAGCTTCGCCGCGGCCTGCTTCGCGCCGCGCAGGCGCAGGAACGGCACCTCGTCGACGCGCGCGAGCAGCGCGTCGAGGCTGCCGAAGTGCCTCAGCAGCGCCGCGGCGGTCTTGGCGCCGATCCCCGGCACGCCGGGGATGTTGTCGACGCTGTCGCCGCACAGCGCCAGGTAGTCGACCATCTGCCGCGCCTCGACGCCGTGGCGCGCGGCGACGCCGGCCATGTCCCAGCGCTGGCCGCGGGCGAAGTCCCACTGCTCGTCGCCGAGCTCGAGCAGCTGCGAGAGGTCCTTGTCGGCGGAGACGATCACGCCGCGATGGCCGAGCGCACGCGCCAGCTGCAGCGCGCTGCCGATCAGGTCGTCGGCCTCGTATTCGCGGTGCGCCAGCACCGTCAGCCCCAGCGCGATGCACAGCGCCTTGCAATGCAGGAACTGCGCCTTGAGTTCCTCCGGCGCCGGCGGGCGGTTGGCCTTGTAGGCGGGATACAGCGCATTGCGGAAACAGCTGTCCAGCGCCTCGTCGAAGGCGATGACGATGTGCCGTGGGCGTTCTCGTTCCAGCAGATCCAGCAGGAAGCGGGCGAAGCCATGCACCGCGTTGGCCGGCCGGCCGTCGGCATCGCGGAACTCGTCTGGCATCGAATGCCAGGCGCGGAACACGTACAGGCTGGCGTCGACCAGGTACAGCGGCGGCTTCGCGACGTCGCTCATGCCGGGCGCCAGTCGGACAGCAGGGCCTGCGGGTCCGGCCGTTCGCGCTCCGGTGCCGCCATCCTGGGCGTGCCGATGTGGATGAAGCCGGCGATCCGTTCCTGCGCGCCCAATCCGAGCAGCACGCGCACCTCGTCGTCGTAGGCGGGCCAGCCGGTCAGCCAGGTGGCCCCGAACCCGGCCGCCTGCGCCGCCTGCAGCAGGGCGAAGCAGGCACAGCCGGCGCTGAGCAGCCGCTCCTGTTCAGGAATCGCCGCGTCGGCCGGGTCGAGCACGGCGACGACCGCGATCACCAGCGGCGCGTGCCCGAATCGCTGGCGGTCCTTGTCGACGGCGGCGGCCGCCGCGCCCGGATCGCGGCGCAGGGTGATCGCGGCCAGGGCCTCGCCGAGCGCGGCGCGGGCGTCGCCGGCGATGCGCAGGAACCGGAACGGCACCCGCTTGCCGTGGTCGGGCACGCGCACGGCCGACCGCAGCATGCGCGCCAGGGTGGCGTCGTCGGGGCCGGGCTCGCCGAGCTGCCGCGCCGGGACCGAGCGCCGCCCGTCGAGTTGCAGCCAGATGTCGGCGGTTCTATTTGAGACCGGGCTCACAGACGTGGTTTTCCCCTTTCAGGAATGTATGCTGACCGTGCACGAACCTCGTGCCGTCGCCCGCATTGTCCCCCGAATGGCGTCTCCAGACGATACCGCCGTGAAATTCCGCGCGCGCAGCTCCGGCAGCCGCGCGGGCGAGCGCGTGCTCGAGACGCTCAAGCGCGACGCCGTCACCGAACTGGTCGGCGTGCTCTCCGGATTCTGGAGCTCGATCGAGGAGCAGGTGCGGCTGGCGGCGCTGGCGGGCCACGACTTCAGCGCAGCGCAGGAGGACCGGGTCGCGGTGATCGCGCTCAGCCACCGGGCGCTGGAGCTGGCCACGCGCTACCGCGAGGCGATCGAGAGCGCATTCGAGCGCTGGCACGCGCCCGGCGACGAGCAGAGACGGGTGGAGTCGCTGGAGCTGATGTCCGAGGGCGAGCTCGAGATCCATCTGGCCGGGCAGCAGATCACCGAATTGCTCGAGCACCAGTTCCTGCATCCGCTGGCGCAGCTCGACGAACGGCTGGAAGCGCTGGCGGCGAGCCTGGGGATCGAGGGCCGGCCGCTCAACCCGCTGCGGCCGGAGGTGGCGGTATCGGCCTTCGTCGATCTGTTCCAGCCGGACGACCTGACGCCGGGCCTGCGGATGATGGTGTTCCACCAGTTCGACAAGCGCCTGCCGAAGGTGCTCGCCGAGGTCTACGCCAAGGCCAACACCACGCTGCAGACCGCGGCATTCGGCGGCCACGGCGTCGCGACGGTCCGGCGCAGCGGCGGTTACGAGCCGCAAGCCGCGGCACGGCGCGATGAAGCGCGCGCTCCGCGCATCGGCGAACAGGCCGCGGAAGGCTGGGTGCCGGACGGCGGCACTGTCGAGCACATCGGGGCTCCGGCTCCCGGTGGCGGGGGACAGCACGCCGGCCCGTCGTCCGCCGGTTCCGGCGGCATGCCGCTGCGCTATCGCGATCTCGTCCGCGAACAACTGCAGGCCTGGCGCGCGCGCGGCGGCCTGCCTGCGGAATCGGCAGACGCCGGCACCAGCGTGGCGGAGGAAGTCGAGGCGCTGGCGGAGGCCGCTTCCGAAGCAGCGGGCCGGATGCTCGGCACCGAGGACATGCTCAACATCGCCTCGCTGCTGCAGGGCGACGACCCCGGCCCGTACACCCGTGCGCTCGCCGGCGAGGACAAGCGTGCGCTGGCCGAGGTGATCCGCGCCGAGATCCTGGGCGGCGTGCGCCAGCTCGGCTTCGATCCCGAGAAGACCCGTTTCAGTGCCGACGAGGAGGATGCCATCGACCTGGTCGGCATCCTGTTCCAGTCGCTGTGCGAGGCCAATGACCTGCTGCAACGCTCGCGTTCGTTGTACGGCAGGCTGGTGGTGCCGTACGTCAAGGTGGCGCTGACCGACGACTCGATGTTCAACCGCCGCGGCCACCCGGCGCGGCAACTGCTCGACGCGCTGACCGAGGCCTGCGACGGCAACACCGGCGAAACCGTGCAGGACAAGGAAACCCTGGACAAGGCCGAGCACGCCGTGGACCGGGTGGTCGAGGAATACCGGGAAGACCAGGCGGTGTTCGAGCTGGCGGCTGCCGAATTGCGCGATCAGCTCGACCAGCAGCGCCGGCGCTCGGAGCTTGCGGAAAAGCGCGTGGCCGAGTCGATCCACGGCCGCGAGCGCCTGCAGATGGCGCGACGCAACGCCGAGGGCCTGGTCGCCTCGCGCATGGCGGACCGTCCGCTGACGGCGCCGGTTGGCCACTTCCTCGACCAGCACTGGCGCCATTACCTCACCCAGACCTGGTTGCGCGACGGCCCGGAGTCGGAGCGGCACCACGCCGCGATCGGGCTCGGCGACGCGATGGTGCAGGTCGATGCCGACGCTGCCCAGGTGCGCGGCGCCGCGGTCGCCGACCAGCTGCTGGCGCTGCAGGTGCCGCTGGGCGAGTGCTATTCCAGCTGCGGACTGGATGCGGCCGCCGCGCGCGACGCCATGGCGCGGATCATTTCCGCGCTGGCGATGCCCGACACCCAGCGCAGCGTGCGCACGCCGAACGGCGGTGAGATCGACGACGAGCCGGGCGACGACAGCATCGCGCCGCTGCGCGTGGCCGGCGGTACCGACGCAGTGGCCTGCGATCCGGCCGTCGCCGCGCGCATGCGCCGGTTGCGGGTCGGCCAGGGACTGCGCCTGATCGACCGTGGCGGGCACGAGACCGCGGCGCGGATCGCCTGGATCAGCCCGTTGACCTCGCGCTTCCTGATCGTCAACCGCCGCGGCGTGCGCAAGATGGTGGTCTCGCCCGAGGAGCTGGCGCTGCTGGCCGCTTCCGGACGGGCGGTGGTGCGCTCGGTCGACGCGCCTTTCGACGAGGCGATGAAGCAACTCTGGCAGCGCCTCAACCAGGCGCCGGCGTCGGCCTTGAAAGCCGCCAACGCCGGCTGAGCATCGGGCCGGCCGCGCACTTCGCGCTCGATCCGGATCGACGTCGCGGACGCGGACTTGCGGTGGTCGCGCCGGGGGACGAAGCGCGTCTTCTTCCATGACGATGTTCGCCGTTCGCGGCGGCGCTCGCCGTGGAGCGGCGACCGTTCTGCTGTCCGGTGCCGAAACGAAAACAGCCGCCGCGCGCCGCGCTACCCGGCGGGCGGCCGTGGCGGTGCGGCCGATTCGCGTTTAGGATGCAGGGCAAGGTCGCGGAGCCGAACATGACGTTGAAGATCGGGATTGCGCGGGAAACCGCGCCGGGTGAACGGCGCGTCGCCGTTACGCCGGAGACGTGCAAGAAGCTGGTGGCCGCAGGCGCGCAGGTGTGCATCGAGCGCGGCAGCGGCGCCGGCGCACATTTTCCTGATCGGACCTACGAGGAGGCCGGGGCCACGCTCGTGGACGCAACCGAGGCCGCCATCGCCGACGCCGACGCCGTGCTGTGCGTGCAGCCGCCGCCGGCGACCGCGATCGCCGCCATGAAGACCGGCGCGGCGCTGGTCGGCACCCTGCAGCCGCAGGCCGACGCGGCACGCGGCGAGGCCATCGTGCAGCGTGGCGTGGTCGCGTTCCCGCTGGAGCGGTTGCCGCGCACCACCCGGGCCCAGGCCATGGACGTGCTCAGCTCGCAGGCCGGCATGGCCGGCTACAAGGCGGTGCTGATCGCGGCATCCTTGGCGCCGCGCTTCTTCCCGATGCTGACCACGGCCGCCGGCACCATCCGTCCGTCGAAAGTGCTGGTGATCGGCGCCGGCGTCGCTGGATTGCAGGCGATCGCGACGGCCCGGCGCCTGGGCGCGCAGGTCGAGGGCTTCGACGTACGCCCCGAGACGCGCGAGCAGATCCAGTCGCTGGGCGGGCGCTTCCTCGACCTCGGCGTCAGCGCCGCCGGCGAAGGCGGCTATGCGCGCCAGCTCACCGACGAGGAGCGCGCCGAGCAGCAGCGCCGGCTCGGCGAGCACCTGAAGAACGTCGACGTGATCGTCTGTACCGCGGCCGTTCCAGGCCGGCCTGCGCCGAAGATCGTCTCGGCGGCGATGGTGGGCGGCATGAAGCCGGGCAGCGTGGTCGTCGACCTGGCGGCGGAAACCGGCGGCAACTGCGAGCTCACCCGTCCCGGCGAAACCGATGACCACGGCGGCGTCGTCGTCGCCGGTCCGCTCAACCTGGCCAGCCAGGGCGCGCAGCATGCCAGCGAGATGTATGCGCGCAACGTGTTCAACTTCATGCAGCTGCTGCTGAAGGACGGCGCGATCGGGTTCGACTGGGAGGACGAACTGCTGTCGAAGACGGTGTGGCCGGAGCGGAGCTGATCCGCTCGGATCCGTTCGTCGCTCCGGCAGCGCGGTTCGCTCTCACCCGGGTCGATACCCCGCCGCTTGCGGCGTAGAGTGGAGCTTGCTCCGCTGCTTCCGGCTCCGGAGCCAAGAGCAGCCGAGCAAGCTCGGCTCTACGTGTGCCCAGGTCCCCCGCGGCTTGCCGCCGCAGCCTCATTCCTCCGGCTGGTGGCGTTCCAGCCACTCGTGCCGCTGTTCCGGCGTCATCGCCTTCCAGCGTTCGCGCAGGGCCTCGCGTTCGGATTTCGGTAGCTCGCGCATCCGCTGGTACAGCACGCGCGCGCCCTCGCGCCCCTCGGGACTCATCTGCTTCCAGCGCCGCATGCCGTGATGCGCGTGCCGGCGCTGTTCCGGTGTCATCTGCTGCCAGCGCTCGGCATGGCGCAGCATGCGGTCGCGCTTCTCAGGTTCGTCGTTCCAGCGGTCGCGCACGATGGCGGTCAGCGTTTCGCGCTGCTGCGGCGTCAGCCGCTCCCATTCGGGCAGTGCGCCGGCGGACTGCGCCAACGCGGAGCCGGTCGGCAGCGACAGCGCCAGCAACAGGATCGAGGCGGTGATTCGGATTCGCATGGATCGTTTACTCCATCGCCAGCGGCGGCGCCTCGGCGGAGGCCAGCCACAGGAACAGGTCGGGATCTTCCTCGAACGCCACCAGGGCATCCTCGTAAAGTTCGATCCGCGGTTCGACGGTGACCGGGTCCACGATCGCGACCGGCACCGCGGTGGTTTCGGCATCGTCGCCCGGCGCGAGCAGCTGCATGCCGGCGGCGAAGGCGAACACGATCGCGCAGGCGGTCGCCAGCGACCAGCGCAGCGGTTGCGCGCGCCAGCCGCGGCCGGCGCCTGCGGGTGCCCGCGGGCGCAGCGTGGACAGCGTGCGCTGCGGGACCTGACGCAGCGCCTCCTGGTGACAGGCGCGTGCGGCGCGGTCGAAACGGGTGCCGTCGTCGTGGTCGGCGGTCATCGGAAATCCTCCAGTTGTTTCTGCAGCGCCTCGCGGGCGCGCGAAAGGTGCGTCTTCACCGAGCCCTCGCCGCACCCCATGATCTTCGCGGTGGTGGCCACGTCGAGTTCCTCGAGCACGCGCAGGCTGAAGGCCTCGCGCTGCCGGCGCGGCAGCGCCCGCAGCGCCTCCACCAGCCGCGCATAGGCCTCGCGCCCGTCATGGGCGCGCGCCGGATCCGGCCCGCCGTCGGCCCAGTCGAGGCTGTCGTCCTCGCGTTCCCCGGCATCGGAGATCCAGCTCAGCCGGAACATGCGCCGGCGCTGGATGTCGACGATGCGGCTGCGCAGGACCGTCCAGAACAGTGCGGTCCATTCCTCCGCCGGTCGCTCGCGGTAGCGCAGCATCCGGGTCATCGCGTCCTGCACCGCATCCTGCGCGTCGTCGCGGTTGCGCAGGCCGATCTCGGCGAAGCGGAACGCGCGGGCACGGACCCCGGCGAAGAACGCGTCGAGCGTGGCGGCCGGCGCCGCGGCGGCCGTCGGCAGGGGCGCGGCGATGTCGGCGAATGCCCTCACGCCGACGAGCTTACCGCCGCCATGGCCGGCGCGGGCGCCGGGCATGGGCCGCAGCGCCTGCCGGTAGTGATCGAGATTGCCGTCCATGTCGCGCGGATCCGAAGTCCTGCCAGGGTTCGCAGCTGTCAACGCGCGTGGCGGACCGCGGTTGACCCGCTGGCAACCGGTTCATGTACGGTTATGATGCGGGCCAGAACCGGATCCCGGGAGCAGCGCATGATCGATGGTTTCGTGGCCTTGTACATCTTCATGCTGGCGGCGATCGCCGGCCACGTGATCATTTCGCGGGTGCCGGTGATCCTGCACACGCCGCTGATGTCGGGCTCGAACTTCATCCACGGCATCGTGCTGATCGGGGCGATGGTGGTGCTGGGGCATGCCGATACCACGCTGGAGAAGGTGATCGGCTTCGTCGCGGTGCTGATGGGCGCCGGCAACGCCGCCGGCGGCTACGTGGTGACCGAGCGCATGCTGGAGATGTTCAAGTCCAGCCGCAAGCCGGGCGCCGGCGCCGCCGGGGACAAGGCATGAGCGGGTCGTTGCCGGAACTGCTCGCGCTGGCGGTGAAAGTCAGCTACCTGGTCGCGGCGACGCTGTTCCTGCTCGGGTTGCAGCGCATGGCCTCGCCGCTGACCGCGCGCAGCGGCATCCTGTGGGCTGGCTGGGGCATGGTGATCGCCACCGCCGCCACGTTCTTCCTGCCGGGATTGGAGAACATCGCGCTGATCCTGCTGGCGATCCTGATCGGCGCCGGCCTGGCCTGGTATTCGGGCAGGAAAGTCGCGATCACCGACATGCCGCAGATGGTAGCGCTGTACAACGGCCTGGGCGGCGGCTCGGCGGCGGCCATCGGCGCGGTGGAGCTGCTGCGCTGGTCGGATGCGGGCGTGGCGCCCGGCATGGTCGTCCTGGTGCTGGCGGTGCTGGGCGCGCTGATCGGCGCGGTGGCGCTGTCCGGCTCGATCATCGCCTGGGCCAAGCTCGACGGGCGCATGGACAAGCGCTACACCTTTCCCGGCCAGCAGCTGTTCAACGCCGCGGTGTTCCTGGTCGCGCTGGCGCTGGGCGGCATGGTGATCCATTCGCTGGGCGTGCCGCTGGTGATCGCGTTCTTCATTGCCGCACTGGCGCTGGGCGTGCTGATGACGCTGCCGATCGGCGGCGCCGACATGCCGGTGGTGATCTCGCTGTACAACGCCCTGACCGGCCTGGCGGTGGCGTTCGAGGGCTACGTGCTCGGCAACGAGGCGCTGATCATCGCCGGCACCATGGTCGGCGCGGCCGGCATGCTGCTGACACGGCTGATGGCCAAGGCGATGAACCGCTCGATCAAGAGCGTGCTGTTCTCCAACTTCGGCGGCGGTGGCCAGGCGCAGGAGATCAGCGGCTCGCAAAAGCCGATCGAGGCCGGCGACGTCGCCGCGATGATGGCCTTCGCCGACCGCGTGGTGATCGTGCCCGGCTACGGCATGGCGGTGGCGCAGGCGCAGCACAAGATCTGGGAACTGACGCAGAAGCTGGTCGAACGCGGGGTCAAGGTGAAGTTCGCGATCCACCCGGTCGCCGGGCGCATGCCCGGGCACATGAACGTGCTGCTGGCCGAGGCCGGCGTGCCCTACGACCTGATCGCGGACATGGACGACATCAATCCCGAGTTCGCCAACACCGACGTCGCCCTGGTGATCGGTGCCAACGACGTGGTCAATCCGGTCGCCAAGACCGATCCGGTCAGCCCGATCTACGGCATGCCGATCCTCGACGTGGTGAACGCCAAGAACGTCATCGTCATCAAGCGCGGCAAGGGCACCGGCTTCGCGGGCATCGAGAATGCGCTCTTCTATGCCGACAACACCCGCATGCTGTACGGCGACGGCGCGGAGATGGCGAGCGCGCTGGTGAGCGAGTTGAAGGCGCTGGACGGCGGGCACTGAGCCCGCCGTTCGTCATTGAGGCGCAGATAGCGGCTCCCGCCGTACGATCCGGCCATCCTTCATCACCAGGCGGACGCGCCGCAGCGAGCCGGCATCGGTCAGCGGATTTCCGCCGTCGACGATGATATCGGCATGCTCGCCGGACTCGATCGCCAATCCGATCGGCTATGCCGAGCGCAAGTCACGACCCGGTCGTTCCGATCGCGTGGACAACCACCTTGCGACCGTTTCCGTGCGCCGTTTCGACTGAACGGATGCGTGCCTCGCGATCGATTGCGCTGGATTGTGGGTCGGTCGAGTCGTCGCCGGTTCACCGGCCACGTGCGGCTTGACCACATCGACTCCCTGGTCGAGCGTCTCCTCCAAGCGTCGACGGACAGCGCTTGGTCCGGCGGCGCCATCGTCATTCTTCCTGCGCGAAAAAATCGAGGACCAGGCGGTTGAACTCGGTCGGCGCCTCCATGCTGGGCAGGTGGCCGACGCCGGGGAGGGTCACGCGTTCCGCATTGGCGAGCTCGTGCTCCAGCCGTGCCACGATCGCGTGGATACCGGGGGTATCCCGCTCACCGAGCAGGATCAGCGTCGGCGTGTGGATTTCGGCAAGACGTTCGATGGTCGGGGGATCCGGCAGCCGTTCCGGAGGCCGCGGCATGGCCCAGGCATGGGCGTTCTCCATGACCAGCCTGCGCACGCGCCCGGCCAGTTGCGCCTGTTCCATCGCCGGCGCCAGGTAGGGCATGGCCAACGACAACTTCGCGGCTTGTTCCGGTTCTCCTGCTCGAGCCGCGGCGATGGCGGCGGCCAGTGCCGGGTCACGGGGCTGTTCGAATCCCGTCAGTCCCGGGCCGGCGAGCACCATGCGCCTGACCCGTTCCGGGTGCTCCAGGGCGAAATCGAGCGCGATCCGACCGCCGAGGGAAAGCCCCACCAGCGATGCCTGCTCGATTTCCAGACGATCCATCAGCCGCCCGAGGTCCTCGACGTGCGAGAAGCCTTCCGATTGCGGCCCGGATCGGCCGAATGGCCGCACGTCATACCGGATCAGCCGGAAGGAAGCGGCGAGCGGTTCCATCTGTTCGTCCCACATCCGGAGATCCAGGTTGGCGCCGTGGATGAGGACGACCGGTGGGCCGGTGCCGGCAACCTGATAGTAGAGCTGTGCACCCCCGACATCGACGAATCCGTCGCGTTGTTCCGGCTGTTCCTGAGTGCATGCCGTCACGGCGGAAAACAGGAGAAGCGCAAGGAAACAACGAAAGGAGGGAATGTTTCGCATCGCGGATTCGGTCCCCTGCTGGCCCATGGCCGATGTGAGAAGCGGGCTGCACGCCTGGATGCATCCGGTTGCGTACGGCCGCAAGCCAGGCGCCCGATGTGCCGCCGTCATAGCTGCAGTCGCGCCGCCCGTGGTCCCACGGACTTCAGGCAGCCCGCAGCCGACTATGGCATGAGTCCTGCCGTACCTGGCTGGTGGTCAGACCGAAGGTGCTCTTGAACGCGCGGCAGAACGCGCTCTGGCTTTCGAAGCCAAGCGCGGCGGTGATCTCGCAGACGGGCATCCGCGTCTCGCGTACCAGCTGCCAGGCCCGCTCCGACCGCAGTCGCGCGGCGTACTCGGACGGCGTCTCCCCGAACACGTCGCGGTAGCTGCGGATCAGGTGGCAGGGGGAGTAGTTCGCGCTGGCGGCCAGCTGTGCCAGGTCGACGCGTCCGTCGTCGTGTCGGCGGATCAGGTGCTGTACCCGCAGCAGCCGCATCAGCGTCTGTTGCCGGCGCAGCAGCGTGCGCCCGGTGCAGCGCGGCAACAATGCATGGAGGTCGCGCTGGTGCTCGGTCAGCGCCGCGCACAGCATGTCGACGACGGCGTCGACGCCCAGTGGGCACAGGTCCGGCCGCCGCGCCACGCGCGCCAGCCGCACGGTCAGCCGGCGCAGCTCGCGCGTGCAGCGCGACTCCGACGGCAACAGATCGACCGCCGGGTCGCCCGGCCGCGGGCGCTGGTGCCGCGCCCAGGCCGCGGGGCTCCCGCACACTGCCAGCCAGCGTCCGTCGCGGCGGCTGCCGGCCCGCAGCGCACCGTCGCGCCAGACCAGCAGTTCGCCGGCGCGCAGCAGCCAGTGGCAATCCGGCGTCTCCAGTTCGATCCCCTCCGACAGCGGCAGCCACACGCTGATCCAGCGAGACGGTATCGCCAGCTGGTTATTGCGGCCGCTGCCGTGGAGCACGTGCAGCGAATCGTCGGGCACGGACAGGTCGAGCAGTTCGTGGGAGCGCAATGGTCGATAGATGGGATGCATGGCGGTCGTTTCGCTTTCGTTGTCGGAGAGGATCGCGACGGCGCGTCGGCGGCGGCAATCGCATCGTTGGCAACGGCAACTCCAGCGGGGCGAACCGATCGCCATGTGTGCCGAACGTCAGCCGGATGTGCCGCGGCGCGCGGACGCGTTGCTTCGCGCATGCCGTCGTCATTGCCAGACTAGCGATGGCGATGGCCCGGTTGAGGCGCCAATTCGACGACGTGCGGTGGGGCCAATCCGCGGCCTGGCCGGTGCGAACCGGCTTGTTGAATGCGGGGCAAGCCCCGACGCCGGCGCACAGTGGGTCGGGCGAAACCCGCAAGTTCAGCTCCTTCCCGCCATCGGGAGGCGGCTCGAGCGCTCATCGCACCCCCGGCCCTTGCCCGCTTCGATTCGTATCGGGGACGTTTCTTTCGTCCTTGCCCACGACATCGGCTGCAAAAAAAAGCCCGGACGGACCGGGCGATGTCCACGGATGGTGGTGGCGGTTCCTTTGGAATGATGATCGCGACCGGGGATAGTCGCTGGAACCGACAGCCAGCCTTGCTGGAGAGAGAGACGAGCAATGCGGACCGGTACAGCGTGCCGCGGATTCGCGGCCGAGGTTGTCCCTTCCGATACGCCTTGCTGACGGCCGCGCGCACTTGCGATGTGCATGCATGCGCATAAAAAAGCGACGGCCCGTCCGGGCCGTCGCTGCGGGTCGGGGTCAGAACCGCTGTTGGTACTTCATGTACACGAAGCGGCCGATGTCGAAGCCGCCGTAGTAGTTGGTGTTCGAGTTCGGCTGCGTGTACAGCGGTGGTCCGTAGCGGTTGAATACGTTGTTGGCACCGACGGAAACCGTTGCATTCCATGGCGCGGTCCAGCGGACCTGGACGTCATTGAACGTAACCGATCCGGTGCGGTTGATCGGGCTGGTGTCCGCTGGATTGGCGGCAATGTAATCCGGATCCGAGCACTCCCCCGGGAAGAGCGTGGCGCTCAGGCACTCCTCCTTGATGGTCGAGTGATAGCGCATGTTCCAGCTGGCACCGAAGTCGCCCTGGTCCCAGGTCAGGCCCAGGTTCGAACGCAGTCGGAAGTTGGCACCGGCGGTGGTGACGAAACTGTTGGCCTGGGTGGTGAACTGGGCATCGTCGCTGGTCTTGAACTCGTTCTTGCTGGTGTAGGTGTTCTGCCAGTCGACCCCGAAGCGGCCGAAATCAGTGTCGATCCGGTAGATGGCGCCGAAATCGTAGCCTTCCACCTCGATGTAGCCGGCATTGCGGCTGCCGAAGTTCATGTTGTTGACGATGCCGAGCACCGGGTCGCGGGTGAAGTTGACGCAACGCGAGGCGATCTGCTCGACATAGCAGTCATCGAGCATCTGCGTCGGGGTGTCGGCGACGATGGTGTTGGTGATCTCGATCTGCCACCAGTCGAGGCTGAAGCTCAGGCCCTCGGCGAAGCTGGGGCTCCAGACGAAGCCCACGTTCTTGCTGGTGGACTCCTCGGGTTCCAGATCGATATTGCCGGCACCGGTGAAGAATGCCAGCGGAGTCTGCGCATTGGCGAACTCGGTCGGCACGAAGCCCTGCTGCAGCTGGCGGAAGGTGTCGGCGTTGGCGATGTCCTGGGCGCAGCGGGCGCGGACGGCCGGATCGCCGGCCGAAGCGCCGAACTGGGTGTCGCAGGGATCGGTGTAGAACGCGAACGTCTGCGAACCGCCGCCGAACAGGTTGTTGACGTTCGGCGCGCGGAAGCCCTGCGCCCAGGTGGCGCGGATCAGCAGGTCATCGATTGGTTTCCACTTCAGGCCGAACTTGCTGTTGAGCGTGTCGCCGAACGTGTCGTAGTCCGAGTAACGGCTGGAGATGTTGAGGCTCAGCTCCCGCGCGCCCACGACGTCAGCCAGGATCGGCACGAACAATTCGCCGTACAGCGATTCCTCGCTGTAGCTGCCGCGGGTGGCGCGACCGGCCAGATTGGTCGAGCCACCGGTCACGGCCAGTGCGTCCGGAATGAACTTGCCCTCTTCCTTGCGATGCTCGACGCCCAGCGCGAACGACATCTCGCCGGCCGGCAGTTCGAACAGGCCGCCGGTGAGGTTGGCGGTGAAGATGGTGGTCTCGGTCTCGCCGGTGGAATGCTCTTCCTGGTACAGGAAGTTCTGCACGTCCTCGTCGGCCAGGCTGCCCTGACCGGCTTCGCCGTAGTGCAGCAGCGGGTTCCAGGGGACGCAATCCGTGAACGAGATCGGGCTGTCTGGCGATCCGCACTGAACCCGACCGGCGTCGTTCAGGAACGATGGGCCGACCGCCTTCTGCACGTTGGCCAGGTTGAAGTTGCCGAACGAGGACTGGATCACCTTGTTCTGGTTGTACATCGCGCCGACGTCCCAGTCGAAGTAGCGCTCGCCGAGCTCGAAACTGCCTTCCAATGCGCCAGTGAAACGCCAGGTGGTCACGTCACTGGTGGCGGTGCGCGGGACTTCCCAGCCGCGACGCCACCAGGTGGCAATCTCGTCACCAGTCGGGCTGAAATAGCTGTCGGCAGACATCGGAATGCCGGCGCCGGCGTCGAACGAGCCGAATGAAGTCGCCTGCAACGGATAACCGGCAATCTGGCGATCAGTGATGCGGTTGCTGTACATCATGTTGCTACGGAAGCGGACGGCATCGGTAATGTCGTAGCTGCCATCCACGAACAGCGACTTGCGCTCCAGCGGCGTGCGCAGGTGCATCTGCTCGCCGGCGTTGCTCCGGTGCAACGGAGAGGCCGAACTGGGGTTCTGGTTAATGTAGTCGGCCGGATTGCGCGGATCACCGCCCGGACGCACGATCACGCGGGTGTTCTGGTCCGGGTTGGTGTCCGTCGGCGCGGGATACGTGACGTTCGGCAAAGGATTGCTCGTGGGGTTGCTCACGAAGCCGCCGAACGCGCCTACGGACGTCCAGTTCCTGCCGGGATGGCGGTCGCCCAGCGGCTCGGCACTGAACGGACGGTCCCGCTGCCAGACTTCGTCTTCCTGGGCGTACTCGACACCGATGGTGATCGAGCCGCGGTCACTGCTGGCGCCCATCACGAAGTCGTACTTCTCGACGGCGCCGTCGCCCTGGCTGTACTGCCCGTAGTAGACGCTGCCCTGGATGCCTTCGTAGTTGGAGCGAGTGATGATGTTGACCACGCCCGCCATCGCGTCGGAGCCGTACACGGCCGACGCACCGTCCTTCAGCACCTCGATGCGCTCGACCATCGCCGTCGGGATGGTGGAGATGTCCTGCACGCCGGTGGTGGTGATGCCCAGGCGCTTGCCGTTGACCAGTACCAGGGTGCGCTGCGGGGTCAGGTTGCGCAGGTCGATGGCCAGGCCCCCGGCTGCCTCGCCGGACGCAAGTGGCGAGGCGCGGCTCAGCGGCGGCGAACCGGCGGAGGTGATGTTCTGCAGGATGTCGGCGACCGACTGAAACCCCTGGTTCTCGATGTCTTCTCGGCTGATGGTCAGCACCGGCTGCGCGGTCTCGATGTCGACCTGGCGGATACGCGAGCCGGTGACCTCGATCCGGTCGAGGGTCGTGGCTTGCTGCTGGTCCTGCGCGTCGTCCTGCGCGCTGACGACGCCGAAAGGCAGCGCGGTGATGCCCAGGGCGGTGCCCGCCAACAGCGCATGGCGCACGGCGTGGCTCAAAAGGTGGATTCGCATTGCTGACTCCGCTGGTTGAATGGATACGGCTTGGCCGTCCAGCGAAATTACGAATCTTTAACGGCGCAACATGCGCAGCTCAGGGACCGCTGCATGTGCGGGAGTTGACGAGTGAGCAGTGCCGCTGGCCCGTGGGCTCCACGGGATTGCCATTCCCGCGATGCGGCAAGGCGACAGCGGGTGTGTACCGCGTCAGGCGTCTTGGTTTCCGGCGATGGGTGCAGCGGTCGCCGGCTGCGGCGCGGGCGCGACACGCGCCGCGAGCCGTGCGGCAAGGGCGCATGGAATGCCGACCAGCAGCATGTGCGCGAGCAGATGCGACACCTGCATCCATTCCCAACGCGGCGGCCCGCTCCCGGCCGCCGACAGCGGCACCACGACGAAATTCATCGCCAGGTACAGCGCGATGCCGTAGAGCGCGCCGTACCGGAGCGGGTTTCGCAGCAGTCGCGGCCAGCGCCGGCTCGCCAGACCGTAGACGCAGGCCATGACGATCGCGATCGCGTAGTGCGAGACCAGGCCGAGCAGGGCGGTGGCGATGCCGCCGGCGAGCGCCGCCTCCCGCCCGAGCCAACCTGCCGCCACGCTCTGCAGGATCCGCATCGCGCCGATGCCTTTCGCGGCCCACAGACTGCAGATGTAGATCAGATCGAGGGTTCCGGCGAGCAGCCCGCCGAAGATCAGGCACAGATAACGGGCGCGAGAGCGTACGCCGGGCGGGCCACGCATCAGTCAGGCCGGCAGAGCCGGCCGGTGATCCGAGTGCTGATCACGCCGCTCCCCAGCTTGTGACCGTTGACGAACAAGTGGCCGGTGTAGCCGCTGTATTCGCCGGTGGCGTCCACGACCTGCTGGTAGGCGGTGACGACTTTCGGGTCGGTGATGCCGGTCTCGCGCATGAACAGGCTGCCGGTGGCGGTGTGGTATTCGAACGGTCCGCTGTACGGCAGGAAATCCGGCGACGTGGTCGGCCGGCCGCCGATCCCGTCTGCCTTGAAATGGGTGGTGCCGCGCAAGCCGTGATTGCCGTCGATCTCGCCGAGAAAGCACGAGGTATGCGGTGGATTACAGCCCTCGGTGGCGGCGATCTCGACCATCTCGGCGTGGATCTTCTTGCATTCGCCGGCGACCGCCGCGGGGGCGGCGACGAGCGCGACGGTCGCGAACAGGATGAGGGAGGGGGCGTTCATCGGGATCTCCTGCGGGTGTGGCGGACAGAACGCGGGTCGGCACCCGGCGGTGCCGCGTCGCATGCCGGCAATGCCGGCGCCCTCGGCGCGCCGGACCGGACCAGCCTAGAGGCGCCGATTGATTCGGGCGAGCGCCACTTGCAGGCCAATGAGACGGAGCCAATCGGCGGGTTCGCGGTGTGCCGGCGCCGACCGGTCGCGATGACTCGATCGCGGTGCCGCGTAGGTGCGCAGCGTGCAGGAGTAAGGACGACGTCTGGGACGGGCTCAGCGAACGTCGGTGGCTCGCTTGGCGAACAGCGCGCACGGTATGCCCACGCACAGCGCGTAGGCGACGATGCAGGTCAGCGTCCAGGCCGGGTCTGCCTGCCGTGGCGGCGGCGCCGCCGACAGCGGCACCAGGATCCGGAACATCAGCACGTACAGGGCGAGGCCGTACAGTGCGCCGTATCGCAACGGGTGCGCGTGCAGTCCGGGATAGCGCCGGCCCAGGCAGTAGTACGCCGCGGCCATCGCCGTCACCAGGTAGACGTACAGCGCCGCGCCCAGCGCCGCCGTCTGCGCCCCGCCGGCGAACGCCGCCTCCCTGCCCAGCGCCCAGGACGCGATCGCCTGCAGGATCCGGAGCGGGCCGACGTCCCGCAGGGCCCAGAATCCGAACGCGACGGACAATTCCAGGCCGCCGGCGACCAGGCCGGCCAGCAGCAGCCACGGCAGCGGTGAGCGCACGGCGAGGCGTGTGCGTGCGGCCCGCCGGGGCGGGCGCCAAGTGTCGATGCCGGTCGTGGTCATGGGTGGCTCCTGTCCGGGAAAGGGTGGATTGGCTCTATCTCGCGCCAGGAAAGTGGCACTATCAAGGGCCAATCGATCGGGTTTCAATGGGGCCAATCCGCAACGCGGAAACGACAGGGCACACCCGTGCGTCGATCCGCGATCTCGGGACGGCCAGGCGGCCCCGCTTCCGCGCCTTTCCGATGGAGGCCGACGATGCACCTGCAATTCGATGGACAGGGCCCGCTGCACGCGCAGCTGACCCGCGCGCTCAAGTCGGCCGTGTTCGCCGGCCGGGTGGGGTGCGGCGCGCGCCTGCCGCCGACCCGGCTGCTGGCCCGCGAACTGGGCCTGTCGCGCAACACCGTGCTGGCCGCCTATGAGCAGCTGCGTGCCGAAGGCTTCGTCGCGGCCCGGGTGGGTGCGGGCAGCTACGTCTCGGTGCCGCTGCAGGCCCGGCCCCCGTCGCTCGCGGGAGACGAGGCGGACCCGGTCGAGCTTCCGCCGCAGTCGGATTTCGCCGACCGCGCGCGCCGCTTCCACGATCAGGCCCGGCTTGCCGACGAAGGCAACGGCGGTCTGCGCTATGCCTTCCAGTACGGCGTGCCGCTGACCAATCCGGTGCTGACCAGCGCCTGGGCGCGCGAACTGGCCAAGGCCGCCCTGTACACCCCGCCCAGCTACCCGATGAGCCAGGGCCTGCCGGCATTGCGCAAAGCGGTCTGCGATTACCTGACGCGGCGGCGCGGCGTGCAGGCCGCGCCGGAGGACGTGCTGATCGTCGCCGGCACCCAGCAGGCGCTGTCGCTGACCGCCAGGATCCTGCTGAACGAAGGCGACACGGCAGTGATCGAGGATCCGCAGTACTACGCGATCCGCACCGTGCTGCGCGTGCACGGCGCGCACCTGTGCGGAGTCCCCGTCGACGGCGAGGGCCTGGTGTGCGAGGCCCTGCCGGCGCGCGGTGCGCGGCTGGTCTGCGTCACGCCCTCGCATCAGTTTCCCACCGGCGCGCTGCTCTCGCTGTCGCGACGGATGGCATTGCTCGACTATGCGCAACGCACCGGCAGCTGGATCTTCGAGGACGACTACGACGGCGAATTCCGCTACGACGCCCGCCCTCTGGCCGCGCTGCGCTCGCTCGACCGGCACGACCGGGTGATCTATGTCGGCACCTTCTCCAAGGTGATGTTTCCCGCCCTGCGCCTGGGCTACCTGGTGATGCCGGCGGGGCTGCGCCGGGATTTCGTCGCCGCCAAGTGGCTCGACGACTTCGGCTCCCCCGCCATCGAGCAGGCGGCGATGGCGAACTTCATCGCCGACGGCGGGTTCGAACGGCATCTGCGCCGCACCGCGCGCGAGTTGAAGCGGCGTCGCGACGCACTGCTGGCGGGCTTGCGCCGGTACGGCGGCGATCGTTTGCAGATCGCCGACTCGCGTGCCGGCATGCACCTGGCGGTGTGGCTGCGCGGCCGCGGCCGCGCCGATGCCGAAGCGCTGATCGCCCGTGCGCGCCGGCGCGGCCTGGGGCTGTACTCGATCAGCCCGCGTTACCTCGATCCGCCCGACCGTGCCGGGTTGCTGATGGGATACGGCGGCCTGTCGGTGGCAGAGATCGAACAGGCGGTGGCGCTGCTGGGGTGCTGCCTGGACGAGCTGTTTCCGGTCCAGGGGCCGCTTCAGGGCTGACGACGGGCGTTAGCGCGACGCCACGACCGCGATCACCAGCGCGGCGCCGAGCCAGGCGAGATCGACGCGACCATTGGCCAGCTGCGACAGCGTCCACGCGTGGTGCGCGCCGAGCTTGAGCGCCGACTCCCACGGCAGCAGTCCCAGCATCTTGCCCAACTGGGTGGCGACGATGAACCAGTTGGCCAGCGCGATCGCCGCCGCGGTCGCGAGCATCCCCCATAGCGCCCGCAGCATGCCGGGCCGCACCCGCACCATCCGCAGCAGCAACGCGGCGTCGAATGCGGCCACCACCGCCATCCAGCTGCACTGGCGCCCGGTGGCCGCGGCGAGCAGGATCCACAGCGCGGCGCAACCGGCGGTCCCCAGCAACAGCAGCAGAAAGGCGAACCAGGAAGAGGACGGCGCGGCGGGCTTCGGCATGCGGTATGGGGAGGGTCGGGCGCGCCAGCATAGCGTCCCCGCCGGGCGGCGATACAATGCCCGTCTTGCGCGCCGCGGCGTCGACCCCATGTTCTCCGTATGTATTCCAGCAGCAGCGAACCCGTGCGTCTCGAACGCGACTGCGCCGCCGTCCTGGTGCCGCAGGGCGAGGGCGTGACCCTGCCCGCCGGCAGCATCGGCTACATCACCCAGGCGCTGGGCGGCAGCTATACGGTCTTCATCGAGGGCAACCTGTTCCGCATCGCCGGCCGCGACGCCGACGCGATCGGCAAGGAACCGCCGCCGGCGCTGGAACTGCCCGGCGACGCCGACGATTCGGCGGTCGAGCAGCTGGTGTGGAAGCAGCTGCGCACCTGCTTCGATCCCGAGATCCCGATCAACGTGGTCGATCTGGGCCTGGTCTACGAGGCCGTGGTCCGGCCGGCGGAGGAGGGTGGGCGCATGGTGGAGGTGAAGATGACCCTGACCGCGCCCGGCTGTGGCATGGGCGAGATCCTGGTCGACGACGTGCGCAGCCGGCTGGAGATGATACCGACCGTGACCGAGGCGGACGTCGAGCTGGTGTTCGACCCGCCGTGGAACCAGTCGATGATGTCGGAAGCCGCGCGCCTGGAAACGGGCATGCTGTAGGGCGTGGAGACGATGCGGCACTCGTGCCGTCCCGGTTCCGCTTTCTCGCGGCGTGGCGCGTAGCCGCGTCGATCAAACGCTCGCTCCCCCGCTCGTTGCGCTGCAGTCGCGGAGCTCCAGAAAGCATCGTGCCTCCGGATCGCCTCGACATGCCGCATCGCGGGCCGGCGCGGCCGATGCGGCCGCGTGGCGGACGGCAGGTACGTGCATGCTTCCGGGCCGGTCAGGCCCGCGCCGACACGGCGCACGGCAAAAAGTTTCCGCTGTAATCGACCAATGATCGATTATGTGACGAACATCATTTTTTTACTGCAACGGCCCGCTCCTTGGCCGCTTGCGTTCACGTCGAACGGTCGCTTAGCGTCAGTTTGTGGACAGGATTGTCAATGTCCGCATTCATGTCGGGATGCAGTGCGATCGTCCGCAACTCCACGACTCGCGTGTGCCCCGGTTCCTGCCGCTTCCGCGGTTTTGTTTTCCGATTTTCCGGGGGTAACACCGATGTCCGATGTCTCGAAACGCCGTATTCGCATGCGCGCGCTGGCGGTTGCGACCGCCACCGCCCTGTCGTCGATGGCCGTGGTTCCGGCCGTGGCCGGCGAACGCCTCAATCTCAGCGGCTTGCAGGCGTCCGAACTGCACGACCGCTTCATCGTGAAGTATCGCGACGGCAGTCCGGAACTTGCCGGCGGGGCCGCGCTGGAGGCCAGCCTGCGTGGAGCCGCGCGCGCCGTGCCCGCCAAGGCCGCAAGCGGCCGTGCGCTGGGCATCCGCGCGCTGCGGCGCATGGCCGTCGGCGCGGAGGTGATCGCCACCGACCAGAAGCTCGACCGCGCCGAGGCCGAGTCGCTGATGCGGCAGATCGCCGCCAATCCGAACGTCGAGTACGTCGAGGTCGACAAGCTCAACCAGGTCCTGCTGACACCCAACGATCCGAACTTCGGCCAGCAGTACGGCTTCGGCACCGGCGCCGGCGGCATCCGTGCCACCGAGGCCTGGGACGTCACCAGCGGCAGCGGCACCGTGGTGGCGGTGCTGGATACCGGTATCACCAACCACGCCGATCTCAACGCCAACATCCTGCCGGGCTACGACTTCATCGTCGATACCTTCGTCTCGCGCGACGGCAACGGGCGCGACTCGAACCCGGCCGATCCGGGCGACTGGGTCACCGCCAACGAATGCGGCGGCCTGCATGCCGCGCAGCCCTCGAGCTGGCACGGTACCCACGTCACCGGCACCGTCGCCGCGGTCACCAACAACAACACCGGCGTCGCCGGCACCGCATTCAATGCCAAGGTCGTTCCGGTGCGGGTACTCGGCCGCTGCGGCGGATACGATTCGGACATCGCCGACGCCGTCATCTGGGCATCGGGCGGTTCGGTCAGCGGCGTGCCCGCCAACGCCAACCCGGCCGAGGCGATCAACCTCAGCCTCGGCGGCGGCGGCTCGTGCGGCTCGGCCATGCAGAGCGCGATCAACGGCGCCGTCGGCCGCGGCACCACCCTGGTGATCGCCGCCGGCAACAGCAATGCCAACGTGTCCGGCTTCTCGCCCGCCAACTGCAACAACGTGGTCGCGGTGGCGTCGAACACCAACACCGGCGCGCGTTCGGGCTTCTCCAACTACGGCGCGCTGATCGACGTCTCGGCGCCGGGTTCTAGCATCCTGTCGACGCTCAACAGCGGCAGCACCACGCCCGGCAGCGCCAGCTACGCCTCCTACAGCGGTACGTCGATGGCCGCGCCGCACGTGGCCGGCGTGGTCGCGCTGATGCAGTCGGTCGCCGACCCGGTGTTGACCCCGGCCGCGGTGGAGTCGCTGCTCAAGAGCACCGCGCGCGCCTTCCCGTCGACGCCGTCGCAGCCGATCGGTGCCGGCATCGTCAACGCCAAGGCAGCGGTGGACGCGGCCGGCGACGGTGGCGGCCCCGGCCCGGGCGAGGGCGAACTCGAGAACGGCGTGCCGGTGAGCGGCATTTCCGGCGGCAGCGGCAGCACCCAGTACTGGACGATCGTGGTGCCGGCGGGCGCCAGCAACCTGAGCATCGGCATTTCCGGCGGCAGCGGCGACGCCGACCTGTACGTGCGCCGCGGCTCGCAGCCGACCACCTCGGCCTACGATTGCCGCCCGTACCTCAACGGCAACAACGAGACCTGCAGCTTCGCCTCGCCGCAGGCCGGCACCTACCACGTCATGCTGCGCGGCTACTCGGCCTACTCCGGCGTGACCCTGACCGGCAGCTTCAGCGGCGGTGGCGGCGGTGGCGCGCAGACCTACAGCAACACCAGCGACTATCCGATCGCCGACCATTCGACGGTGGAAAGCCCGATCACGATCTCCGGCCGCAGCGGCAGCGCGCCCGCGAGCACGCCGGTCGGCGTCGACATCCGCCACACCTACCGCGGCGACCTCAAGGTCGACCTGGTGGCGCCGGACGGCAGCGTCTACGTGCTGCACAACCGCAGCGGCGGCAGCGCCGACAACGTCATCGGCACCTACGCGGTGAACCTGTCGAGCGAGGCGATCAACGGCACCTGGCGGCTGCGGGTCAACGACAACTACGCGGGGGATACCGGCTACATCAACAGCTGGGATCTCACCCTCTGAGCGTCCAGGTGCACCTCTACGGTCTTTGAACATCTCTTCGGCACCCCGAACCCACCGGGGTGCCTTTTTTCGACGCGGCGCAGGCCGCCAACACGAAGGGCAGGAGGAGTGATGAGATACGCGATAGGACTGATCATGGCCGGCATGCTGTCGGCAGGAACCGCGCTGGCAGCGCAGCGCGACGCCAGGCCGGCCGCTTTCGACCATCGGCTGCCGGCCGAACATACGATCGAGGTGCGCAGCATGCCCGCGGTCGACGTGGCCAGGCTGCGCGCCGAGGACGCCCGGCGCGCCGCGGCGCGCCGCGACGAGCCGGTGCGCTTCGCCACCCCGCATCGGGTCGACCTCACGCCGTTGAACGCCGGCGACTGGGACAAGATCGACGGTGACACGCTGGTCTGGCGCCTGCGCCTGGAATCCAAGGGCGCGCTCTCGCTGAACTTCGGTTTCGACGAGTACGCGATGCCGGAAGGTGGGCGCATGCTGATCTACCCGGCCGGCCTGAACGCAAGCGCCGACCCGGCGGCGATCCGCACCTTCACCGACGCCGACAACAAGGCCCACGGCAAGCTGTGGACGCCGGTGGTGCCGGGCGACCATGCGGTGATCGAGGTGGTGGTGCCGCGCGCGAAGGCCGGCGAACTCAAGCTGCGCCTGGCGAGCGTCAACCACGACTATCTCGGCTTCGGCGACCTGGCGCGCCGCGGCGCGATGGAGCAGGCGCAGGGCGTCTCCGGATCCTGCAACATCGACGTGGTGTGCCCGGCGGGCGACGACTGGCGCGACCAGATCCCCGCGTCCGGCGCGTACTCGCGCTTCGGCACGTTCTATTGCAGCGGATCGCTGGTCAACAACACCGCCAACGACCAGAAGATGTACTTCCTGACCGCGCACCACTGCAGCATGGGCACCGCCGACGCGGCCGCCTCGATCGTGGTGTACTGGAACTACGAGAACTCGTACTGCCGCACGCCCGGCAGCGCCGAAAGCGGCGCCGACGGCGACGGCAGCCTCGACCAGAACCAGACCGGCGCCGTGCCGCTTGCGACCTGGTCGACTTCCGACTTCACCCTGCTGGAGTTCGACGATCCGGCCGATCCCGAGTTCAACCTGTACTGGGCCGGCTGGGACCGCCGTGACTCCAGTTTCGACGGCGCCACCGGCATCCACCATCCGCGGGTGGCCGAGAAGCGCATCACCCATTCGTCGAACCCGCTGGTGATCAGCGGCTACTTCGGCACCGGCAACGACCACCTGCACGTGTTCTGGAACCAGCCCGGCACCACCGAGGGCGGTTCCTCCGGGTCGCCGCTCTACAGTCCGGACAAGCGCGTGATCGGTCAGCTGCACGGCGGCCTGGCTTCGTGCAGCACCAGCGGCGACGACCACAGCGACTACTACGGTCGCCTGCATACGTCATGGGACGGCGGCGGCACGGAGGCCACGTCGCTGGCCAGCTGGCTCGACCCGCTCGGCACCGGTGCCGAGTTCATCGACGGCATCGGCGCCGACGGCGGCGAGCCCGGCGATCCGGTGGCGGGCTTCACCTATGCGGTCGACAACGACACGCTGACGGTGACCTTCACCGACACCTCCAGCGACGAGGACGGCGAGATCGTCGCCTATGACTGGGACTTCGGCGACGGCACCGGCTCGAGCGAAGCCAATCCGGTCAAGACCTACGACGCGGCGGGTGTCTATACCGTCACCCTGACCGTCACCGACGACCAGGACAACACCGGCAGCACCAGCCAGACCATCGAGGTTGGCGACACCGGCCCGGACGCCACCGAGATCTTCAACCGCCAGCCGGTGACCGGACTGGCCGGCGACGCGGGCAGCGAACAGCTGTACAGCCTGACGGTGCCCGAGGGCGTCGACGGTCCGCTGAGCTTCATCACCTCCGGCGGCAGTGGCGACATCGCGATGTACGTCAGCTTCGAGGCCGAGCCGAACGCCGAGGAGCACGACTACGCCTCGCAGCGTCCGGGCAACAACGAGGTGGTGCGCATCGCGGCGCCGCAGGCCGGCACCTACTACGTCAAGCTGGTCGGCGTGCGGGCCTTCAGCCGCGTCACCCTGCAGGCGCGCCACGCCGAGCCCGGGACCGGGCCTGGCGACGGCGAGCTCGAGAACGGCGTACCGGTGACCGACATCGCCGGCGACGCCGGCAGCCAGCAGTACTGGACCATCGAGGTGCCCGACGGCGCCGGCAGCCTGACCGTTGCCATGACCGGCAACAGCGGTGACGCCGACCTGTACGTGCGCCACGGCGTGCAGCCGACCACCTCGGAGTACGAGTGCCGTCCGTACCTGTCCAACAGCAACGAGACCTGCACCATCAGCTCCCCGCAGGCGGGCACGTGGCACATCATGATCCGTGGCTTCAGCGCCTTCTCGGGCGTGACCCTGACCGGCAGCTACTGAGCCGTCCGTCCTCACCCCGGGAAGCCGGGGTGAGGGCATCGGTCCGTTTCCCGGTGCCCGCGCACCTGCATGCCTGCCTGCTCGCCCTTATGCTGTCGGCAAACCCGGCGGGCGCGGAGGAGACCATGACGGCGACGGTGGGCGAGCCTTCGGGCCCCGGCCCGTACCAGCGCTTCATCGTGAAGTATCGCGGCGACAGCGCCCCGGGACGCGACTCCCGCGCGGTGCAGGCGCGGCTCGACCGCGCCGCAGCCGCGCCCGGCGTGTCCACCGGCGACGGCACGCCACCGGCTCTGACCTGGCAGCGGCGGTTGGGCGTGCAGGCCGATGTGTTCAAGGCCGACCGCCCACTCGACAGGGACCAGGCACAGCGCCTCATGCAGCGGCTGGCGGACGATCCGGACGTGGAGTACGTGGAAGTCGACGCGATGATGGGCATCGCCCCCATCCGTGGCGGGGATCTTTGAGCCGAGCGCTTTTCTGTCGCGATTTCTCCTGCGGAGGCATAGAGCACGCCGATTCAGGTTAGACCCGGCCCAGCGGGGCTGTCAGCCGGTCGCCTCGAAGCGGTTCGCATCCACATTCTTGCGCACCTGGCGGGGGTCCCAGATGCGGCCGTTCATGGCGATGTACACGCCCTGCGCGAGCGATTGCACCGCGCCGACCGCGGTGCCGATGTTGAACTCGGCATCCGAGCCGCGGAAGCGCGCCGGATTCAGCGCACCGGTCAGCACGATGGTCTTGCCGGCGATGGACGCCAGCGCCTGCGCCGTCTGCACCATCGAATCGGTGCCGTGGGTGATCAGCACGTGCCGTGCCGGCTGCGCGGCGATGGTGGCGTGGATCAGTTCGCGGTCTTCATCGGTGATATGCAGCGAATCCTTGCGTAGGATCGGGATCACACGGAAGCGGAACGCCACGCCCAGTTCCTCGAGGATGCGCCCGATCTGCGGCTCGCCGACCTGGTAGTCCGACTTGTCGTCGAAGTACACCTTGTCGATGGTGCCGCCGGTGGTGACGATCAGCAGTTCTTCCATTGGGTCGTTGTCGGGACAGCCGGGCCAGCGCGCATTCTATGGCCTCGACGCACTGCGTGCCGCGCGTAGGAGCGCGCCATGCGCGCGATGCCGCGGGTGCTTCGCCGCCCGCGGATTCCGGTGACCGGCATGCCTGCCGGTCCAGAATCGCGGCATCCACCGAATGCTGCCGACACCCGCGGCATCGCGCGCATGGCGCGCTCCTACGGAGGTGGCGGCCGATCGGAAGGGCGGCGCCAGCCGAAGCGGGCAGCCAGCCCCGGCCAGCTGGAGGCGGCGATCACCACCAGTGCCAGCGTGATTTCCGCCCATGCCGCCAGGCGCAGCGCCGGCTCGCTCCAGGCCTCCATCACGCCGTGCGAGAACCACAGCAGCCCGCACACGCCGGCCCAGAACGCCGCTTTGGCGCTGCCGCGCAGCACGCCGGCCAACAGCAGCAGCGGCGGCAGCACGAACACGATCAACGCCGCGGCCAGCTGGCCGCTGTCGTGGAAACGGAACGCGAACAGCGCCGCCAGCGCGAGCAATGCCGCACCCAGCAGGCCGCGCGAGCGCCGTGGCCGGTTCACGTCGCCAGCTTCGCCGACAGCTGCGCGACGCGCCGGCCGAGCGAGCGCGCCAACGCAGCCTCGTCGTCGCTGGGCTGGGGGTCGTTCGCATTGCCGGAGACGTGGCTGGCGCCGTAGGGCGTGCCGCCGCCGCGGGTACTGCTCAGCGCCGGCTCGGTATAGGGGATGCCCACCAGCACGCAGCCGTGGTGCAGCAGCGGCACCATCATCGACAGCAGCGTCGATTCCTGGCCGCCGTGCTGGGTGGCGGTGGAGGTGAACACCGCCGCCGGCTTGCCGACCAGGGTGCCGCTGGCCCATTCCGCGCCGAGGCCGTCGATGAAGTGCTTGAGCGGTGCCGCCATGTTGCCGAAACGGGTCGGGCTGCCGAACACCAGGCCGACGCATTCGGCCAGGTCGCCGCGCTCGACGTAGGGTGCACCGTCCTCCGGTACCGGCGGGCTGGCGGCCACGGTCACCGCCGCCACCGGCGGCACCGTGCGGACCCGCGCGACCATGCCGTCGACCTCGCCGATGCCGCGGGCGACATGGCGCGCGAGCCTCGCCACCGAGCCGCCGCGACTGTAGTAGAGCACCAGGATGTCGGGCATCGGCTCCTCCGCAAAGGCGCAAGGATAGAGCATGCCCGATGCGCAGGGCCGGACGGGCCCCGCTTCATGCGTGCGCGGGGACGTCCGCGCCGCGCGTCTTCGGGTACTCTCGGCGCGTGGAGCCGCTCGATACCCTGAACCGCTGGACCGACCGCGCCATCGATCGCGCCCGTGCACGTTCCTTCGTGCGTTTCCTCGGGCGGCGCTTCCTCGACGACCGCCTGTTCGAGGTGGCCGGCGCGCTGGCGTTCACCACGGTGTTCGCGTTGGTGCCGCTGTCGATGGTGATCTTCGGGGTGCTGTCGGCGTTCCCGGTGTTCGACGCCTGGAGCCAGCAGCTGAGCGACTACATCTTTTCCAATTTCGTGCCCAGCTCGGCGCGCGCGGTACAGGGCTATCTGCTGCAGTTCTCGCAGAACACCGGCCAGCTCACCGCCATCGGCGTGATCGCGCTGGTGGTCTCGGTGCTGATCACGCTGCTCGGCATCGAGAACGCGTTCAACCGCATCTGGCGCGTCGGCACCGCGCGCCCGCAGGTCTCGCGGTTCCTGGTGTACTGGACGGTGCTGACGCTCGGTGCACTGGTGGCCAGCGCCAGCCTGGCGATCTCGACGCGCTTCTTCGCGCTCGGCGTCTTCAGCACCGCCTCGGGGCAGTGGCTGCAGGGCGTGCTGCTCGCGATGGCGCCGTTGACGATCGAGCTGATCGCGTTCTCGGCGATCTACCGCGTGGTGCCGCACCGCACGGTGAAGTGGCGGCACGCCTTCGCCGGCGCGCTGCTGGCGGCGGTGCTGCTGGAGATCGCCAAGCACCTGATCGCGCTGTACCTGGGCAGCTTCGACGCCTACCAGAAGATCTACGGCCAGGTCGCCTTCATCCCGGTGCTCCTGCTGTGGATCTACTTCGCCTGGATCTCCGTGCTGCTGGGCGCGTCGTTCGCCTCGTCGATCTCCGCGTTCCGCTACCAGCCGGCCGCGATGCGGTTGCCGATCGGTCACGAGATGTTCGGCCTGCTGCGCCTGCTCGGGCGCTTCACGGAGGCGCGCCGTGGCAGCCGCGGATTGCACAGCGACCAGATCCTCGAGCTCGAGCCCTGCCTCACCGACGCCCTGGTGCAGCAGCTGATCGCGCAGCTGGCCAGGATCGACCTGCTGGTGCGCGCCGAATCGGGCGAATGGGTGCTGGCGCGCGATCTGGACCGCCTGACCCTGGGCGAGCTGTACGAGGCCTGCCACCTGCGCATCCCCATCGCCGAGGCGCACCTGCCGTGCCGCGACGACGCGCTCGGCATCGCTGCGCAGGCGGCGATCGACGATCTGCGCGTGCCCCTGCGCAACCTGCTCAAGCGCCGCGTCGGCGAACTCTACGAACCCATGAAGGAGGCTCCATGAAGATCCACTGGCTGTTGCCGTTGCTGTGCGCGTTGTCGCTGTCGGTCGGGTGCCAGCGCGAGCCGCCGGAGGCCGATCCGGACGCCGTCGCACCGGCGGTCGAGCCCGCGGATGCGCCGCCGGAAACGGCGGAGGCGCCGCCCGGCGTGCCCGCGCTGCAGGTCTCCACCATTGACGGCGCGTCCTATGATCTCGCCGATCACCGCGGCAAATGGGTGGTGGTCAACTTCTGGGCCACCTGGTGTGCGCCCTGCCTGAAGGAAATGCCGGAACTGTCCGCGCTCGGCACCATGCGCGAGCACATCGAAGTGGTCGGCCTGGCCTACCAGGAGATCGAGCCCGACGAGATGCGCGCATTCCTGGAGAAGCACCCGGTGCTGTATCCGATCGCGATCGTCGACGTGTACGCGCCACCGGCCGACTTCGACACCCCGCGCGGCCTGCCGATGACCTACCTGATCGATCCCGACGGCAGGATCGCCAAGAAGTTCCTGGGCCCAGTAACCGCGCACGAGATCGAGACCGCCATCGCCGCCGCGGGAGGCCCGGAGGTGCCGCAGGCATGAGCGCGGCGACACGTTTCCTGGTCAGCGGCAAGGTGCAGGGCGTGTTCTTCCGCGCCTCCACCCGCGAACAGGCGCAGCGGCTGGGCCTGCACGGCTACGCGAAGAACCTGGCCGACGGCCGGGTCGAGGTATTGGCCGCGGGCGATGCCGGCGCGATCGACGCACTGGCGGAATGGCTGAAGCGGGGGCCGCCGCAGGCGCGGGTGGAGTCGGTGGAGCGCCACGCCGCCGATCCGGTGGAGGCGGGAAGCGGCTTCGCGGCAAGCTGACCGCGTCGCGCGCCGCAAGCCGGGACCACCCGTCCACCCCTCGAACTCGACGCCCCGTCCATCCTGTTGCACCGGCTGAAACGGAAACGGCGCGGGACGAGCCGGGGCGATGCGTCGACCATGCCGGGCACAGCGGTCAATCTTCCACGGACTCCGCATCGGCGGGGATCGGCTTCAGCACGCCGTAGCGTTCCTTCTTCGGCCTGCCCGGCAGCGACGGAAAATCCGGCTGGCTGCGCGGCACGTGCACGTCCGGCAAGCGGTCGAGCAGGTGGCGGATCAGTGTCAGGCGGCCGCGCTTCTGGTCGTTGAAATCGACCAGGGTCCACGGCGCGTGGTCGGTGTGGGTGGCCTCGAGCATGGCCTCGCGAGCGCGGGTGTAGTCGGTGTAGCGCTTGCGCGCCTCGACATCGATCGGAGACAGCTTCCAGGCCTTGAGCGGATCGTTCAGGCGCTCGGCGAAGCGCTCCTCCTGCTGCGCCTGGTCGCAGCACAGCCAGTACTTGAACAGCAGGATGCCGTCGTCGGTGAGCATCTTCTCGAACACCGGTGCCTGCTGCAGGAACCGCTTCACCTGGGCGGGGCTGGCGAAACCCATCACCTTCTCCACGCCGGCCCGGTTGTACCAGCTGCGGTCGAACAGCGTGATCTCGCCGGCGGCCGGCAGGTGCTCGATGTAGCGCTGGAAGTACCACTGGGTCTGCTCGCGCTCGCTGGGTTTGGGCAGCGCGGCGACGCGGTACTGGCGGGTATCGAGATGCTCGGTGATCGCCTTGATGGCGCCGCCCTTGCCGGCGGTGTCGCGGCCCTCCATCACGACGACGATGCGCTTGCATGCGTGGCGCGCCCAGCGCGCCATGGCGACCAGTTCCAGCTGCAGCGGCTCGAGTTCGTTCTTGTACGGCTTGCGCTTGAGCTTCGGCATGGCGGCTCCTGTCAGGACGGGCTGAAGCGGCAGTATGGACAGGCGCGGCCGTTGCGCACCAGGCGAACGATCCGCCGGCATCGGCAGTGCCCGGGGCAGCCGCCCGCCAAGGCGCTGGCGGATATCGACCCTGCCCGAGGCCGCTCTTGCAGGATCAGCCGTGTTTGCGGCGACCGGCGCCATGCCCGGCCATGCCGCGCGCCACTTCCAGCAGCGCACCCTGTTGGCGCGTGTTGAGCGCGCGATACGCGGCCAGCAGGCCGTGCTCGCCCTTGGTACGCGCGGGATCCAGGGTGCTGGCGAGTTCGGACAGCAGCGCGCCGGCCGGCACGCCGAAGGTCCGCGCCAGGGCGTCGAGCTGGTCGCGGCCGGGCAGCTTGTCGCCGCGCATCCAGGCCGACACGGTGGCGGCGCCGGCCCGCGGGATCGCGGCGGCGATCTCGGCCACGGTCAGGCCGCGGGCGCGCGCCAGCAGGCGCAGGGTCTGGTCGATCGGCATGCGCTTACTCCTTCAGTCGCGGGCGCAGCGTGGCGAGGTTGCAGGGGCGGGTGCGCGCGTCGAGCTGGTCGCTGACGATCCGCTCCCACGCCGTGCGGCAGGCCGAGTTGGAACCCGGCAGACAGAACACGAAGGTGCCGTTGGCGAGTCCGGCGAAGGCCCGCGACTGCAGCGACGAGGTGCCGATCTCCTCGAAGCTGATCGCGCGGAACAGCTCGCCGAAGCCCGGCATTTCCTTGTCCAGCAGCGGCAGCAGGGCCTCGGGCGTGGAATCGCGGCCGGTGAAGCCGGTGCCGCCGGTGACCAGCACGCCGTCGACGTCCGCGTCGGCGATCCATTGCGACACCGCGGCGCGCAGGCGGTAGCGGTCGTCGGGGAGCAGCGCGCGATGCGCGAGCCGGTGGCCTGCGGCCTGCAACGCTTCGACGAGATAGTCGCCGGAGCTGTCGGTGTCGGGCGTGCGGCTGTCGGAGACCGTCAACACGCACAGGGAGAGAGGAATGAAGTCGTCGTCGGCGCTCATGGCGGGAGCCTAACCTATCGCGGACTTACAGGGCCGCGTCGGTGCCGCGCTCCGGCCCCGCCATCGCCCGCACCGCATCGGTGAAATTTGCGGCAAACCCGTCCATGTCGAACAGGCCGCTGTGCTCGCGGCGCCGGGCGAGTTCGGCACGCAACCCTGCCAGGGCCTGCGGGTCGCGGCCGAGCGTGATCGCGCGGGCGACGAAGGCCTCGTCGCCGTCCACGTTCATCGCGTCCATGCCGAGGTGGTGGTTGAGGCTGCCGGCCACGCGCGCGGCGAAGGTGTCGCCGGGGCGGGTCAGCACCGGGCAGCCGACCCACAGCGCATCCGAGGCGGTGGTGTGGGCGTTGTACGGTTCGGTGTCCAGGAACAGGTCGGCGAGCTGCAGCCGCGCCAGGTAGGCGGCGTGCGGCTGCTTGGGCATGAACACCAGCCGCCGCGGATCCACGCGCTGCGTCTCGGCGAACGCGCGCAGGCGCGCGTCGGCGCGGCCGGGGCCGGACAGCAGCCACAGCACGCTGCCGGGCACCTCGCGCAGCACCGCCAATGCCCGCGTGGTGCTGCGCGGGTTGAGCTTGTAGCTGTTGTTGAAGCAGCAGAACACCACGCCGCCGCCGTCGGCCGCGCGTTCGGGCAGGCCGCAGTCGGTGCGTACCGGCGCCGGCGGCACTTCGCGGCGAGTGTCCGAGGGCTGGAAACAGCGCGGCAGGCGCACGACCCGCTCGCTGAAATGCGGCGCCAGTGCATCGGGCAGCACGAAACCGTCGGCCAGCACGTGGTCGATCCACGGCGCGCCCGAGGTGCCGGGGTAGGCCAGCCAGTTCACCTGCACCGGCGCCGGCCGCATCGCCAGCACCTCCGGCGCGCCACCGCCGCCCCAGCCGCGCATGTCGAACAGGACGTCGATGCCGGTCTCGCGGATGCGCTGCGCGATCGGTGCGTGCGCCAGTCCGGAGACATCGTGCAGCCGCTGCGCCGCCCGCTGCAGGCGCTGCCGGACCGCACTGCCGTCGTCGCGGTTGAGCGCGAACAGGTGCGTTTCGAGCGTGCCTTGCGCCGCCAGCGCCTCGAAGAAAGCGGCGGTCAGCAGCCCGGTCGGATGCGCGCCGAAGCCGTTGGACAGGAATCCGATGCGCAGCGGTGCATTCGCCGCGCGTGGCGGCGCAGGTGGCAACGTCCGGATCCGCTCGGACAGTGCCCGCGCCCGCAGCCGCGCGCACTGGAGCTGCTCGGCGGGCGTGGCGTCCTCGCTGAGGAAGGCGAACGGCTCGACCACGCCGTGCCCTGCGCGCACCGCATCGCGCACCTGCCGGGAGAGGCGTTCGAGGTCGCGCCAGTCGCACAGGCGCCGGCGCCAGGCCAGCAGATGGGCGGCGATCAGCGGGTGTTCCGGTGCCAGCGCATGCGCTTGCGCATAGGCGTCGTTGGCGCCCTCGGCATCGCCGGCGTCTTCCAGCGCGTGGCCGAGCCAGACCGCGATACCGGGATGTTGCGGCGCTTGCCGTGCGGCGGCACGCAGGCTGTCGGCGGCCTCGGCATGGCGGCCCAGCATCCATTGCGCGCGGCCCAGCCGCGCCAGCGCTTCCGGATGACCGGGCGCCAGCTGCAGCGCGCGCTGCGCGGCGGCGGCGCCGTTGCGGGCGTCGCCGGCATCGAGTTCCACGTCAGACAGCACGACCCAGGCCATCGCATTGCCGGGCTCATGTTGCACGGCGTACCGGGCCTGCGCGAGCGGATCGTCGGGTGCCGCCGGCATCGTTCAGCCGTTCCCCACGGGCAGGTGGAAGCGCAGGGTCTCGTCGTAGGGCTGCCAGCCGGTGGCGCGATACAGCGCCTGCGCGGCGTGGTTGTCGGGCGTGGTCTCCAGCTCCAGGCGCAGCGCGCCGTCGTTGCGGGCGAAATCGGCCGCGGCCGCCAGCAGGGTGCGAGCCACGCCGGCGCCGCGCGCCTCCGGCGCCACGAACAGGTCGTTGAGGATCCAGGTGCGCGTCGTGCGCACCGAGGAGAACATCGGGTAGAGCTGGGTGAAGCCGGCGCCGCGTCCATCCTGTTCGGCCAGCAGCACCATGGACTCCGCGCGCTGCAGGCGCTGGCGCAGGAATTCGCGTGCCAGGCCGGGGTCCGACGGTTGCGCATAGAACATGCGATAGCCATCGAACAGCGGCACCAGGGGTTCGAGATCGGCCAGCTCGGCGCGGCGAACGGAAATGGACATGCGCTTGGATCGTCTGGAGTTAGGCCTGCATCCTCGCCCGTGGGACGTCGCTTGTCATCCGCGCCGCGCCAAGCAGTCCCGTCCGTTGCGGTTTGGCGTCACCGTCGCCACGGGCGGCGCCAATGAATAGCCGACCAGACAGCCTTCGTTGCAACGAGATGGGCTTGCCGCCAAGGCGGTTCCGGAAGAGATCTTTGGCTTCGGAAAGAGCGGCGCCCAGGCCGGGGACTGCTCCCCGGCTCGGTCCGGCCATCCATAGCCGGACTCGCCGCCGCAGGCCGCGCCAGGCAGACCCCTCCGCTGCGGCTTGGCAACACCGTCGCCACGGGCGGTGTGAATGAATAGCCGCGCCGAGCAGCCTGCGTTGCAGCGAGATGGGCCAGAGCTTGGGCTTCGGAGAGAGCGCCGCCCGGCAAGTCACTGACCCGGATTCTGTCGGCGGGGAGCGCCCACCGCGCCGCCGCTCACGCATCCCGCGTGCCATCCGAAGTCGCGCTTCGCTTTGCCTGATTAGCTCGAAATGCGCCCGGACTCAGGCATCGGTCAACCGCGCCAGCTCCTCGACCTGGTGCTCGCGGCTCAGGCGCTCGATCAGCGGATCGAGCCCGCCTTCGAGGATGTTGGGCAGGTCGTACAGGGTCAGGCCCTCGACGCGGTGGTCGGTGATCCGTCCCTGCGGATAGTTGTAGGTGCGGATGCGCTGGCTGCGGTCGCCGCTGCCGACCTGCAGCTTGCGCGTCTGCGCGGTGGCGGCGGCGCGTTTCTCGGCTTCCGCCTCGACCAGCATCGCCTTCAGCCGCTTCATCGCCTTGTCGCGGTTGGCGTGCTGCGAGCGCTCGGTCTGCGATTCGACCACGATGCCGCTGGGCGCGTGGGTGATGCGGATCGCCGAGTCGGTCTTGTTGACGTGCTGGCCGCCTGCGCCGGAGGAGCGGAAGGTGTCGACCTTGAGGTCGGCCGGATTGATCTCGATCGGCTCCGCCTCCTCCGCGACCGGAATGATCGCCACCGTCGCGGCCGAGGTATGGATGCGGCCCTGCGATTCGGTCTCCGGCACCCGCTGCACGCGGTGGGTGCCGGATTCGAACTTCAGCCGCGCGTAGGCGCCGCGGCCGTCGACGCGGGCGACGACTTCGCGGAAGCCGCCGTGCTCGCCGGGGCTGGCCGATTCCACCTCGATCCGCCAGCCCTGGCGCTCGGCGTAGCGCGCGTACATGCGCAGCAGGTCGCCGGCGAAGATCGCCGCCTCGTCGCCGCCGGTGCCGGCGCGGATCTCCAGGTACAGGCCGCCCTCGTCGCGGGCGTCCTGCGGCACCAGCATCGCCATCAACCCCTGGTCGAGTTCCTCCAGGCGGGCGGTGGCGGCGGCGATCTCCTCCTCGGCCAGTTCGCGCAGTTCTGGGTCGGCGCGCATCGTTTCGGCGGCGGCGAGATCGGCGCGGGCACGGGTCTCCTCCGCGAGGCCGGCGGCCAGCGGTTCCAACTGGGCGAACTCGCGCGAATAGGCGCGGAAGCGCGCCTGGTCGCCGGCGACCTCCGGATCCGCCAGCAGGCGTTCGAGTTCGTCGCGGCGTTCGGCCAGCGCCTCCAGCTTACGGCGCAGGGTCGGCAGCATCGCGGTCCTCGTCGTCGGAGTGCAGCGCCTGCGCAATGGCGCGTGCGAGCTCCAGGTTGCCGCTGGCGGCGGCCTCGCGCACCGCGGCGGTGGGCGCGTGCAGCAGGCGGTTGGTGAGGGTGTGGGCGAGAAACTCGAGCACCGCCTCGGGATCCTGGCCGGCGGCCAGCTGCTGGCGCGCGCGGGCCAGCGTCTGCACGCGGGTGTGCTCGCCGTGCGCGCGCAGCCTGCGCAAGGGCTCGTTGAGCGGGCCCGCGGCCAGCGCCTCGGCGTAGCGCGCGACCTGCAGCTCGACGATCGCCTCGGCGGCGTCCGCGGCCTCGCGGCGGTTGCGGCGGTTGTCCTCGACCGAACGCTCCAGGTCGTCGACGGTGTAGAGATAGGCGTCCTTCAGTTCGGCCACGTCCGGGGCGATGTCGCGTGGTACCGCCAGGTCCAGCAGCAGCATCGGCCGGTGCCGCCGCGCCTGCAGGGCGGTTTCGACCTGGGCGCGATGCAGCACCGGCTCGCGGCTGGCGGTGGCGGAGAACACCAGGTCGGCCTGCGACAGGTGGCGGTCGAGCTCGGCCAGCGGCAGCGCCACGCCGCCGTGGCGCGAGGCCAGGTCCTGCGCATGCGCCAGGGTGCGGTTGGCGACCAGCAACCGCTTGACGTCGGCCTGCACCAGGTGCCGCGCGACCAGCTCGATGGTCTCGCCGGCGCCGACCAGCAGCACCGTGGAGTCGGCCAGGCGCGCGAACGACTCCTGTGCCAGCCGCACCGCCACCGAGGCCACCGATACCGGGCTGTTGCCGATCCGGGTCTCGCTGCGCGCGCGCTTGGCGGTGACGAAGGCGTGCTGGAACAGGCGGTCGAGCCGGGTGCCGAGCGTACCCGCCGCGCGCGCCGCCGCCCAGGCCTGCTTCACCTGGCCGAGGATCTGCGGCTCACCCAGCACCAGCGAATCGAGCCCGGTGGCAACGCGGAACAGGTGCCGCACCGCGTCCGCGTCGCGGTGCCGGTAGAGATAGGCGTGCAGGTCTCCGCCCTCCGGATGCGTGGCCAGCCAGTCGGCCAGCGCCTGGCCGTCGTCGTCGGTGATCGCGTAGAGCTCGGTGCGGTTGCAGGTGGACAGCAACGCGGCCTCGCGCACCTGCGGCAGCGCGCGCAGCGCCGCCAGCGCCTCGGGCAGCGCATGCTCGGCGAACGCCACGCGCTCGCGCAGGGCGACCGGGGCGCTCTGGTGGTTGATGCCGAGGGCATGGAAGTTCATGACGGTGGCCGTCGTCCGTTCAGGTGCTTGCGATAAGCTTGCTGGCGAATCTCGTATTTTACGGCCCGCCCGCCCACGATGCCTGCAATCCACTTTTCCAGCCGTGGTTTCTTCCTGGCCGGGCTGCTCGCCGCCGTCCTGCCGGTCCTCGCCCCGCCCGCTTCCGGGCAATCGCGCGGACAGCCGGAGGACGTGCTCGCCGCCTCCATGGCCGGCGAATATGCGCTGCAGTCCGGCCGGCTGGACCAGGCCGCCGACTGGTACCTGCGCGCGGCACGGGCGGCCGCGGACGACCCCGGCCTGGCCGAGCGCGCCGCGCGCATCGCGCTGCTGGCCAACGACGACGCGCTGGCCGGCGAGGCGATCAAGCTGTGGAAGCTGCGTGCGCCGCGTTCGCTGCCGATGCGCTCGGCCGAGGCCACCTGGCTGCTGCGCGGCGGCCGCGAGCGTGCGGCGCGGCGCGAGCTCGAGGCCATGTTGCGCGATCCCGACCCGGACGGTTGGCGCCACGCGCTGGCGGCGCTCGGCAGCGGCACCCGTGATCCGGCCGCTTCGGCCAAGGTGCTGGGCCGGCTGATCGACGCCGGTGCGATCCCGGACCGGCTGCAGGCCTGGCTGGCCTTCGGCGGCCTGGCGCAGCGTTTCGGCGAGCTGCCGCTGGCCGAACGCATCGTGCAGGAGGTCGTACGGCGTTTTCCGGACGAGCCGCGGGTGGCGCTGCTGCGCGCCAGCCAACAGCGCGAGGGCGGCGATGTCGAGGCGGCGACGCGGACGCTGGCGGCGATCGAGGACCAGGCCGAGGTCTCGCCCGAGCTGCGGCTGGCGATCGCGGCCGAATACGACAACCTCGGCGATCCCGTCGCCGCGGCGCGGATCATGGCGCGTGGGCCGCAGGACGAGCGCAGCTATGGATTGCGCGCCTCGCTGTTGGTCAAGGCCGGGGACACGCCGGCGCTCGAGCAGGTCTATGCGGAACTGCGCAGCGAAGCCGGCGCCCCGGATCCGGGCCAGCGCCTGCTGCTGGGACAGCTCGCCGAGTACCTGGAACGCCACGAGGACGCGCTGGAGTGGTACCGCAGCGTGCCGGGCGGCGAGCAGCGCCGGGTCGCGCAGCTGCGCGCGACCAAGGTGCTGCACGACCTCGGCCGCGGCCAGGAGGCCTTCGCAGCGCTGCGCGCGCTGCAGTCCGATGCCGTGGTCGACGAGGACACGCGTCGCGACGCCTACCTGCTGGAAGCCGAACTGCACAAGGAAGACGGCGATGCCGAGGCCGAGCACGACACCTTCGCGCGCGGGCTGGCCGCCTACCCCGACGAGGGCGCGCTGCTGTACGCGCGCGCGCTGATGTGGGAACGCCGCGACGACATCGCCCGCGCCGAGGCCGACCTGCGCCGCATCCTGGTGGCCGAGCCCGAGAATGTCGCCGCGCTCAACGCGCTCGGCTACACCCTGGCCGACCGCACCACGCGCTATGCCGAGGCGCTGGAGCTGATCGACCGCGCCCGCGTCGCCGAGCCCGACGCCGCCGCCATCGTCGACAGCTACGGCTGGGTGCTGTACCGGCTCGGCCGCCACCAGGAGGCGCTGGTCGAGCTGCAGCGCGCCTGGCGCTTGATGCGGGACCCGGAGATCGGGGCGCATGTCGCCGAAGTGCTGTGGGTGCTGGGCCGCCGCGACGAGGCGCGCGAGTACTTCGAGAAGTCGCGCGAGCTCGACCCCGAAAACCGCTCGCTGCTGCGCGCGCTGCGCAAGACCGGAGCCGACATTTGAAGCCGATGCGAGCGCAGGTGCGGGAACTCCTCCTCTTTCCCAAGGAAAGACGAGCGCGTTGCGTTGAGGCGGCTCCCTCCTGTGAAGGAGGGGGGCAGGGGGGATTTGCTTTTGACCTTCACCCCACTTTCCTTTCGGCGAAAGCGTGCGCCGCGCTGCTCGTCGCAATGCTGGCCCTGGCCGGCTGTGTCTCGCAGCCGCAGCGGGCGCCGGCGCCCGCTGCCCTGACCGGCACCGCGCTGGCGGCGGCGGCGGCGCGGGTCGAGGCGCGCGAGGCGCGGGTGCGCGCGGTGGCGCGGCTGGATTTCAGCGGCCGGGTGGCGTTGTCGAACGGTCGCGAAGGCGGCAACGGCCGCATCGAGTGGTCGCAGGCCGGCGACGGCTATCGCGTGGTGCTCAGCGCGCCGGTGACGCGGCAGAGCTGGAGCCTGGCCGGCGACGCCGCCGGCGCGAGGATCGAGGGCCTCGACGGCGGCCCGCGCGAGGGTCGCGACGTCGAGTTGCTGCTGCTCGAGGCGACCGGCCTGCGGATCCCGGTCGGGGCGATGGCGGCCTGGGCCGCCGGGATCCGCGCCGATGCCGGCGCGTTCGGCCCGGCCCGGCTGCATTTCGATGCCGGCGGGACCCTGGTCCGCATCGAGCAGGACGGCTGGACCATCGATTACCAGGCCTGGCAGCCGGCGGACGCGGCCGATGCCGAGGTCCCGCGGCTGCCGCTGCGCATCAGCGCGCAGCGCGGTGAGGCGCGGGTGCGTCTGATCGTCGACCAATGGGCGCTGGGCGCCGCGCCGGCGCAGGGCGGCTGACGCGGTGCCCATGCCGGCGGATGGATGGAGCGCCTGGCCGGCGCCGGCCAAGCTGAACCTGTTCCTGCGCATCACCGGCCGCCGGCCCGACGGCTACCATGCGCTGCAGACGGTATTTCGCCTGCTGGACTGGGGCGACACCCTGCGCCTGCGGCCGCGCAACGACGGTCGCATCGTCCGCCACGGGGCGTTGGCGGCGGGGGTGGAGAGCGCCGAGGACCTGGCGGTGCGTGCTGCTAAATTGCTGCAAACAGAAGCGAATATCAGCCAAGGCGCCGACATCATCGTCGAAAAGTGCATTCCCGTCGGTGGTGGTTTCGGAGGTGGTTCGTCCGATGCGGCAACCGTGCTCGTCGTCCTCAACCGGCTTTGGGGCGCCGGCCTGGGCGGCGCCCGGCTGGCCGAACTCGGCTTGCGGCTCGGTGCCGACGTGCCGGTGTTCGTGCGCGGCGCGAACGCCTGGGCGGAAGGCGTCGGCGAGCGGCTGTCGCCGCTGGCGCTGCCGCCGGCCTGGTACCTGCTGGCCGATCCCGGCGTCCGGGTGTCCACCGCGACCCTCTTCCAGAGTATTGAATTGACGCGAAATGCTGCGCCCGCGACAATACCCGACTTCACTTCGGGTGCTCCGCTCGGCAATGCGTTCGAGCCGGTGCTGCGCCGCCGCGAACCGGCCGTCGAGGCCGCGTTCGCAGCGCTGGCGCGGGTCGGCTCGCCACGGTTGACCGGGACCGGTAGCGGCTGCTTCGTCGAATTCGCCACGCGCGAATCCGCCGAGGCCGCGCTTGCCCGGCTGCCACCCGGCCTCGCGGCCTGGGTGGTCGCCGGCGCGGCGCGCTCGCCGCTGCTGGAGGCGCTTGAAGTGAGGAGAGAGGAGTGAGAAACGAGTAACGGCGTTCGCGCTTCAAGCTTTCACTCGTTTCTCACTCCTCTTTACTCGTTTCTCGGCATTGAAGGGGCGTAGCCAAGTGGCCCAAGGCACCGGGTTTTGATCCCGGCATTCGCAGGTTCGAATCCTGCCGCCCCTGCCAACTGCCGGGAGTCGGGAATGGAGAATCGGGAATCGTAGAAGCAGTGCACCGCCGCTTTTCCGATTCCCCATTCCCGATTCCCCATTCCCGGCTCCATCCCCCCGCCACGGTCAGAGCGACGCGGAGAACCCTCCAATGAAAGAAGATCGCAACCTCCTGATCTTCTCGGGAAATGCCAACAAGCCGCTGGCGCAGGCTGTCTGCCGCGAGCTCGGCACGCGCCTGGGCAAGGCGCTGGTGTCGAACTTCTCGGACGGTGAGGTGCAGGTCGAGATCGAGGAGAACGTGCGCAAGCAAGAGGTGTTTGTGCTGCAGCCGACCTCCGCGCCGAGCGCCGAGCACCTGGTGGAGCTGCTGGTGCTGATCGACGCGCTCAAGCGCGCCAGCGCCGCCAGCGTGACCGCGGTGGTGCCGTACTTCGGCTACGCCCGCCAGGATCGCCGCCCGCGCTCGTCGCGGGTGCCGATCACGGCCAAGGTGGCGGCGCGGATGTTCGGCGCGGTCGGCTGCGATCGCGCGCTGACCATCGACCTGCACGCCGACCAGATCCAGGGATTCTTCGACATCCCGGTCGACAACGTGTACGCCTCGCCGCTGCTGCTCGCCGACATCTGGCGCGCGCACGGCACCGACAACCTGATCGTGGTCTCGCCGGACGTCGGCGGCGTGGTGCGCGCCCGGGCGATCGCCAAGCGCCTCGACGACGCCGACCTGGCGATCATCGACAAGCGCCGGCCGCGCGCCAACGTCGCCACGGTGATGAACATCATCGGCGACGTCGAGGGCAAGACCTGCGTGCTGGTCGACGATATCGTCGATACCGCCGGCACCCTGTGCGCGGCGGCCGGGGCACTCAAGGACAACGGCGCCACCAAGGTGGTGGCGTACTGCACGCACCCGGTGCTGTCGGGCGCGGCGATCGACAACATCACCCGCTCGCAGCTGGACGAACTGGTGGTTACCGACACCATCCCGCTGGCGTCGGCGGCGCAGGCCTGCAACCGGATCCGGCAGCTCAGCGTCGCCGAGCTGCTGGCCGAAACGATCCGCCGGATCGCCTTCGGCGAGTCGGTGAGTTCGTTGTATGTGGATTAGGGGCCGGGATTCGTGATTCGGGATTCGGGATTCGTGAAAGCGGAAGCCGTCTCCAATCCCGAATCCCCAATCCCGGCTTTTCAACCGTCTCTCCTGGTCGCGGGAGAGACGCCAAAGCCGCCGCGAGGCGGTTCATTCAACCAAGGTAGTGAAACAACATGGCAACCACGCATGAAATCAAGGTGCAGCGCCGCGAGGACGAGGGGAAGGGTGCGAGCCGCCGCCTGCGTCACTCGGGCAACGTGCCGGCGATCGTCTATGGCGGCGATCTCGACCCGGTGAGCATCCAGCTCGTCCACGAGGACGTCCTGCTCGCCAGCAAGAACGAATGGTTCTACTCGTCGATCCTCGACCTGAACCTCGGCGGCGACCTGCAGAAGGTGCTGCTGCGCGATATGCAGCGGCACCCGTACAAGCAGCAGATCATGCACCTGGACTTCCAGCGCGTCAGCGCCGACCAGGCGCTGCGCACCTCGGTGCCGCTGCACTTCCTCAACGAGGACAAGTCGCCGGCCGGCAAGGCGGCCGACGTGGTGATCACCCACGAGATGAACGAAGTGGAGATCAGCTGCCTGCCGCAGGACCTGCCCGAGTACGTCGAGGTGGACCTGGGCGAGCTGAAGCTCGGCGACGCGATCCACCTGTCCGACCTGAAGCTGCCGCAGGGCGTCGGGATTCCCGAGCTGAAGTTCGGCAAGGAGCACGACGTCGCCGTGGTCATCGCCCGTCACGGCCGCATCGAAGCCGCGGAAACCGAGGGCGAGGAGGCCGAGGGCTCCGCCGAGGTTCCGGCGAGCAAGGTCGACGAAGACGCCGGCAAGTCCGCCGGCGACGACAAGTAACGGGTGAGCGACGCCTGTCGGGGCGCCCACGCGGGCGCTCCGGCATCGGTGTACGCGATGACGGCGTTGCGGCTCATCGTCGGACTGGGCAATCCCGGTCCCGAATACGCGCGGACCCGGCACAATGCCGGGTTCCACTTCGTCGACGCGCTCGCCGAGCGCGCCGGTGAACGCTTCCGGATCGACGCCAAGCTGTTCGGCGAGACCGCGAAGATCGCCGTCGGCGGTCACGCGTTGTGGCTGCTGAAGCCGGCGACCTTCATGAACCTGAGCGGCAAATCGGTCACTGCCGCCCTGCGTTTCTGGAAGATCGAACCCGAGGAATGCCTGGTGGTCCACGACGAGCTGGACCTGCCCCCGGGCGTGGTGCGGTTGAAGTTCGACGGCGGCCACGGCGGCCAGAACGGCCTGCGCGACATCATGCGCCTGCTCGGGCACGGCCGGTTCCATCGCCTGCGGATCGGCATCGGGCATCCCGGCCACAAGGACAAGGTGACGCCCTGGCTGCTCAAGGGCGGCCCCGGCAAGGAAGACGAAATCCTCATCGACCGCGCCTTCGATGATGCCCTCGGCGTGCTGCCGCTGGCGGTCGCCGGGGACTTCAACGAGGCGATGAAGCGGTTGCATACAAGCAGGGATTAGGGATTAGGGATTGGGGATTCGGGATTTGGAAGCGCGGCTCTTCCGAATCCCGAATCCCGAATCACCAATCACGGATTTCCATGGGCATCAAATGCGGCATCGTCGGCCTGCCCAACGTCGGCAAGTCGACCCTGTTCAACGCACTGACCAAGGCGGGCATCGCCGCGGCCAACTTCCCGTTCTGCACGATCGAGCCCAACGTCGGCGTGGTGCCGGTGCCGGATCCGCGGCTCAACCAGCTGGCGGAAATCGTCAAGCCGCAGAAGGTGCTGCCCACGGCGGTCGAGTTCGTCGACATCGCCGGCCTGGTGGCCGGCGCGGCCAGCGGCGAGGGGCTCGGCAACAAGTTCCTGGCGCACATCCGCGAGGTGGACGCGATCGCGCACGTGGTGCGCTGCTTCGACCACGGCGACATCGTGCACGTGGCCGGCAAGATCGATCCGGTGTCGGACATCGAGACCATCGACACCGAGCTGGCCCTGGCCGACCTGGAATCGGTGGAGCGGGCGCTGCAGCGCGCCGAGCGCTCGGCCAAGACCGGAGAGAAGGAGGCCAAGGCGCGGGTCGAGGTGCTGACGCGGGTGCGCGACGGGCTGGATGCCGGCAAGCCGGCGCGGGCGCTGGCGCTGTCCGCCGACGACCGCGCTGCGCTGCGCGACCTGTTCCTGCTGACCTTGAAGCCGGTGATGTACGTGGCCAACGTGCTCGAGGACGGTTTCGAGAACAATCCGTACCTGGACATCGTGCGCGAGCGCGCGGTGGGCGAGGGCGCCGAGGTGGTGCCGGTGTCGGCGGCGATCGAGGAGGAGCTGTCGCAGCTCGACGAGGCCGATCGCGACGTGTTCCTGGCAGACCTGGGCCTGGACGAGCCGGGGCTGAACCGGGTGATCCGCGCCGCCTACAAGCTGCTCGGCCTGCAGACCTACTTCACCGCCGGGGTGAAGGAGGTCCGTGCCTGGACGGTGAAGTCCGGCGCCACCGCGCCGCAGGCGGCGGCGGCGATCCATACGGATTTCGAGAAGGGCTTCATCCGCGCCGAGACGATCGCCTTCGACGACTTCATCCGCTATCGCGGCGAGGCCGGCGCCCGGGATGCCGGCCGCCTGCGCCTGGAGGGCAAGGAGTACCGGGTCCAGGAGGGCGACGTCCTGCATTTCCGCTTCAACGTCTAGGGGTGCGGCTACGCGCCCGTCATTCCGCGCGCAGGCCGCGATCCGGGTTGCCGCCGCTGCCAGCCGGCGCCTCGTTGGGCTGCGCAGGCACTGACGGCTGCGGCCAGGCGGCTCGTTAATGTTCGTGAACATGCGGCCGTCCTTGCCGGAGGGCACCGCCGATCGTGCCGGCTCGGGCCGCCGATGCGCCGGATCGACCGACGCAAGGGCCGGTACGCGTTGACAGGCCTTCCGCTTCAGGCGAAAATCGCGGGCTGTTTTCACCGGCTTGCCAGAAACACCGGAGGGATACCCAAGCGGCCAACGGGGGCAGACTGTAAATCTGCTGGCTTACGCCTTCGGTGGTTCGAATCCACCTCCCTCCACCAGCTCCATGCAAGTTCCGCGCGGCGCGGGAGTAGTTCAACGGTAGAACCTCAGCCTTCCAAGCTGATGGTGCGGGTTCGATTCCCGTCTCCCGCTCCATTGGACCCCGCGACAGCAGGACACCAGTTACCTACCGGGGCAAGGATGCCCCGGCGCGCGACGCGGAAGCGGCGTGCGGGAGCGAACCCCGGCTTGGCCGGGGTCGCGACGCAGAAGTCGGGCAGGAGTCCGGTCTTTTGCAACAAAAATGCCACGCTCACGTAGCTCAGTCGGTAGAGCACCTCCTTGGTAAGGAGGAGGTCGATGGTTCGATTCCATTCGTGAGCACCATCTTCAGCAGTCTTCCATTCCAACAGTTCAACGAGAAACGCAACCATGGCCAAGGGTAAGTTCGAGCGCACCAAGCCCCACGTGAACGTGGGCACGATCGGTCACGTGGACCACGGCAAGACGACGCTGACGGCGGCGCTGACGAAGGTGGGCGCGGAACGGTTCGGTGGCGAGTTCAAGGCCTACGACGCGATCGACGCGGCGCCGGAGGAGAAGGCGCGCGGGATCACGATTTCGACGGCGCACGTGGAGTACGAGAGCGCGAACCGGCACTACGCGCACGTGGACTGCCCGGGACACGCGGACTACGTGAAGAACATGATCACCGGAGCGGCGCAGATGGACGGCGCGATCCTGGTGTGCTCGGCGGCGGACGGCCCGATGCCGCAGACGCGCGAGCACATTCTGCTGGCGCGGCAGGTGGGCGTGCCGTACATCGTGGTGTACCTGAACAAGGCCGACATGGTGGACGACGCCGAGCTGCTGGAGCTGGTGGAGATGGAGGTGCGCGAGCTGCTGGAGAAGTACGAGTTCCCGGGCGACGACACCCCGATCATCACCGGTTCGGCGCTCAAGGCGCTGGAAGGCGACGAGTCGGAGATCGGCGTGCCGTCGATCCTGAAGCTGGTGGAGGCGCTGGACAGCTACATTCCGCAGCCCGAGCGCGACATCGACAAGGCGTTCCTGATGCCGGTCGAGGACGTGTTCAGCATTTCCGGTCGCGGCACGGTGGTGACCGGGCGGATCGAGCGCGGGATCGTGAAGGTGGGCGACGAGATCGAGATCGTGGGCATCCGTCCGACCACCAAGACGACGGTGACGGGCGTGGAGATGTTCCGCAAGCTGCTGGACCAGGGGCAGGCGGGCGACAACGCCGGGCTGCTGCTGCGCGGCACCAAGCGCGACGACGTGGAGCGCGGCCAGGTGCTGGCCAAGCCGGGCTCGATCACCCCGCACACGCAGTTCGAGGCGGAGGTGTACGTGCTGTCGAAGGACGAGGGCGGCCGCCACACGCCGTTCTTCAAGGGTTATCGTCCGCAGTTCTACTTCCGGACCACGGACATCACCGGGGCGGTGACGCTGCCGGAGGGCACGGAGATGGTGATGCCGGGCGACAACGTGAAGATGGTGGTGGAGCTGATCAACCCGGTGGCGATGGACGAGGGCCTGCGCTTCGCGATCCGCGAGGGCGGCCGCACCGTCGGCGCCGGCGTGGTGGCCAAGATCCTGAAGTGACGATCTGACCCGTGCGCCCACCATGGCGCACGGCTTTGTCAGATCGTCATCCCGGCGAAAGCCGGGATCCAGGCCCGCGCCACCAGGCGCAAGCCGGGATCCAGCGAAACGAGCCGAACGGCGGGCCGGATCTTCGGTCCGCCTTCGCCGTCTAAAGGAAACCGTCGAAGCAAACGATACGCCAGTAGCTCAATTGGCAGAGCAGCGGTCTCCAAAACCGCAGGTTGGGGGTTCGAGTCCCTCCTGGCGTGCCACCCGTCGGAAGCAGCCGAAAGGTACGCACTGAAACGCATGAACAGCAGAGTAGAGCAATCCCGGGGCACGTCCAGCGGCGACATCGTCAAGTACGCGCTCGCGCTGTTGCTGGTGGTCGCCGGTGTGTTCGCCTTCTACTGGTTCGACGGCCAGTGGCCGGCGCCGGCGCGGGTGCTGGCGGTGGCGGCGGGCGTGATCGCCGGCGCGGTGGTGTTCCTGACCAGCGGCAAGGGCGTGCAGACCCGCGAGTTCCTGTCCGAGACGCGCTTCGAACTGCGCAAGGTGGTCTGGCCGACGCGGCAGGAAGCGGTGCGGATGACGTGGGTCGTGATCATCGCGGTGATCATCATCGCGCTGATCCTTGCCGGCTTCGACACCGTGATCCAATGGCTGCTGCGCCTGTTCCTGGGCCAATGACGGAGATTCGGGTTTGATGGAAACACAAGAAGTCGACAAGCGCTGGTACGTGGTGCATGCCTACTCCGGCTTCGAGAAGTCGGTGGCGCAGGCGCTGCGCGACCGCATCGTGCGTGCCGGGATGCAGGACCGCTTCGGCGACGTGCTGGTGCCGACCGAGGAAGTGGTGGAAATGCGCGCCGGCCAGAAGCGCCGTTCCGAGCGCAAGTTCTTCCCCGGCTACGTGCTGGTGCAGATCGCCACCCACGAGGAAAGCGGCATTCCGCGGATCGACAGCGAGAGCTGGCACCTGATCAAGGAAACGCCGAAGGTGATGGGCTTCATCGGCGGCACCGCCGACCGCCCGCTGCCGATCAGCGACAGCGAGGCCGACGCGATCCTGCAGCGCGTGCAGGAAGGCGTCGAAAAGCCGCGCCCGAAGGTGCTGTTCGAGCCGGGGCAGATGGTCCGCGTCAACGACGGCCCGTTCAACGACTTCAACGGCGTGGTCGAGGAAGTCAACTACGAAAAGAGCCGCCTGCGTGTGGCGGTGCTGATTTTTGGGCGTTCCACGCCGGTCGAGCTGGAGTTCGGCCAGGTGGAGAAGGCCTGAGTAGCCGGGAATGGGGAATCGGGAATAGGGAATCGATAGAGCTTTCGGCTTTCACGATTCTCCATTCCCGATTCCCGATTCCCATTACGAAGCGACGGGGAGCTATACGAGCCAGCAACGGCTCCGAGGCGTTCGAACCCGAGGAGAAGCAACAATGGCAAAGAAAGTCGTCGGTTACATCAAACTGCAGGTCAAGGCCGGGCAGGCCAATCCGAGCCCGCCGGTCGGCCCTGCGCTGGGCCAGCGCGGCCTCAACATCATGGAGTTCTGCAAGGCGTTCAACGCCGCCACGCAGAAGCTGGAGCCGGGCCTGCCGATTCCGACCGTGATCACGGCCTACTCGGATCGTACCTTCACCTTCATCACCAAGACGCCGCCGGCGTCGATCCTGCTGAAGAAGGCGGTCGGCATCCAGTCGGGCTCGAAGCGTCCCAACACCGAGAAGGTGGGCAAGGTGACGCGCAAGCAGCTCGAAGAGATCGCCAAGACGAAGGAGCCGGACCTGACCGCGGCCGATCTGGAAGCGGCGGTGCGCACGATCGCGGGCTCGGCCCGCAGCATGGGCTTGACGGTGGAGGGCTGACGACATGGCGAAGCAGACGAAGCGACAGAAAGCGAGCATGGCCGCGGTCGAGCCGGGCAAGGCCTATCCGATCGGGGAAGCGCTGAAGATCATCAAGGACCACAGCAAGGCGAAGTTCAACGAGGCGGTCGACGTGGCCGTGCGCCTCGGCGTCGATGCCAAGAAGTCGGACCAGCAGGTGCGCGGCTCGACCGTGCTGCCCGCCGGCACCGGCAAGACCGTGCGCGTGGCGGTGTTCGCACCGGCCGGCGCCAAGGCCGAAGAGGCCCTGGCCGCGGGCGCCGATGTCGTGGGCATGGACGACCTGGCCGAAAAGATGCAGGGCGGCGACCTGAGCTACGACGTGGTCATCGCCACGCCGGACGCGATGCGCGTGGTCGGCAAGCTCGGCACGCTGCTCGGTCCGCGCGGCCTGATGCCGAACCCGAAGGTGGGCACGGTCTCCCCGAACCCGGGCGAGGCAGTGAAGAACGCCAAGGGCGGCCAGGTCCGCTACCGCACCGACAAGGCCGGCATCATCCATTGCACCATCGGCAAGGCCGACTTCGAGGACGGCAAGCTGCAGGAGAACCTGCAGGCGCTGCTGGCGGACCTGGTCAAGGCCAAGCCGGCGACCGCCAAGGGCACCTACCTGCAGAAGGTTTCCATCAGCTCGACCATGGGCCCCGGCGTCGCCGTCGACCAGTCGTCGCTGGCGCTGAAATGATGAAGCCAGGAACGAGAAACGAGGAACGAGTAACGAGAGGAAAAGCCACGGCGCCCGAGAATGGGCCGCTGCTCTCTCGTTTCTCGTTTCTCTCCACTCGTTCCTAGATTTTTGAGGGCATCGCAACGGGTTTCGGCCCAGCGCGGCGCCGTCAAAGACCGCAGGCGCGGTCTGCGTGGCAACGACGACGGGCACGGAGGCTCGAATTGGCAGGGAATCGCCGTCGTTGCATGCGTCGACCGCTTAATCCCGGACCGCGCGAGCGGGAAAGGGCCTGCGTAGATGGTCGCCGACCCTCCAGTGGATTCTGGAAACGGCTGCCAACCGAGAGCGCTTCGGCGTTCCCCGCATCGAAGGACCGATGCGGCCCCAGGACCGCCCCGACGAGGAACCCGACGGGCGGAATGAGTAGTCAGGAGGAGTGCAATGGCTCTTAATCTGAACCAGAAGAAGGAAGTCGTTGCCGAACTGGCCGAGGTCGCCGGCAAGGCGCACTCGCTGGTCGCCGCCGAGTATGCGGGTCTGACGGTCGAGCAGTTGACCGGCCTGCGCAGGAAGGCGCGTCAGGAAGGCGTGTTCTTGAAAGTAGCCAAGAACACGCTGGTCTCGCGCGCGGTGGAGGACACCGATTATGCCGTCGTCAAGGACGCGCTGGTCGGCCCCCTGCTGTACGCCTTCTCGCAGGAAGACCCCGGTGCCGCCGGACGTCTGATCCAGGAGTTCGCCAAGGCGAACGACAAGCTGAAGCCGCGCCTCGTGTCGTTGGGCGGGCAGATGTACCCGGGCTCCCATGTGGATGTCCTGGCGTCGCTGCCGACCCGCGATCAGGCGTTGTCGATGCTGCTCAGCGTCATGGTCCAGCCCGCCACCATGCTGGTGCGCGTTCTGGCCGAGCCGGCCTCGCAGGTCGCCCGCGTCACCAACGCGGTCGGCCAGCAGAAAGCCGCCTGACGGCGGCTTTGGGATTCGAGATTCGGGATTGGGGATTCGCAAAAGCAAAGGCAGCAGCTTCGGCTTTACGAATCCCGAATCACCAATCCCGAGTCCCCCGGCAAACAACCAGTTCGGTATCCGAGTTCCAAATCAATCAGCCGTTTCCAAAATTAGTTAACAGAGGTAATCACGATGTCCCTTTCGAATGAAGAAATCATCGAAGCGATCAGCAGCAAGACCCTCGTCGAGGTGATGGAGCTGGTCAAGGCGATGGAAGAGAAGTTCGGCGTGTCCGCCGCCGCTCCGGTGGCCGTCGCCGCCGGGCCGGCCGCCGCCGCCGCCGCTCCGGCCGAGGAGCAGACCGAGTTCACCGTGCTCCTGAAGGCCACCGGCGAGAAGAAGGTCGAGGTCATCAAGGTGGTCCGCGCGATCACCGGCCTGGGCCTGAAGGAAGCCAAGGACCTGGTCGAGAGCGCGCCGAAGGAAGTGAAGGAAGGCGTGTCGAAGGACGAGGCCGAGAAGTTCAAGAAGGACCTCGAGGCCGCCGGCGCCACCGCCGAGCTGAAGTAAGCGTTAGTTGCGTCGCCAGATCCATCAGGCGACCAGCCGGGGCTGGGGGCGAAAGCCCCCGGCCTTTGGCCGTTGTTGAAAGGCCGGGATTAGGGAGTAGGGATTCGGGATTGGTAAAACGGAAAGCTCCGTTTTTGCCAATCCCGAATCCCGAATCTCCAATCCCGGCTCCATAGAGTCGACAGTCGGAAGTAGCGGGAGAAGGCGTGCTGGTGCCGGCAATACCAGCGACTTCCCACTGGCGATTTTCCCGATCAGATATTGATTCCCCCAGAGCCGCGGACGCGCGGCTCGCAGATGCCAAAGGCGGTCATTCCTCATGACGACATCCCCGCAGCAATCCGGTTATTCGTTCACCGAAAAGAAGCGTATCCGCAAGGACTTCGGCAAGCGCCGGACCATCCTCGAGGTGCCGTTCCTGCTTGCGATCCAGGTCGACTCGTATCGCGACTTCCTGCAGGCGGACGTCGATCCGGCCAAGCGCCAGGACCGCGGCCTGCACGCCGCGCTGAAATCGGTGTTCCCGATCGTCAGCTACAACGGTTACGCGGCGCTGGAGTACGTCGGCTACAAGCTGGGCGATCCGGTGTTCGACGAGCGCGAGTGCCGTAACCGCGGCCTGTCCTACGGCGCGCCGCTGCGCGTGACCGTGCGCCTGGTGATCTACGACCGCGAGTCGTCCAGCAAGGCGATCAAGTACGTGAAGGAGCAGGAGGTCTACATGGGCGAGATCCCGCTCATGACCGGCAACGGCACCTTCATCGTCAACGGCACCGAGCGCGTCATCGTCTCGCAGCTGCACCGCTCCCCGGGCGTGTTCTTCGACCACGACCGCGGCAAGACCCACAGCTCGGGCAAGCTGCTGTACTCGGCGCGCATCATCCCTTACCGCGGTTCGTGGCTCGACTTTGAGTTCGACCCGAAGGACGCGCTGTTCACCCGCATCGACCGCCGCCGCAAGCTGCCGGTGTCGATCCTGCTGCGTGCGCTCGGCTACTCCAACGAGGAGATGCTGAACGAGTTCTTCGAGATCAACACCTTCCACATCGATCCCGAGCAGGGCGTGCAGCTCGAGCTGGTGCCCGAGCGCCTGCGCGGCGAGACCCTCGATTTCGACCTCGCCGACGGCGACCAGGTCATCGTCGAGGCCGGCAAGCGCATCACCGCGCGCCACACCAGGCAGCTGGAGCAGTCCGGGATCGCCGCGCTGGCGGTGCCGGACGAGTACCTGTTGGGCCGCATCCTCTCGCATGACGTGGTCGATCCGGAGACCGGCGAGCTGCTGGCCACCGCCAACGACGAGATCAGCGAGGAACAGCTCGCCTCGTTCCGCAAGGCCGGCGTCGAGGCGGTCGGCACCATCTGGGTCAACGATCTCGATCGCGGCCCGTACATCTCCAATACCCTGCGCATCGATCCGACCAAGACCCAGCTCGAGGCGCTGGTCGAGATCTACCGCATGATGCGTCCCGGCGAGCCGCCGACCAAGGATGCCGCGCAGAACCTGTTCCACAACCTGTTCTTCACCTTCGAGCGCTACGACCTGTCGGGCGTGGGCCGGATGAAGTTCAACCGCCGCCTCGGCCGTAAGGAGACCGAGGGCGCCTCGGTGCTCTACGACTCGCATTACTACGCCGAGCGCAAGGACGAGGATTCGGCGAAGCTGCGCGAGCAGTTCGGCGACACCTCCGACATCCTCGACGTGATCAAGGTGCTGACCGAGATCCGCAACGGCCGCGGCACCGTCGACGACATCGACCACCTCGGCAACCGCCGCGTGCGTTCGGTCGGCGAGATGGCCGAGAACGTGTTCCGCGTGGGCCTGGTGCGCGTCGAGCGCGCCGTGCGCGAACGCCTGACCATGGCAGAGGCCGACGCGCTGACCCCGCAGGAGCTGATCAACGCCAAGCCGGTCGCGGCGGCGGTGAAGGAGTTCTTCGGTTCGTCGCAGCTGTCGCAGTTCATGGACCAGAACAACCCGCTGTCCGAGGTCACCCACAAGCGCCGCGTCTCCGCGCTCGGCCCGGGTGGCCTGACCCGCGAGCGCGCCGGCTTCGAGGTGCGCGACGTGCACCCGACCCATTACGGCCGCGTCTGCACCATCGAGACCCCGGAAGGTCCGAACATCGGCCTGATCAACTCGCTGGCGGTGTTCGCCCGCACCAACCGCTATGGCTTCCTCGAGACGCCGTACCGCAAGGTGGTGGGCGGCAAGGTGACCGACGAGATCGAGTTCCTCTCGGCGATCGAGGAGAACGAGTACGTCATCGCCCAGGCCAACGCGCCGCAGGACGACAAGGGCAACCTCGACGCGCAGTTCGTCGACTGCCGCTACCAGGGCGAGTCGCTGCTCAAGCCGCCGTCGGAGGTCGACTTCATGGATGTCTCGCCGATGCAGACCGTGTCGGTCGCCGCGGCGTTGGTGCCGTTCCTGGAGCACGACGATGCCAACCGCGCGCTGATGGGCGCCAACATGCAGCGCCAGGCGGTGCCGACGCTGCGTGCGCAGAAGCCGCTGGTCGGGACCGGCATCGAGCGCGCCGTGGCGCGCGACTCGGGCGTGACCGTGAATGCCCGCCGCGGCGGTGCGATCGAGCAGATCGACGCCGGCCGCATCGTGGTCAAGGTCAACGAGGAGGAGATCTCCGGCGAGCACGATGCCGGCGTCGACATCTACTCGCTGATCAAGTACACGCGCTCCAACCAGAACACCTGCATCAACCAGCGCCCGCTGGTGAACGTGGGCGACGTGATCGCGCGCGGCGACGTGCTGGCCGACGGCCCCTCGACCGACATCGGCGAGCTGGCCCTGGGCCAGAACATGCTGGTCGCGTTCATGCCCTGGAACGGCTACAACTTCGAGGATTCGATCCTGCTCTCCGAGCGGGTGGTCGAGGAGGACCGCTACACCACGATCCACATCGAGGAGCTGACCGCGGTCGCCCGCGATACCAAGCTGGGGCCGGAGGAGATCTCCGCCGACATCCCGAACGTGTCCGAGCAGGCGCTCAACCGCCTCGACGAGTCGGGCGTGGTGTACATCGGCGCCGAGGTCCGCGCCGGCGACATCCTGGTCGGCAAGGTCACGCCGAAGGGCGAGTCGCAGCTCACTCCGGAGGAGAAGCTGCTGCGCGCGATCTTCGGCGAGAAGGCGTCCGACGTGAAGGACAGCTCGCTGCGCGTGCCGCCGGGCATGGACGGCACCGTCATCGACGTGCAGGTCTTCACCCGCGACGGCATCGAGAAGGACAAGCGCGCGCGCCAGATCGAGGAGAACGAGGTCAAGCGCGTCAAGAAGGACTTCGACGACCAGTTCCGGATCCTGGAGGGTGCGATCTACGCCCGCCTGCGCTCGCAGATCGTCGGCAAGGTCGCCAACGGCGGCGTCGGCCTGAAGAAGGGCGACGCCATCACCGACGCCTTCCTCGACGGATTGAAGAAGTCCGACTGGTTCGCGATCCGCATGAAGGACGCCGAGGCGGTCGAGGCGGTCGAGCGCGCGCAGAAGCAGATCGAGGCGCACCGCAAGGAGTTCGACCTGCGCTTCGAGGACAAGCGCGGCAAGATCACCCAGGGCGACGACCTCGCCCCGGGCGTGCTGAAGATGGTCAAGGTGTTCCTGGCGGTGAAGCGCCGCATCCAGCCGGGCGACAAGATGGCCGGCCGCCATGGCAACAAGGGCGTGATCTCCAACATCGTGCCGGTCGAGGACATGCCGTACATGGCCGACGGCACCTCGGTCGACATCGTACTCAATCCGTTGGGCGTGCCGAGCCGCATGAACATCGGGCAGATCCTGGAAACCCACCTGGGCTGGGCCGCCAAGGGCCTGGGCCAGAAGATCCAGCGCATGCTCGAGGCGCAGGCCAAGGTCGCCGATCTGCGCAAGTTCCTCGACGAGGTCTACAACCACGACAGCAAGCTGATCGGCGAACGCGTCGACCTCAAGCAGTTCAGCGATGCCGAGCTGTTGGCGCTGGCGAAGAACCTCACCGACGGCGTACCGATGGCAACGCCGGTGTTCGACGGCGCGGCCGAGTCCGAGATCAAGGCCATGCTAACGCTCGCCGATCTGCCGACCAACGGCCAGACCCAGCTGTACGACGGCCGGACCGGCGAGGCGTTCGACCGTCACACCACGGTCGGCTACATGCACATGCTGAAGCTGAATCACCTGGTCGACGACAAGATGCACGCGCGCTCGACCGGTCCGTACTCGCTCGTCACCCAGCAGCCGCTGGGCGGCAAGGCGCAGTTCGGCGGCCAGCGTTTCGGCGAAATGGAAGTCTGGGCGCTGGAAGCCTACGGCGCGGCCTACACCCTGCAGGAAATGCTGACGGTGAAGTCCGACGACGTGCAGGGCCGCAACCAGATGTACAAGAACATCGTCGATGGCGAACACGAGATGGTCGCCGGCATGCCGGAGTCGTTCAACGTGCTGGTCAAGGAGATCCGCTCGCTGGCCATCAACATGGAGCTGGAAGAACACTGAGAGCCGTGATTGGGAATTCGCGATTCGTGATTCGACAAAACATGAAGCATCGAATCCGAAGACCGCGAATCCGCATTGACTGATCGCCAATCACCAATCACGAATCACGCTCCACCGGAGACAAATCAATGAAAGACTTGCTCAACCTCTTCAACCAGCAGCGTCCGACGCTCGATTTCGACGCGATCAAGATCGCGCTGGCTTCGCCGGACATGATCCGTTCCTGGTCCTACGGCGAAGTCAAGAAGCCGGAGACCATCAACTACCGCACCTTCAAGCCGGAGCGCGACGGGCTGTTCTGCGCCGCGATCTTCGGACCGGTCAAGGACTACGAGTGCCTGTGCGGCAAGTACAAGCGCATGAAGCACCGTGGCGTGGTGTGCGAGAAGTGCGGCACCGAGGTCACCCTGGCCAAGGTACGCCGCGAGCGCATGGGCCACATCGACCTGGCCTCGCCGGTCGCGCACATCTGGTTCCTGAAGTCGCTGCCCTCGCGCATCGGCCTGATGCTGGACATGACCCTGCGCGACATCGAGCGCATCCTCTATTTCGAGGCGTTCGTCGTCACCGAGCCGGGCCTGACCCCGCTCGAGCGCGGCCAGCTGCTCAACGAAGAGCAGTTCATGCAGATGCGCCAGGAGCACGGCGACGACTTCGACGCCGCGATGGGCGCCGAGGCCGTCTACGACCTGCTGCGCACGATCGACCTGCAGGCCGAGATGGTCCAGCTCAAGGAGGACATCGCCGCCACCGGTTCGGAGACCAAGCTCAAGCGCCTGACCAAGCGCATCAAGCTGGTCGAGGCCTTCGTCGAGTCGGGCAACCGTCCCGAGTGGATGATCATGACGGTGTTGCCGGTGCTGCCGCCGGACCTGCGTCCGCTGGTGCCGCTGGACGGCGGCCGCTTCGCGACCTCCGACCTCAATGACCTGTACCGCCGGGTCATCAACCGCAACAACCGCCTGCGGCGCCTGCTCGAGCTCAACGCGCCGGACATCATCGTGCGCAACGAGAAGCGCATGCTGCAGGAGTCGGTGGATGCGTTGATGGACAACGGCCGCCGCGGCCGCGCCATCACCGGCACCAACAAGCGCCCGCTGAAGTCGCTGGCCGACATGATCAAGGGCAAGCAGGGCCGGTTCCGTCAGAACCTGCTCGGCAAGCGCGTCGACTACTCGGGCCGTTCGGTCATCGTGGTCGGCCCGACCCTGCGCCTGCACGAGTGCGGCCTGCCGAAGAAGATGGCGCTGGAACTGTTCAAGCCGTTCATCTTCTCCAAGCTGCAGCGTCGCGGCCTGGCGACCACGATCAAGGCCGCCAAGAAGCTGGTCGAGCGCGAGGAAGCCGAGGTCTGGGACATCCTGGAAGAGGTGATCCGCGAGCATCCGGTGCTGCTCAACCGCGCGCCGACCCTGCACCGCTTGGGCATCCAGGCGTTCGAGCCGGTGCTGATCGAGGGCAAGGCGATCCAGCTGCACCCGCTGGTCTGCACCGCGTTCAACGCCGACTTCGACGGCGACCAGATGGCCGTGCACGTGCCGTTGAGCCTGGAGGCCCAGCTGGAAGCGCGCGCGCTGATGATGTCGACCAATAACATCCTCTCGCCCGCCAACGGCGAGCCGATCATCGTGCCGTCCCAGGACGTCGTGCTCGGCCTGTACTACATGACCCGCGCGCTCGAGGGCAAGAGCGGCGAGGGCATGGCCTTCGCCAACGTGGCCGAGGTCAAGCGCGCCTACGACCACCGTGTGGTCGAGCTGCACGCCAAGGTCAAGGTGCGCATCACCGAGACGGTGATCGACGAAGAGGGCAACAAGGAGCGCCGCACCTCGGTCGTGGACACCACGGTCGGCCGCGCGCTGCTGGCCGAGATCCTGCCCGACGGCCTGCCGTTCGCGTTGGCCAACACCGAGCTGACCAAGAAGAACATCAGCCGGTTGATCAACTCCTGCTATCGCCAGCTGGGCCTGAAGGACACGGTGGTGTTCGCCGACAAGCTGATGTACACCGGCTTCGCGTACGCCACGCGGGCGGGCGTGTCGATCGGCATCGACGACATGACCATCCCGGACGAGAAGAAGGGCATCCTGGCCGAGGCCGAGACCGAGGTGCTGGAGATCCAGCAGCAGTACCAGTCGGGCCTGGTCACCGCGGGCGAGCGCTACAACAAGGTGGTCGACATCTGGTCGCGCACCAACGAGCGCGTCGCCAAGGCGATGATGGACGCGATCGGCACCGAGACCGTGACCAACGCCAAGGGCGAGAAGGTCACGCAGAAATCGATGAACTCGATCTACATCATGGCCGACTCCGGCGCCCGTGGTTCGCAGGCGCAGATCCGCCAGCTGGCCGGCATGCGCGGCCTGATGGCCAAGCCGGACGGCTCGATCATCGAGACCCCGATCACCGCGAACTTCCGCGAGGGCCTCAACGTCCTGCAGTACTTCATCTCCACCCACGGTGCCCGAAAGGGGCTCGCGGACACGGCGCTGAAGACGGCGAACTCCGGTTACCTGACCCGTCGCCTGGTCGACGTGGCGCAGGACGTGGTGATCACCGAGGACGACTGCGGCACCACCACCGGCCTGACCATGACCCCGATCGTGGAAGGCGGCGACGTGGTCGAGCCGCTGCGCGATCGCGTGCTCGGCCGCATCGTGGCCGAGGACGTCTACCTGCCGGGCGACGACGAGGATCCGATCGTTACCCGCAACACCCTGCTCGACGAGGCCTGGGTGCAGAAGCTCGAGGACGCCGGCGTGCAGACGATCCAGGTGCGCTCGACGATCACCTGCACCTCGTCGTTCGGCGTCTGCGCCATGTGCTACGGCCGCGACCTCGGCCGCGGTCACCTGGTCAACCACGGCGAGGCGGTCGGCGTGGTCGCCGCGCAGTCGATCGGCGAGCCCGGCACGCAGCTGACCATGCGTACGTTCCACATCGGTGGTGCGGCCTCGCGTGCTGCGGCGATCGACAACGTTACCGTCAAGACCACCGGCTCGGTCAAGTTCAACAACCTGAAGTCGGTCAACCACGCCAGCGGCGGCCTGGTCGCGGTGTCGCGTTCGGGCGAGCTGTCCGTGCTCGACGGCCACGGCCGCGAGCGGGAGCGCTACAAGCTGCCCTACGGCGCGATGGTCAACATCAAGGACGGCGCCGCGGTCAAGGCCGGGCAGACGGTCGCCAGCTGGGATCCGCATAACCACCCGATCGTGTCGGAAGTCGCCGGTTCGATCCGCTTCGTCGACTTCATCGACGGCGTCACCGTGATCGAGAAGACCGACGAGCTGACCGGCCTGGCCTCGCGCGAGATCACCGATCCCAAGCGTCGCGGTTCGCAGGGCAAGGACCTGCGCCCGCTGGTGCGCATCGTCGACAAGAAGGGCAACGACCTCACCATCCCGGGCACCGACCTGCCGGCGCAGTACCTGCTGCCGCCGCGCTCGATCGTCAACCTGCAGGACGGCGATGCGGTCGGCGTCGGCGACGTCGTCGCCAAGATCCCGCAGGAAGCGTCCAAGACCCGCGACATCACCGGTGGCCTGCCGCGCGTGGCCGACCTGTTCGAGGCCCGCAAGCCGAAGGATCCGGCGATCCTGGCCGAGAAGTCCGGTGTGGTTAGCTTCGGCAAGGACACCAAGGGCAAGCAGCGCCTGATCATCAAGGGACCGGATGGCGACGAGCACGAGGAGCTGATTCCGAAGTACCGCCAGATCATCGTGTTCGAGGGCGAGCACGTCGAGAAGGGCGAGACCGTGGTCGACGGCGAGCCGAGCCCGCAGGACATCCTGCGCCTGAAGGGCATCGAGGAGCTGGCCGCCTACCTGGTCAAGGAGATCCAGGACGTCTACCGCCTGCAGGGCGTGAAGATCAACGACAAGCACATCGAGGTGATCATTCGCCAGATGCTGCGCAAGGTCGAGATCACCGATTCCGGCGACAGCCGGTTCCTGCATGGCGAGCAGGTCGAGCGTCAGCGCGTGATCGAGGCCAACGCCCGCGCCGAGTCCAAGAACGAGCTGCCGGCGAGGTTCGACCCGGTACTGCTGGGCATCACCAAGGCCTCGCTGGCGACCGAGTCGTTCATCTCCGCGGCCTCCTTCCAGGAGACCACCCGCGTGCTGACCGAGGCGGCCGTGCGCGGCACCCGCGACGGCCTGCGCGGCCTGAAGGAGAACGTCATCGTCGGCCGCCTGATCCCGGCGGGCACCGGTCTGGCCTACCACGCCCAGCGCCGTCGCGATGCTTCCGGGCTGACCGAGTCGGAGATGGAGGCCCTCTCGGGCGGTGCCGCCGAGGAAACCTCGGCGGTCGCCGAGGGCGCCGGCGGCGACTCCGGCCCGGAGGCGGGCGCGGACGAGTGAGCCACGGCCGCGGATTTCCCGACACCGGCGGCGGACGGCCGCCGCCGGGGCTTGTGAAACCCTGCCGATGACCCTATAACTGCACGCCAGCGACGGTCTCAGGGCCGTCCCAGATCACGAAATGAGGCGCCATGGACGCGCCTCGTATTCGGCCCAGGATGGGCGGGATGACGCGGAAACGTCACCCGGTGGCGCCTTGCGGCGGACTCCGGGCGCATGGGTTGGTCTTGCGTTGACGCTCGGCGTCTGCGCCGGCTATACTTTTCCGTCTCGGCGGGCCGGGTTCACCTGGCCTGTCTTCGTTTTTCACGCATGGGCTCCGGCCCCAACGACAGAACCCACACACGATGGCAACGATCAACCAGCTGGTGCGGAAGCCGCGCAGCCCGGAAACCTACAAGAGCACCTCGCCCGCGCTGGCGAACTGCCCGCAGCGGCGCGGCGTATGCACGCGCGTCTACACCACGACGCCGAAGAAGCCGAACTCGGCCCTTCGCAAGGTCGCCAAGGTGCGCCTGACCAACGGTTACGAGGTCATCTCGTACATCGGCGGCGAAGGCCACAACCTGCAGGAGCACTCGGTGGTGTTGATCCGCGGCGGCCGCGTCAAGGATCTGCCGGGCGTGCGCTACCACACCGTCCGCGGCTCGCTCGACGCCGCCGGTGTCGCCAAGCGCAGGCAGGCCCGTTCGAAGTACGGTGCCAAGCGCCCGAAGGGTTGAGGCATCGCCATCCGTTCCGACCGACCGCGCCGACGAGTCGCGGGTCGGAGCACCGACCTCGGCAGTCGCCGAATCGAAGATTGATAGAACAAGGTCTGCATCATGTCCCGTAAAGGTTCTGCTCCGCAGCGCAACGTCCTGCCCGACCCCAAGCACGGCAGCGAGACGATCGCGCGTTTCATCAACATGGTCATGAAGAGCGGCAAGAAGTCCGTCGCCGAGAAGATCGTCTATGGCGCCATGGACGTCATCGGCGAGAAGAACGGCGACGCCCTCGAGCTGGTCGAGAAGGCGCTCGGCAACGTGTCGCCCTCGGTCGAGGTGAAGTCGCGCCGCGTCGGCGGCGCCACCTATCAGGTGCCGGTCGAAGTGCGTGCGTCGCGCCGCAGTGCGCTGGCGATGCGCTGGCTGATCGAGTCTGCGCGCAAGCGCGGCGAGAACACCATGCCGCGCAAGCTGGCGGGCGAGCTGATCGATGCCGCCGAAAGCCGCGGCGGCGCGATCAAGAAGCGCGAGGAAACCCACCGCATGGCGGAAGCGAACAAGGCGTTCGCGCACTACCGCTGGTGATCCCCGGCGCACCCTGAGGGGTGCCCATCCAGGCGTCCGCCACGCATGCCGCGGGACGCCGCCTGCGACCCGGCCCGTCCGGGCCGCGACCGCGAATCCGGAAGCCGCCGTCCTGGCGGCGTCTGGCCATTCCGGCCCGGCATTGCCGGGCCCAGAAACGAGAGACGACCGTGGCTCGCACCACTCCCATCGAACGCTATCGCAATTTCGGCATCATGGCCCACATCGATGCCGGCAAGACCACCACGTCCGAACGCATCCTGTTCTACACCGGTGTCAGCCACAAGATCGGCGAAGTCCATGACGGCGCCGCGGTGATGGACTGGATGGAACAGGAGCAGGAGCGCGGCATCACCATCACTTCCGCCGCCACGACGGCGTTCTGGAAGGGGATGGACCAGTCGCTGCCCGAGTACCGCCTCAACATCATCGACACCCCCGGCCACGTCGACTTCACCATCGAGGTCGAGCGTTCGCTGCGCGTGCTCGACGGCGCGGTGTTCGTGCTGTGCGCGGTCGGCGGCGTGCAGCCGCAGTCCGAGACGGTGTGGCGCCAGGCCAACAAGTATTCGGTGCCTCGGCTCGCGTTCGTCAACAAGATGGACCGCACCGGCGCCAACTTCGACAAGGTCGTCGAGCAGCTCAAGACCCGCCTGGGCGCCTATCCGGTGCCGATGCAGACGCCGGTCGGCGCCGAGGACGGCTTCGAGGGCGTGATCGACCTGATCAAGATGAAGTACATCCACTGGGATCCGGCCTCGCAGGGCACGATCTTCGAGTACCGCGAGGTTCCCGCCGAGCTGGCCGACAAGGCCGCCGAGGCGCGCAACTTCATGGTCGAGGCTGCGGCCGAGGCCAACGAGGTGCTGATGGACAAGTATCTCGGCGGCGAGGAGCTGAGCGAGGACGAGATCGTCGCCGGCCTGCGCGAGCGCACGCTGAAGACCGAGGTGATCCCGGTGTTCTGCGGCAGCGCGTTCAAGAACAAGGGCGTGCAGGCGATGCTCGACGGCGTCGTGCAGCTGCTGCCGTCGCCGGCGGATCGTCCGCCGGTGCAGGGCGTCGACGACTCGGAGAACGAGGCGTCGCGCAAGGCCTCCGACAGCGAGCCGTTCGCGGCGCTGGCGTTCAAGATCATGACCGATCCGTTCGTCGGTTCGCTGACGTTCTTCCGCGTCTACTCGGGCGTGCTCAACTCCGGCGACCAGGTCTACAACCCGGTCAAGTCGAAGAAGGAGCGCGTGGGCCGCATCCTGCAGATGCACTCCAACAACCGCGAGGAGATCAAGGAAGTGCGCGCCGGCGACATCGCCGCCGCGGTCGGCCTGAAGGACGTCACCACCGGCGACACCCTGTGCACCCAGGACAACATCATCACCCTGGAGCGGATGATCTTCCCGGAGCCCGTCATCTCGATGGCGGTCGAGCCGAAGACCAAGTCCGACCAGGAGAAGATGGGCCTGGCGCTGGGCCGCCTGGCGCAGGAGGATCCGTCGTTCCGCGTGCGTACCGACGAGGAGTCCGGACAGACGATCATCTCCGGCATGGGCGAGCTGCATCTGGAGATCCTGGTCGACCGCATGAAGCGCGAGTTCAACGTCGAGGCGAACGTCGGCAAGCCGCAGGTCGCCTACCGCGAGACCATCCGCAAGGCGGTCAAGGCCGAAGGCAAGTTCGTGCGGCAGTCGGGCGGCAAGGGCCAGTTCGGTCATGTCTGGCTCGAGATCGAGCCGCAGGAGCGCGGCGAAGGCTATGTGTTCGAGAACGCGATCGTCGGCGGCGTGGTGCCGAAGGAATACATCCCGGCGGTCGACAAGGGCATCCAGGAAGCGATCGCCAACGGGCTGATGGCCGGGTATCCGATCGTCGACGTCAAGGTGAAGCTGGTCGACGGCTCGTACCACGAGGTCGACTCGTCGGAAATGGCGTTCAAGATCGCCGGCTCGATGGGCTTCAAGGAAGGCTTCCACCGCGCCAGCCCGGTGCTGCTGGAGCCGATCATGAAGGTCGAGATCGTCACCCCCGAGGACTACCTGGGCGACGTGATGGGCGACGTCAGCCGCCGTCGCGGCATCCTGCAGGGCTCGGACGACACGCCGTCGGGCAAGGTGATCAACGCCATGCTGCCGCTCGGCGAGATGTTCGGCTACGCCACCTCGTTGCGGTCGATGTCGCAGGGTCGCGCCACCTTCACGATGGAGTTCGACCACTACGCGGAAGCGCCGGCCAACATCGCCGAGACGGTCACAAAGAAATCGTGATTCGTGATTCGGGATTCGTGATTCGACAGAGCACGAATCCCGCTTTAAGCGAATCACCAATTACGAATCACGAAACTACGAATCACGGAGCTAAAACCAATGGCCAAGGGTAAGTTCGAGCGCACCAAGCCCCACGTGAACGTGGGCACGATCGGTCACGTGGACCACGGCAAGACGACGCTGACGGCGGCGCTGACGAAGGTGGGCGCGGAACGGTTCGGTGGCGAGTTCAAGGCCTACGACGCGATCGACGCGGCGCCGGAGGAGAAGGCGCGCGGGATCACGATTTCGACGGCGCACGTGGAGTACGAGAGCGCGAACCGGCACTACGCGCACGTGGACTGCCCGGGACACGCGGACTACGTGAAGAACATGATCACCGGAGCGGCGCAGATGGACGGCGCGATCCTGGTGTGCTCGGCGGCGGACGGCCCGATGCCGCAGACGCGCGAGCACATTCTGCTGGCGCGGCAGGTGGGCGTGCCGTACATCGTGGTGTACCTGAACAAGGCCGACATGGTGGACGACGCCGAGCTGCTGGAGCTGGTGGAGATGGAGGTGCGCGAGCTGCTGGAGAAGTACGAGTTCCCGGGCGACGACACCCCGATCATCACCGGTTCGGCGCTCAAGGCGCTGGAAGGCGACGAGTCGGAGATCGGCGTGCCGTCGATCCTGAAGCTGGTGGAGGCGCTGGACAGCTACATTCCGCAGCCCGAGCGCGACATCGACAAGGCGTTCCTGATGCCGGTCGAGGACGTGTTCAGCATTTCCGGTCGCGGCACGGTGGTGACCGGGCGGATCGAGCGCGGGATCGTGAAGGTGGGCGACGAGATCGAGATCGTGGGCATCCGTCCGACCACCAAGACGACGGTGACGGGCGTGGAGATGTTCCGCAAGCTGCTGGACCAGGGGCAGGCGGGCGACAACGCCGGGCTGCTGCTGCGCGGCACCAAGCGCGACGACGTGGAGCGCGGCCAGGTGCTGGCCAAGCCGGGCTCGATCACCCCGCACACGCAGTTCGAGGCGGAGGTGTACGTGCTGTCGAAGGACGAGGGCGGCCGCCACACGCCGTTCTTCAAGGGTTATCGTCCGCAGTTCTACTTCCGGACCACGGACATCACCGGGGCGGTGACGCTGCCGGAGGGCACGGAGATGGTGATGCCGGGCGACAACGTGAAGATGGTGGTGGAGCTGATCAACCCGGTGGCGATGGACGAGGGCCTGCGCTTCGCGATCCGCGAGGGCGGCCGCACCGTCGGCGCCGGCGTGGTGGCCAAGATCCTGAAGTGACGATCTGACCCGTGCGCCCACCATGGCGCACGGCTTTGTCAGATCGTCATCCCGCGCCAGGCGGACCTCCCCGCCGCGGCGAGGCATGGCCCGTCGCCACGGGTGGTGCCAATGACTCGCCGGGATCAGCTTGCCGATGCCGGATGCAACCCGGGTCCCCCGGAAAGCCGACCAGGGGTGTTGCATTCGCCCCGGTCGACTCCCTATAATGATCGACCACTTCGCGGATCGCCTTCGGACGATTCGCGAAACCGCGAAATGAGGCGCAGGAGGCACCTCGTTTTCGCCAGACAGGGAAAATGTCGCGCGGCAGCGCCCCCGCCGTCCCGAAGTGCTTCGGGACACTATCGGCAGGGGCATTTTGTCGCGCTTGCAGTTTTCCGTCTGGGCGGGCCATATCGGCCTGCCTTGTTTTTTGCAGGGATACTCCCGGTGCCGGCGGTTTCAGGTTCCGGAAAGTCATTGATTCCACGGGGTTTTGCGCACCCAGCCGCGAAACCTGTCGCTCTTTCAACCAAGGAATTCCGTCATGGCGGACCAAAAGATCCGGATCCGGCTGAAAGCGTTCGATCATCGCCTGATCGACCGTTCGGCCAGCGAGATCGTCGAAACGGCCAAGCGGACCGGCGCGCAGGTGCGCGGCCCGATCCCGCTGCCGACCAAGATCGAGCGCTACACCATTCTGGTGTCGCCGCACGTCGACAAGGACGCGCGCGACCAGTACGAGACCCGCACGCACAAGCGCGTGCTCGACATCGTCGACCCCAACGACAAGACCGTGGACGCGCTGATGAAGCTCGAGCTCGCGGCGGGCGTCGACGTACAGATCAAGCTGACCTGAGGCCGAGACCATGACCGCGAAGAAGTATTCGTTGGGAATCGTCGGCCGCAAGGCCGGCATGAGCCGGGTGTTCACCGAGGACGGCAAGTCCGTGCCGGTGACCCTGATCGAGGCGACCCCGAACCGCATCACCCAGGTGAAGACCACCGACAGCGATGGCTACAGTGCCGTCCAGGTGACCGTCGGCACCCGCCGCGCCGCGCTGCTGAACAAGCCGCAGGCCGGACACCTGGCCAAGGCCAAGGTGGAGCCGGGCCGTGGCCTGTGGGAGTTCCGCGTGGCGGACGACAGCATCGACGGCTTCGACGTCGGTGGCGAGATCAAGGCCGACATCTTCAGCGTCGGGCAGAAGGTCGACGTCCAGGGCGTGACCAAGGGCAAGGGCTTCCAGGGCACGATCAAGCGCTGGAACTTCAAGATGGGCGACGCCACCCACGGCAACTCGCTGTCGCATCGCTCGCCGGGCTCGATCGGCCAGCGGCAGACGCCGGGCCGCGTGTTTCCGGGCAAGAAGATGTCCGGCCACATGGGCGCCGTGAACCAGAGTACGCAGAACCTCGAAGTGGTCCGGGTCGACGCCGAGCGCGGCCTGATCGCGGTCCGGGGCGCGGTGCCGGGCGCGCCGGGCGGTGACGTCATCGTGCGTCCCGCGAGCAAGGGATAAGAGGAGACCACGATGGAACTCGCCATCAGTGCAAGCAATGGGAAGGCCGGCAAGGAGACGCTGTCGGTTTCCGACGCCGTGTTCGACCGCGAATTCAGCCGTGACCTGGTCCATCAGGTCGTCGTCGCCTACCGCAACGCGGGTCGCGCCGGCACCAAGGCGCAGAAGACGCGTTCGGAAGTCAGCGGCACCACCAAGAAGTCGAAGCGCCAGAAGGGCGGTGGCGCCCGCCACGGCGCGCTGACCGCGCCGATCTTCGTCGGCGGCGGCGTGACCTTCGCGGCCAAGCCGCGCAGCTTCGAGCAGAAGATCAACCGCAAGATGTACCGCGCCGCGATGGCCGCGATCCTGTCGGAGCTCAACCGACAGGGCCGCCTGAAGGTCGTCGATGCGTTCGACGTCGAGGTGACCAAAACAAGCGGCCTGGTGGCCAAGCTCAAGGAATCCGAGGTCGGCCAGCGTCCGCTGATCGTCACCGAGGAGGCTTCCGAGCACCTGTACCTGTCCGCGCGCAACCTGCCGTACGTGCAGGTCCGCGACGTGCAGGGCCTGGACCCGGTGGCGCTGGTGTCGGCCGACACCGTGCTGATCACCGCCGATGCGGTGAAGAAGATCGAGGAGTGGCTGGCATGAACGGCACCCAATCCGGCGCGAGCAACATGGCCGCGAGCAAGCTCTACGAAGTGATCCGCGCCCCGCGCGTGTCCGAGAAGACCGCGCGCCTGCAGGAAGTCTCCAACCAATACGCGTTCGAAGTGGCCAAGGACGCGACCAAGGCCGACATCAAGGCCGCGGTGGAGAAGCTTTTCGACGTCAAGGTCGAGGCGGTCAACGTGGTCAACGTGAAGGGCAAGAACAAGTCCTTCCGTTTCCGCAGCGGCCGTCGCGGCGACTGGCGCAAGGCGTACGTGACGCTGGCCGACGGCCAGTCGATCGACGTGATGACGGCCAAGGTCTGACGAAGTTCTGACCCGTCAGGACTTCAATAAGAGGATTCCATTCCCATGGCATTGATGAAATTCAAGCCCACTTCCCCCGGCCGCCGTTCCGCGGTCCGCGTGGTGACGCCCGAGCTCCACAAGGGCGCCCCGCACGCGGCGTTGGTCGAGAAGCAGGGCAAGACCGGTGGCCGCAACCACCACGGCCGCATCACCACGCGCCACATCGGCGGCGGTCACAAGCAGCACTACCGCATCATCGACTTCAAGCGCGGCAAGGAAGGCATTCCGGCGCGGGTGGAGCGGATCGAATACGATCCCAACCGCACCGCCCATATCGCCCTGCTGTGCTACGTCGACGGCGAGCGCCGCTACATCATCGCGCCGAAGGGCCTGAAGGCCGGCGACCAGGTGATCGCGGGCGCGGACGCGCCGATCAAGACCGGCAACACGCTGCCGCTGCGCAACATCCCGGTCGGCTCGACGGTGCACTGCATCGAGATGAAGCCGGGCAAGGGTGCGCAGATCGCGCGCGCCGCCGGCGCCTCGGTGCAGCTGGTCGCGCGCGAGCAGGGCTACGCGACGCTGCGCCTGCGCTCGGGCGAGATGCGCCGGGTGCCGGCCGAGTGCCGCGCGACCATCGGCGAGGTCGGCAACGTCGAGCACAACCTGGAGAAGCTGGGCAAGGCAGGCGCCAAGCGCTGGCGCGGCATCAAGCCGACCGTTCGCGGCGCGGCGATGAACCCGGTCGACCATCCGCACGGTGGCGGCGAAGCCCGCGCCGGCCAGGGTAACCCGCATCCGGTCACGCCCTGGGGCGTGCCGACCAAGGGTTACAAGACCCGCAAGAACAAGCGCACGCAGCAGTTCATCGTGCGCGATCGCAGGAGCTAATCGGCCATGGCACGTTCACTGAAGAAAGGCCCGTTCGTCGATCATCATCTGATCAAGAAGATCGAGACCGCGGGCACCAGCAAGCGACCGATCAAGACCTGGTCGCGCCGCTCGATGATCCTGCCGGAGATGGTGGGCTATACCATCGCCGTGCACAACGGCAGGAACCACATCCCGGTGCTGGTCAACGAGAACATGGTCGGCCACAAGCTCGGCGAGTTCGCCCTGACCCGTACGTTCAAGGGTCACAGCGGCGACAAGAAGTCGCGTTAAGGAGATGACGACCATGAGCAACGAAAATGGCGCCAAGGCGGTCCTGCGTACCGCGCGCATCTCCCCGCAGAAGGCCCGCCTGGTCGCCGATCAGGTGCGCGGGCTGTCGGCCGAGCGCGCCGTCAACCTGTTGAAGTTCTCGGACAAGAAGGCCGCGCACATGATCCGCAAGGTGGTCGAGTCCGCGATCGCCAACGCCGAGAACAACCGTGGCGCCGACGTCGACGAGCTTTCGGTCACCACCATCATGGTCGACGAGGGCCCGACGCTGAAGCGCTTCATGGCGCGCGCCAAGGGCCGCGGCACGCGCATCCTCAAGCGCACCAGCCACATCACCGTGGTGGTGGGCGAATCCTCCGGAAAGGGCAAGTAACCATGGGTCATAAAGTTCATCCCACCGGCATTCGCCTCGGCATCGCCAAGGACTGGAACTCCAAGTGGTATGCCGGCAAGAAGGAATACGCCGACTACCTGGTCGCCGACCTCAAGGTTCGCGAGATGCTGCGCAAGAAGCTGGCGCAGGCAGGGATCAGCAAGATCCTGATCGAGCGTCCCAACAAGACCGCGCGCGTCACCATCCACACCGCCCGCCCGGGCGTGGTGATCGGCAAGCGCGGCGAGGACATTGAGAAGCTGCGCAAGGAAGTCAGCGACATGATGGGCGTGCCGGCGCACATCAACGTCACCGAGGTGCGCAAGCCGGAGCTCGACGCGCAGCTGGTCGCCGAGTCGATCGCGCAGCAGCTCGAGCGCCGCATCATGTTCCGCCGCGCGATGAAGCGCGCGGTCGGCAACGCGATGCGCCTGGGCGCGCTGGGCATCAAGGTCAACGTCGCCGGCCGCCTCAACGGCGCCGAGATCGCGCGTTCGGAGTGGTACCGCGAAGGCCGCGTGCCGCTGCATACGCTGCGCGCCGATGTCGACTACGGTTTCGCCGAGGCCAAGACCACCTACGGCATCATCGGTATCAAGACCTGGATCTACAAGGGTGAGATTTTCGACTTCAGCCAGGTAGGCCAGGAGAAGCAGGACGATTCGCCGCGTGGCGATCGCGGCGAGCGCAACGAGCGCCCGCGCGGTCCGCGCCGCGATCGTGATCGCGAGGCGAGGGACTAATCATGCTGCAACCGAAGCGAACCAAGTACCGCAAGCAACACAAGGGCCGCAACGACGGTCTGTCCTGGAACGGCAATCTCGTCAGCTTCGGCGAGTACGGCCTGAAGGCGACGCAGACCGGGCAGCTGACCGCGCGCCAGATCGAGGCCGGCCGCCGCAGCATCAGCCGTCACGTCAAGCGCGGCGGCAAGATGTGGATCCGCGTGTTTCCCGACAAGCCGATCACCAAGAAGCCGATCGAAGTGCGCATGGGCTCGGGCAAGGGCAACGTGGAGTTCTGGGTGGCCCAGATACAGCCCGGCCGCATGATCTATGAGATCGAGGGCATCGACGAGGCGACCGCGCGCGAGGCGTTCCGCCTGGCCGCCGCCAAGCTTTCGGTCACCACCCAATTCGTGACCCGGACGGTACGCTGATGGCTACGATCAAGGAACTCCGCGAGAAGTCGGCCGACGACCTCGAGACCCACCTGGTGGACCTGCACAAGGAGCAGTTCTCGCTGCGCATGCAGAAGGCCACCGGTCAGCTCGCCAAGACCCACGATGCCCGCCGGGTGCGCCGCGAGATCGCGCGCGTCAACACCCTGCTCGGTCAGACGAAGTAAGGAATGGCCGCCATGAGCGAAAACACAGAAAAGAAGCTGCGCACGGTCGAAGGCCGCGTCGTCAGCAACAAGATGGACAAGACCGTGACGGTGCTCGTCGAGCGTCAGGTCAAGCACGCGCTGTACGGCAAGTACATCCGTCGCTCGACCAAGCTGCACGCCCACGACGCCGACAACTCCTGCAACGAGGGCGATATGGTCCGCGTGGTGGAGATCGCGCCGATGTCCAAGACCAAGAACTGGCGCGTGGTCGAAGTCGTCACGCGTGCGGCCGAATAACTGAGGAGCGCCGACCATGATCCAGATGCAAAGCCACCTCGACGTGGCCGACAACTCCGGCGCCAAGGAAGTGATGTGCATCAAGGTGCTCGGCGGCTCCAAGCGCCGGTACGCCCACATCGGCGACATCATCAAGGTGTCGATCAAGGACGCCATCCCGCGCGGCAAGGTCAAGAAGGGCGAGGTCTACAATGCCGTGGTCGTGCGCACCCGCAAGGGTGTGCGTCGTCCGGACGGTTCGCTGATCCGCTTCGACGGCAACGCCGCGGTGCTGCTGAACAACAAGCACGAGCCGATCGGCACCCGCATCTTCGGGCCCGTGACCCGCGAGCTGCGTTCCGAGAAGTTCATGAAGATCGTCTCGCTCGCACCCGAAGTGCTGTGAGCGGAGGAAGCTGAAGATGAATCGAATCAAGAAGGGCGACCAGGTCATCGTGGTCGCCGGCAAGGACAAGGGCAAGAAGGGCGACGTGGTGCGTGTGCTCGGCGACAAGGTCGTCGTGTCGAACGTCAACGTCATCAAGCGCCATACCAAGCCCAACCCCCAGGCCAACCAGCCCGGCGGGGTGATCGAGCGCGAGGCGCCGATCCATGTGTCCAACGTGATGCCGTTCAATCCTGCCTCCGGCAAGGGCGAGCGCATCGGTACCAAGGTGCTGGAGGATGGACGCCGGATCCGGGTGTTCCGCTCCAGCGGTGAGGCGCTCGACGCCTGAGGAATGCAGAAATGACCCGTTTGGAACAGTTCTACAAGGATGAAGTGGTGCCGAAGCTGATGAAGCAGTTCGGCTACACCAATCCGATGCAGGTGCCGAAAGTGGACAAGATCACGCTCAACATGGGCGTGGGCGAGGCCGCGGCCAACAAGAAGATCCTCGAGAACGCGACCGCCGACATGGCGAAGATCGCCGGCCAGAAGCCGCAGATCACCAAGTCGCGGGTCTCGGTGGCGTCGTTCAAGATCCGCGACGGCTGGCCGATCGGCTGCAAGGTGACCTTGCGTCGCAGCCGGATGTACGAGTTCCTCGACCGCCTGGTCAACGTCTCGCTGCCGCGCGTGCGCGACTTCCGCGGTGTCTCGGCGCGTTCGTTCGACGGCCGTGGCAACTACAACATGGGCGTGAAGGAGCAGATCATCTTCCCGGAGATCGACTACGACCAGGTCGACGCGATCCGCGGCATGGATATCGCCATCACCACCACCGCGAAGACGGATGCAGAGGCCAAGGCGCTGCTCGAGGCGTTCCGCTTCCCGTTCCGCAATTGAAAGCCGGGATTGGGAATTCGAGATTCGGGATTCGCAAAAGCTGAAAAGTCCCAGCGATCCCGCACTTACGAATCCCTAATCCCTAATCCCTAATCCCGAGGTAAAAAAATGGCTAAGACCTCCATGGTCAACCGCGAGATCAAGCGGGCCAAGCTGGTGAAGAAGCACGCCGCCAAGCGCGACGCGCTGAAGAAGATCATCAGCAGCGAATCGGCGAGCTACGAGGAGAAGATGGACGCCGCGGTCAAGCTGCAGAAGCTGCCGCGCGATTCCTCGCCGGCGCGCCAGACCACGCGTTGCGCCCTGACCGGCCGCCCGCGCGCCGTGTACAGCAAGTTCGGCCTGGGCCGCAACAAGCTGCGCGAGGCGACCATGCGCGGCGACGTCCCGGGCCTGCGCAAGGCCTCCTGGTAAAAAATGCCGTGATTCGTGAAGCGTGATTCGCAGAAGCGCCCGCTGTTGCTCCTTCGAGTCACCAATTCCGAATCACCAATCCCGGCTCTCAAACGAATTCGCAATCCCGCGGATATCGGTGCACTCAAAGGTAACAATCAATGAGCATGACTGATCCCATCGCCGACATGCTGGTCCGCATTCGAAATGCGGCCGCCGTCGGCAAGCCGTCGGTGAAGATGCCGTCGTCCAAGACCAAGACGGCGATCGCCAAGGTGCTGAAGGACGAGGGTTACATCGGCGAGTGGCGCGTGACCGAGAACGGCGCAAAGGCCGAACTCGAAATCGAGCTGAAGTACTACGAAGGCCGTCCGGTGATCGAGAACCTCAAGCGCGTTTCGCGCTCTGGCCTGCGCCAGTACCGCGGCAAGGACGAGCTGCCCAAGGTCCTGAACGGCCTCGGCATCGCCATCATTTCCACCTCCAAGGGCATCATGACCGACACGCAGGCGCGCCAGCAGGGCGTCGGCGGTGAAGTCCTGTGCTTCGTGGCCTAAGGGAGAACGCCCCAATGTCTCGCGTCGCCAAGAAGCCGATCGCCCTGCCGAAGGGCGTCGAACTGAACATCCAGGCCGATACGGTCAGCGTCAAGGGCGCGAAGGGCACGCTGTCGATCGCGCGTCCGGAAGGCGTCGACATCAAGGTCGAGGACGGCACCGCGGTGCTGGCCCCCTCCGATCCGTCGCGCATGGCCATCACCGGCACCCTGCGCGCGATCCTGGCCAACATGGTCAAGGGCGTGTCGGAAGGCTTTGAGCGCAAGCTCGAGCTGGTCGGCGTCGGCTATCGCGCCTCGATGCAGGGCAAGGACCTGAACCTGTCGCTCGGCTTTTCGCATCCGGTGGTGTTCACCGTGCCGGAGGGCATCAGCATCGTCACGCCGACCCAGACCGAGATCGTGGTCAGCGGCGCCGACAAGCAGCGCGTCGGCCAGGTCGCCGCGAAGATCCGCGGCTATCGCCCGCCGGAGCCCTACAAGGGCAAGGGCGTGAAGTACGCCGGCGAAAACATCATCCGCAAAGAGGCCAAGAAGGCGTAGTTCGTCGATCCGCCTCGGAGAAAGACCATGGAAAAGAAGATCGCCCGCCTGCGCCGTGCCAAGTCGACCCGCGCGCGCATCCGCGAAGTCGGCACGCCGCGCCTGTCGGTGCTGCGGACCGGCCAGCACGTGTACGCGCAGCTGTTCAGCGCGGACGGCTCCAAGGTGCTGGCCTCGGCCAGCACCACCCAGGCCGACGTGCGCGACGGCCTGAAGAGCAACAAGAACATCGAGGCCGCCGCCAAGGTCGGCCGCGCCATCGCCGAGAAGGCCAGGGCGGCCGGTGTCGAGAAGGTCGCCTTCGACCGCTCGGGCTACCGCTATCACGGCCGGATCAAGGCGCTGGCCGAGGCCGCGCGCGAGGGCGGGTTGCAGTTCTGACATCGGCGGGCCTTGGCCCGCCACTCCGGTTCGAGAGGAGGCTGCCGTCCTTGGCGTACCATTGGCGGCTTCGGATCGTCCGGCCCGATGCTCCATGGCCGGGCGTTCGCCAAGGTGGCGTGGCAGTGCCGCGCCGGGCTTGCCTGGAGTCACCCTGCCGATGCGGGCTGCATCGGGCGCAACGACGATTTGTCCGTCGCTGCGAAACACCCGCATCACACCACAACGATAAGCGGCCACGCCGCAAATTTCCTCAACTACCGAGATATGGCAATGGCAGAACAACGTGAATCCCGGGGGCGCAATCGCGACCGCGAGGAGATGGACGACGGCATGGTCGAGAAGCTGATCGCGGTCAACCGCGTCAGCAAGACCGTCAAGGGCGGCCGCCAGTTCACCTTCACCGCGCTGACGGTGGTGGGCGACGGCAACGGCAAGGTCGGCTTCGGCTACGGCAAGGCGCGCGAAGTGCCGGTCGCGATCCAGAAGTCGATGGAGTACGCCCGCAAGAACATGAGCAGCGTCGAGCTCAACGGCGGGACCCTGTGGCACACGGTCAAGGCCGGCCACGGCGCCGCGCGCGTGTTCATGCAGCCCGCGTCCGAGGGTACCGGCGTGATCGCCGGCGGCGCCATGCGCGCCGTGCTCGAGGCGGTCGGCGTGAAGGACGTGCTGGCCAAGGCGGTCGGTTCGCGCAATCCCATCAACCTGGTCCGCGCCACGGTCCGGGGCCTGGAGGGGATGCACTCGCCGGGCAAGATCGCGGCCAAGCGCGGCAAGAAGGTGGAGGACGTTCTCCATGGCTAAGCAGGAATCCGGCGGCGGCACCGTCAAGGTGCGCCTGGTCAAGGGCTTGCGCGGAACCCAGGCGCGTCATCGCCTGTCTGTGAAGGCTCTGGGCCTCAACAAGCTCAACGATGTCCGCGAACTGAAGGACAGCCCGCAGGTGCGCGGCCTGATCAACAAGGTCCATTACCTGGTCCGGGTCGAGGAGTAACGAACATGCGTATGAATACACTCAAGCCGGCCGACGGCGCCCGCGAAGACCGCAAGCGCGTCGGCCGCGGCATCGGTTCCGGCCTCGGCAAGACCGCCGGCCGCGGCCACAAGGGTTCGTTCGCGCGCTCGGGCAAGGGCAAGATCAAGGCTGGCTTCGAAGGCGGCCAGATGCCGATGCACATGCGGCTGCCGAAGGTCGGCTTCCGCTCGAAGCTGAAGAACGACACCGCCGAAGTGATGCTCTACAACCTGGACAGGCTGGAGGGCGAGATCGATTTCGCCGCGTTGCGCGCCGCGAAGCTGGTGCCGCGCACCGCCAAGCGCGCCAAGATCGTCAAGAAGGGCGAGATCTCGAAGCCGCTCGTGCTCAAGGGCGTGCTGGCCACGGCCGGTGCGCGCGCGGCGATCGAGGCCGCCGGCGGCAAGGTCGAGGGTGAGCCGGCACGCGCTTAGCGCGGCATTGCCGCGCTGTGCTGGCGAACGCCCGGCCAAGGATGGCCGGGCCGGGCAATCCGGAGCCCACAAGGCTGCGCCATGGATGGCAGCCGTCGTCGTTCGAGTGAAGGGTTGATAAGCGTGCGGATAGATCGTCATATCGGAGTACCCAATGTCACGCAGCGGTAGCGCAATGGGCGGGATGGGCGCGGGCCTCGGCAAGTTCACCGAGCTGCGCCAGCGGCTGCTGTTCGTGCTCGGTGCGCTGCTGGTCTACCGCATCGGCTGCTACATCCCGGTTCCGGGCGTCAATCCGGAAGCGATGCTGCGGCTGATGGAGCAGCAGCAGGGCACCATCGTCGACATGTTCAACATGTTCTCCGGCGGTGCGCTGGAGCGCTTCAGCCTGTTCGCGCTGAACGTGATCCCGTACATCTCGGCGTCGATCGTCATGCAGCTGATGGTGCAGATCGTGCCGAGCCTGAAGGCGATCCAGAAAGAGGGCGAGTCCGGGCGCCGCAAGATCACCCAGTGGTCGCGCATCGGCGCGATCCCGCTGGCGATCTTCCAGTCCGCGGGCATCGCCGTGGCGCTGCAGGGCTCGGGCGCCAGCAACGGCATCCAGGTGGTGTACGCGCCGGGGATGGGCTTCGTGCTGACCGCGATCGTCGCGCTCACCGCCGGCACCATGTTCCTGGTGTGGCTGGGCGAGCAGGTGACCGAGCGCGGCGTCGGCAACGGCGTGTCGCTGATCATCTTCGCCGGCATCGTCTCCGGGCTGCCGAGCGCGATCTTCAGCACGCTGGAGCAGGCGCGCAACGGCGACATCAGCCCGATCTCGGTGATCATGATCGGGGTCATCGTGCTGGCCTTCATCTTCTTCGTGGTGTTCATCGAGCGCGGGCAGCGCCGGATCACGGTCAACTACGCGCGCCGCCAGGGCGGCCGCAACGCGTACATGAACCAGACCTCGTTCCTGCCGCTGAAGCTGAACATGGCCGGCGTGATTCCGGCGATCTTCGCCTCGTCGATCATCATGTTCCCGGCCACGATCTCGACCTGGTTCGGCCAGGCGGGTTCGGCCCTGTGGCTGCAGCGGGCGGCGCAGGCGCTGTCGCCGGGCGAGCCCCTGTACATCCTGCTCTACGGCGGCCTGATCGCCGGCTTCGCCTTCTTCTACACGGCGCTGGTGTTCAACAGCCAGGAGACCGCGGACAACCTGAAGAAGTCGGGCGCCCTGATCCCGGGCATCCGGCCGGGCAAGGCCACCGCGGACTACGTCGACAGCGTGCTCACGCGGCTGACCGCGGCCGGTGCGCTGTACCTGGTGATCGTGTGCCTGCTGCCCGAGTTCATGCGCGCGCAGCTGAGTACCTCGTTCTACTTCGGCGGCACCTCGCTGCTGATCGTGGTGATCGTGGTGATGGACTTCATCGCGCAGATCCAGGCGCACCTGATGTCGCACCAGTACGAGAGCCTGCTGAAGAAGGCGAATCTGAAGGGGGGAGCGCGGGCACGCTAGCGCGGCACTGCCGCGCTGCCCGCGCGAGCGCCCGGCCATGGATGGCCGGGCCGGACGACACGCAAGCCGGTGCGGTTGCGCCAATGGAAGGCCGCTGGAAATTGATACCCCGTCCCTGGCAACAGCGCAGGGAGGGGAGATGGGCGACCTGTGCGGCGGTCTCGCGCGCAGGTGGGCCGTCGCCGGTCTTCCGCTTGAGTGGCGGAGGCGGCCGGAGCCGGGGTTTCCCGGATCCGGTACAGCGGCGGCCCTTCGCCGGAGCATGGGCACACTCCCCATGCCGGAGTCCTGGATGGTTCGCCATCCGGGGCTTCCCGAAAACCCGAGGCCTTGCTATAATTTCTTGTTCACTCCGCCGGATTCCAGTGATCCGGCCGCCAAACCAGTTGGAGATCGCCTCATGGCGCGTATCGCAGGCGTCAACCTGCCTGCCCAGAAGCATGTCTGGGTCGGGCTGCAAAGCATCTACGGCATCGGCCGTACCCGTTCCAAGCAGGTCTGCCAAGCGGCCGGCGTCGAGGTTTCGACCCGGATCGTCGACCTGTCCGAGCCGGAAGTCGAGCGCCTGCGCGCCGAGGTCGGCAAGCTGGTGGTCGAGGGCGATCTGCGTCGCGAGGTCGGCATGTCGATCAAGCGCCTGATGGACCTGGGCAGCTACCGTGGCCTGCGCCACCGCCGCGGCCTGCCGCTGCGCGGCCAGCGCACCCGCACCAACGCGCGCACCCGCAAGGGCCCGCGCAAGCCGATCCGGAAGTAAGGGGACAACGCTATGGCCAAGCCGGCTGCCAAGACCAAGAAGAAGATCAAGCGCGTCGTCACGGACGGCATCGCCCATGTGCACGCTTCGTTCAACAACACCATCATCACGATCACCGATCGCCAGGGCAACGCGTTGTCGTGGGCGACCTCCGGCGGCGCGGGTTTCCGCGGCTCCCGCAAGTCGACCCCGTTCGCGGCGCAGGTTGCCGCCGAGAAGGCCGGCAAGGTCGCGCTGGACTACGGCGTGAAGTCGCTGGAAGTGCGGATCAAGGGCCCGGGTCCGGGCCGCGAGTCGGCGGTGCGTTCGTTGAACAACGTCGGCTACAAGATCACCAACATCATCGACGTGACGCCGATCCCGCACAACGGGTGCCGGCCTCCCAAAAAGCGTCGCGTCTGAGGAGCTGAGAAGATATGGCTCGTTATATCGGTCCCACCTGTAAGCTCGCCCGCCGCGAAGGCGCCGACCTGTCGCTGAAGAGCCCGACGCGCGCGTTGGACTCCAAGTGCAAGCTGGAGCAGAAGCCCGGCCAGCACGGCGCCACCAACACGCGCCGCAGCAAGCTGTCCGACTACGCCACCCAGCTGCGCGAGAAGCAGAAGGTCAAGCGCATCTACGGCCTGCTGGAGCGCCAGTTCCGCAACTATTACAAGAAGGCCTCGACCAAGAAGGGCAACACCGGCGAGAACCTGCTGCAGTTGCTGGAAACCCGCCTCGACAACGTCGTCTATCGCATGGGCTTCGCGGTGACCCGCCCGGCCGCGCGCCAGCTGGTCTCGCACCGTGGCGTCACCGTCAACGGCAAGCCGGTCAACCTGCCGTCCTATCAGGTCCAGGCTGGCGACGCGATCGCCCTGTCCGAGCGTGCGCAGAAGCAGATGCGCGTGCAGGAGGCGCTTGACGTCTCGTCGCAGATGGACCTGTCGCCGGGCTGGGTCGAGGTCGACGCCAAGAAGTTCGCCGGCGTGTTCAAGTCGGTGCCGGATCGCGGCGACCTGCCGTCAGACATCAACGAAGCGCTGATCGTCGAGCTGTATTCGAAGTAAGGCCGGAAGGGCGCTCGCAGCCGGTCTGCCGGCCCCGATCGCGTCCTTTCGCAACCCCCGCCAGCGCGCGCAGTCGCGCGCTGGGCTCCCCCGGTTCCAAGGGGGCTCCAAACGCGCCACGGCCTCGCGCCCCCACGCGACGGCATTTGAGGAGAAGCCAAGAAAATGACGGTTACTGCCAACCAGGTCCTGCGCCCGCGCGCTCCGCAGATCGAGCGTCTCGCCGGCAATCGCGCCAAGGTCGTGATCGAGCCCCTGGAGCGCGGCTACGGGCATACGCTCGGCAACGCGCTGCGCCGCGTGCTGCTGTCGTCGATTCCGGGCTTCGCGATCACCGAGGTCGAGATCGACGGCGTGCTGCACGAGTACAGTGCCCTCGAGGGCCTGCAGGAAGACGTGCTCGAGGTGCTGCTGAACCTGAAGGATGTCGCCATCCGCATGGGCACCGGCGAGTCCTCGACCCTGTCGCTGGCCAAGTCCGGCCCGGGCACGGTCACCGCTGCGGACATCAAGACCGACCACAACGTCGAGATCCTCAACGGCGACCATGTGATCTGCACCCTCACCAAGGATGCATCGGTCAACATGCGCCTGAAGATCGAGCGCGGATTCGGCTACCAGCCGGCCGCCGCGCGCCGTCGTCCGGACGAGGAGACCCGCGCCATCGGCCGGCTGATGCTGGACGCGTCGTTCTCGCCGGTGCGCCGCGTCGCCTACGAGGTCGAGGCCGCCCGCGTCGAGCAGCGCACCGACCTCGACAAGCTGGTCCTGGACATCGAGACCAACGGCACGATCGACGCCGAGGAGGCCGTGCGCACCGCCGCCGACATCCTCACCGACCAGCTGTCGGTGTTCGGCGACTTCACCAACCGCGACCGCGGCGCTGCCAAGCAGCAGACCGCCGGCGTGGATCCGCTGCTGCTGCGTCCGATCGACGATCTCGAGCTGACCGTGCGCTCGGCCAACTGCCTCAAGGCCGAGAGCATCTACTACATCGGCGACCTGATCCAGAAGACAGAGGTCGAGCTGCTCAAGACCCCGAATCTCGGCAAGAAGTCGCTGACCGAGATCAAGGAAGTGCTGGCCCAGCGCGGGCTGTCGCTCGGCATGAAGCTGGAGAACTGGCCGCCGGCCGGCGTCTCCCAGCACGGGATGCTTGGGTGAGCGACCGCGCTTAGCCGATGCCCTATCGGCATCGGCTGCGGTCGCGAACGCCCGGCCATGGATGGCCGGGCAGGACGATCCGAAGCCAGTTTCGCTCCGCCATGGATGGCAGGCATAGAATTCGAGAGGCGCGCGTTGGGCGTCGCCATCCGAGACAAATTCAGGAATCACGACCATGCGCCACCAGAAAGCCGGACGCAAATTCAACCGCACCAGCGCCCATCGCGAAGCGATGTTCCGCAACATGGCGGCGTCCCTGTTCAAGCACGAGATGATCCGCACCACGCTGCCGAAGGCCAAGGAGCTGCGTCGCGTCGCCGAGCCGCTGATCACCATCAGCAAGAACGACGGCGTCGCCAACCGGCGGCTGGCGTTCGCCCGGCTGCGCGACAAGGAAGCGGTCGGCAAGCTGTTCGTCGAGCTGGGACCGCGCTACCGCGCGCGTCCGGGTGGGTACCTGCGCATCCTCAAGTGCGGTTTCCGCGATGGCGACAACGCGCCGATGGCCTACGTCGAGCTGGTCGACCGTCCGCAGGCGGCCACGGACGCCGAGTAAGCCGGACACAATGTTCCTTGCATGACCCCGGCCTCCGTGCCGGGGTTTTTGCTATCTTGCGCCGATGCAATCCAACCCCTTCCGCTGGTCCTTCCGTGCGCAGTTCCTGGCCGGCGCCGCGATCTGCGCGGCGCTGATCGGCTTCGCGATCTTCTCGCAACTGCAATGGGGACTGGAGCCGTGCCCGCTGTGCATCTTCCAGCGCATCGCGTTCGCAGGGCTCGGCGCCGTGCTGTTGCTCGGGGCGCTGCATGCGCCGCGCGGCAGGGCGGGCAGGGGCGCATACGGCGTGCTCGGATTCGTAGCGGCCGCGGTCGGGATCGGCATCGCCGGGCGCCATACCTGGATGCAGCTGTTCCCGCCGGAGATCCCGGCGTGCGGCCCGCCGCTGGATTTCCTGCGCGAGACCATGTCGACCACCAGCCTGATCCGCAAGGTGCTGACCGGCACCGGTGACTGCGGCAACGTCGACTGGACCTTCCTGGGCCTGTCGATGCCCGCCTGGAGCCTGGTCTGGTTCGTCCTGCTCGGTGCATGGGCGCTGTACGCCGGTTTCCGCCGTCGCGCCTGAACCGCTCCGGCGACGGTTGCAGACGAAATTGACGCGGTGCAGCAGTCTGGCATGATGATCGGCCAAGACTGGATCCGAACATGCCCCCGTCCGAACGCAACCTCCGTGCCGTGACCCTGTCCGCCGACTGGCGGCCGGACAGCTGGCGCGCGCGTCCGGCGCTGCAGCTGCCGACCTACCCGGATCCGGCCGAGCTGGCGGCGGTGCAGGAGGAACTGCAGGCGCTGCCGCCACTGGTGACGTCCTGGGAAATCCTGGCCCTGAAGCAGCAGATCGCCGAGGCGCAGGACGGCCGGCGCTTTGTGCTGCAGGGCGGCGATTGCGCGGAGAACTTCAGCGACTGCAGTTCGGAACTGATCTCCAACCGGCTCAAGGTGCTGCTGCAGATGAGCCTGGTGCTGGTGCACGGCCTGCACCTGCCGGTGGTGCGGGTGGGGCGCTTTGCCGGGCAGTACGCCAAACCGCGCTCCGCCGATACCGAGACCCGCGACGGCGTGACCCTGCCGAGCTACCGCGGCGACATGGTCAATGCCCCCGCGTTCACCCCCGAGGCGCGCATCCCGGACCCGCGGCGCATGGTCAAGGCGCACGCGCGCTCGGCGATGACCATGAACTTCACCCGTTCATTGATCGACGGCGGCTTCGCCGACCTGCACCATCCCGAGTACTGGAATCTCGGCTGGGTGGGGCACTCGCCGCTGGCGGCCGAGTATCACCGCATGGTCGCCAGCATCGGCGACGCGGTGCGCTTCATGGAGACGCTGTCGGGCACCGAGGTCTACAACCTCAACCGGGTCGATTTCTACACCTCGCACGAGGCGTTGCTGCTGCCGTACGAGGAAGCGCAGACGCGGCAGGTGCCGCGGCAGTGGGGCTGGTTCAACCTGAGCACGCATTTCCCGTGGATCGGCATGCGTACGGCGGCGCTTGACGGTGCGCATACCGAGTACTTCCGCGGCATCCGCAATCCGGTCGCGGTCAAGGTCGGCCCATCGGTGACGCCGGACCAGTTGCTGCGCCTGATCGAGGTGCTCAATCCCGACGACGAGCCCGGACGGCTGAGCTTGATCCATCGCATGGGCGCGTCCGGCATCGCCGAGCGGCTGCCGCCGCTGCTCGAGGCGGTGAAGCGCGAGGGCCGCCGCGTGCTGTGGATCTGCGACCCGATGCACGGCAATACCGAATCGACCAGCAACGGCTTCAAGACCCGCCGCTTCGACAAGATCCGCAGCGAGGTGGAGCAGGCGTTCGAGCTGCATGCGGCCGCCGGCACCCGCCTGGGCGGCGTGCACCTGGAGCTGACGGGTGAGGACGTCACCGAGTGCACCGGCGGCGCCCGCGACCTGACCGACCTCGACCTGACCCGCGCCTACCGCTCGACCGTCGATCCGCGCCTGAACTACGAGCAGGCGCTGGAGATCGCGATGTCGATCGTGCACAAGCAGAACCAGATCGCCGCGCCCGCGGCGACCTGAGCCGGTTCACTTGCCCGCGGCCAGCGGCACCGTGGCAAGGAAGCGCGGTGGCCGGCGTGCCCGGGTCATGCGCTCGAAGGCGTAGGCCAGTTCGATCAGCCGCGGCTCGCTCCAGGCCGGGCCCAGGAAAGTGAGCCCAAGCGGCAGGCCGTGGCTCTCGCCCATCGGCACGGTGATGCTCGGGGTGCCGGCGACCGCGGCGACGCCGTAGCCGGCGCCGGGAAAGTGATCGCCGTTGAGCGGATCGATCGGCCAGGCCGGACCGGTGGTCGGCACCACCAGCGCATCCAGGCGCTGCGCCTGCAGCGTCGCCTCCAGGCCTTCGCTGCGCGCCAGCCGGCGCGCGCGATCGCGCGCGCGCAGGTAGGCGGGATCGTCGAGACCGCCCTTCGCCTCGGCCTGCTCGAACAGCTCCTGGCCGAACCACGGCATTTCCGCCGCGGCGTGTTCGCGGTTGAAGGCGATGAGTGCGGCGAGGTCGCGCAGCGGCGCCCGCCGCGAGACCAGGTAGCGCTCGAGCCCGTGCTTGAACTCGTACAGCAGGACTTCGAGTTCGGCGTCGTCCCAGTCGCCGGCGGTGGCGATTTCGGCGTCGACCACGGTGGCGCCGGCGGCCTGCAGCGCGCGCACCGCGCGCGCGAAGGCGGCATCCACGTCGGGCTGCGCCGCCACGCCGTTCTCCCGCAGCACGCCGATGCGGACACCGTGCAGGCCGTCCGCGCGCAGATGCGATCCGTAGTCGGCCGGCTTGCGGCCGGTGCCGTCGCGCGTGGCCGGGTCGGCATCGTCGGCGCCCGCCAGCACGGTCAGCAGGATGGCGGCATCGGCGACGCTGCGCGCCATCGGGCCCGCGGTGTCCTGGGTGCGCGAGATCGGGATGATGCCGTCGCGGCTCACCAGGCCCACCGTCGGCTTGAGCCCGACCAGGCCGTTGACCGCCGCCGGGCACAGGATGCTGCCGTCGGTCTCGGTGCCGACGCCGACCGCGGCGAGGCTGGCGGCGATCGCGGCGCCGGTGCCGGCGCTGGAGCCGCAGGGGCTGCGGTCGAGCACGTACGGATTGCGGGTCTGCCCGCCACGCGCGCTCCAGCCGGAGCTGGAGCGGCTGGAGCGGAAGTTCGCCCATTCACTGAGATTGGTCTTGCCCAGGATCACCGCGCCGGCTGCGCGCAGCCGCCGCACCAGGAACGCGTCGCTCCCGGGGCGATGGTCCGCCAGTGCCAGCGAACCGGCGGAGTTGACCATCGGCGTGGCGTCGATGTTGTCCTTCAGCAGGATCGGGATGCCGTGCAGTGGGCCGCGGACACGTCCCGCGCCGCGTTCGGCGTCGCGCGCCGCCGCTTCCGCCAGGGCGCGGGGATTGGTCTCGATGACCGCGCGCAGGGTGGGCCCGGCATCGTCGATGGCGGCGATGCGGTCCAGGTAGGCGCGGGTCAGCGTGCGGCTGTCGAGCTCGCCCCGCGCCATGCGCGCCTGCAGTTCTGCGATATCGAGTTCGGCGAAGGCGAAATCCGGCGTGGCGGGTGTCGTCGTGGCGGGCGCACTCGTCGCATCCGCAGCCACCGGGCTCGGCTGCCGTTCGCAACCGGCGGCGAACACGCAACCCAGCAGCAGCCAGGCGACCGGGTGCGACGCGCGGGTCGGGAGGTCGTGCATGGGCGGCGTTCCGTGGGTCCGGCGGGCAGCATGGCGTGCGGCGCGGATTCCCGCAAACGCCCGCGCACCCTGCAACGCCGGGCCTCAGGCGAGCGGGTCGTCAGGTGGTGCCGCTTCCTGCAAAGGCCACCAATGCGGCGTGTCGTAGCCGCCGGGCACGGTATGCGCGACTGCGATGCGCCCCAGGCAGGTCGCGAACGGCAGCGGCGGCAGGCTGCCGGGCCCGGTGTCGAGCGAGGCCGGCAACGTCGCCGTGCGCTGTTCCGGATAGGCCAGGGTGACATGCGGTGCGGCGGCCCCGCGCTCCGGCGCCTCGCCGCATGCCCTGGCCACCGCTTCGATCCCGGCGAACAGGCGCTCCAGCGCCGGATCCGGCGCCGGGCGCGCCACCAGCACGCGCGGCCAGATTTCGATCCGGTCGAAGACGACCTCGATGCGCCGGGTGCGTGAGGCGATGTCGGCGAGCATGGCGTAGAGCGGTCCCGGATCGGGTGGCAGCCCACCGTGGAGGAAGCGCAGCGTCACGTGCAGCTGGCGCCGGTTGCGCCATTTGAGGCGCCCGGCCGGCGGCAGCCGGCCGGCGATCGAGGCGCACAGCGCCGCCAGCGCGTCGAGCGCATCCTCGTCCGGCATCCAGGCGACGAAGACGCTCATGACGCCGGACTCAGGCGGCGCGGCTCGCGCGCTTGCGGTCCATCTCGGTGCGAAACTTCTTGCGCAGGCGAATCTGTCTGGGCGTGACCTCGACCAGCTCGTCGTCGTCGATGAACTCCAGCGCCTGCTCCAGGGACAGCTTGACCGGTGGGATCAGGCCTTCGTCCTGGTCCTTGCCCGAGGCACGGAAGTTGGTCAGCTGCTTGCCGCGCAGGGCGTTGACCGTGAGGTCGTTGTCCTTGGAGTTGATGCCGACGATCTGGCCCTCGTAGATCTCCTCGCCCGGCTCGATGAACAGCCGCCCACGCTCCTGCATCGCGATCTGCGCGTAGGCCGGCGACGGGCCGGTGCCGTTGGAGATCAGCACGCCGTTGATGCGCTGGCCGATCTCGCCGTCGGCGCGTGGACCGTAGTGATCGAACACGTGGAACAGCAGCCCGGTGCCGGCGGTCAGGGTGCGGAACTCGGTCTGGAAGCCGATCAGCCCGCGCGCCGGGATGATGAACTCCAGGCGCACGCGGCCCTTGCCGTCCGGTTCCATGTTCTGCAGCTGCGCCTTGCGCTCGCCCAGGCGACCCATCACGCCGCCCTGGAACTGCTCCTCCATGTCGACGACCAACTGCTCGTAGGGCTCCTGCTTCACGCCGTCGATCTCGCGCACGATCACTTCCGGGCGCGACACCGCCAGCTCGTAGCCTTCGCGGCGCATGGTCTCGATCAGGATCGACAGGTGCAGCTCGCCGCGGCCGGAGACCTTGAACTTGTCGGCATCACTGGTGTCCTCGACCTTCAGCGCGACGTTGTGCTGGGTCTCGCGGGTGAGGCGGTCGCGCAGCTGGCGGCTGGTCAGGAACTTGCCGCCGCTGCGGTCCTTGACCCCGGCGAACGGCGAGTCGTTGACCTGGAAGGTCATCGAGATGGTCGGCTCGTCGACGGTCAGCACCGGCAGCTGCTCGACCGCGTTCGGCGCGCACAGCGTGTCGGAGATGCCGAGGCTCTCGATGCCGCTGAAGGCGATGATGTCGCCGGCCTGCGCCTGCGGCACTTCCACGCGCTCCAGGCCCATGAAGCCGAGCACCTGCAGCACCTTGGCGTTGCGGGTCTTGCCTTCGCGGTCGACCACCGTGACCTGCTGGTTGGTCTTGATCGTGCCGCGCTGGATGCGTCCGATGCCGATGATGCCGACGTAGCTGTTGTAGTCCAGCGAGGTCACGCGCATCTGGAACGGACCGTCGGGGTCGACCGGCGGCGGCGAGACGTGCTGGCAGATCGCCTCGAACAGCGGCGTCATGTCGCCCTCGCGCACGTCCTCGCTCATTCCCGCGTAGCCCTGCAGGCCGGAGGCGTAGACGGTGTGGAAGTCGAGCTGGTCGTCGTTGGCGCCGAGGCGGTCGAACAGGTCGAAGGTCTGGTCCAGCACCCAGCTCGGGCGCGCGCCGGGGCGGTCGACCTTGTTGATCACCACGATCGGCTTGAAGCCCATCGCGAAGGCCTTCTGGGTGACGAAGCGGGTCTGGGGCATCGGCCCGTCCATGGCGTCGACCAGGATCAGCACCGAGTCGACCATCGACAGCACGCGCTCGACCTCGCCGCCGAAATCGGCGTGGCCCGGGGTGTCGACGATGTTGATGCGCCAGGTCTCGCCCTGCGGGTCGGTCCAGCGGATCGCGGTGTTCTTGGACAGGATCGTGATGCCACGCTCCTTTTCCAGGTCGTTGCTGTCCATCACCCGGTCGGGGACGATGGCGCGCTCGTTCAGCGTGCCGGACTGCTTGAGCAGCTGGTCGACGAGGGTGGTCTTGCCGTGGTCGACGTGGGCGACGATGGCGATATTGCGCAGGCGTTCGATGGACATGGGCGAGGCGCGCCGGTGCGGTGATGCAGGGCGCCGAAAGGGCAGTGGAGGAAGCCGGGTATTATAGCGTGTTGCGCTGCCGCAATCCGGCTCCCGGTTGAATCCGGGTGACTGGCCCGCATCTGATTATCTAACTTCCCGTGAGGATCACCCATGCCCCTGAACGCCGTCTTCGATACCGACCGTGGCCAGATCAAGGCCGAGCTGTACGCCGACAAGGCGCCGCTGACCGTGGCCAACTTCGTCAACCTGGCCCGGCGCGGCTTTTACGACGGCCTCGGCTTCCATCGGGTCATTCCCGATTTCATGATCCAGGGCGGCTGCCCGGAGGGGTCCGGCCGCGGCGGCCCGGGCTACAAGTTCGAGGGCGAGACGGGCAACGGGGTCAAGCACGAGCGCGGGGTGCTTTCGATGGCCAATGCCGGCCCGGACACCAACGGCAGCCAGTTCTTCATCACCCACATCAAGACCGACTGGCTGGACGGCAAGCACACCGTGTTCGGCAAGGTCACCGAGGGCCTCGACGTGGTCGATGCGGTGAAGCAGGGCGACGGCATCCGTTCGGTGAAGATCGAGGGCGATGTCGATGCGGCACTGACCGCGAAGGCCGACCGCGTGGCCGAATGGAACAAGATCCTGGCGGCCTGAGCCCCTAGTCGGTCTGGGTCCTCGGCGAAAGCTCAAGAGCGGCTTCGGCTTGCCGTGCGGGGCGTGAGCCGCGCCGCGGGAATTACTCCGCCCTTCGGTCCGGCCATCCATGGCCGGACTCAGGGCCGCTGCACATCCCTGTGCAGCTCTCCGCAATCCCCACGGCACGTCCCCCGCTGCATCCCTCGTTGGCTTCGGTAGGAGGGCCTCCGAGCATCGCGCAAGCGAATGACCGGTGCGGCGCCTGGGTCGGGGTATGCGGATAGCAGGCCATGGATGGCCTGCGGCGGCGAGTCCGCCATGGATGGCGGACCGAGCCGGGGAGCATGCCCCGGCCCGGGCGCCGCTCGTTCCGAAGCCGAAGATCTCTTCCGGAACCGCCATGACAACGGGGCTTGTCTGGTTGCGACGGATGCCTGGTGCGGCTATTCATTGGATGCCGCCCGTAGCGACGGGGCTTGCTTCGTCGCCACGGAAGGATCTGCCTGGCGCGGCCTGCGGCGGCGAGTCCGCCATGGATGGCGGACCGAGCCGGGGAGCATGCCCCGGCCCGGGCGCCGCTCGTTCCGAAGCCGAAGATCTCTTCCGGAACCATCATGACAACGGGGCTTGTCTGGTTGCGACGGCTGCCTGGCGCGGCGATTCACTGGATGCCGCCCGTGGCGACGGGGCTACTTCGTCGCCACGGTAAGATCTGCCTGGCGCGGCCTGCGGCGGCGAGTCCGGCCATGGATGGCTCGACCGAACCTGGAAGCATGTCCCGGGCTAGTCCGGAGCCGAAGATCTTTCTCTGGAATCGCCCAGAGCGACGGTCGTTGCAATGGAAGAAGCCGCAAGTGGGCTATTCGCTCGCACCGCCCCGTGGCGACGGTGTTGGGCATCGGCGCGACGGAAGGATCTGCTTGGCGCATGCTAAAATTCCGCACCGCAGCAGAAGCCGTCTGCCCGCGTCCGTCCGTCTCCGAGAGAGGTTCCGCGATGCCCCAGCTTGCCCGGCGCATTGGTCGCGCCAAGCCCAGCGCCATCATGCAGGTTGCCGAAAAGGCCAAGCGCCTGAAGGCGGAAGGGCGGGACATCATCAGCTTCTCGATCGGCGTACCCAATTTCCTCCCGGGCGAACACGTCTATGCCGCCGCGCGCGAGGCGCTGGACAAGGATTCGGGCCAGTACGGCAGCAACCGCGGCGCCGACGCGCTGCTCGACGCCTTCATCGCGCACATGGCCGAGATCGGCCTGACCGGCTACACCCGCGCCAACTGCGCCACCGGCGTCGGCGCCAAGCACCTGATCTACAACCTTGCCGAGGCGCTGCTGGACGAGGGCGACGGCTTCGCCTTTCCGACGCCGTACTGGACCAGCTACCTCGACGTCGGCGAGATCGTCAACGCCGACATCCAGCTGCTGCCGTGCCCGCCGGAGCGGGACTACAAGCTCACCCCGGCGCAGCTCGACGCCGCGCTGGCGAAGAAGCCGCGGGTGTTCCTGTTCAACAATCCGTCCAACCCGACCGGCATGGTCTACACCAGGGACGAGATCGCGGCCCTGGCGGACGTGATCGTCAAGTATCCCGAGACCTGGATCATCACCGACGACATCTACAACCGGATGGTGTTCGACGGCGTCGGCTACCACAACTTCCTGCACGCGCGTCCCGAGCTGCGCGACCGCGTCATCTTCCTCGACTCGCTGTCCAAGACCTACGGCATGCCCGGCTGGCGCCTGGGCCTGATGGCCGGCCCCGAGGAAGTCGCGCAGGCGGTCACCACGCTCAACTCCAACCACATCACCAACGTGCCGGAAATCGTCGGCGCCGCCGGCGTGGCCGCGCTGTCGGGCCCGCAGGACGTGCCGCAGCAGAAGTGCGCCGAGTTCCAGGCCAAGCGCGACCAGGTGATGGCGGTGCTGGCGGAGATCCCGGGCGTCGTCTGCCCGCGGCCGCAGGGCGCGTTCTACGTGTTTCCCGATGTCAGCGTCGCCTTCGGCAAGTCGCACGGCGGCAAGCCGATCGCCAACGACATCGACCTGTGCAGCGCGCTGCTCGAGGCCAAGGGCGTGGCCTGCGTGCCGGGCTCGGCGTTCGGCGAGCCGCGCGCGCTGCGGATCAGCTACACCTGCCCGACGCCGCAGCTGGCTCCCGGGCTGCAGCGGATCCGGGAATTCTTCGCCGAACTGGCCTGATCGCGGAGCCGGACGATGCGCGCGCTGTGGATCCTGATGCTGCTCGCGCTGATCGGCGCATTCCTGCACTTCCGCGGCGGCGGCGAGCCCGAGCTGCAGCCGGACGACCCGCGCACGACCACCGGCGACGCGCGCATCGTCATGCTCGCCGCCGAGTGGTGCGGCTACTGCCGCAAGCAGCAGAAGGACTTCGAACTGGCCGACGTCCGCTACCGCGTGCTCGACATCGACACGCCCGAAGGCGATCGCGCCATGCGGGCGCTCGGCGCGCGCGGCGTTCCGGTGACCGTGATCGGGCAGCATGTCGTGCGCGGCTACGACACCGCGGCCCTGGACGAAAGACTCAGACCCCTCGGCTATCGCGTGTACTGAGCGCGTTGGCCATGCAATCCCCACGAATCGAGAGGACATCCCCATGAAGACGCCCGTCCGAGTTGCCGTCACCGGCGCCGCCGGCCAGATCGGCTACGCCCTGCTGTTCCGCATCGCCTCCGGCGAGATGCTGGGCAAGGACCAGCCGGTCATCCTGCAGCTCCTGGAGCTGCCGATGGAAAAGGCCCAGGCCGCGCTCAAGGGCGTGATGATGGAACTGGAGGACTGCGCGTTCCCGCTGCTGGCCGGCATGGTCGGCACCGACGATCCGGAGGTCGCGTTCAAGGATGCCGACGTCGCCCTGCTGGTCGGCGCGCGCCCGCGCGGCCCCGGCATGGAGCGCAAGGACCTGCTGCTGGAGAACGCCAAGATCTTCACCGCCCAGGGCGCGGCACTGAACAAGGTCGCCAGCCGCGACGTCAAGGTGCTGGTGGTCGGCAACCCGGCCAACACCAATGCCTACATCGCCATGAAGTCGGCGCCGGACCTGAACCCGCGCAATTTCACCGCGATGCTGCGCCTGGACCACAACCGCGCGTTGAGCCAGCTGGCGACCAGGCTAGGCAAGCCCGTCGGCGGCATCGAGAAGCTGGTGGTGTGGGGCAACCACAGCCCGACCATGTACCCGGACTACCGCTTCGCCACCGCCGACGGCGCCTCCGTCGCCGAGGCGATCGACGACCAGGCCTGGAACGCCGATACCTTCATCCCGACCGTCGGCAAGCGCGGCGCGGCGATCATCGAGGCGCGCGGCCTGTCCTCGGCCGCCTCGGCCGCCAACGCCGCCATCGACCACGTCCGCGACTGGGTGCTCGGCAGCGACGGCAAGTGGGTCACCATGGGCGTGCCGTCCGACGGCAGCTACGGGATTCCCGAGGGTGTGATTTTCGGCGTGCCGGTGACCACTCAAAACGGTGAATACACCCTCGTCAGGGACCTGCCCATCGACGACTTCAGCCAGAAGTACATCGACAAGACCCTGGCCGAGCTGGAAGAGGAGCGCGCCGGCGTCGCTCACCTGCTGGGCTGAGCGGGCGGTCTTCCGGAACGATGCAAGCGTGACTTCTCCCCGCATCGCGGTGCTGGTGCCTTGTTACAACGAGGCGCCGACCGTGGAAAAGGTGGTCGTCGACTTCAGGCGGGCCCTGCCCGGCGCGATCGTGCATGTCTTCGACAACGATTCCGAGGACGAAACCGCCCGGCTTGCGCGCAACGCGGGCGCCCGGGTGCAGGTGGTATCCGCCCGCGGAAAGGGGCACGTCGTGCGGCGCCTGTTCGCCGATGTCGAAGCCGATGTCTATCTGCTGGTCGATGGCGACGACACCTATTCGGCCGGGCACGGGCCGTTGCTGGTTGAACAGGTGATGGCCGGCCACGACATGGTGGTGAGCGTGCGTGAGGCGACCGATACGTCCGCGTACAGGTCGGGACACGCGTTCGGCAACCGGGCGCTGACGGGATTTCTCGCCTGGCTGTTCGGGCGGCCCTGTCGCGACATTCTTTCCGGCTATCGCGCGTTCTCCAGGCGCTTCGTGAAGAGCTTCCCCAGTCAGTCGTCCGGGTTCGAGATCGAAACCGAACTCACCGTGCATGCATTGGAGCTGCACATGCCGGTCGCGGAAGTGACGGCGCCGTACAAGGAGCGGCCCGACGGATCGGCGAGCAAGCTCGACACGTGGCGGGACGGGTTCCGGATACTGCGTACGATGCTGACCCTGTTCGCCAGGGAGCGGCCGGTTGCGTTCTACGGCACGATCGGTGCTGCGTTGCTGGCGTTGGCGGCCGTTCTCTCGGTTCCGCTGCTGATTACTTACGCGCAGACCGGCCTGGTGCCGCGGTTTCCCACCGCGATCCTGACGGCGGCGCTGCTGGTGATGTCCGCGCTGTCCCTGCTGGTCGGGGTGATTCTGGATTCGGTGACGAGAGGGCGCAGGGAGCTCAAGGCGCTGGCCTACCTGCGGTGGCCCGCACCGGCCCGGCCGGAGCCGACGCCCGCCGACGGGCCGTGACCAGACAGGCGATCGCGGCCAGATTGGCGAGCACGAACCACGGGAAGGGATGGATGTAGCGGTACGACACGATATGCGCGAACAGCAGATGGTTCGCGACCAGTCCGAGCGATGCCAGCGCCAGCAGCAGGTACTGATCGCGTCGTGGATGCCGCCAGCACATGAATGACGTTGCCAGCGCGAGCGGCGCAAGGACGAACAGGCACAGGGTCAGCCAGCCCGCCGAGGCGGCGAAATAGGCCCTCGCGGGTGTTTCGGTTTGGTCGATCCCGCGCGCGTCCCACCCCGTCCACGCCAGGATCAGCTGCAGATCGCGTTCGCTGGGTGCGCTCACGCCCTTGTCGTCGAGCATTCTCAGGCGGCTTCTCCTGTCGTCGAAATAGCCGCCGAGGGTTGCGACGTTGATCTTCAGCAGGCCGACCGGATCGCCGAGCATCGCCCGCCGCGTGATCGTGCGGGCGACCAGTTCCGGCTGCTCGCTATGCTTCTCCAGCATCGGCCACAACCCGTCCTTCTCCCAGATGTGATGGCCGCGTTGCCAATGATCGTCGAGGGGCCGCTTCACCTGCTCGAGGATGTCGCCCGAAACGCCGGTTCCCTCGAAGTGCTCCGGGCGGATCAGCGGTGCGACCAGACCGATCCTCATCATGCCCGTGTAGGCGAGATAGCCGGGCGGGTACTTCGTGACGTAGCCGTAGGCGTGGGTGTATGCCAGATGCGTGCCGGCCAGCATCGCCAGCGCCAGGGCGAGGTGCCGCCCCCATTTCGTGCGTTGCTGCGAATGGGGCGCCGGATTCAGGAACAGGTACACCAACGGAATGCTGAGCCCGAGGCCGATCGCCACCGGCAGGAAATTCATGCGAAAGGCAGCCGCGGCCAGCCCTCCCAGGGTGGCCAGGAAGTACCAGCGCAGATTGCCCGTCGCCAGATACCGTGCGAACACCAGGACGGTGGTGACGAAAGCCAGCAGGCCGAGGGTTTCCGCCATGACCATCCGTTCCATGAATACCTGTACGGGCTCCGCCGCCAGCAGCCAGGCGGGGACCGCGCTCCACCAGAATGACGCCCGCAGTGCGTGCCGCAGAAAGGCGAACAATGCCAAGGACGTGAGCAGCGACCAGAGCGCCTGGACGGCGATGACGGCCACCGGGGTATCGAACGGCAGTGCCGTGAAGCGCAGTGTCCACCCGTACAGGAACGACCGCCCCCCGGTGCCCGTCAGCATGGCGGCCGAATGCAGGTAGGTCATGGAATCGCCCATGTAGACGCGAAGCGTATGGTCGATGCACAGCCACGCCAGCTTGATCGCGAACAGGACGATGCCGACGGTGGCGAGTTCGCGGGTCATTGCACGAACGGAAGGCGCATCGTGCGCCGGGTGAATGGAGTCCATGGAATCTCGCGGCAGTTGGGGAAGGCTGCGGGCAAGCAGCTTGCACGATTGTAGAACGTCGCAGCCGACGCCCCGGTCACGCTCGGAGCGGGCGCCCGCCCGGCATGGCACCAGGCCGACGGTCGTGCCCGGATCTGCAGTCGGAGCGACAGCGTCCGGTCCGGGCAGCGCCGCAGTTCCCCCCAGATGCGTGAGGCGGTGCGTCCGCGGCTTCCATGCTTCGACCAAAGTCTGACGGTCCGTGGGGTTGGTCCATCGGTATGCTCCGGTGGTCGCCGCGAGGAGCATCGAGATGGGCTATCGGGAGACCTATCTCCGGTCCATCGAGGATCCGGAGGCGTTCTGGGCCGAGCAGGCGGAAGCCATCCACTGGCACAAGCCGCCGCGGCAGATCCTCGACTACTCGAACCCGCCATTCCGGAAATGGTTCGTGGGCGGCGAGACCAACCTCTGCTACAACGCGGTCGATCGTCATCTGGAGGCGCGCGGCGACCAGCTGGCGCTGGCGGCGATCTCCAGCGAAACCGGGAAGGCCGACGAGCTGACCTACCGCGACCTGTACCGGGAAGTGAACGTGTTCGCCGCGGTGCTGAAGTCGCTCGGCGTCGGTCGCGGCGACCGGGTAGTGATCTACATGCCGAACATGGCCGAGGCGGTGTTTGCGATGCTGGCGTGCGCGCGCATCGGTGCGGTCCACTCGGTGGTGTTCGGCGGGTTCGCGGCGCACAACCTGGCACTGCGCATCGACGATGCCGAGCCGAAGCTGCTGATCGCCGCCGATGCCGGCATGCGCGGCGGCAAGATGATTCCGTACAAGCCGCTGATTGATGCGGCTTGTATGGAAGCGCGGTATGCGCCGCCGCACGTGCTGATGATCGGGCGCGGCCTGGATCCGGGATACGAGTGGGTCGACGGCCGCGACCTGGACTACGCCGAACTGCGCACCGCGCACGCCGGCGCCGAGGTCGAGGTCGAATGGCTGGAGTCGAACGAGCCGAGCTATCTGCTCTACACCTCCGGCACCACCGGCAAGCCCAAGGGCGTGCAGCGCGACGTCGGCGGCTATGCGGTGGCGATGGCGCTGTCGATGTGGGCGATCTACGACGTGCGCGCCGGCCAGGTGATGTTCTCGACCTCCGACGTAGGCTGGGCGGTCGGCCATTCGTACAACGTCTACGGGCCGCTGATCGCCGGCGCGACCTCGATCCTGTACGAAGGCCTGCCCACCAGGCCGGACCCGGGAATCTGGTGGAAGCTGTGCGAGAAGTACGGCGTGCGCACGATGTTCTCCTCGCCGACCGCCATCCGTGTGCTCAAGCAGCAGGACGCGGCCTACCTGAAGCGGCATGACCTGTCGCGGTTGCGTTACCTGTTCCTCGCCGGCGAACCGCTGGACGAGTCGACCGCGCAGTGGATCAGCGACGCGCTCGGCAAGACTGTGATCGACAACTACTGGCAGACCGAGACCGGTTGGCCGGTGCTGGCGCTGATGCCCGGCGTGGAGATGAAGCCGGTGAAGTTCGGTTCGCCGGGATTGCCCATGCCCGGCTACGACCTGCGCGTGATCGAAGAGGCGACCGGCGAGGAAGCGGCCCCCGGACGTAAAGGCGTGCTGGTCATCAAACCCCCTCTGCCGCCGGGCTGCATGAGCACGGTTTGGCGCGACGATGCGCGTTTCCTCGAGAGCTATTTTTCCCATTTCAGCGAACTTCTCTACAGCTCGCTGGACTGGGCGATCCGGGACGAGGACGGCTACACCTTCATCCTCGGCCGTACCGACGACGTGATCAACGTGGCCGGGCACCGGCTCGGCACCCGCGAGATCGAGGAGTCGGTGTCGTCCTGCGCGAGCGTGGCCGAGGTCGCGGTAATCGGGGTGGCGGACGAGATGAAGGGCCAGGTACCGGTGGTGTTCGCGACGCTGCGGGATCCCGTTGCCGGCCAGGCGGCGCGCGATGCCGCCGCCGCCGACATGCTGCGCGCGGTGAGCGGTTCGCTCGGTGCCGTGGCGCGGCCGGCTCGCGTGTACATCGTTGGCGCGCTGCCCAAGACCCGTTCGGGAAAGTTGCTGCGGCGTTCGCTGCAGGCGCTGGCACAGGGCGGCGACCCCGGTGACCTGTCGACGCTCGATGATCCGGGTGCGCTGGAGGAGGTGAGGCGCGCGCTGGCACGGGGACCGGAATCCGGTTCAGGCGGCTAAGGAACCTCTGAACAAGTTCGGAGGTTCCGCAAACCAGGAGGGTTTGCTCGCGACCTTCCCCAACTGCGGGCATGCACATCGTTCTGGACGTCCTGCCGGCAGGAGGCGCGATCTCCGGTGCCGGCCGCTGCGCCGGTGTCAGTCGGGACGTGGCCGTTGCGGGTCGACGTCGCCGGCCAGCGTCCAGACGATGTCGCTGCCGGCCGCGTCGCGGCTGAGGTGGAAATATGCGGGTCCGCCGACCGCGATGCCGGCCGGCGTGCGGGACTCCGCGCCGGGCGCCGGTGCCGCCTCGATCGGCACGATGAACAGGTCGGAGGCATCCAGCGCGTGCCGCGCCTTCGTCGATTCGAGGTCGCCGATGTCGGCGATGGTTCCGCCGCGTTCGGCCAGGGGATGCTCGAAGTTGACCAGCACGTCGGCCCGGACCGGTGGAAGCCCGGGCGCGGCGATGCTGCCTCCCCGGATCAGGAGGTCGGGGAAAACTCGGCCGTTTTCCGGAAGTCCAGAGTAGAGCGCGTGCGGCGTGCCGGCATGGCTGCCGTCCGCGATCACGTCCAGTGCAGCCGCGAGCGCGAGGAAGTTCAGCCGGCGCAGTGCCTGTTTCTCCGGATCGCCCTCGATGCCGCCCGACTCGATCAGGATGGTGCTGGTGCCCCACTGCGTCATCAGGTCCCCGAACGCGCGCGGGTTGAAGGTGTCGTCCCAACGGGCGATGCGCCCGGAAACGTGGGGTTCCAGAGCGATCCGGATGACGGCAGCGACCTCGATTGCGCGTGCGCGTACTTCGTTCACGCCGCGGTCTGCGTCGAACGGCGGCGCGAGCAGGGCGATCGCGGTGCCGAGATCCGAGTCGCCGGCGCGGTAGCCCGGGTCCTGGTCGTGCAGGTTGAATCCGTACGCGGGTTCCAGCCGGTCCCGCAATGCCTTCAGCGCGCGGGCCTCCGGCGTGGCGAGCGCCCTGGCGTCGCGGTTCACGTCGATCCCCTGGGCATTGCGCCGCTGGAAGCGGGCCGCACCGTCCGGATTCATGACCGGGAGGAAATGCAGCGACGTCCGTTCGCGCAGGCGCGCGACCACCGGGTGATCGGGATGTTCGCCGAGAAAGCGGAACAGGTCCGCCAGCGCCATCGACGCGGTGCTCTCGTCCCCATGCATCTGCGACCACAGCAGGACCCGGGTCGGCCCGTTCCCCCAGTGGACGTGGCGGAGCGGACGCCCTTCGACGCTGCTGCCGACCTCTTCCACGGCGAAGCCGCGATCCTCGGCCAGCAGCGGCGTGGCCGCTTCCCACCACTGTTCCGGGGAAAACGTGCGCGTTTCTAGTCCCGGCGCCCGCAGTTGTCCGTCGTAGCGCCGGTCGAGGTCATCCAGCCACGCGGGTGGGGCCGGCACCGGCATGGCGGCGGACGTCTGCTCGCCGATATCGCTGGATGGGACGCCGTGGGTACAGGCGGTCGTGGCCATGGTCGTCAGCGACAGAAGGAGTGGGAGCATCGGAAGCGAAAAGCGCATCGCGGACACCAGGAATGTGGAGGGACTGCCGGGTGGCCGCAGCGTCGGTGTCGGACACGTGAATGTCAATCGACGGCGGCCGCGGTACGCGCGTGCGCATGCCGGTGCCGGTTGCAGCCGCCTCTCCGTCCGATTCCCGACATGGCCCGCACGCGGGCGGACCCGGCTGCAGGCGCTGGCGCAGGGCGCAATCCCGGGCGGCCTGTCGACGCCTGACGATCGCGGTTCGCCAGAGAGGATGTCAGGCGGCCGTTGCAACACGGCACCGACCGGGAGGCTGAGCGCCCGGAGGGAGGCGACGACGATGTGGGCAGGGCGGCGGTGCGCACGCCGCCTGCGTTAAAATGTCCCGCTACGCACCTGCGCAGCGTCATGGAGGCCCGAATGACCATCCCATCGCCCGGCACGGCGTTCCGCGCCGCACTCGCGGCGGAGTCGCCGCTGCAGGTCATCGGCGCGATCAACGCCAACCATGCGCTGCTGGCCAAGCGCGCCGGCTACCGCGCGATCTACCTGTCCGGGGGCGGCGTCGCCGCGGGCTCGCTGGGCATGCCGGACCTGGGTATCAACACGCTCGAGGACGTGCTGGTCGACGTGCGCCGCATCACCGACGTCTGCGATCTGCCGTTGCTGGTCGACATCGACACCGGCTTCGGCCCGAGCGCGTTCAACATCGCGCGCACGGTGAAGTCGCTGGTCAAGGCAGGCGCCGCCGCCTGCCATATCGAGGACCAGGTCGGCACCAAGCGCTGCGGGCACCGCCCCGGCAAGGAGATCGTCAGCGCCGGCGAGATGGCCGACCGCGTCAAGGCGGCGGCGGACGCGAAGACCGATCCGGACTTCTTCCTGATCGCGCGCACGGACGCCATCGCGGTCGACGGCGTGGACGCGGCGATCGAGCGTGCCATCGCCTGCGTAGAGGCCGGCGCCGACGGCATCTTTGCCGAGGCGGCGTACGACCTCGATACCTACCGGCGCTTCGTCGATGCGGTGAAAGTGCCGGTGCTGGCCAACATCACCGAGTTCGGCGCGACGCCGCTGTTCAGCCGCGACGAGCTGGCGTCGGTCGGCGTGGCGATCCAGTTGTTTCCGCTGTCCGCATTCCGCGCCATGAACCGCGCCGCGGAGAACGTCTACACCACGATCCGCCGCGACGGTCATCAGAAGAACGTCGTCGACGCCATGCAGACCCGCGACGAACTGTACGAGCGGATCGGCTATCACGCCTACGAACAACGCCTCGACGCGCTGTTCGCAGCCAAGCGCTGATGGACGTCCGTTTCCGCGATGCGGTCCGCGGCGATCTGCCGGCGATCGTCGCCATGCTGGCGGACGATCCGCTGGGGGCCGCGCGCGAATCGTCGCAGGATCCGCTCGCATCGCACTACGTTCGGGCCTTCGAAGCGATCGAGCGCGATCCCAACCAGCGCCTGGTCGTCGGCGAGGACGCGCAGGGCGCGAACGCCGTCTGCCAGATCACCCTGGTGCCCGGACTGAGCCGCAACGGCGCGACCCGCGCGCTGCTCGAGAGCATCCGCGTGGCCGGCCGCTGCCGCGGGCAGGGCGTGGGCGAGCGGCTGCTGCGCCATGCCATGGACGTCGCCCGCGCGTCCGGGGCCGGCATCGCGCAGCTGACTTCCGACCGTTCGCGCGGCGATGCGCACCGCTTCTACCAAAGGCTCGGATTCGAGCCCAGCCACGTCGGCTTCAAGATGCAGCTGTAGCGTTAGCGCAGCCACCGGATTCCGAAAGCGCCGCGGCAAGATCCTCGGTGCAATGCCAAGGAGACAGTAGATGAGCGATACCCCCGCCAGCCCCGCCGGGTTCAAGCCGAAGAAGTCGGTCGCCCTGAGCGGCACCGCCGCCGGCAACACCGCGCTGTGCACGGTCGGCCGCAGCGGCAACGACCTGCACTACCGCGGCTACGACATCCTCGACCTGGCGACCAGCAGCGAATTCGAGGAAATCGCCTACCTGCTGGTGCACGGCAAGTTGCCGACGATGGCCGAACTGGAAACCTACAAGACCCGGCTGCAATCCCTGCGGGGCCTGCCGGCGGCGTTGAAGTCGGCGCTCGAGCAGCTGCCGGCATCGGCGCACCCGATGGACGTGATGCGTACCGGCGTGTCGGTGCTGGGCTGCACGGTGCCGGAGAAGGACGAGCACGGCCATCCCGGCGCGCGCGACATCGCCGACCGGCTGATGGCGTCGCTCGGCTCGATGCTGCTTTACTGGTATCACTTCAGCCACAACGGCCGCCGGATCGAGGTGGAGACCGACGACGACAGCATCGGCGGGCACTTCCTGCACCTGCTGCACGGCGAGAAGCCGCGCACCTCCTGGGTGCGGGCGATGCACACCAGCCTGATCCTGTACGCCGAGCACGAGTTCAACGCCAGCACCTTCGCCGCGCGCGTGATCGCCGGCACCGGCAGCGACATGCATTCGTGCATCGCCGGCGCGATCGGGGCGCTGCGCGGGCCCAAGCACGGCGGCGCCAACGAGGTGGCGTTCGAGGTGCAGAAGCGCTACGAGACGCCGGACGAGGCCGAGGCCGACATCCGGGCGCGGGTCGAGCGCAGGGAGGTCATCATCGGCTTCGGGCATCCGGTCTACACCGTCGGCGATCCGCGCAACCAGGTGATCAAGCAGGTGGCCAAGGACCTGTCCGCGGAGCAGGGCAGCATGAAGATGTACGACATCGCCGAGCGGCTGGAGGCGACGATGTGGGACGCCAAGAAGATGTTCCCGAACCTCGACTGGTTCAGCGCGGTCAGCTATCACATGATGGGCGTGCCGACGGCGATGTTCACGCCGCTGTTCGTGATCGCCCGCACCAGCGGCTGGGCCGCGCACGTGATCGAGCAGCGCATCGACGGCAAGATCATCCGCCCGAGCGCCAATTACACCGGTCCGGAGAACCGCGAGTTCGTGCCCATCGACCGTCGTTCTTAATCGAGTGGGAATAGCTGTCGCCGACGTTGGAGCTACGGGCTCCGGGCTCCGGGCTGACGCCGCGCCCTGGCGGCCGGGAAGTCGCTTTTCCCTCGGTCAGGGCATCCTGCCCTGACTCGGGCGCGCGCCATCCATGGCGCGCTTGCCGCGACTCCCCGGCCGCCAGGTCACGGCTGACAGGTACGGAGACATGATCACTCCGGTGCACTCACACCGGGGATCCGGTGCAAAAAAAGTCTGCTGCCGAGGTCCGTACATCCCAAAGCCCGATTGAAACCACTGCCGGTGCTGCACGACCCGGCGATTCCACCCGAACCACGGTCATTTCACTGGACACTGCTTCACCAGTCTGGAAAACCTGAAATACACCAGCTCCTTAATCGGGCGAAGAGCCAAAAAGAAGACCGCGCATTGCGCGGCCTTCTTCCATCACCGACTGGAGTCCGTTACGACTCGCGCGGCTTCAACCGCTGCACCCGGAGGAAGGTGTGATCGCCGATCGTCGCCACCTGGTAGGCGTTGCGCCAGCTCGGGCTGGCGATGTTGTGCGCGAGGAAGTGGCTGGCGCCGGGCACGATCTCCTTGCGCTCGCCGGCCGGCAGCGCCCAGTTGCGCTCGGACTCGATCGCGATGGTGACCGCACGCGACCACGCGTCGGCATTGCGCAGCCGCGTGCGCGGGGAGACGATGCCCGGCGCGAACTGCTTGCGCGCCGTGACCACCTCGCACATCGAGTCGCCCCACAGGCCGCTGTCCTGGCGGCGCAGCGCCACCTCGGCCACGGCCTGCTGGCCGCGCGTCGACTGGTCACGCGCTTCCAGGTACAGGGTGGTGCTCAGGCACAGCGAATCGGCCGCGGGCTGCGGCAGGATCGAGGCCAGCCAGAGGATCCAGTCCAGCTTCATCGGGTTCGGACTCCTTGCTCCGTTGCGCCGTTCCTCCCGCACCGCTTCGGCAGCGGTGTGGCACGGATCCGGCATGGCGAATGGGTGCATCCGCGTTGGGATGCTCGCGATGGCTCGCGACAAGAAGGGCAGCGGCTCTATGGCGCTTTGGCCCCGGCGGCCGAGGCGGGAAGATCCGCCCTGGCCAGGCCCGCCGTATTCGGTCCGGCGGGGAGGTGCGCGCACGGTAGCCGGCGCTTTCCGAACCGTCCCTGAATAGGGTGGCCTCAACTGGCTTGACGAAATTCCGATCCGTATCAGGCACTTGCTGCGGCGCAGCACGCCCGGCGCCCCGGCTAGAGCGCGGCGGCGACCCGGCTCCCCTGGGCGATGGCACGCTTGGCGTCGAGTTCGGCGGCGACATCGGCACCGCCGATGACGTGCACCTCGACGCCCGCCGCGTGCAGCGGTTCGAGCAGTTCACGCTGCGGCTCCTGGCCCGCGCAGACCACCACGTGGTCGACTGCGAGCAGCTGGTCGGCGCCGTCGACGCGGATGTGGAAGCCGTCGTCGTCCACGCGCAGGTATTCGATCCCGCCCAGCGCCTTCACCCCTTTGGCCTTCAGCGTGCTGCGGTGGACCCAGCCGGTGGTCTTGCCCAACCGCGCACCCGGGCGGCCGGCACTGCGCTGCAGCAGCCAGACCTGCCTGGGCGCCGGCTCCGGCCGCGGCGGCGCCAGGCCGCCGGCGCCGGCGAACGCCGGGTCGACGCCCCATTCGCGCATCCACAGCTGCGGATCCAGCGCCGGCGAGGGGCCGGCGTGGACCAGGTACTCGGCGACATCGAAGCCGATCCCGCCGGCGCCGACGATGGCCACCCGCCGGCCGCAGACCACGCGTCCCTGCAGCACGTCGAGGTAACCGACCACCTTCGGATGGTCGCAGCCTTCGAAATCGACCGCGCGCGGCACCACGCCGGTGGCGAGGACCACGCTGTCGAATTCGCGCAATGCCTGCGCATCGACCCTGGCGGACAGCCGCAGCCGCACGCCGGTTTCCTCGAGCCGGTGGCGGAAATACCGCAGCGTCTCGTGGAATTCCTCCTTGCCGGGGATTCGCTTGGCCAGGTTGAACTGGCCGCCGATCTCGTCGGCGGCGTCGAACAGCGTGACCCGATGCCCGCGCTGCGCGGCCACGGTGGCGGCGGCGAGGCCGGCCGGACCCGCGCCGGCCACGGCGATGGTTCGCGGTGTCTTCGCCGGCAGGTAGTTCAGTTCGGTCTCGGCGCAGGCGCGCGGGTTGACCAGGCAGCTGGCTGTCTTGTTCTGGAACACATGGTCGAGGCAGGCCTGGTTGCAGGCGATGCAGGTGTTGATCGCCTGTGCCCGGCCGTCTCGCGCCTTGCGCACCCAGTCGGGGTCGGCCAGCAGCGGACGTGCCATCGACACCATGTCGGCGCCGCCGCCGGCGAGGATTGCTTCGGCCACGTCGGGCATGTTGATGCGGTTGGTCGCGACCAGCGGCAGCCGCATGTGCGGGCGCAGCTTGGCGGTGACGCCGGCGAAGGCCGCGCGCGGCACCGAGGTGGAGATGGTGGGCACGCGGGCCTCGTGCCAGCCGATGCCGGTGTTGAGCAGCGTCGCGCCGGCGGCCTCGATCGCCCTGGCCTGGAGAACGATGTCGTTCCAGTCGGAACCGTCCGGCACCAGTTCGAGCATCGACAGGCGGTAGACGATGATGAAATCGTCGCCGCAGGCCTCGCGGACGCGCGCCACGATCTCGGTGGCGAAGCGCATGCGGTGCTCGAGGCTGCCGCCCCAGCGGTCGTCGCGGCGGTTGGTGCGCGCGCTGGCGAACTGGTTGATCAGGTAGCCCTCCGAGCCCATGACCTCGACGCCGTCGTAGCCGCCCTCGCGCGCCAGCCGCGCAGCCTGCACATAGGCGCGGACGGTGCGCTCGACGCCGGCGGCGCTCAGCGCGCGCGGGGTGAAGGGGTTGATCGGCGCCTTGATCCGCGACGGCGCCACCGAGAGCGGGTGGTAGGCGTAGCGCCCGGCGTGCAGCAGCTGCAGGCAGATCTTGGCGCCGTGCGCGTGCACCGCGTCGGTGACCTGGCGGTGCTTGCGCGCCTCCCATGGCCAGCTCAGTTTGCCGGCAAACGGCTTCAGCCAGCCGGCGATGTTGGGCGAGAAGCCTCCGGTGACGATCAGGCCGACGCCGCCGGCGGCCCGCTCGGCGAAATACGCCGCCAGCTTCGGGAAGTCGCGCGCCCGGTCTTCCAGCCCGGTGTGCATCGAGCCCATCAGCACGCGATTGCGCAATGTGGTGAAGCCCAGATCGAGCGGCGCCAGCAGGTGCGGATACTGCGGCGATTGTTCGACGGCGAGAGAGGCGGAGGCGGCGACCGGCATGCGAAATACGCTGGCGTACGGAGCGCGCACGATGCCATGACCGCCGCGGTTTCGCCACGGCGGCGGTACCAGGCAGCCGCCGACGGCGTCCGGAACCCTCCACTGCCACCCTGCGACCGTAGAGCCGAGCTTGCTCGGCTGCTCTTTTCTTCTTCCGACTGCGTAGGGTCCGCACATCTTGCCGGCGTGCCACGAGCACCGTCGTGATGGGCCTTGGGGTCCGGAGTTCCGGCCGCCGTCAGGGCGCGGTGTCCATCCGAGGCCGACATGCCCGCTCCTCCGAAATCTGGAGAAATAATCACGGGTTCCGGAGGACGTGCGGGAGCAGCGGAGCAAGCTCCGCTCTACGAGGGGGGAAACGCAGCCTGTGTGGACTGCGATGGCGTTGCCCTGCTACCAGCCCGCCAGCACCAGCTTGCCGATCGTGCTTCCGGACTCGAGCCGACGATGCGCCTCGCGCAAAGTGGCCGCGTCGATCCTGCCGAGCGTCTCGCTGCGGGTGCCGCGCAACGTGCCGGCATCGACCAACTCGCCGACACGATCGAGGATCCGGCCCTGCTCGACCATGTCGGACGTGCGGAAGCGCGCGCGCGCGAACATCATCTCCCAGTGGATGCCGATGCACTTGGCCTTGTAGGGATCGCCGATCTTCAGGGCGCTTTCCGGTTCGACGATCAGGCCGACGTGTCCCTGCGGGGCCAACAGTTCGCCCAGCGGCTCCCAGTAGCGGCCGGTGTCGGCGAGGTTGATCGCGGCATCGACGTGGTCGAAGCCGAGCTTGCCGACCTGCTCCGCCAGCGGCTGGCGATGGTCGATCACGTGATGCGCGCCCATCCGGCGGCACCAGTCGCTCGTCTCCTTGCGCGACGCGGTGGCGATGACGGTGAAGCCGGCCAGCCGCGCCAACTGGATCGCGATCGAGCCGACGCCGCCGGCGCCGGCGATCACCAGCAGCGCCTTGCCATCGCCGCCGCCGTCGAACGCGTAGGGCATGCGCTCGAACAGCAACTCCCAGGCTGTGAGCGTGGTCAGCGGCAGTGCCGCGGCATCAGCGAAATCCAGCGATCCCGGCTTGCCGCCGACCAGACGCTCGTCGACCAGCTGGAACTCGGCGTTGCTGCCGGGGCGAGTGATGTCGCCGGCGTAGTAGACGGCGTCGCCGGCCTTGAAGCGCGTGACCTGGTCGCCGACCGCCTCGACCACGCCGGCGGCGTCGTACCCCAGTACCTTCGGCGCATCCTCCACCTGCGGCTTCGGTGCCCGCACCTTGGTGTCGACCGGATTGACCGACACCGCCTCCACCCGGACCAGCAGGTCGTGTTCGGCCGCCTCCGGCCTGGGCAGCTCGATGTCGACCAGCGATTGCGGGTCGTCGATGGGCAGGTAGCGGGTGAGGGCGACGGCTTTCATGGCGGGACTCCGTGAGGGGAAGGATCAGACCGGCGCCGGGCTGCGTTCGGCGAACTGCCCGTTCCAGTAAGGGTAGTAGGGATAGGGTGGCGTCACCGTGCTGGCGGCATCGAGCCGCGCGACCTGTTCCGGCGTCAGCTCCCATCCGACCGCGCCGAGGTTCTGCCGCAGCTGCGCCTCGTTGCGGGCGCCGACCAGCACCGTCGCCACGGTCGGGCGCCGCAGCAGCCAGTTCAGCGCCACCTGCGGTACCGTCCTGCCGCATTCCTCTGCAACGGCATCGAGCGCATCGACCACGCGGTACAGGCGCTCCTCGTCGACCGGGGGCGCGAAGCCGGCAGTGTCGTGCAGGCGGCTGCCTTCCGGCAGCGGCTGGCCGCGACGGATCCTGCCGGTCAGGCGACCCCAGCCGAGCGGGCTCCAGACCACGGCGCCGAGCCCCTGGTCGATGCCGAGAGGCATCAGCTCCCATTCGTAGTCGCGGCCGATCAGCGAGTAGTAGGCCTGGTTGGCCACGTAGCGGCTGGTGCCGAGGCGATCGGCCGCGGCCAGCGACTTCATCAGCTGCCAGCCGGAGAAGTTGGAGGCGCCGAGATAGCGGATCTTGCCGGCGCGCACCAGGCCGTCGAGCGTCGACAGGGTTTCCTCGACCGGGGTGCGGGCGTCGAACGCATGCAGCTGCAGCAGGTCGATGTAGTCGGTGCCGAGCCGGCGCAGGGCGTCCTCCACCGCGCGCACCAGATGGAAGCGCGAGGCGCCGACCGCGTTCGGGTCGTCGCCGACGCGCAGGCCGGTCTTGGTCGACAGCAGCACCCGGTTGCGGCGGCCCTTGATCGCGGCGCCGAGGATCGATTCGGAGGCGCCGTCCGAGTACACATCGGCGGTGTCGAAGAAGTTGACGCCGGCGTCGAGGCAGATGTCGATCAGGCGGGTGGCCCCGGCCGCATCGGTATTGCCCCATGCCGAGAACAGCGGCCCCTTGCCGCCGAACGTGCCGACGCCGAAGCCGAGCGCCGGCACCTTGAGGCCAGAGGCGCCGAGAAAGCGATATTCCATGATGAAACTCCGGTTGCGGATTTTGAGAAGGGATTCAGCCTGCGCCTTCGGCGCAAGGTGCACTCCGTGGCGTCGCGGCGGCGTGGCGGCGGTCCAGCTGCAGCGCCCACAGCGCGACCAGGAACGCGGCAAGCGGCACCAGCGCCGCCACCCAGGTCAGCGACTCCAGCCCCAGGCCGCGGTCGATCGCCTGGCCGCCCAGCCATGCGCCCAGGGCGTTGCCGAGATTGAAGGCGCCGATGTTGAAGCTCGAGGCCAGGCTCTGCCCGGCCCCTTCGGCCCGGGACAGCACCCACATCTGCAGCGGCGGCACGGTGGCGAAGGCGGCGGCGCCGAGCAGCCCGACGAACACCACGGTCAGCCATTCGTCTTGCAGCGCGAAGGTCATCAGTCCCAGCACCGCCGCCAGCAGCAGCAGGGTGCCCAGCACGGCCGGTACCAGCCGGCGATCGGCGAGCCTGCCGCCGATCAGGTTGCCGGCGACCAGCCCGCCGCCGAACACCAGCAGGATCGGCGAAACCGCGGCCTCACTGAAGCCGGTGACCCGGGTCAGGATCGGCGCGATGTAGGTGAACACCACGAACATGCCGCCGAAGCCGAGCACCGTGGTCAGCAGCCCCAGCAGCACCGGCCCGCGCGCCAGCGCGCGCAGGTCGGCGCGCCAGTCGCCGGGCCCGGGCGGCGCGGCGGTGCGCGGCAGGTAGCGGGCGAGCACCGCCAGCGCGATCACCCCGATGGCGGTCACCGCGAAGAAGGTGGCGCGCCAGCCCAGCGCCTGCCCCAGCCAGGTGCCGAGCGGGACGCCGAGGACGGTGGCGACGGTCAGGCCGGTGAACATGATCGCGATCGCCGAGGCGCGGCGCCCGGGCGGCACCAGGCCGGTGGCGACCACCGAGCCGACCCCGAAGAAGGTGCCATGGGCGAACGCGGTCAGCACCCGTGCCGCCATCAGCAGGCCGTACGAAGGCGCGAGCGCACAGGCGAGATTGCCGAGGGTGAAGATCGCCATCAGCGCCAGCAGCGTGGTCCGTTGCGGCCAGCGACCGGTCAGCACCGTCATTAGCGGTGCGCCGACCACCACGCCCAGCGCATAGCCGGAGATCAGCAGGCCCGCGGCGGAAAGCGACACGCCGAGATCGGCGCCGACTTCCAGCAGCAGGCCCATGATCACGAATTCGGTGACGCCGATGCCGAAGGCGCCGGCGGTGAGCGCGTAGAGCGCCGGCGGCGTGCGCGGTCGCGTGGCGGTTTGGAGGACGGACATCGAGGACCCGCGAGCGTGATGGGGAACGCGCAGCCTAGGTGGTCGCAAATTCTTCGAAAACCGGAGATATGATGAATCACTTTCAATGAATGATTGAAAATTATGGATCGCATCGACGACATCGCCCTGTTCCTGCGCGTGCTCGACCTCGGATCGATCAGCGCCGCGGCACGCAGCCTGGACCTGTCGCCGGCGCTGGCCAGCCAACGCCTGCAGCGGCTGGAACGGGCGCTCGGCGTACGCCTGCTGCACCGGAGCACCCGACGCCTGCACGCGACCCCGGAGGGCGCGGTGCTGGCCGAGCAGGGCCGGGTGCTGGTCGAGGACCTGGAAACCCTGACCGGCGGGCTGCGCCAGGCCGGCACCGAGGTCGCCGGCAACCTGCGGGTCACGACCTCGGCCTCGTTCGGGCGCCAGTACATCTCGCCGCTGCTGCCGGAGTTCCTGGAGCGGCATCCGGCGATCAGGCTCAGCATCGACCTCGACGACCGCCAGCAGGACCTGGTGAGCGCCGGCTACGACGTGGCCATCCGTATCGGCACGCTCGACGATTCCAGCCTGGTCGCCCGTCGCCTGGCGACCAACCGGCGCGTGCTGTGCGCCTCGCCCCGGCTACCTGCGCCGGCGCGGCGTGCCCGGGACTCCGGAGGACCTGATGCGGCACGACTGCGTTCTGCTGGTCGGCAGCCGCGGGCGGCAGGATCTCTGGCATCTGGACGATGGACGCGGCGGCAGGACCGCGGTCCGGGTGCGCGGCCGCTTCGAGAGCAACTACGGCGAGGTGCTGCGCGACGCGGTGGTCGCCGGCTTCGGCATCGCCATGCATTCGGTCTGGCACGTCTGCGACGACCTGCGCGCCGGCCGGCTGCAGGTCGTGTTGCCGGACCACCCGATCGCCGACACCGGCATCCATGCGCTCATGCCGCAGCGGCGGCTGGTGCCGTTGCGGGTGCGGGCGTTCGTGGACTTCCTGGCGGAAAGGTTCGGCGAGAACCCGCCCTGGGAAGCGAGGAACGAGTGAGGAGGAACGAGAAACGAGAGGGATGACCTGCTCCACTCGTTTCTCGTTCCTAGTTTCTCGTTTCTCGGCGATGCAGAATAGCCGGCTCATTTCACCGCGAGCACGCCCGATGAGCCACGCCGACATCCGTTCCGCCACCCGTCCCAGCCCCGACCAGCCGATGGTCGATATCGCGGACTACGTGATCGATACCCGGATCGAGTCGCAGGAGGCCTACGACACCGCGCGCTACATGCTGCTCGACTCGCTGGCCTGCGCGATGCTGGCGATGAAGTTTCCCGACTGCGTGAAGCACCTGGGCCCGCTGGTGCCGGGCGGCGAGATCGCCGGCGGCGCGCGCGTCCCCGGCACGAAATTCGAGCTCGACCCGGCCCAGGCCGCCTTCAACATCGGCACCCTGGTGCGCTGGCTCGATTTCAACGACACCTGGCTGGCGGCGGAGTGGGGCCACCCGTCCGACAACCTCGGCGCGATCCTGGCCGTCGCCGACTGGCTGGCGCGCAAAGAGGGCAAGGCGATCACCGTGCGCGACGTGCTCGGCTGGGCGATCAAGGCGCACGAGATCCAGGGCGTCTACGCGCTGCAGAACTCGTTCAACCGGGTCGGCCTCGACCACGTGATCCTGGTGCGGCTGGCCTCGACCGCCGTGAGCACCGCCATGCTGGGCGGCGGCAAGGAGGAGATCGTCAACGCGGTTTCGCATTCCTGGATCGACAACGGCGTACTGCGCACCTATCGCCACGCCCCCAACACCGGCCCGCGCAAGAGCTGGGCCGCCGGCGACGCCTGCCGCCGCGCCGTCACCCATGCCATCAACGCCGCGCACAAGCGGGTGGTCGGCTACCCGAGCGCCCTGTCGGCCAAGACCTGGGGCTTCTACGACATCGCCTTCCAGGGCCGGGAATTCCAGTTCGAGCGTCCGTTCGGCAGCTACGTGATGGAGAACGTGCTGTTCAAGATCAGCTATCCGGCCGAATTCCACGCCCAGACCGCGGTCGAGTGCGCGATGACCCTGCACGGGCAGGTCGGTGGCCGAATCGACCAGATCGAGAAGATCGTGATCGAGACCCAGGAGGCGGGAATGCGCATCATCGACAAGACCGGCCCGCTGGCCAACTACGCCGACCGCGACCACTGCATCCAGTACATGGTCGCGGTGCCGCTGATCTTCGGCCGCCTGGCCGCGGCCGACTATAGCGACGATATCGCCGCGGATCCGCGTATCGACGCCTTGCGGGACGTCATGGAGGTGCGCGAGAACCCCCGGTTCACCCGGGACTATTTCGACCCGGACAGGCGCTATATCGGCAATTCGGTGCAGGTGTTCTTCAAGGATGGTAGTTCGACCGACCTGGTGTCGATCGATTATCCGATCGGGCACCGCAAGCGCCGGGCCGAGGGCATTCCGGTGCTCATGGCCAAGTGCGCGGCGGCGCTGCGGGCGCACCTGCCGGCGGACCAGGTCGACCGCCTGCTGGCGCTGGCGGCGGATCCCGCCGCCCTCGACGCGCTGCCGGTCGCCGACTTCCTGGGCCTCTACCGTGGCTGAACGGAGCGATGTGGCTGAACGGAGGGGCGTTCATTTTGCTTGGCGGCGGCCAACTGTTATGCTAGCGTTAACAGCGTCTTCACACGGCTGACCCTAGGCTATTCTACGAAGGCGCGCGACCTGCCGCCTCGTTAAGAAAGGTGCAGTCACGCTTTCCCCCTTGATCAAGGAGCTGAACGAATGAAAAAGAAACTCCTCTGTGCCGCGCTGTTGGGAGGTCTGGGCCTGGCCCAGGCGGCCAACGCGCAGGAGTTCGACGACCGCTGGTACATCACCGGTGCGGTGGGCTTTAACTTCCAGGACGAAGATCGGCGTACCGACGACACGCCGATGGTTTCGCTCGGCCTGGGCAAGTTCATCAGCCCGGTCTGGTCGATCGATGGCGAACTCAACTATCAGAACCCCAACATCGACGGTGGAGTCCAGGGCGGCAACAGTGACCTGAACTGGAGCCAGTACGGCCTCTCCGTCGATTTCCGTCGTCACTTCATCTCCGAGGGTCGCGGTTGGAACCCCTACGCGCTGTTCGGCGTCGGCTACCAGCGCAGCGAGGAGGAGTTCGACGCCTTCCCGAATCCGGACTCCCCGGGGGAGAACGAGGACGGCAACTTCGCCGCCAAGGTCGGCGTCGGCCTGCAGACCACGTTCGACAAGCGCGTCGCCGTTCGTGCCGAGATTGCCTATCGCGCCGACTTCAACGACGACAGCTTCGCCGCCAACGGCGCGCAGGACTGGAGCGGTTACCCGCAGAACCAGGAAGAGAGCTGGTTCGGCGACGTGCTGGCCTCGGTCGGCGTGGTGATCCCGCTGGGTCCGGAACCGGTTGCTCCGGTTGCACCGGCACCGGCACCGGTCGACAACTGCGCCGATCGCGACAGCGACGGCGACGGCGTCAACGACTGCGACGACCGTTGCCCCGACACCCAGGCCGGCACCACCGTCGGTCCGGATGGTTGCGCGGTTCCGGTCACCATCGACCTGCGTGGCGTGAACTTCGACTTCGACAAGGCGACCCTGCGTCCGGATGCCGTGGCGATCCTGAACGAGGCCATCGAGATCCTGCGCCGCTACCCCGACCTGCGCGTCGAAATTGCGGGTCACACCGACTCGATCGGCAGCGACGAGTACAACCAGGGTCTGTCCGAGCGTCGCGCCCAGACCGTGTATGACTACATCACCAGCAACGGCATCGACGCCAGCCGCCTGGTGGGCCCGACCGGTTACGGCGAGAGCCGCCCGATCGCGCCGAACACCAACCCGGATGGTTCCGACAATCCGGAAGGTCGTGCACGTAACCGCCGTACCGAGATGAACGTCCAGAACTGATCGGACAATCATCGTCGCAACACACGAAGCCCGGCCCTGTGCCGGGCTTCGTTTTTTGTGCGTCCGCATCCGGCGAATGTGCGACGCGTCGAATGAATGCGTCCCTGTCAAAACAGCGGCTTGTGAGGGAAAGCTGAGGCGCATACACTCCTGCGCAACGACCGATCGGGAATCGCGCATGCGCGCCGCTACAACGCTTCTGCTCTTGCTTGCGGTGCCTGCGCTCGGACATGCGGCCGATTGTTCGAGAACGCCGGGTTCGGTGCCGTCGGTGCCGCTGCAGCCGACGGTGCTGGCGCCGCTGTCACCGGAACTCGCCGCCCCCAGCTATCGTCTGGGCGCGCACGGCGGCGTGCTGTCGCATGCCTATGACGAGGCGCAGTCGGTCGATCAGGTGCTGCTGCGTTTGCGCGTTGAGGACTGCCGCAACGTCGCCAGCGCGATGCCGGCGCCGACCGTGGTCGACCCGCTGGATCCCTCGGTCTACAAGCCGAAGACGGAGCACGACAACACGCCGTGGCGCTTCGACATGAGCCAGAACGGCAAGATGATGACCGCCGACGAGTTCGACGCCTGGATGAAGGCGCGCGGGGTGCGCGTCGCGCGCGGCGCGCCGAAGCCCGCGGCGCAGCCGGAGGAAGTCCTGGTGATCGACGAAGAAATCGATCTGGTCCTGCCCGCCGCCGTTGCTCCGGAAACGGAGTCCGCCGAAGCCGCGCTTCCCATCCGCGACTGATACGGCCGCAAGACCGATCGCGCGCAGTACTTCGGCCGGTGTGCGCCGCAACGGCGCAACGGCGGGGATCAATGCTTCAGTGCTTCAGGACGCCGAGTTCGCGGCCGATCCGGGTGAACGCATCGATCGCAGTGTCGAGATGTTCGCGGGTGTGGATTGCCGAGATCTGTGTGCGGATCCGCGCCTGCCCCTTGGGCACCACCGGGAAGAAGAAGCCGATCGCGTAGATCCCTTCTTCGAGCAGGCGTTCGGCGAAGCGCTGCGCCAGCGGCGCGTCGTACAGCATCACCGGGCAGATCGGGTGCGTGCCGGGCTTGAGGTCGAAGCCGGCAGCGGTCATGCGCTCGCGGAAATACGCCGTGTTGGCGGCCAGCCGCTCGCGCAGGTCGTCGGCGGCGTCGAGCATCTCGAAAGCGCGGGTACCGGCGGCGACCACGTGCGGCGGCAGCGAGTTGGAAAACAGGTACGGGCGCGAGCGTTGGCGCAGCAGCTCGATTACCTCGCGCCTGGCCGTGGTGAAGCCGCCCAGCGCGCCGCCCATCGCCTTGCCGAGCGTGCCGGTGAAGATGTCGATCCGGTCCATCACCCCCTTCACCTCGGCCGAGCCGCGGCCCGTCGCGCCCAGGAAGCCGGTGGCGTGGCACTCGTCGATATGGACCAGTGCGTCGTAGCGCTTCGCCAGTGCGGTGATCTCGTCCAGCGGCGCGATGAAGCCGTCCATCGAGAAGACGCCGTCGGTGGTGATCAGGACGGTGCGCGCGCCGTCGGCACGTACCCGCTGCAGCTGCTGCTCCAGTTCGGCCATGTCGGCGTTGGCGTAGCGGTAGCGCCGAGCCTTGCACAGGCGCACGCCGTCGATGATCGAGGCGTGGTTGAGCGTGTCGCTGACCACTGCGTCCTGCTCGCCCAGCAACGGCTCGAACAGGCCGCCGTTGGCGTCGAAGCAGGCGGCGTAGAGGATCGTGTCCTCGGTGCCGAAGAAGTCGGCGATGGTTCGCTCCAGCCGCTTGTGCAGGTCCTGGGTGCCGCAGATGAAGCGCACCGAGGCCATGCCGAAGCCGTGGCTGTCCAGCGCGTCCTTGGCCGCCGCGATCAGATCGGGATGATCGGCCAGGCCGAGATAGTTGTTGGCGCAGAAGTTGAGCATCGTGCGCCCGTCCTCGAGCCGGATCTCGGCCGACTGCGGGGAGGTGATGACCCGCTCGGACTTGAACAGCCCCTGCTCGCGGATCTCGTCGAGGGTCTCGGTGTAGCGTTGGGTCAATGACATGGTGGCTCCATAGGTCCGTAGGAGCGGCTTCAGCCGCGACTGCGCGCAAGGTGACGGGTAGATACCTGCGGTCGTTTCCCTTCGCAACGCGCGGCGGCGCGTTTTACCGTGGTCGCCGCCGATAGGGCTGTCGGGCGCGGTCGCGGCTGAAGCCGCTCCTACAAGGGGGATGCGCTCAGTTCCAGCTCAGGACCACTTTGCCCGACTTGCCGGATTCCATCAGGTCGAAGCCCTTCTGGAACTCCTCGGCCGGCAGCTGGTGGCTGAGCACCTTGCCCAGCGGGAATCCCGAGAGCACCAGCTGGGTCATCTTGTACCAGGTCTCGTACATGCGCCGGCCGTAGATGCCGTGGATGGTGAGCCCCTTGAAGATGATCCGGTCCCAGTCCACGCCGGCGCCCTTGGGCAGCAGGCCGAGCAGGGCGACCTTGCCGCCGTGGTACATGGCGCCGAGCATATCGTTGAAGGCGCGCGGGTTGCCGCTCATCTCCAGGCCGACGTCGAAGCCTTCCAGGTGCAGGTCCGCCATCACGTCGCCGAGCGAGGCGTTGGAGACGTTGACCACGCGCGTGGCGCCCATGTCGGCGGCCAGCTTGAGGCGGTAGTCGTTGACGTCGGTGACCACCACGTTGCGCGCGCCGATGTGCTTGCAGATGCCGGCGGCCATCACGCCGATCGGGCCGGCGCCGGTGATCAGCACGTCCTCGCCGACCACGTCGAACTCCAGCGCACAGTGCGCGGCGTTGCCGTAGGGGTCGAAGAACGCCGCGAGTTCGCTGGGGATCTGGTCCGGGATCGGCCACAGATTGCTGGCGGGCATCACGATGTACTCGGCGAAGGCGCCGTCGCGATTGACGCCGATGCCGATGGTGTTCGGGCACAGGTGCTGCTTGCCGGCGCGGCAGTTGCGGCAGTGCCCGCAGACGATGTGGCCCTCGGCGGAGACGCGCTGGCCGGGCTGGTAGCCGCTCACGCCCGGACCGACCTCGGCGATGCGGCCGACGAACTCGTGGCCGATCACCAGCCCGGGCTTGATCGTGCGCTGGCTCCACTCGTCCCACAGGTAGATGTGCAGGTCGGTGCCGCAGATCGCGGTCTTCTCCAGCCTGATCAGGACCTCGTTCGGCCCCGGACTCGGGACCGGCACCTCCTCCATCCAGATGCCCTTGGCGGCCTCGCGCTTGACCAGCGCGCGCATGGTGGTTTGACGCTGGCTCGTCGGCTGCATCGTTGCGTCCGTCATTCGAAAACAGAAGCGGAATTATACGCCGCGGCGCATTCGCGCCCGGCATCGCCCGCGCGGCGGGCGTGCCTACCGGCACGGGCGGGGGGCGGCCGCGGCCGCTAGACTTCGGCCTCCCGATCCGTACCGCTCCGAGGACACCGCATGCGCCCAATGCCGATCGCCGCCGTATTGCTCCTGGCCGCCGCAGGCCTCGCACGGGCCGGAGAAGGGATGTGGGTGCCGCAACAGCTGCCGGAGATCGAAGGTCCGCTGAAAAAGGCCGGACTGCGGCTGTCGCCGGAGCAGCTGGCCGACCTGCGCGGCGACCCGATGGGGGCGGTGGTCTCGCTCGGCGGCTGCACCGCGAGCTTCGTCTCGCCGCAGGGGCTGGTGGTCACCAACCACCATTGCGCCTACGGCGCGATCCAGCTCAATTCGACGCCCGAGAACAACCTCATGCGCGATGGCTTCAATGCCGCCGCGCGCGGGGACGAGTTGAGTGCCGGTCCGACCGCGCGCATCTACGTGCTCGACTCCATCCTCGACGTCACCGAGCAGGTCGAGCGCGCCATCTCGGCGGCGCCGGATGCGATCGGGCGGGCACGGGCGCTGGAGCACGTCGAGAAGCGGCTGATCGCCAACTGCGAGTTCCGGCCGGGCCACCGCTGCCGGCTGTACAGTTTCGCCGGCGGCAACAGCTACCGCCTGTTCCGCAACCTGGAAATCCGCGACGTGCGGCTCGCGTACGCGCCACCGGGCGGCGTCGGCAACTTCGGCGGCGAAGTCGACAACTGGATGTGGCCGCGCCACACCGGCGATTTCGCCTTCTACCGCGCCTATGTCGGGCCCGACGGCGGCCCCGCCGATTACGCCGAGGACAACGTTCCCTACCAGCCGGCGCGCTGGCTGAAGTTCGCCGATCGTCCGCTGCGCGAGGGCGACTTCGTCATGGCGGCGGGGTATCCCGGGACCACCAGCCGCTATGCGCTGGCGAGCGAGTTCGAGCAGGTCGCGCAGTGGAGCTATCCCGCCATCAGCCGCCACTACAAGGCGTTGCTGGCCCTGGTCGAAGCGGAGGGTCGCGAGAATCCCGAGATCGCGGTCAAGTACGCCAGCACCGTGGGCGGATGGAAGAACACCTCGAAGAACTACGACGGACAACTGGAGGGCTTCGCGCGGATCGACGCGACGGCCAGCAAGCACGCGGAAGAGGCGGCGGTCCTGGCATGGCTGCGGGAGCAGGACGAGGCCGGACGCGCGGCGCTCGACGCGCACGCCGAACTGGAGCGGCTGGTCGAGGAAGGCCGCGCCACACGGGATCGCGACCTGGTGACCGGCCAGTTCCATCGTCTCGGCACGGTCGGCGCGGCGATGACGCTGTACCGCAACGCGATCGAGCGCAGCAATCCCGACGGCGATCGCGAACCGGGCTACCAGGAGCGCGACCAGCCGCGGATCAAGGGCTCGCTGGAGCAGATGGAGCGGCGCTATGACCCGGGGATGGACCGGATCCTGCAGCGCTACTGGCTGCAGCAATACCTCGCGCTCCCCGAGGAGCAGCGCGACGAGGCGATCGACGCCTGGCTCGGCGGCAGCGACGACGAGGCGATCGAGCGCGCGCTCGACGATCTCGCCGGGACCGCCCTGGTCAATCCGGAGGAGCGCATGCGCTGGCTGACCGCCGATCGCGACGCGTTCGAGAACAGCCGCGACCCCGCGATCCGCTACGCGGTGGCGGTGACGCCGTCGATGCTCAAGCAGGAACTGGAGCGCAAGGCCCGTGCCGGCGACGAGCTGCGCGCGCGTCCGCCGTACCTGCAGGCGGTGGCCGACCATCGCCACGCGCAGGAGCGGTCCGTCTATCCCGACGCCAACGGTTCGCTGCGGATCACGTTCGGCAACGTGACCGGCTACACCAAGCTCGACGGCCAGGCGCAGCAGCCGTTCACGCGGCTGGAGGAAGTGGCGCAGAAGGCGACCGGCGAGGAGCCGTTCGACGCGCCGCAGGCGCTGCTGGATGCGGTGGAGGCCGGACGCAACGGCGGCCTGGCCGATCGGCGGCTGCGCACGGTGCCGGTGAACTTCCTCTCCGACCTCGACGTGACCGGGGGCAATTCCGGGTCGCCGGTGCTCGATGCGCACGGCCGGTTGACCGGCCTGCTGTTCGACATGAACTGGGAGTCGGTGAGTTCCAACTGGGTCTTCGATCCGGCGATGACGCGCACCATCTCGGTGGACCAGCGCTACCTGCGCTGGATCATGCAGGAGGTGTATCCGGCGCCGCGGCTGCTGGAGGAGCTGAATCTGGTGCGCTAGCGCCTGTTAACACTTGACAGGCCCCAGGTGCCGCATGGGTGCGGCGGATCGCGTACGGAAAACGGCGGCCGTGGGCCGCCGTTTTCGTTTACCCGGTCATGGGGACGATCAGGGCCGATGACAGAACAGTTGCCCGTTGACCACGAAATTGCTGGTGCGCGTGCCTTCATAGCTGAAGACACCATCGCAGCTGACGACGAAGGAGCCGACGACGTTGCCCTGGTCGTCGAGGTAGATGCCCATGTCGCCGTTGCGGTGCTTGGCGATTGCCAATCCGGTAGCCAGCGCGGCGGCGAGGCCGAGGCCGATCAGAAGTTTGTTGCGCATATCGGGTACTCCTGTAGTGGACGATGTAGCGAGGGGTAGCGATCCGTTCCGGAAAGAATGCGGGTCCGGGGCCTGTTTCTAGATTTCCGGGTCGCAGATGAAGTAGCCGTCGGCGTAGTTGCGGGTGAACTTGCCCCAGGCTTCCCTGGTGCCGTCGCAATGGATGGCCTGGTAGCCGACCACGGCGCCGTCGTCGTCCAGGTAGTAGTAGAACTGGCCGGGGCCGGTGGGGCCGACCGCGGCAAAAGCCGCGCCCACCACGACGGTTGCCGCCAGAGCCAGGCCAAGGGCGATCTTGTTGCGCATGGGATTTCCCTCCTCGTTGCCATGTGCCGCCGAAGCGCGATCGCGCTGCGCGGCAAAATCCATTGTCGAAGCACGATGGGCGCTTGTCATGAGGAAATCGCCAGGCATGTGCTGGAGCGTGACGGCGTTCGCGCGGACGGCGGTCGGGCGTCACGCTCACGGCGCCGATCGTTCCGTGCACCGGGTGGCGGGCAGCGCGCATCCGGATCCGGATCCGGGCGGTCTGCTACCCTGCGCCGGCCGCGGCGTGCCCGCCGGTTTTCAAACGAGGGAGACCGGGAACGATGAGAATTCTGCTGGCTCGTCACGGCGAGACGCCCTGGAACGCGGAAGGCCGTTACCAGGGGAGGGAGGACATTCCGCTGTCCCCGGTCGGTGAAGCCCAGGCCGAGGCGCTCGGGGCGCGTCTGCGCGACCTACGGATCGACCGTGCGGTCGCCTCGCCGCTGTCGCGGGCACAGCGCACCGCGCAGCTGGCGCTCGGCGCGGCGCGGCATGCCCTGCTGCAGACCGACTCCGGCCTGCTGGAGATCGCACATGGCAGTTGGGAGGGCCTGCTGGCCAGCGAGATCCGCGATCGCGATCCGGATCGCCTGCAGGCCTGGCGCGAGTTCCCCGACAGCGTGCTGATGCCCGACGGCGGCGAGTCGCTGCAGCACGTGTTCGACCGCGCGTGGCCGGCGCTGGCGCGCGCCTGCGACGGACTCGGTGCCGACGGCACCGTGCTGGTGGTGGCGCACGACGCGGTCAACCGGGTGATCCTGTGCCGTGTGCTGGGCATCCCGTTCTCGCGGCTGTGGACCTTCCGCCAGGCGCCGACCACGCTCAACCTGCTCGAGGGCGACGGCCTCGATACGCTGGAAGTGGTGCGGCTCAACGATTGCGCGCACCATACCCCACTGTTCGGCGAGGCCGTGCACCGGGCGCTGTGAGCCACTCGACCTGCAACGCCCCCATGCCCCGCACGCTTGCCGACTGGCTCGACTACATCGAGCGCCAACATCCCCGCGAGGTCGAGATGGGCCTGGAACGCGTGCGCGCCGTCGCCGGGCGGATGCGGCTCGGGCGGCCGGCCCGGAGGGTGATCACCGTCGCCGGCACCAACGGCAAGGGCTCGACGGTCGCCTTCGTCGAGGCGATCGCGCGCGTCGCCGGTTGGCGCGTCGGCGCCTACACCTCGCCGCATCTGCTGGCCTACAACGAGCGCGTGCGCATCGACGGGTGCGATGCCGACGACGCGGCGCTGGTCGAGGCGTTCGCCGCGGTCGAGGCGGCGCGCAGCAGTGCACCGGCACTGCCGCTGACCTACTTCGAGTTCGGCACCCTGGCCGCACTGTGGCTGTTCGCGCGGGCACCGCTCGACCTGGCCCTGCTCGAGGTCGGGCTCGGCGGCCGCCTCGACGCCACCAACCTGGTCGACGCCGACGTGGCGGTGGTCACCACCGTCGATCTCGACCACCAGGACTGGCTGGGCGACGACCGTGAAGCCATCGGTCGCGAGAAGGTCGGCATTGCCCGCGCCTGGAAACCGCTGGTGCTGGGCGAGGACGATCCGCCCTCCAGCGTGCTCGGCCATGCCTATGCGATCGGGGCGTCCGCGATCCGTGCCGGCAGCGACTTCTTCTTCGAACCGGTGGATGCCGCGCACTGGCGCTGGCGCGAGGTCGGCTACGAGATCGAGCTGCCCAACCCGCGCCTGTCGGCACCCGCCCAGTTGCGCAACGCCGCCACCGCGATCGCCGCGCTGCGCGCGCTGCGGCGACCGCTGCCGAAGGCCGCGCTCGCGCAGGGCGTGGCTTCGGCGCATGCGCCGGGGCGGCTGCAGGCGTTCGTCCGCGACGGGGTGGAGATCGTGGTGGACGTCGGCCACAACCCGCAGGCCGCGCGCGAGCTCGCGGCCTGGTTGCACGGCGCCCCGGCGCATGGACGGACGCACGCGGTCTATGCGGCGCTGGCGGACAAGGACATGGCCGGCGTCGTTGCGGCGCTCGACGACGCGGTGGACGCCTGGCACCTGGCCGGTTTGCCGCAGGCCGGCGCGCGCGGGCTCGATGCCGATGCGTTCGCGGCGCGCCTGGCCGGGACCGCTGCCGATGGCGCCGCGCGCCATGCCGGGGTCGCGGAGGCGCTGGCCGCGGCGCGCGCCCAGGCGCGCGCCGGGGACCGCATCCTGGTGTTCGGTTCCTTCCACACCGCGGCGGCCGCGCTGGTGGCGTTGCAGGGCGGACATTAAGAAGTCGCCGCCGCATGCGGCGTATAATCCGCACGCCCCCCGTTCGCGAACGAGTCGATGGATTCCGGACTGAAACAGCGCCTGATCGGCGCCGCCGTGCTGGTTGCACTGGCGGTGATCTTCCTGCCGATGCTGGTCAAGGGCCCGGCGCCAGACAGCGGCGTCTCCGACCTGCCGTTGGAACTGCCGGACGAGCCACGGGGCGAGACCGTCACCCGCGACCTGCCGCTGCTGGCGCCCGGCGATGCGCCGGAGGGTGGCGCGGTCGGCATGCAGGCGCGCCCGGACGGCAACGAATTGGCGACCGTGGATACCGCCGACGCGCCGCACCCGGATGCCGCCGACCTGGCCTCGGAGGTCGAATCGGCCGAAGCGGAAACCGCGTCCCAGCCGGCATTGCCGGCCATCGCCGCCGGCGGCGACTACGCGGTGCATTTCGGCAGCTACGGCAGCAGCGTCAGCGCCGATACCGTGGTCAACCGGCTGCGCAGCGAACGGCTGCCGGCCGAGCGCAGCACGGCGACCGTCTCCGGCAAGCAGGTATGGCGGGTGCGGATCGGTCCCTACGCCACGCGTGCCGAGGCCGAGACGGTGCGCCTGCGCGCCGCGCAGGTCGGCAGCAACGACGCGCGCGTGGTCGCGCTCGATGCGACGCCCGCCCGGCCCTCTGCGCCCGTGGCGTCGACCACGACGCCCGCGCAGCCTCCGGCGGCACCGCCACCGGCGCCGGCGCCGGCAGCGGCGGCGCCGGATGTCGGGTTCGTGGTGCAGCTCGGCGCGTTCAGCAACGCGGCCGACGCTGGCGCGCTGCGCGATCGGGTGCGCGGCGCCGGGTTCACGGCGTTCACCGATACCGTCGCGACCGAGAAGGGCACGCTGACCCGGGTCAAGGCCGGCCCGGTGATGAGCCGCGCCGAGGCCGAACGGCTGAAGACGCAGCTGCAGGGCAAGACCGGCGTCGCGGGCATGGTGCGCTCGCACCCGTAACGGGACGATTCCAACGCGCCGCGGACGGCGCGTTTCGCAGGCCGGGCGACGAAACGCTTGATCCGGCCGGGACGGACCTCGATATAGGGGCCGTCCGACCGAGCGGTGCCGTCGCGGAGCGGCGCGCCGGTCCTCTCCCACAGCAACAGGCGAAACACATGTGCGGCATCGTCGGCATCGTCGGAACCACTGAAGTCGCGGCCGCGCTCTACGACGGCCTGACCGTGCTGCAGCATCGCGGGCAGGATGCGGCCGGCATCGCCACCGCCAACGGCAGCCAGCTGCGCGTGCACAAGGGCAACGGCCTGGTGCGCGACGTGTTCGACGACAAGGCGATGCGCCTGCTGGAGGGCCGCGTCGGCATCGGCCACTGCCGCTATCCCACCGCCGGCAGCGAAGGCCTCGACGAGGCGCAGCCGTTCTACGTCAACTCGCCGTACGGCATCGCGCTGGCCCACAACGGCAACCTGATCAACACCGATGCGCTGCGGCTCGAGGTGTTCGAGGAGGACCGCCGCAACATCAACACCGAGTCGGACTCCGAGGTGCTGCTGAACGTGTTCGCGCACGAGCTCGACCGCGAGCGCATGCTGACGCCGGAGGCCGCATTCAAGGCGATCGAGGGCGTGCACCGGCGCTCGACCGGCGGTTACGCCGCGGTCGCCACGGTGCTGGGGCTCGGCCTGGTGGCGTTCCGCGATCCGCACGGCATCCGCCCGCTGGTGCTCGGCAAGCGCGTCACCGAGGCCGGCGACGAGTACGCGGTGGCGTCGGAGTCGGTGGCGCTCGACATCCTCGGTTTCGAGCGCCTGCGCGATGTCGTGCCGGGCGAGGGCATCGTGGTCACCGCGCGCGGCGAACTGCACAGCCGACCGTGCGCGCCGCCGCAGCTGCGCGCGCCGTGCATCTTCGAGTACGTCTATTTCGCGCGTCCGGACTCGATGATCGAGGACATCTCGGTGCACAAGGCGCGCATGCGCATGGGCGTGACCCTGGGCGAGAAGATCCTGCGCGAGCGCCCCGACCACGACATCGACGTGGTCATCCCGATCCCCGACACCTCGCGCGATTCGGCGCTGGAACTGGCCAACGTGCTCGACGTGAAGTACCGCGAGGGCTTCATCAAGAACCGCTACGTCGGCCGCACCTTCATCATGGCGGGGCAGGGCGAGCGCGTGAAGTCGGTCAAGCGCAAGCTCAACCCGATCCCGCTGGAGTTCAAGGGACGGGTGGTACTGCTGGTCGACGACTCCATCGTGCGTGGCACCACCTCCAAGCAGATCGTGCAGATGGCGCGCGACGCCGGCGCGCGCAAGGTGTACCTGGCGTCGGCCGCGCCGCCGGTACGCTATCCGAACATCTACGGCATCGACATGCCGTCGGTGGACGAGCTGGTGGCGAACGGCCGCACGGAGAAGGAGATCGAGCAGTTCCTCGGCTGCGACTGGCTGATCTACCAGGATCTCACTGACCTGGAAATCGCCGTCGCCGGTCCGAAGTTTCCCGGTCGCCGCTTCGACAGTTCCTGTTTCAGCGGCGAGTACGTCACCGGCATCGAGTCGGGTTATTTCGAGCGCCTGCAGCAGCTGCGTTCGGACGAGGCCAAACGGAAGCGGCGCTTAGCCTCGTGAGCGGCGGAGCGCCCCGGCCTGTCGCCGCCCCTGTGGCAGCCGCACTCGTGAGAGTGGCGGTGGCATGCCGCCGCCGGGAAGTCGCGACGACGCAGAGTCGGCCTGCAACCGCCGCGGTTCGCCGGCGACGGCAGGCGATCGCGCCGTCGGGCGCCGCTTCAGCGGCGCCGTCGCCGGTAGCGCCCGTGCTCGCGGCGGCATGACCGATTCGCTGTTCCGACACGCCCGCGCCTGCCTCGCCGCCGCAGCGCCCGGGGACAAGATCGCCGCGACCTTCGCCGCCGCGGACGCGTTCGCCCGGGACGAACTGGATGTCGACACCGACGCTCCGCCGCCGGAGCCCATCCGCATGCCCGGTCGCCCCGCCAGGCCGGCGCTGGTGCATCCGCGCGACCTGCCCCGGCGCGGGCTCGGCACGCCCGAGGGGCGCGCCGCGTTCATCCACGCGATCGCCCACATCGAGTTCAATGCCATCGACCTGGCCTGGGACGCCGCCTACCGCTTCCGCGGCCTGCCGCGCGAGTACTACGCCGACTGGGTGTTGATCGCCCGGGACGAGGCGCGTCACTTCTCGCTGCTGCGCGAGCGGCTGCGCGCGCTCGGGTTCGAGTACGGCGACTTCGACGCCCACAACGGCCTGTGGGAGATGGCGGAGAAGACCGCGCACGACGGCCTGGCGCGGATGGCGCTGGTCCCCCGGGTGCTCGAAGCGCGCGGCCTTGACGTCACCCCGGGCATGATCGTGAAGCTGCGCGCGCTGGGCGACGACGAGACCGCCGGCATCCTCGAGGTGATCCTGCGCGAGGAGGTCGCCCACGTCGCCGCGGGCAGCCGCTGGTTCCGCTGGTTCTGCGCGCGCGCCGGCGTCGATCCGGAGCCGAAGTTCCGCGCATTGCTGGCCGAATACGCGCGCGCGGTGCTGCACGGGCCGTTCAATCTCGACGCGCGCAGCGCCGCGGGCTTCAGCGACGCGGAACTGGACGCATTGCGGCAACTCTCCTCCCCGCATCGCGTCCTCCGGTAGAGCGGAGCTTGCTCCGCTGCTCGCCGCCCCGGAGCCCACGCGCCAAAAGCAGCCGAGCAAGCTCGGCTCTACGACAGGGAGGTGAGGTCGTAGAGGCCGTCGGGACGCGCCCGCAGCACCGACCCCTGCGTGTACCAGTCGCCGAGCACGATGCGCCGGCAGGCGCGGCCGCCGGCCGTGAGGTCGTGGATGGCGGGGCGATGGGTATGGCCGTGGATCAGGGTGTCGACGCCGAAGCGGGCGAAGGTTTCAGCGACCGTCCGCGGCGAGACGTCGGTGATCGTCTCCATCGTGCCGGCCTCGCGCAGCTCGCCCTGGCGCGCCTGGCTGGAGGCGCGCGCCTGTTGCGCGAAGGCGAGCCGCGCCTGCAGCGGCTGGCTCAGCATGTGGGCCTGCCATTCCGGGTTGCGGGTCTGCGCGCGAAACTGCTGGTAGGCGACATCATCGGTGCACAGCAGGTCGCCGTGCATCAGCAGCACCGGCTTGTCGTACAGCACGATCACCGCCGGGTCGGGGAGGAGGGTCATCCCGGACCGCAGCGCATAGTCGCGGCCGAGCATGAAATCACGGTTGCCGTGCATGAAGTACACCGGCACGCCGCCGTCGGACAGGGCGTTCAGCTTCTCGGCGACCAGGGCGCCCGCCTCGGACGGATCGTCGTCTCCGACCCAGGACTCGTACAGGTCGCCGAGGATGTAGAGCGCATCGGCACCGTGCGCCTCGTCGTCGAGGAACTCGGCGAACAGACGGGTGATCTCCGGGCGCTCCGGATCGAGGTGCAGGTCGGAGATGAAGAGCGTGGTCATGGCGACATGATAAGGGAGCCGGGAATCGGGAATCGGGAATCGGGAATCGGGAATCGGGAATCGGGAATCGGGAATCGGGAATCGGGAATCGGGAATCGGGAAGAGCGTACCGCCTTTGCTCGTCATCCCAGCGCAAGCATGGGATCCATGCTGCGGTGCCCTTAGCTGTTCGGGAGCGACAGCGACATCAAGATGGATCCCAGCTTGCGCTGGGATGACGAGCGGAGGCCGTCGTTCTGTCCTGCCTTCCGCTTCCGCGGCGGCAGCGGCAGCGACGCCACTGCCGCGCTCGGCTCCCGCTCTCCACTCGCCTGCCCGCGAGCTCCGCTAAAATGGCGTCTCCCCACCGGCTGCCGCCCATGACCGTCCGTACCCGCTTTGCCCCCAGCCCCACCGGATACCTGCACATCGGCGGCGCGCGTACCGCGTTGTACTGCTGGCTCGAGGCGCGCCGCGCCGGCGGGCAGTTCGTGCTGCGGATCGAGGACACCGACCGCGAGCGCAGCACCCAGCCCGCGATCGATGCCATCCTGCAGGCGATGGACTGGCTCGGCCTGGACTACGACGAGGGCCCGGTCTACCAGACCGCGCGCGTCGACCGCTACCGCGAGGTGGCGGAGCAACTGGTCGCCGCCGGCCAGGCCTATTACGCCTACGAGACCAGGGCCGAGCTCGACGCAATGCGGGAGGCGGCGATGGCCGCCGGCGACAAGCCGCGCTACAACGGCGCCTGGCGCGAGCGCACCGATCCGCGCCGCGACGACCCGAACCGCGTCATCCGCCTGAAGAATCCGCTCGAGGGCGTCGTCGCCTGGGAGGACAAGGTCAAGGGCCGGATCGAGATCGCCAACAGCGAGCTCGACGACCTGGTGATCCTGCGCCCGGACGGCTATCCCACCTACAACTTCGCCGTGGTGGTCGACGATCTCGACATGCGCATCACCGACGTGGTGCGCGGCGACGACCATGTCAACAACACCCCGCGGCAGATGAACATCTACCGGGCGCTCGGCAGCGAGCCGCCGGCGTTCTCGCACCTGCCGATGATCCTCGACGAGCAGGGCGCCAAGCTGTCCAAGCGCACCGGCGCCGCCGACGTGATGCAGTATCGCGACGCCGGCTACCTGCCGCACGCGCTGCTCAACTACCTGGTACGGCTGGGCTGGTCGCACGGTGACCAGGAGGTGTTCTCGGTCGCGGAGATGCAGCGGCTGTTCGACCTGAAGAACGTCAACGCCAAGGCGGCGCGGTTGGATCCGGACAAGCTCGGCTGGCTGAACCAGCAGTACCTGAAGCACGACGAACCGGCGGACGTGGCTCGGCACCTGGAATGGCACCTGCGCAACGCCGGCTACGATCTGCCGCAGGGGCCGGCGCCGGTCGACGTGGTGGTCGCCCTGCGCGACCGCGTGCAGACGCTGGCCGACATGGCCGAGCGCGCCGCGGTCTGGTACCGGCCGCTCGAGCACTACGACGACAAGGCCGTCGCCAAGCACCTGAAACCGGAGGCGGGCATGCCGCTGGCCGAGGCCCGCGACCGCCTGTCGCGGTTGCCGGCCTGGAACGCGGAGGGCATCAACATTGCTCTGCACGCCACCGCCGAGGCATTGGGCCTGGGCATGGGCAAGATCGCGCAGCCGTTGCGGGTGGCGATCACCGGCACCCAGGTCAGCCCGGATATCGGCCATACGGTCTACCTGGCCGGCCGCGACGAGGCGCTGAAACGGATCGACGCCGCCATCGCGCGCATTCCGGCCGCCTGAACGCCGCGCGCCCGTAGAGCGGAGCTTGCTCCGCTGCTCTCGGCCCCGAAGCCGGCATAGCCGAGCAAGCTCGGCTCTATGGGGGCTCCGGAGCCGGCATAGCCGAGCAAGCTCGGCTCTACGGAGCTCCGGAGCCGGCATAGCCGAGCAAGCTCGGCTCTACGGTCCTTTCGGGCATGTCTGGCGACTTGAGTCGCGTGGGCGATGCCACCATCATCCAGACATGGTCACCGCCCACGCCTGCACCGATCCCAAGCACCACGTTCACGACGCCGCCGGTTTCGTGGCCGCGGTGGAAGCCGCGTGCCGCGACCGCGGCCTGCGGCTGACGCCGATCCGCGCGTACGTGCTCGGCCTCATCGCCGATGCCGGGCGGCCGCTCAAGGCCTACGACCTGCTCGACCAGGTGCGCGAGGGCGAGGGCCCGGGCGCCGCCGCGCCGCCGACGGTGTACCGGGCACTCGACTTCCTGCTCGGCCATGGCTTCATCCACAAGCTGGAGTCGGTGAACGCCTTCGTCGCCTGCCACCATCCCAACAGCCGCCAGCATTCGGTGCCGTTCCTGATCTGCGACAACTGCCAGAGCGCCACCGAGCTGGAGGACGAGCGGGTCGTCGAGCTGCTCGACGATCGCGCCCGCGCGCTGGGCTTCGTGCCGCAGGCGCAGACGCTCGAGGTGCACGGGCTGTGCGCCGAGTGCAGCCGGAGAAAAGCTAGGAACGAGGAACGAGGAACGAGGAACGAGTGAAGGGCACCCGCTCTCACTCGTTCCTCGTTTCTAGTTTCTAGTTTCTCGTCCTTGTCAGAAGAACAGCCGCACCCCTGCGGTCACGTTGCGCCCCGGCAGCGGCGCCAGATCCTTCAGGAACGAGGTGTGCGGGCGCGCCTCCTCGTCGAGCAGGTTGTTGCCGTCGACGAAGACCTCCCAGGCATTGCCGCCGGGCGTATCCAGGTGCCAGGCCAGGTTGGCGTGCACCAGGGTGTAGCCCGGCGTCTCCTCTTCGTGCTCGGCCACGTCGTCCTGGCGGGCGTAGCGCACCGCCCCCACGCCGGCACGCCAGTTGCCGTTGCCGGACCGCCAGCGCAGCTCGCCGCCCAGCCGCGCCGGCACGATGCGCGGCAGATTGCCGTCGAGCGCGATGTCGGCAGTGTAGTCGTGGGTGTGGTCGCCGTGCGGCACCGAGAACGCGACCTCCTGCGAGCCGTCGCCGGCCAGCTTGCCGCGGACCACGTCGCCGAACGTGCGCAGGCTCCATTCCCCGGACTCGTTCTCGGCGAACGTCCACTGCAGGTCGACCTCGGCGCCGTTGAAGCGGGCGTCGCTCTGGTTCCACACCCGCGCCGGCGTGCCGTCGTCCTCGATGCCGGTGTCGGCGAGATAGACGAAGTCGTCGTAGCGCACGTGGTACAGCGACGCGCCGAGCCGCAGCGGGCCGCGGTGCCAGTGCACGCCGATCTCGGCGCGGTTCGCGGTCTCGACGTCGAGGTCCGGGTTGCCGAACTCGAAGCTCTGCGTCGCCACGTGCAGGCCGTTGGAATACAGCTCCTCCGCGGTCGGCGAGCGCTGGGCACGGTCGAGGCCGAAGGACAGGTGGAAGTCCTCGCCGAAGTTCCAGCGCGCCGCGGCCGACAGGCTGGTGGCGCCGAAATCGCGTGACGGTCCGATCGCTTCGCCTTCGTCGACGTCGATACGGTTGCTGTCGTGACGCGCGCCGACTTCGAGGTCGAACGCGCCGAGCGTGCGCTCGCCGATCCAGAACAGGCCGATGTCGCGCGACTCCGAGGCCGGCACGAAGGCTTCCTCGCCGATCGCGCGGAAGTCCCGGCGCGAGCCCTGCACGCCGAAGGCGCCGCTCCAGCCGGCCCAGTCCTCGTGCACCAGTTCCACCCGCCCCTCGAGGCTGTCGTTGTCGAAGACGGTGCCGATCTCGTCGCCTTCGTACTCGGTGTGGGTGTAGTCGTTATGGGCGAATTTGACGCGCAGGCTGTCGAAAACGCCCAGATCGTCGAGGCCGCCGCGGATCTCGCTGCGGCGCTGGTCCATCACGATGTGCACGGGCGCCTCTTCCTCGTGGCCTTCTTCCTCTTCCTCCTCGTGATCTTCCTCGTGTTCCTCATGCCCGTGGGCATGGCCAGGCACGCCGTAGCGGGTGTTGAACAGGCTGTAGCCGACGCCGACGAAGCCGCGGTCGCCGACATACGACACGCCCAGGGCGCCGCTGTCGGTGCGCACGAAGCTGTTCGGCAGCACGCCGTGGACCTGCTCCTCCTCGTGCTCTTCCTCCTCGCCTTCCTGCTCCTCGTGGGCGTGTTCCTCGTGGGCATGCTCGCTTTCGGCGAAGCCGGGGATGTCATAGTCGCCGGTCTCGCGATGCAGCGCGTCGAAATGGAACACCACCCTGCCCGAGGCCGAGGTGCCGTCGAGACGCACCATGCCGGTCTTCTCGTCGTTGACGCTGCCCGCGCGCAGCTCCGCGCGGCCCTCCAGCGGCTGCGCGGTCGCTGCCTCCGGGATGCGGCCGTCGACCACGTTCACCGCGCCGCCGATCGCGCCGCTGCCGTAGAGCAGCGTGGACGGGCCTTTCAGCACTTCGATCTGGTTGGCGAGGAAGGGTTCGATGCTGACGGCATGGTCGACACTGACCGTCGATACGTCGCCGGAGGCCAGGCCGTCGCTGAGCACCTGCACGCGGGCGCCGTCGAGACCGCGGATGATCGGGCGGCCGACACCGGGACCGAAATAGGACGACTGCACGCCGGGCAGGCGCGCGACGGTCTCGCCGAGCGAGTTCGCCTTGGCCTCGTCCAGTCGTTCCCCCGCCAGCACTTCCACCGGACGCGTCAGGTCCTCGGCGGTCCGGGGCAGGGGCGTGGCCCGGACCACGATCGTCGACAGGTCCTTGACCTCGTCGTGGCGCGGGTCGTCCTGGGCCGCCCGGGCGGGCGGCGCCAGGCAGGCGAGCAGCGCGAGCGGGAGAAGGGCGGGGCGGAAACGGGCGGTCGTGTGGGGCATCGGCTTCTTCACGTCTGAAGGGGGAGGCGGTAAGCTGGAGTTACTGGATGATGTTATAATGTTTCACCTTGAACCGACATCCCCCGGAAGTCATGCGCGCATCAGGATCCGCTCTCCATCAGGCCGACCGAGTCGGCTTTGCCGCATCATTCGTGTGCGCCGTGCACTGCGCGCTGCTGCCGGTGGCGCTGGCGCTGCTGCCCGCGCTCGGCCTCAATTTCGGCGGCTGGATCGATTTCGACCAGGCGTTCGTGGTGTTCGCCACCTTGCTGGGACTGACCACGATGAGCCTGGGCTACCGCCGCCATCGCGCATTCAGGGCGTGGGCACTGCTGCTGCCGGGGCTGGTGCTGGTGTGGCTGGGCGCGTTCTCGTCCCTGCACGACCACACGCTCGGCCATGCCGCGATCATGGTCGCCGGCGGCCTGCTGTTGGCCGGGGCGCACCTGCTCAACCTGCGCCTGAGCCACGCCCGCAGCGGTCGTTGACGGCGGCTGCATGCTAGGATTTGCGGCCTCGCGCGCCGTTCGGCGCGCCGCAATCTTCTAGAGAATCAGGAGCATCCGATGGGCAAGGGCGATCGCAAGACCCTCAAGGGCAAGCGCTACAACTCCAGCTACGGCAAGTCCCGCGCGCACGCGGTGAAGAAGACCGCGACGGCGACCCAGGCGCCGGTGACCAGGAAGACCGTGGTCAAGGCGCCGGCGAAGAAGGCCGTCGCGAAGAAGACGGTGGTCAAGCCGGAGTAAGCGCTCGCTTGCGGCCAACGAAAAGCCCCGCCTCTGCGGGGCTTTTTTCGTTTGTCACAATTGGGCGCGGATAAAGCTCATCAGGCAGTGCCCTCGGCGAGTTTTCGACCCACCTGATCCGCGTTCATCCGCGTCAATCCGCGGCAAGAATGTTTTCACGTGACGATGGCAAGAAGGTATCCGCCCGAGGGACTGCCGAATCACCCGTCACGTATGCCGATCAGCGCGGCCCCGCGCCGGCCTCCACCTCAGTCCACACCCGCAGCAGGTTGCCGCCGAGGATCTTGCGGATGTCGGCGTCGGAATGGCCGCGTGCCTGCAGGCCGGCGACGAGGTTGGGATAGTCGGCGACGGTGCGCAGCGCGTCCGGCAGGTTGCCGCCGACCCCGTCGAAGTCCGAGCCGATGCCGACGTGGTCGACGCCGACCCGCGCCACCGCATGGTCGACCTGGTCGAGCACCGCGTCGATCTTCGTCGACGGCGTCGGATGGTCTGCTTCCCATTGCGCCTCGAACGCCTGCCGGTCTTCCGTCGGGCTGCCCGCCGCCTCCAGTTCCGCGTTGCGGCGGTCGAAGTCGTACGCCGCACGGAAGTACGCCTGGATGTTCTGCGCCGCCTCCGGGTTGACGAAGGCGGTGCCGAACGGGATCTGGATCACGCCGCCCTTCGCCGCGATCGCTTGCGCCAGTTCGTCGCTGAGGTTGCGCTCGAAGCCCGGGGTGAAGTGGCGCAGCGCCGAATGGCTGGCGATCACCGGCACCGTGCTGAGTTCGACCGCCTGGCGCACCGCAGCGTCCGACAGGTGCGAGACGTCGACCATGATGCCGAGCCGGTTCATTTCCGCGACCACTTCGCGACCGAACGGGCTGAGCCCGTTCCAGCGCTTCTGCAGTGTGTATGACGAGTCGGAGATGCGATTGTTGGCGCTGTGGGCGAGGGTGACGTAGCGTACGCCGCGATCGAAGAAGCGCTGCAGTTCGGCGAGGTCGTCGCCGATCGGCGCGCCGTTCTCCATGCCCAGCGCCAGCAGCACGCGGCCGCCTGCGCGCAGCCCGTCGACATCGCCGGGCGAGCGCAGGATCGCGAACCTGTCCGGGTGCCTGGCGGCAAGGGCCTCGACCGCATCGATCTGCATGTGCGCGGCCTGCCATGCCGTGCCGTCCTCGTCGCGCTTGGCCGAGGTGTAGATCGACATGAAGGCGACATCGAGGCCGCCGGCGCGGGCGCGCGGATAGTCGAATTCGCGGTCCGGCGCCTCGATGCCGAGGTCGGCCCATTTGTCCATCAGTATGCCGGGAGCGTCGATGTGGGTGTCGACGATGGTCGCGTCCTGCGCCAGCCGGCGCGCGGCTTCGGGCGGCTCCTGCGCGGATGCGGCGGTGGCGAGCATCAGTGTGCAGCAGAGCAGTGCGTGACGTTGCATGGTGTCTCCTGGCTGGAGCGGGCGGAAAGTGCGAAGGCGAAATCGGGCCGGCCGCACGCGATGGCGGCGCTGGCGGCCCTGCGGGCCGACGACGGCCGCGCCCGGAGGCGCGTTGCGGCGGGCGGGAGCGGGCGCCGGGCTCCGGTCGGGAGGGCGACGCCGGAACGCGGAAGCGGCGGGCTCATGCCACCCGGTTCCCGCCCGCGTAGACGGCGCTGGCCAGGCGTCCGCCGAGCCAGTAGCACAGCTCTGCCGGCCGCGCGATCGCCCAGTGCACGAAGTCGGCGCGCGTGCCCGGCCGCAGCACGCCGCGATCGTCGCGCCCCAGCGCGCGCGCGGCATTGACGGTCGTGCCGCGCAGCGCTTCCTCCGGCGTCAGCCGGAAGTGCGTGCACGCCAGCTGCATCGCCTGGCGCAGCGACAGCAGCGGCGAGGTGCCGGGATTGCAGTCGGTGGCGACCGCCATCGGCACGCGGTGCGCGCGAAAGGCGTCCAGCGGCGGCAGCCGCGTTTCGCGCAGCACGTGGAAGGCGCCCGGCAGCAGTACCGCCACCGTGCCGGCCTCGGCCATGGCGCGCACGCCGGCATCGGAGGTGTATTCGACATGGTCGGCGGACAGGCCGCCGAACTCCGCCACCAAGGCTGCACCCGCGCCGTCGCTGAGTTGGTCGGCATGCAGCTTGACCGGCAGGCCGAGTGTGCGCGCGGCCTCGAACACGCGCCGCGTCTGCGCGATGTCGAAGCCGATGCGCTCGGCGAAGGCATCGACCGCGTCGACCAGGCCCTCGGCGTGCAACCGCGGCAGCCATTCGATCACGGCGTCGATGTAGGCGTCGGCGCGGCCGGCGTACTCCGGCGGCAGCGCATGCGCGGCGAGATAGGTGGTGAAGACGCCGATGCCGAGTTCGTCGCCGATGCGCCGCGCCACGCGCAGCATCTTGCGTTCGCCGTCGAAGTCCAGGCCATAGCCGGACTTGATCTCCAGCGTGGTGACGCCGTCGGCGACCAGCGCGCGCGCCCGCGGCAGCGACTGCGCCAGCAGCGCCTCCTCGTCGGCTTCGCGCACGGCGCGGACGCTGGAGAGAATACCGCCGCCGTTGCGGGCGATCTCCTCGTAATCGGCACCTTGCAGGCGCTGCTCGAACTCGGCCGCGCGGTCGCCCGCGAATACGAGATGGGTATGGCAGTCGACCAGCCCGGGCGTGATCCAGCCGCCGCCGGCATCGACCACCGCGCCCGACAGGGCATTCGGGTCCGCCGGCAGTGCGGAGCGCGGTCCGGCGTGGACGATCGTGCCGTCGCGCCAGCCGAGTGCCGCGTCGCCGATCTCGCCGTAGCCGCCGTGGCCGTCGAGGGTCGCCAGCGATACGCCGACGATCAGTCCGTCCCAGGGGGCCTGCCGCGGATCGTTCATGCGGCCGATTGTACGGGAGCGCCCGCGCTCGCCGGACGCGGCATGGCGGGCGTCCGCCATCGGGGATCGCCTCGGGCCGGCCATCGCGCCACAATGCCGCCATGAACGATCCCATCACGCGCGTCCCCGGCGGCTGGCGCCTGCCCGGCATTCCCAACCTGCATTCGCATGCGTTCCAGCGCGCAATAGCCGGACTGGCCGAGCGCCGCGCCGCCCCGTCCCGCGATGGCAGCGGCGCCCGCAACGGCCACGACAGCTTCTGGACCTGGCGCGAAACGATGTACCGCTTCGCCGCCCGGATGACGCCCGATACCATGCGTGCGGTCGCGGCGCAGCTGTACGTGGAGATGCTCGAGGCCGGCTACACCAGCGTCTGCGAATTCCACTATCTGCACCACCAACCGGACGGCCGCCCTTACGCGCCCGCGGATGCGATGTCGGCGGCGCTGGTGGAAGCTGCGCACGAGACAGGCATCCGCCTAACCCTGCTGCCGGTGCTGTACATGACCGGCGGCTTCGACGGCCGGCCGCTATCGGAACGGCAGCGGCGTTTCGGTCACGAGGTGGACGCGTTCCTGCGGCTGGTGGAGATGCTGCGCGCGCGCGAGGCCGCCGGCCTGCGCGTCGGTGTCGCCTTCCACAGCCTGCGTGCGGTGCCCGAGGCGGCGATGCATGTCGTGCTGGCCGCGCTGCCCGCGGACGCACCGGTGCACATCCACATCGCCGAACAGGTGGGCGAGGTGCAGGACTGCCTGGCGGTGCGCGATGCGCGCCCGGTCGAATGGCTGTACGACCATGTCGCTGTCGACGCGCGCTGGATCCTGGTGCACGCCACCCACATGACGCCGGCCGAGACCGCGCGCATCGCCGCCAGCGGCGCCACGGTCGCACTGTGTCCGACCACCGAGGCCAACCTCGGCGACGGCCTGTTCCCGCTGCGCGCCTACCTCGACGCGGGCGGGCGCTGGGGCATCGGTTCGGATTCGCACATCTCGATCTCGCCGGTCGAGGAACTGCGTTGGCTCGAGTACGGGCAGCGGCTGGCCACGGGTCATCGCAACATCGCCGTGGCGGCCGGGTCGCACAACGTCGGGACCACGCTGCTGCGTGGCGCATTGGCCGGCGGCGCGCACGCGACCGGGTTCGCGTCAGTGGACGACACGGTAGTGCTCGATGCCGATGCGCCGATCCTCGCCGGTGCCACAGCCGACGACGTGGCCGATCGCTGGATCTTCAGCGGCAACCGCCCGCTGGTGCGCGAAGTGCACGTGGGTGGACGCAAGCGCGTCGATGACGGACGTCACGTCGACCGTGATGCCATCGCGGCGCGTTACCGCGACGCGGTGCGTACGCTCATGGCCTGAAACGCACGCGTCGCTTCACACCGTGGATGGCGGCTTCGTCGCCCGCCTGCCCGGTTTCGTCGCGCTACCCGAAACCCCGCCCCGGTGGGGCTTGATCTTTTCCGGTCGGGCGCGGGTATGGTGACGAGATGCCGATGGGGGAGATGGCCGGATCATGGAAGCGCTGATCGTGATGCTTGCGCTGGCGCTGCTGGCTGTGCCGGTGCTGCTGGTGGTGTCGCTGACGTCGATCGGTGCGTTGAAGCGCCGCATGAGCGACTTGGAGGACGAAGTGGCGCGCATGCAGGCGGTCCGGCCCGAACGGCCGGAGGCAATGCGTCCTGCGGGACGCTCGGACCGAGCTTCGTCGGCGCCGGAATCCGTCTCCGGCGAAGGCGCTTCGGCCCAGGACGGGGCTGAAGCCTCTCCTGCAAGGGCGATTGCGCCCAGCGCCGCACCCATGCCGCCGTTGCCGGAATCGCCCCGCGTCCAGGCGCCGCCGCACGTGCCGAACCGCTTCGCCTCCGCCGTCCGCGCGCTGGTGCGCTGGTTCACCGTCGGCAACGTGATCGCCAAGGTCGGCATGCTGGTGCTGCTGGCCGGCGTCGCGGCGCTGCTCAAGTACGCCAGCGACCAGGGATGGCTGACGTTGCCGATCGGCTGGCGCCTGGCCGGCGTCGCGTTGGCCGCGTTGGCGGGGCTGGCCTTCGGCTGGCGGCAGCGCACGCACCGTCGCGTGTTCGCGCTGACGCTGCAGGGCGGTGCGATCGGCGTGCTGCTGCTGACCGTGTTCGCGGCGTTCCGGCTGTACGGGCTGATGCCGGCGGTGCCCGCCTTCGCGCTGAGCGTGGCGCTGGTCGCGGCGCTGGGCGTGCTGGCGACGCTGCAGAATGCCGGGACGCTGGCGATCTTCGGTACCTTGGCCGGGTTCCTCGCGCCGATCTGGCTATCGACCGGCGACGGCAGCCACGTGGCGCTGTTCTCCTACTATGCGCTGCTCAATGTCGGCGTGCTGGCGATGGCCTGGCTGCGCGCGTGGCGCATGCTCAACCTGCTCGGTTTCGTTTTTACCTGGGGCATTGGAGTGCTCTGGGGCGTGCTGCAATACGATCCGGACAAGTTCGCCTCGACGCAGCCGTTCCTGCTGCTGTTCTTCGCCTTCTATCTGGCGCTGCCCGTCCTGTATCTGCGACGCCAGCCCGGACACCGCTACGACCGGATCGACGGCAGCCTGGTCTTCGGCACGCCGCTGATCGCGTTTTCGCTGCAGGCGGCCCTGCTCGACGGCGCGCGGGCACCGCTGGCCCTGTGCGCGCTGGCACTGGCGCTGCTGTACGCCCTGCTCGCATGGCGGCTGCTGCCCGCGATGCGCTATCGCATGCTGGGAACGGCGCACGCCATCCTGGCGGTCGGATTCGCGACCCTGGCCATCCCCCTGGCGTTTTCCGCCCATGCCACGGTCTGCCTGTTCGCGCTCGAAGGCGCCGCCCTGATCTGGTTGGGGCTGCGCCAGTGCCGCTGGCTGCCGCAGATCGCGGGAGTGGGGCTGCAGCTGGTGGCGGGCGTCTACCTCTGGGTCGGACGGATGCTGGACGGGCTGTTCGGCTCCCTGGCCGAGCACACGATCTGCGCCTGGTTGCCCGGGACGTGTACCGGCGACGAACTGATGTTCGTCAATGCGGATTACCTGAGTGCATTGCTGGTCGCGGTTTCCGGCTTCGCCAGTGCGTGGCTGTATCGCCGCTCCGGCCGAGGCGCGGCGGCGGGCGTCGCCTATCTATGGGGACTGCTGTGGTGGTGCGGAAGCGCGCTCGCCGAGATCGATCGCTTCGTCGCCGCTGCCTGGCAGCCGCCTGCCTGGCTGGCATTGCTGGCCGTGTCCGCCTGGTTGGCGGCGGAAGCCGACAGGCGTCTGGCCGCGCGCGGACTGATGTTGACCGTCATCGCCGGTTTCGCCGGCGCGCTGCTGCAGGCGTTCGGACCCCGGCCGGAATTGTTCGGCGACGGCGCCTGGGCATGGGCGCTGTTCGCGCTGCTGGGAGTGCGAAGCCTGTGGTGCCTGCGCGCAGGCGGGCGGCAGCTCGCCGCCTGGGCGCAACTGCTGTGGTGGGTGGTCTGGCCGGTGCTGTTGACCGATCCGGGCCTGGCCCGGCAGGCGGGACTGGCGGATGGCTGGGTGCGGGAGGCGACCGTGCTGCCCTGGCTGGCGATGGCCGCGATCTCCCTGTTCCGTTGGCCGTGGCTGCGATGGCCGCTGGGCGCGGGTTTCGACGCCTGCCGCACGCCGCTGCAGGGAGTGGTCTTTGCGGCCCTGGCGCTGGCGTGGCTGGACGCGCTGTTCCAGCCCGGCGTCAGTGCGCCATTGCCGTGGGTGCCGTTGCTCAATCCGCTGGAAGCGGTGCAGTTGGCGACGCTGGTCCTGGCGGCGCTATGGCTGCGGACGCCGCACGCTCCCGCGCTGCTGACGCGCGGGGCGCGGATGCTGCCGGCCCTGGCGCTGCTCGCGCTGCTGAGCTTCGCAATGCTGCGGACGGTCCACCACTGGACCGATACGGCATGGTCGCTGAAGGCGCTGTGGCCCGACCAGATCGCGCAGGCCTGCCTGACGGTGCTGTGGAGCGTGCTGGGCATGGCGGCGTGGATCGCCGGTTCCAGGCGCGGCGATCGCGGCCTGTGGCTGGCCGGCGCGGTGCTGATGGGTGTGGTGCTGGCCAAGCTGGTGCTGGTGGACCGCCAGCACCTCGGCAACCTCGCCGGGATCCTGTCGTTCATCGCCTACGGCGTGCTGTGCATGGCGGTGGGCTATTTCGCGCCCGCGCCGCCGAAAGCGCGGGAGGATGTGCCAGCGCGATGACGTCCGTCCGGCAGCCGGCGATGCGGCAGGTGGCCTCGGGCGCCCGGAGAAAACGTCCCGCGTTTGCCCGCGGAACGACGGCCGCCGAGAATACGCCCTCGTCCTGTCCGTCCGGAGCCCGCATGACCATCGTCCGCATGACCGATCTCGACCTCGCCGGCAAGCGCGTGCTGATAAGGCAAGACCTCAACGTGCCGATCGAAGACGGCAGGATCACCTCGGAACAGCGCATCGTCGCATCGTTGCCGACGTTGAAGCGCGCGCTGGAGCAGGGGGCCGCGGTGATGGTGATGTCCCACCTCGGGCGGCCGAAGGAGGGTGAGTGGAGCGCGGAGAACTCGCTGCAGCCGGTGGCTGAACGGCTCACCGCGCTGCTGCGGAAGAACGTGCCGCTGGTGCGCGACTGGGTCGATGGCGTCGAGGCGAAGCCGGGCGACATCGTTCTGCTCGAGAACTGCCGCATGAACGTCGGCGAGAAGGCCGACGCCGAGGCGCTGGCGAAGAAGTACGCCGCGCTGTGCGACGTGTTCGTGATGGACGCGTTCGGCACCGCGCACCGTGCCCAGGCATCGACCCACGGCGTGATCCGCTTCGCCGCGCAGGCCGCGGGCGGGCCGCTGCTGATGGCCGAACTCGATGCCCTGGCCAAGGCGCTGGGCGAACCGGCGCGACCGCTGCTGGCGATCGTCGCCGGCAGCAAGGTCTCGACCAAGCTGGAGCTGTTGGGCAACCTGGTCGGCAAGGTCGACCAGTTGATCGTCGGCGGCGGCATCGCCAACACCTTCCTCGCCGCCGAGGGCAAGGCGGTCGGCAAGTCGCTGCACGAGGCCGACCTGCTGGAGACGGCCCGCAAGATCCTGGCCGACGCCAAGTCCCGCGGCGCCGAGATCCCGATGCCGGACGACGTGGTGGTGGCCAAGCAGTTCCATCCCGACGCGGAGGCGAGCGTGAAGGCGGTGGACGAGGTCGCCGACGACGACCTGATCCTCGACATCGGTCCGCGCACCGCCGACCGCTACGCCCGCATGGTCGCGCAGGCCGGCACCGTGGTCTGGAACGGCCCCGTCGGCGTGTTCGAGTTCGACGCCTTCGGCCACGGCACCGAAACCCTGGCGCGGGCGATCGCCGCGTCCAGGGCGTTCTCGATCGCCGGCGGCGGCGACACCCTCGCCGCGGTCGAGAAATACGGCATCGCCGAGGACATCGGCTACATCTCCACCGGCGGCGGCGCCTTCCTGGAGTTCCTGGAGGGCAAGGCCCTGCCGGCGGTGGCGGCGCTGGAGGCGCGTGCATGAACGCCCCGGTCACGCCCGCTGCGCGTGTCTGTCCCAGTCCTCCTGCAGCAGGCCGTAGAACGCCGTATCGGTGATCTCGCCGGCCACCAGCCAGCGCTGGCGCAGCAGGCCTTCGCGCACGAAGCCCATGCGTTCCACCAACCTGCACGAGCCTTGGTTGCGCGGATCGATATCCGCCTCGATGCGGCGCAGCCGCAGCACGCCGAAGGCGTAGTCGAGGGCCAGCCGCATGGCCTCCTGCGCGTGGCCCCGTCCCCAGTGGGCGGACTGGAGGGCGTAGCCGATTTCGGCGCGGCGCTGCGAGCTGTCGATCGAGAACAGCGTCAATCCGCCGATCAAGGCGTCGTCGGCGCCGGCCACGGCCCAGGCATGAATGCCGTTGGCGCCCGGAGGCAGCAACGCGGTAGAAAACCGGTCGCGCGCCTGCGCAATGTCCGTCCAGGCGGGGAAGCTCCAGTAGCGCATCACCTTGGGATCGGAATACAGCGCAAAGAACGCGGACAGGTCGTCCTCGCGATGCGGGCGCAGATGGATCCGCTGGCCCTGCAGCGTCGGCAAGGGAGATCGTTCTTCGATCATGTCCGTTCCGTCCTGCGATGCGTTTACAGCAGCAGCAACCCCAATCCGATGGATCAGGCAGAAGCCCATGATGTCCTTCGCCTTCAGCCCGGCGATGGCGAGCATCTGCCTGCGGGTCGGGGTCCCGGCACGGACCGTAGCCGATTTTCGCGCGGATGACCTGTGGACATTGTTGCGGATGCATGACGACCGCCATTGCGGCGCCGTCGGTCGGAGGCTGCTTTATGCTAGTTTTCCCAGCTTGCCGAAGGGGACCTGACGTGACCGAATACCAGCGCCGCACCCGCATTCTCGCCACCCTGGGGCCAGCCACCGACCCCCCCGGCGTCCTCGATGCGCTGCTGCGCGCGGGGGTGGACGCGGTGCGCCTGAACTTCTCGCACGGCGATCCGGCCTCGCAGAAGGCGCGGGCGCAGGCGGTGCGCGAGGCGGCGCGGCGGGTCGGGGTGGAGGTCGGGATCCTTGCCGACCTGCCGGGCCCGAAGATCCGCATCGAGCGGTTCGCCGAAGGCAAGGTGCAGCTGCGCACCGGCGAGCGCTTCGATCTGGTCGCGCGCGCGGACGCGCCGCCCGGGAACGAACGCGAGGTCGGGGTCAGCTATCTCGGCCTGCCGAAGGACGTGCGCGCCGGCGATGTGCTGCTGCTCGACGACGGCGTGGTGCAGCTCAAGGTCGAATCGATCGAAGGCGAGCGCATCGTCACCAGCGTGCTCAACGACAGCACGCTGTCGGACCGCAAGGGCCTGAACCGGCTCGGCGGCGGCCTGTCGCTGGGGGCGCTGACCGATCACGACCGCGGCCTGATCGCCGTGGCCGCCGAGATGGACGTGGATTTCATCGCCGTCTCGTTCTGCCGCAACGCCGCCGACATGAACGAGGCGCGGCAATTGGCCCGCGCCGCCGGCTCCGATGCCGCCCTGGTGTCGAAGATCGAGCGCGCCGAGGCGATCGAGAATCTCGAGGAGATCGTCGACGCCAGCGACGTGGTCATGGTCGCGCGCGGCGACCTCGGCGTGGAGATCGGCGACGCCGAGCTGCCCGGCCTGCAGAAGAAGATCATCCGCGAGGCGGTGGCGCAGAACAAGGTGGTGATCACCGCCACGCAGATGCTGCAGTCGATGGTCGACAGCCCGATCCCCACCCGTGCGGAAGTGCTGGACGTCGCCAACGCCGTCATCGACGGCACCGATGTGGTGATGCTTTCGGCCGAATCGGCCGCGGGCAATTATCCCGTGCGCGCGATCGAGGCGATGGCGCGCATCTGCGTCGGCGCCGAGAAGCAGTTCGAGGCCGACACCGATTTCGAGGCGGCGCCACGCGACCTCGAGCGTGCCGACCAGGCGATCGCGATGGCGGCAATGTTCCTCGCCGAGCACATCGGCGTGCGTGCGATCGTGGCGATGACCGAATCCGGCGGAACCGCGCGCTACCTGTCGCGCTTCCGTGCCAGCGCGCCGATCTATGCGTTCTCCCGCCACGCCGGCGCGCGCCGGCGCATGGCGCTGATGCGCGGCGTGTTCCCGATCGACTACGACAGCCGCGGCCAGACCCCGCGCGAAGCCGCGCGCGGCAGCGTCGGCACGCTGGTCCAGTCCGGGCTGCTGTCCTCCGGCGAGCGCGTGGTCTTCACCAGCGGCGAGCACATGGAGACCCATGGCGCCACCAACACGCTGCGGCTGCTGGAGGTCGGCAGCGACGGCCGCGCCGAGGGGCTGGGCGAGCTCTAGCCAGGCGGACGGCCCGCCCCCGGCGGGGGAAGGGATGCGCCAACGCGCAAAATTGCGTTGCGCAGGCGTGTGACGCCCTGGATCAGGCAGCCCATCATCCGGCCGCGGCGGTTCGCTCCCGCGGACGCCGATGGCGCCGATTTTTGCGTGTTTTTCCCGCCACGATGACGGCGGCCGAACGAGCCGCCGGGCTATACTCGGCGTCTCCCGCAGCCAGGCAGACCGACACGACATGAGCATCGAACAGCTTGCAGAAACCGCCCAGGCCATGGTTGCCGCGGGCAAGGGCATCATCGCCATCGACGAGTCCACCGGCACGATCGCCAAGCGTTTCGACGGCGTCGGCATCCCGAACAACGAGGAGAACCGCCGCGCCTACCGCGAGCTGCTGCTGACCACGCCGAACCTGGGCGAATACATCAGCGGCGCGATCCTCTACGACGAGACCATCCGCCAGTCGACCCGCGACGGCGTGCCCTTCACCAAGGTCATGGCCGACAACGGCATCATCCCCGGCATCAAGGTCGACAAGAGCACGCATCCGCTGGCCGGTTTTCCGGGCGAGGTGGTCACCGAGGGCCTGGACGGGCTGCGCGACCGGCTCAAGGAGTACTACAAGCTCGGCGCGCGCTTCGCCAAATGGCGTGCGGTGATCAACATCGGCGACGACATCCCCTCCGGCACCTGCATCGAGGCCAACAGCCACGCGCTGGCGCGCTATGCCGCGCTGTGCCAGGAGAACGGCCTGGTGCCGATGGTCGAGCCGGAGGTGCTGATGGACGGCAGCCACGACATCGAGACCTGCTATGAGGTCACCGAGGTCACCTTGCGCTCGCTGTTCGATGCGCTCTACAACCACAACGTGATGCTCGAGGGCACGATCCTGAAGGCCTCGATGGTGCTGCCGGGCAAGTCCAGCGGCGAGCAGGTCGCCGTGGAGGAAGTTGCGGCTTCGACGCTGATGTGCCTGAAGTCGGCGGTGCCGGCGATCCTGCCGGGCATCGTGTTCCTGTCCGGCGGCCAGTCCGACGAGGACGCCACCGCGCACCTGGACGCGATGAACCGCATGGGTCCGCACCCGTGGCCGCTGTCGTTCTCCTACGGGCGCGCGATGCAGCAGGCGGCGCTGAAGCTGTGGTCCGAGGACCTGGTCAACAACGTCGCCAGGGCGCAGGAGACCGTCTACGCCCGTGCCAGGGACAACGGCCTGGCCGCGCTGGGCGAGTGGTCGAAGGCCGCATAGGCCCGGCGACCATCGCGGATCGGAACGGGACGCCGGCCTCGCGCCGGCGTCCTGCATTTGTGCGCACGGAAATCGCGGCTCGCGCGATCGCTGCACTCGTTTCCGGGCCCGATTGCGAAAATCACCCCGTCGGCCGGGCCGTTCCCGGCACGAGCGGACAGCTGTTCTCCGCATTGGCGAAACGGATCCGGTTGCGGCGGCGCCGGCGAGTATCTCCGATATCCCCGAACGCACGCCGATATTTTCTTCGGAAACCGATTGCAAGGAGTATCGGGCCAAAAAAATCGCACCGGCGTCGACAGATGACACGGATTTGACTTGTGACCCGCTTCTCAGCGTTCTCATCTCGAGGGGTCGATTCATTTGACTTGTGACCCGCTTCTCAGCGCGTGCATGGACATTCAAAAATGGATTGTGGATATTCGATCACGGGGAATCGAAAAGCGTTCGACTGAAGAACGCCTGCGATTTTCTTCCTCCCCGTTTCGATCGACAGCACCGATATTCATGAGCTGCTTTGGCGGCCGCGGATCGGTGCGGGCGGATCTCCTTGCCTCGCTCCATCGGGGCGGCAGTGCAGTGCAGGAAGCGGCGGAAGGGGAGTCTGCCGTCCGAGCGAAACAGATGCCGCAGACCAGGCGCCGCGCGAACGGCAAGCTTTCTGGATACCGCGGTCTGCACGGCCCGTCGAAGGAGCGATTTGCGATGAACGAGGCGTCCACGACCATCCTTCCCCTCACCACCGCTCAACGCGGCCTGTGGGTCGGCCACAAGATCGGCGGTGCCGAGGCGGTCATGAATATCGCCGAGGCGATCGAGATCCGCGGGTCGGTGGACCCGGCGCTGTTCCGGCGCGCGCTGCACCGGCTCACGTGCGAGATGGAGACCGCACGCGTGAACATCGTCGAGGAATCGGGCTTGCCGCGACAAGTGTTGCGGCCCGAGTACGGCGGCGATTTCCCGTTCCTGGATTTCAGCGGCGAGCCGGACCCGCGCGCGAGCGCGCGGCGCTGGATGATGGACGAGATCCACAGGCCGGTGGATCTGGCGCGCGACCCGCTGTGGGTCGGTGCGCTGATCCGGCTCGCCGAGGACGCCTCGCTCTGGTACCACCGTGCCCACCACGTGGTCTACGACGGCTACAGCGGCGGCATGGCGGCGCGGCGGCTGGCGGAGCTGTACACCGCCCTGGTCGAAGACAGGGAACCGGCACCGTCCGGATTCGGCAATCTGCACGCACTGGTCGAGGCCGAGGCCGCCTACCGGGGTTCGCCGCGCTACGAACGCGATCGCGCCTACTGGCTGGAGCGGTTGGCGGACCTGCCGGACGCGGTGTCGCTGGCCCGGCGCCGGGTCCGCAACCCGGGCGGCCTGCGCCGCAGCACCGGCACGCTGTGTCCGGCGAGTACGGCGCGGCTGCGAGCCGTCGCCGCACAATGCGGCGTCAGCCTGCCGCAGGTGCTGATTGCATTGATCGCCGCGTACTACCATCGCGCCACCGGCGCCGGCGACCTGGTCTTCGGAATGCCGGTGACCGGCCGCGTCAGCCGCGAGCTGCGCGCCACGCCGGGCATGGTGGCCAATGCGGTGACCATCCGCCTGTCGATGACACCGGACATGACCATGCCCGAGCTGTTCGCGCAGGTCGCGCGGGTGGTGCGTTCGGCGCTGCGCCACCAGCAGTACCGCTTCGAGGACCTGCGTCGCGACCTCGGCCTGCTGAGCCCCGACCGCCACATCGCCTGGCTCGGCGTGAACATCGAACCCTTCGAGTACGTCAGCTTCGGCGGCCATCCGGCGATCGGGGAGAACCTGTACAACGGCTCGGCCGAGGACCTGACGATCTTCGTCTACGACCGCGCCAACGACCAGGGCCTGGCCTTCGACTTCGACGCCAATCCCACCCTGTACGCCGCGGACGAGCTGGACGAACACCGCCGTCGCCTGTTCCTGCTGATCGAGCAGGTGTCGACCGATCCTGGCGTGGCGCTCGGCGCCATCGACGTGCTGGGCGCGCGCGAGCGTACGCGGCTGCTGACGCAATGGAACGACACCGCCGAAGCCACGGCGGAGGCGTCGCTGCCGCTACATCTGTTCGCACGCCAGGCGGCGCGGATGCCGGATGCGCCGGCAGTCGCCTTCGGCGAGCAAACGTTGAGTTATCGCGAGCTGGACGCGCTCAGCACCCGGCAGGCGCGGCAGCTGGTCGCACGCGGCATTCGCGCCGGCGACCTGGTCGCCGTGGCGCTGCCGCGCGACGAGCGGCTGCCGGCGGCACTGCTGGCGATCTGGAAGGCCGGCGCCGCCTACCTGCCGCTGGATCCGGACGCGCCGCGCGAAAGAATCCGGCAGCTGATCGACCTCGCCGCGCCGCGGGCGATATTGACGATCGCCGCATACGCCGCCGGTTTCGGCCCGCGTGCGCTGGTGCTGCCCGCGGCAGAAGGCGTCGATGCGGATGCGGATGCGGATGCGGCGCCGCCGATCGCGCGGCCGGGCGCAGACGATCTCGCCTACGTCATCTTCACCTCCGGTTCGACCGGGGTGCCCAAGGGCGTGGAGGTCGGTCACGGCAGCTTCGGCAACTTCCTGCTGGCGATGCAGCGGCAGCTGTCGCCAGGCGCCGGCGACTGCTTCCTGGCCCAGACCACGCTGGCCTTCGACATCGCCGGCCTGGAGCTGTTCCTGCCGCTGACCGTCGGCGCGCAGGTCGTGGTGGCCGCCAGCGACGTCGTGCACAACCCGCCGGCGCTGGCGCGGTTGATCCGCGATCGGCGCATCAGCGTGATGCAGGCGACGCCGTCGCTGTGGCGGGTCCTGCTCGCCAGCGCGGAAACGCAGTTGAGCGGCGTGCACGCGCTGGTCGGCGGCGAGGCGCTGCCGACGGACCTGGCCCGGAAGCTGGTGCGGCTGGCCGCCCGCGTCACCAATCTCTACGGCCCCACCGAAACCACGGTGTGGTCGACGGCGATGCCGCTCGACCGGGGCGCGCTCGATGCCGCCGGTGACGCGCCGCCGCCGATCGGCCGCCCGCTGCGGAACACTCACACCTACGTCCTCGACGCCGCGCTCAATCCGATGCCTACCGGCTGCACCGGCGAGTTGTACATCGCCGGTGCCGGCGTTGCCCGAGGATACCGGCACCGGCCGGACCTCACCGCCCGGTGCTTCGTCGACGATCCGTTTTCCGACGAAGGCGGCCACATGTACCGCACCGGCGACCTGGCGCGCTGGCGCGAGGACGGCGTGCTGGAGTTTCTCGGCCGCGTCGACCAGCAGCTCAAGATCCGCGGGCACCGCGTGGAACCGGGCGAGATCGAGGCCCACCTGATACGGCACGCGGAAGTGGCGGAAGCGGCCGTGGTGCCGCAGCGCAACGAACAGGGCGATACGGCGCTGGTCGCCTACCTGGTCGGTGCCGGGGGCGAGACGCCGCGGATCGACTCGGTCCGCAGCCACCTGGCCGCCCGGCTGCCCGACTGCATGCTGCCGGTGCACTACATGGTGCTGCCCGCGCTGCCGCTGACGCCGAGTGGCAAGCTCGATCGCAGGGCACTGCCGCTGCCCGATCGCCGCCGCACCGCCGCCTACGCACCGCCGACCACCGACATCGAATGCAAGCTGGTGGCGCTGTGGCAGGAGGTGCTCGGCGTGGAGCGCGTCGGCATCCACGACAACTTCTTCGAACTGGGCGGCGACTCGCTGGGCGCCGCGGAGCTGATGGCGGGCTTTCCCCGTCACTTCGCGATGGAACTGCCGCTGGGCAGCCTGTTCGAGGCCGCGACCGTGGCCGGACTGGCGGCGCAGCTCGAACGCGCCGGCAGTGGCGGCGATCCGCTCGGCCTGCTGCTGCCGTTGCGGCCGACGCATGGCCGCGGCGGGCCGCGGCCGCTGTTCTGCCTGCCGCCGGCGACGGGGTTCGGCTGGTCGTTCGCCGGCCTGCTGCGGCATCTCGACGAGGCGCTGCCGGTCTATGCGCTGCAGTCGGCCGGGTTGCGCGGCGGCGGCGAACTGAGCGACAGCCTGGAAGCGGTGGCGGCCGACTGTCTGGTGCAGATACGGCAGGTGCAGCCGGAAGGTCCATACCGCCTGTTGGGCTGGTCGCTCGGCGGCCTGGTCGGGCATGCGGTGGCCGCACGGCTGCTGGCGCAGGGCGAGCGAATCGAACTGCTGGCGATGATGGACGCCTATCCCTTCCTCGCGGCCACGGGCGAGTACCCGGACGAGGCCGCGCAGGCGCAGGCCGCGCTCAGGTTCCTCGGCTTCCATCGCCGCGCCGGCGAGGGTCCGCCGCGCGACATGCGGGCATTGACCGAACTGCTGTGCCGCGAGTACGAGGTCTTCTCGATGCCGCTGGTGCGCAGGATGATGCAGGACGGGATCGACCTGGTCGGCAACGTCGCCCGGGTGACGCAACGCAACCTGGAGCTCGCGCGCCGCTACCGTCCCGCCCGCATCGACGCCGACCTGCTGTTCTTCAACGCCGCGGTCAAGGAGCGCGTCGACCTCGACGGCGTCCTGCACTACCACTCCGCCGCCTGGCGGCCGTACGTAGCCGGCGAACTGGAGGTGCACGACGTCGACAGCCATCACCAGGCCATGCTGGAGCCGCGGGCGGCCGCACAGATCGCGCGCGTCCTGCAGCGCAGGCTGGCGCGTCAGGCGCCGTCGCCGGACGAACTGCCGCAGGCGGCGGTGTCTTGCTGAGGCTGTATCGACAGTCCCTTCGATGACCTCCGAAGCCTCTCTGCATGTTCCGGGCCCGTTCTCCGCCTTTGAAAAAGGAGGATCGAAGGGAACGAAAGCCACCGCTTGCAAGCCGCAGGCTTGCGGCGGCTTGAGCGCCCTCGCGCGTTGCGCGAGGGCCGGGAATCGCGTAGCGACTTGCTTTTGCTGTGGCTTGCGCCGGACGACGCCAACGTCCGAAGCCTGCTTGGCAGGCCGCCCATGACCGGGCGCGCCCCGATCGCGATCTTCACCATCGGTACGCAGGGCGACATTCGTCCCTGCGTGGCGCTGGGGCGGGGACTGCGGCGTGCCGGCTATCCGGTGCGGATCGTCACCAGCGACAACTTCGCCTCGCTGGTGCGCTCGGCCGGGCTGGACTTCTTTCCCCTGACCAGCGATTTCCAGGCGATGCTGGAGGCCGACCGCGGCATCGCCGACAAGGGCCTGGACATGCGCGCCATGGCGCGGATCTTCCGCGAGCGCTACGCCGGCTGGGCCGCCAACTGGGTCGACGAAGGCCTGGCGGCCAGCGATGGTGCCGGCCTGCTGGTCGGGGTGGGCAACAGCACGCTGCTGGCCAAGTCGCTGGCGCAGGCGCGCGGCATCCCTTTCGTCGGCGCGCAGCTGCAGCCGCTCACGCCGTCGCGGCTGCTGTCGCCGATGGTGCTGGCCGGCCGTGGCGGCACGCTGCCGCCGGCGCTGAACATGGGCGCCTACCACCTGCTGCGGCTGCTGGTGTGGTACGTCATGAAGCCGGCCATCAACGACATCGTGCGTCCGCAGCTGGGCCTGCGCAGGTATCCCTGGCACGGGCCGTACTTCGGCAAGGCCGGCGAGGACAACCGGGTCGTCTACGGCTTCAGCCGCCACGTGCTGGCACGGCCGGCGGACTGGCCGGAGACGGCGCAGGTGGCGGGCTACTGGTTCCTCGACCAGGCGGACTGGGCACCGCCGCGGGAGCTGGAGGCGTTTCTCGATGCGGGCCCGAAGCCGGTCTACGTCGGCTTCGGCAGCATGGTCAGCGGCGATGCCGGGGAGTTCACCCGGACCGTGCTCGAGGGCGTGCGCAGGAGCGGGCTGCGGGCGGTGCTGGCCACCGGCTGGGGCGGCCTGGACCACGCCGAGGGCGCGCTGGACGAGCGCACCTTCTTCATCCGCCACGCGCCGCACGATCGATTGTTCCCGCGCATGTCGGCGGCCGTGCACCACGGCGGCGCCGGCACCACCGCCGCGGCGGTGCGCGCGGGCATTCCTTCGGTGGCGGTGCCGTTCTACGGCGACCAGCCGTTCTGGGGGCGCCGCCTGCAGCGGCTGGAAGTCGCGCCGGCCGCGCTGGACCGGAAGCGTCTGCATGCCGGGGACCTGGCCGCGGCCCTGCTGGCGACGCAGCAGGCGCCGATGCGACGGGCGGCGGCGGAACTCGGCGGTCGGGTGCGGTCGGAGGACGGCGTCGGCGAGGCGCTGCGCTGGCTGCGGACCTGGGGACTGTTGCCCGCGAGCGAGGCACCGGTCCCGGCCGCGCAGCCGCTGCGCGGTGCGGCATGAGCGCGGAGCGGCCGCTGACGCTGTTCGAGCGCGGGCTCTACCTGGACGGGACGCGGCCGGTCAACATCGTGTTCGTGGCCGGGATCCGCGGACGGCTGCCGCCGGAACGACTGCGGCATGCGCTTGCGCGCGTGCAGGACAAGCACCCGCTGCTGCGCTGCGCGATCGTGCAGCGGGACGGCCGCCCCTGGTTCCGGCTGCTGCCGCGGCCGGCGCCGATCCCGTTGCGGGTCGTCGCGCGGACGGGCGACGACGATTGGCGGCGGCAGAGCGCGCACGAGCGCCGGCAGCGGTTCGACGGCAGCCGCGAGCCGCTGGTGCGGGCGGTGTGGCTACGCGGAGAGGGCGCCGGCGAGCTGCTGCTGGTCTGCCATCACTGCATCTGCGACGGCCGCTCGATCGTCACCCTGCTGCGCGAGATCCTGGCGCTGTGCGACCGGCCCGACCTCGACATCGGCGGCTATCGGTCGCTCGATCCGGCCGAGCGCCTGCTGCCCGACGCGGTGCTCGGCGACCGGGGCCTGCGCCGGCGCAGCCGCTGGATGGCCGGGCTGTTCGGATGGCTGGTGCGGATCCGCCGCCCGGGGCCCGAGCTGACCTATGGCGACGTGTATTCGATCCACTGGACGCTCGACCAGCCGGCATCGCTCCGCCTGGCCCGGCGTTGCGAGCGCGAGGGCGTGACGGTGTTCAACGCGCTCGCCGCAGCATCGGTGCTGGGCTTCCGCGCCGTGCGCGGCACGAAGGGCGCCGGCAGGTTCATGGTGCCGGTGGACGCGCGCAGGTTCCTGCCGAAACTGGCCGACGACCACCTGTTCGCGATGGCGCCGACGGTCGCGCTGTCGCCCCGCGTCCCGCATCCGGAGCGGACGTCGGAGACCGGGTTCTGGACCCTGGCGCGCACGCTCAGGCGCGACCTCGACCGGCGGATCGGCCGGCTCGGCGCCGGCGTCCACCGCAACCTGCTGGGCATGGAGCATCTGCACGCGCTGTTCGATCGGCTCATCGCCCATTCCAGGAGCCGGCGGTCTGGGAGGAACGTCACCCTGTCCTGGCTCGGCAGGCTGGACCTGCCGGAGGACTACCGGGAGTTCCGCATCGAAGCCGTCCACAGCCCGTCGGCGACGCTGCAACCGACCCCGGCCAACCTGCTGGTCGTCCTCGGCTTCGCCGGCCGCCTGGAGTTCGCGCTCACCTCGGACGAGGTGTCGCTGCCCAGGGCGCAGGCGATGGCGATCCGGGAAACGTCGCTGCGCCTGCTGCGGGCGCATGCGCGGTTGCCGGAGGACGCCGAGGCACGGGCCGGCCATGCGCCGGCGTCGCCCCAGGCGGACGCGACATGAGCGATTTCGGGCTGGTCTTCGTGCTCTATCGTCCGACCGCGGCGTTCCTGGACAACCTGCGCAAGGCGCAGGCGCTGTGCCGCCACGTCGTCGCCGTGGACAATTCGCCCGCGGCGGACCGCGCACTGCACGAGCGGCTGCGCCAGGTCGACGGCACGACGGTGCTGTTCAACCGCAACCGGGGCGGGCTGGCCGGCGCGTACAACCGCGGTGCCGAATTGCTGCTGTCCCGCGGCTGCGAGGTGATCTTCCTGCTCGACCAGGATTCCGAGATCGAGGCGTCGTTCTTCGACGGCATGCTGCGGGCCTGCGCATCGCTCGGCACCGAGTCTTTCCTGGTCGGACCGAAGATCCATGAGATCAACCTGGGCCGCTGCATGCCGGCGATCCCGCCGGGCAGGCGCTTTCCCAGGCCCAGGCGGATCGACGACATCGACGACGGCCTGTTTCCCACGCTGTTCGTGATCTCCTCCGGCTCGGCGCTCTCGGCCGCGGCCTACCGCAGGCTCGGCGCCTTCCGGGAGGACTATTTCATCGAGTACGTCGACATCGAATACGGCCTGCGTGCGTCCAGCCGGGGGGTGCCGGTCTACATGAACGCGGCCGTCACCATGCGCCAGACCACCGGACACATCGTCAGGCACGGCAGGCTGTTCACCACCCACCATCCGGCATGGCGGCGCTACTACGGCGCGCGCAACGCGGTGCATGCGCTCGGGTTGTACCGGGACCGCTGGCGCCTGCACTGGATCAGCGGCCCGCTGGCGCTCCACCAGGCGTTCTGCGTGCTGCTGTTCGAGCCGGACAAGCGCCGCAAGCTGGCGGCCATCGCGACCGGATACCTGGACGGACTGCGCGGCAGGCTCGGCGCGTTCGAGGACCGGCATCCGCGGATCGCGGCCTACTGCAAGGGGCCGGCGCGGAACGGGACGGATGCGGCCGGCAGGCCGTCGGCGGCGGTCGGGCAGGACGCGCCATGAAGCGGAAGCTGTCCACGCTCGAGCGCCTGATCGACGGCAACATCGCCTTCATCGTCGGCGTGGAAGGCAGTATCGCGCCGGCGTGCCTGCGGCGGGCGCTGGCGGCGGTGCAGCGCAAGCATCCGGCGTTGCGAATGCTGATGCGCGAGGAGGCCGGCGTGCCGGTCTACGAGATGGACGCGGCGCCCGAGATTCCGCTGCGCGTCGTCGACAGAACTTCCGATGCCGACTGCAGCCGGGAAGCCCTCGTCGAGGTGGCCGCCCCGTTCGGGCCGGGCCAGCCGCAGCTGCGGGTGGTGTGGATGCGCTCGGAGGAGAGGCACGAGTTGGTGGTGACGGCCGCGCACCGCATTTGCGACGGCATGGGCGTGCTCATCGTCGTCAGGGAGCTGCTGCGGGGGCTGTGCGGCGAAGAGCGGCTGGTGGCGTACCCGCCGGTCACCGTGCAGGACGTCATCGCCGGGAGCGCCGGCAAGGGCATGTGGAGGCAAAGGCTGGCCGCCGGTGCGGTCAACGCGCTGTTCGCGCTGCTGCCGTCCTCGCGGCGCCCGCTGGAGAACCGGGCGTTCTATCTGCAATGGCAGGCGGACGAGGCGCTGTCGGCGGCGCTCGTGCAGCGCTGCAGGGACGAGCGGGTGTCGATGCACAGCGCGCTGCTCATGGCGCTGTGCGAGGCGCTCGGGTCCACGCTCGGCAGGCGGGCGCCCGACCGGATCGAGAGCCCGGTGGACGCCAGGCGCGGGCGGCTGCCCGCGCTGAAGGCCGACATGCTGTTCTTCGGCGGCGGCAGCTTCAGGATCGCGGCCCGGCGCGATGCCGGGAGCGACTTCTGGGCCGCCGCCCGCGAGTTGAACCGCGAGATCCGGCTGAAGATCGACCGCGACATCGCCGAGATTCCGCAGAAATACCGGTTCTGCGAGATGATCCGGTCGCCTTCGCCCGGCAAACTGCGCTCGATCGTCCGCCTGGGCGATGCCGTGAGCCGCAATGCGAACTGGAACCTGTTCTCGTTCTCCAACCTGGGCAACGTGGTGCTGCTCGACGGGGACGCGCCACTCCGGGTGACAAGTCTGCGCCTGTACGTGCACTCGTTCTCCGCGCGCATCCTGGGCATCATCGCCCACGCGCTGGACGGGAAGCTGCAGTTCCTCTACGTCGGCGACGAGAAGTGCCTGGACCGCGCCGGGGCCGAGGCCCTGCGGGATGCCTTCATGGCCGTGCTGGAGAAGCGCGTCGGCGAAAGGACCGCCTCCGTGCCGGAGATCAGGGCGCTGGATGCGGCGACGGGCTAGCAGGGACTGTCACGCTCGTTTGCACGGCGGCGGCCGTTGCGCCGACGCGCTTCGCCCGCAGCGCACCGAGATGGCCGGCGGCTACGGCAATCCGGCCAGCCACTCGTCGTCGGAGCCCTCGTTGACGCCCTCGAACAGCGGCGTCGAGAAGTAGCGCTCGCCGGTGTCGGGCAGCATCGCCAGGATGACCGCGTCGGGTCCGGCCGTGCGTACGACTTCCAGCGCCGCGGCCACGGTGGCGCCGGCGGAGATGCCGACGAAGATGCCTTCCTCGGCGGCGAGGCGGCGTGCGGTCTCGATCGCGGCGGCGTCCTCGACCGGCAGCACCTGGTCGGCGGCCTCGCGGTTCAGCACTTCGGGCACGAAGTCGGGCGTCCAGCCCTGGATCTTGTGCGGGGCCCAGTCCTTGCCCATCAGCAGCGCCGCGGCGGCCGGCTCGCAGGCGGTGACCCGCACCTCCGGACGCGCGACCTTCAGCACCTCGCCGACGCCGGTGAGGGTGCCGCCGGTGCCCCAGCCGGTGACGAAATGATCCAGGCGGCGGCCGGCAAAGTCGCGCAGGATTTCGGCGGCGGTGGTCTGCCGGTGATAGGCCGGGTTGGCCGGGTTCTCGAACTGCCGCGCCAGGAACCAGCCGTGTTTCTCGGCAAGTTCCGCCGCCTTGCGCACCATGCCGCTGCCGCGTTCGGCGGCCGGCGTCAGGATCACCTTCGCACCGTAGGCGCGCATCAGCTTGCGGCGCTCGACCGAGAACGTCTCCGCCATGGTCGCGACGAACTTGTAGCCGCGCGCCGCGCAGACCATCGCCAGGGCGACGCCGGTGTTGCCGGAAGTCGCCTCGACCACGGTGTCGCCGGGTTTGAGCAGGCCCTTTTGCTCGGCGTCGAGAACGATCGCCAGCGCCAGCCGGTCCTTGACCGAGCCGCCGGGATTGAAGCTTTCGACCTTGGCGTAGAGGGTGACGTGGTCCGGGGCCAGCCGGTGGAGGCGTACGACCGGGGTGTGGCCGATGGTGTCGAGGATCGAGTCGTGGATCATGACGGAGATCTCCGGAGAGGGGTGACGCCGCCGCCGAGCGTGGCGGCGACCGGCCCAGAGTGCCGCGTAACGCACGGGTGCGCCAGCGGTTGACGACGATCGCGTGTTCACGGACATGCCTGACGGCACACGGCGGCCACCGCTGTGCCCGCTACAATCGTTCGGATCATCTTCGTCCGCTTCCCCATGCCCATTCGACGTTTCCTCCTGCCGGCCCGAGCCAGCGTACTGGTCCTGTTCTGCGCGATGTGCGCTGCCTGCGGCAGCGGCAGTGGCCGCGAAGCAGATGCGCCGGCGGACAACGCCGCCACCGTCACCACCACCGTCGTGCAGACACAGCCATGGAGCGACACCATCCAGGCGCTGGGCACGGTGAAGGCGCATGAGTCGATCATGGTCACCGCCAAGGTGAGCGAAACCGTGGACCGCGTGCATTTCGAGAGCGGCGACGAGGTCGACGAGGGCGATGTGCTGGTCACGCTGAGCGGGAACCAGCAGCGCGCCGCGCTGGCCGCCGCCGAGGCCGCGGCCGTTGAGGCCGACCGGATGTACGAACGCCAGCGCCAGCTCGCCGCGCAGCAGCTGATCGCCAGCGCCTCGCTGGACACGCAGCTCGCGGTCCGTGATTCGGCGCGCGCACAGGTACGGGAGATCCGCGCCAATCTCGGCGACCGCAGCATCCGCGCGCCGTTCGCCGGCGTGCTCGGGCTGCGCCTGGTCAGTCCGGGCTCGCTGGTGCAGCCCGGCACCGAGATCGCGTCGCTGGACGACGTCTCCGGCGTCTACGTCGATTTCCCTGTGCCCGAGGCGCGGCTGGCCCATCTCGCTCCGGGCCAGCGCCTGACCGGCCGCAGCAGCGCCTATCCCGGCCGCGACTTCGAAGGCAGGGTGGCGACGATCGATTCGCGGGTCGATCCGGTCACGCGCGCGGTCATGGTGCGCGGCGACTTCCCGAATCCCGATCGCGCGCTGCGCCCGGGCATGCTGCTGCAGGTGGTGCTGGAGCGCCCCGCACGCGATGCCCTGGTGGTACCCGAGATCGCGATCGTGCAGGTCGGTCGCGACACCTTCGTTTATCGCGTGCGCGACGACGATACGGTCGAGCAGGTCGCGATCGCGGTGGGTGCGCGCGTTGCCGGCCGTGCCGAGGTGGTGTCCGGCCTCTCCGCAGGCGACCGCATCGTGGTCGACGGCACCGGCAAGCTGCGGCCGGGGCTGAAGATCGCCGAGGCCGCGGCGCCGGACGCGGCCGACGCGGCCGACGACGACGCGATCGACACCGTCACTCCCGCCCCCGCCAGCGGCGGGTAGAGCCCGTCCGCTTCCGCGCCACAGGTTTCCCACACGCCCATGCGCCTTTCCGACATCTCGATCAAGCGACCGGTCCTGGCCGTGGTGATGAGCCTGATGCTCATCGTGCTCGGGCTGGCATCGTTCGACCGGCTGACGCTGCGCGAGCTGCCCAACATCGACCCGCCGATCGTCTCGGTCGGGGTGAACTACCCGGGCGCGTCGGCGGCGGTGGTGGAGACGCGGGTCACCCAGGTCCTCGAGGACGCGCTGGCCGGCATCGAGGGCATCCGCACGATCGAGTCGGAGAGCTCCAACGGCGAGGCCGACGTCGACATCGAGTTCAACCTGAGCCGCGACATCGAGGCCGCCGCCAACGACGTGCGCGACGCCGTGAGCCGAGTGATGGACCGGCTGCCGATCGAGGCCGATGCGCCCGAGATCGAGAAGGCGCAGTCCGACGGCGACGTGATCGCCTGGCTCAACATGCGCTCCAGCACGATGGACACGATGGAGCTGACCGACTACGCCGAGCGCTACGTGGTCGATCGCCTGTCGTCGATCGACGGAGTGGCACGCGTCGCCCTCGGCGGCGGCCAGCGCTACGCGATGCGCATCTGGCTGGACAGCGACGCCATGGCTGCGCGCGGCATCACCGCCAACGACGTCGAGACCGCGTTGCGCAACGAGAACATCGAACTGCCGGCCGGGCGGATCGAATCCGAGGACCGCGACTTCACCCTGCGCGTGGAGCGCGGCTACATCGAGCCGGCGCAGTTCGCGCAGATTCCGCTGGGCAAGGGCGAGGGCGGCTACGTGGTGCGCCTGGGCGACGTGGCCGAGGTGGAGCTGGGCGCGGAGGAGCGGCGCGCCTACCTGCGCAGCAACTTCGTGCCGAACGTGGGCATCGGCATCATCCGCACCTCGACCGCCAACGCGCTCGACGTGGTGCGCGCCGCGCGCGCCGAGGCCGAGCGGATCCAGCAGACCCTGCCCGAAGGCACCGACATCTACGTCTCCTACGACGGCACGGTGTTCATCGACGCCGCGATCAAGCGCGTGTACTGGACGCTGCTCGAGGCGATGGCATTGGTGGTGCTGGTGATCTGGCTGTTCCTGGGCAGCGCGCGCGCGGCGCTGATCCCATCGGTGACGGTGCCGGTCTGCCTGATCGCCGCCTTCATCGCGCTGTACGCGTTCGGCTTCACCATCAACCTGCTCACGCTGCTGGCGCTGGTGCTCTGCATCGGCCTGGTGGTGGACGATGCGATCGTGGTGCTGGAGAACGTGCAGCGCCGTGCCGACCTGGGTGAGCCGCCGCTGGTGGCGGCGCGGCGCGGCACCGCGCAGGTGGCGTTCGCGGTGATCGCCACCACCGCGGTGCTGGTCGCGGTGTTCCTGCCGGTCGGCTTCATGGAGGGCAACAGCGGACGCCTGTTCCGCGAACTGGCGGTGGCGCTGGCCGGCGCGGTGGCGCTGTCGGCATTCGTGGCGCTGTCGCTGACGCCGATGATGTGCTCCAAGCTGGTGCGCCCGCACGGCAGGGAGACCGGGTTCAACGCCTGGATGAACCGGCAGCTGAGCCGCGTGAGCGCCGGCTACGGACGCCGCATCTCGCGCCTGGTGGCGTTGCCCGGCCGCCGCATCCTGTTGCTGATGCTGATGGCGATGGGCGCCTGCATCGCGCTGGTGCTGCTGTTGCTGTGGCGGGTGCCGAGCGAGCTGGCGCCGGCGGAGGACCGCGGCCGCTTCTTCATCTCGGTCGACGGGCCGGAGGGCGCCGGCTTCGACTACACCGTGGCGCAGATGCAGCAGGTCGAGCAGATCCTCGGCGACTACATCGGCGAGGGCAAGCCGATCCAGCGCGCCAACTCGCGCGCGCCGCGCGGCTGGGGCGGCAGCGAGGAGATGCATACCGGGCAGGTCATCGTGTTCCTGCAGGACTGGGACGTGCGCGACATCGCCACCGAGGACCTGGTGGCGGAACTGCGCGGCAAGTTCGCCGCGCTGCCGGGCGTGCAGGTGCGCGCCAACGTGCCCGGCGGCCTGGTCAGCAGCCGCGGCCAGCGCTACCAGCTGGTGCTGGGCGGGCCCAACTACGAGGACCTGGCGGAGTGGCGCGACCGCATGCTGGTGCGGATGGAGGAGAACCCCGGCCTGACCGACATCGACTCCGACTACAAGGAAACCCGTCCGCAGATGCGCGTCAACATCGATCGCGACCGCGCCGCCGACCTGGGCGTGTCGGTGACCGAGATCGGGCGCACGCTGGAGACGATGATGGGCTCGCGCCGGGTCACCACCTTCGTCGACGACGGCGAGGAGTACGACGTGCTGCTGCAGGCCGGCCGCGAGAACCGCATGACCCCGGCCGACCTGCGCGACACCTACGTGCGCGGCCGCGGCGATGCGCTGGTGCCGTTGGCCAGCCTGGTGACGCTGAGCGAGATCGCCGAGCCGGGCAGCTTCAACCGCTTCAACCGCCTGCGCGCGATCACCATCAGCGGCGGGCTGGCGCCCGGCTACACCATGGGCGAGGCGCTGGAGTGGACCCGGCAGGTGGTCGCCGAGGAACTCCCCGACTACGCCCAGATCGACTGGAAGGGCGAGTCGCGCGAATACCAGGAGGCCGGCGGCGCGGTCATCGTCACCTTCACCCTGGCGCTGCTGGTGGTGTACCTGGTGCTGGCGGCGCAGTTCGAGAGCTTCGTGCATCCGCTGGTGATCATGCTGACGGTGCCGCTGGCGATCCTCGGCGCGCTGGTCGGATTGTGGCTCACCGGCGGCACGCTCAATCTCTTCAGCCAGATCGGCATCATCATGCTGGTGGGGCTGGCGGCCAAGAACGGCATCCTGATCGTGGAGTTCGCCAACCAGCTGCGCGACGAGGGACGCAGCGTGACCGAGGCGATCGCCGAATCCGCCGCGGTGCGCCTGCGCCCGATCCTGATGACCTCGATCGCGACGATGGCCGGCGCGGTGCCGCTGGTGGTGGCCGGCGGCCCCGGCTCCGCCAGCCGCGCCACGATCGGCGTGGTGGTGATCTTCGGCGTCGCCTTCGCCAGCCTGCTGTCGCTGTTCGTGGTGCCGGCGTTCTATGCGCTGCTGGCGCCGTTCACGCGCTCGCCGGAAGCGCTGGCGCAGAAGCTGGAGCGACTGGAGGCGGACACGCCGCCGGTCAGCGGCCATGCCTGAGCCGGCCGCGGACCGCTGGGACGGGGTCCGCCTCGGCGGCGACGGATTCGTCCTGCGCCGCTGGCGCCGGGACGACCTGGACGCGCTGGTGCGCCATGCCGACGATGCGCAGGTCTCGCGCGCGGTGAGCGACCGTTTTCCGCATCCGTACACGCGCGAGGATGGGATCCGCTTCCTGGCCGGCGAGGTGGTGGACCTGTCGCAGCCCGTGTTCGCGGTCGAGATCGGCGGCGAGGCCTGCGGCGGCATCGGCGCGCGGCCCGGCAGCGCCGAACGGGCGCACAGCGCGGAGTTCGGCTACTGGCTCGGCCGCGCGCACTGGGGGCGCGGCACAATGACCCGCGTGGTGGCCGCGTTCGCGCCGTGGCTGATGCGGGAACTGGCGCTGCATCGCCTGTTCGCCACCGTGCTCGATACCAACCCGGCCTCGGCGCGGGTGCTGCTCAGGAACGGATTCGACGAGGAAGGCGTGCAGCACTGCGCGGTACTCAAGCGCGGCCGGCTGCACGATCTGCGCGTGTTCGCGAAGGTCGACCGCAGCGCCCCGTAGGAGCGCGCCATGCGCGCGATGCCGCGCCAGGCAGTCCTTTCCGCTACGACGAAGCCAGCCCCGTCGCCACGGGCGGTGTCAGCGAATAGCCCGCACCTCAAGCCAAAGAAGATGAGGGGTTGGTCCATCGTGATGGGCTTGGCTATTGATTGGCACCGCCCGTGGCGACGGGGCTGGTCTCACCGCAACGGAGAAGACTGCCTGGCGCGGCATCGCGCGCATGGCGCGCTCCTACGGGGATGCCGGCTGGCACGGTCGTGCCACCACGCAGGCTGGCGGTAGAAGCGCTCTGCCGTCGTTTTCCTTCGCGACGCGCGGCGGCGCGTTCATCGTGGTCGCCGCCGATGGGTCTGCCTAGCGCGATTTCGCGTTTGCGCCGGGGATCATGGAGAATCGGGACTTCGTTCGCGTCGCGGACCGAATGCCGTCCAACCGGGGAGCACGCCTAGTGGAACAGATCGTCAACACCCTCAACAGCCTCATCTGGAGTCCGCCGCTGATCGTGCTGTGCCTGGGCGCCGGGCTGTACTTCTCGATCCGCACCCGCTTCATGCAGATCCGCCAGTTCGGCGAGATGATCCGGCTGATGCTCAGCGGCACCAAGTCGGACGCCGGCGTGTCCTCGTTCCAGGCGCTGGCGATGTCGCTGTCGGGGCGGATCGGCATCGGCAACATCGCCGGCGTCGCCACCGCGATCGCCTTCGGCGGCCCGGGCGCGGTGTTCTGGATGTGGGTGGTGGCGTTCTTCGGCGCCTCCACCGCCTACGTCGAATCCACCCTGGCGCAGATCTACAAGGAGAAGGACGAGAAGGGCCGCTACCGCGGCGGGCCGGCCTACTTCATCGAGAAGGCGATGGGGCAGCGCTGGTACGCGTGGCTGTTCGCTGTGGTCACCGTGATCGCCACCGGTTTCCTGCTGCCGGGCGTGCAGGCCAACGGCATCGCTTCGAGCATGACCAACGCCTGGGGCATCCCGCCGACCGCGACCGCCGCGGTGGTGGTGGTGGGCCTGGGCTTCATCATCTTCGGCGGCGTCAAGCGCATCGCCAGCTTCGCCCAGGTGGTGGTGCCGTTCATGGCGCTGGCCTATCTGCTGATCGCGCTGGTGATCATGTTCCTCAATGCCTCGGCGCTGCCCTCGATGCTGGCGCTGATCTTCAAGAGCGCCTTCGGGCTGGAGGCCGGCATGGGCGCGATGCTGGGCCTGGCGATCGAGTGGGGCGTCAAGCGCGGCATCTACTCCAACGAGGCCGGGCAGGGCACGGGCCCGCACCATGCCGCAGCGGCCGAGGTGTCGCATCCGGCCAAGCAGGGCTTCGTGCAGGCGTTCTCGGTCTACGTCGACACGCTGCTGGTGTGTTCGGCGACCGCGTTCATGATCCTCTCCACCGGCATGTACAACGTGGTCGGCCGCGGCGGCGAGATGATCGTCGAGGCGTTGCCGGGCATCGAGGCCGGGCCCGGCTTCGCCCAGCACGCGGTGGAATCGGTGCTGCCCGGCTACGGCGCCGGCTTCGTCGCGGTGGCGCTGCTGTTCTTCGCCTTCACCACCATCCTCGCCTACTACTACATGGCCGAGACCAACGTCACCTACATCAACCGCAAGGTGCACCGGCCGTGGCTGGTGTTCGCGCTGCGGATCGGGGTGCTGGCGGCGGTGACCTTCGGCGCGGTGCGCAGTGCGGAACTGGCGTGGACGCTCGGCGACATCGGCGTCGGCCTGATGGCCTGGCTCAACATCATCGCCATCCTGATCCTGCAGAAGCCGGCGCTGGCGGCGTTGCGCGACTACGAGCGGCAGCAGGCGGCGGGCGTGGATCCGACCTTCGATCCGGAGGCGCTGGGCATCCGCAACGCCGATTTCTGGCGCACGCGAAAGTAATCCGATGGCGCGCAAGCCGCCCGGTTCGGGACCGGATTCGCCCTGGGGCGGGCGTGCGCGGGAAGCGGCACGCCCGGCGCCGCCGCGCGACGCCGCGCCCCGCCCCGATCGCCGCGAGGAAGTGCGCCTGTACGGCCGCAATGCCGTGCAGGCGGTGTTCGCGCACCGGCCGCAGGCGATCCGCAAGCTGTATCTGGGCCAGGCGCTGATCCCGCAGCTGCAGCCGCTGCTGAAATGGTGCGTCGCGCAGCGGGTCGGCTACCGGGTGGTCGAGGAGGCGGAACTGGGCAAGCTGGCCGCCAGTTCGCATCACGAAGGCGTGGTCGCCGACGTGCTGCGGCAGGAGCCGGGCACGCTCGAACCGTGGCTGCGGGAGGTGCCGGAGGGGCCGTGCTGCGTCCTGTGGCTGGATGGCATCGGCAACCCGCACAACTTCGGCGCGATCCTGCGTTCGGCGGCGCACTTCGGCGTCTCCGCGATCCTGCTGCCGGAACGGTCGGGCCTCGGCCTGTCCGGCGCCGCGGCGCGCGTGGCCGAGGGCGGCGCCGAGGCGGTGCCGCTGCTGCGGTTCGCCGACGGCGGGGATGCGATGGCACGGCTGCGCCGGGCCGGCTTCACGCTCGCGGCGACGCTGGCGCGCGGCGGCGCGGATCTTTTCGGCACGCCGCTGCCGCAGCGACTGGTCTACGTGCTGGGCGCGGAGGGCGAGGGCATGAGCGACGCCCTGGCGCGCGACTGCGACCTGCGCTTGTCGATCCCGGGCAGCGGCGCCGTCGAGAGCCTCAACGTCGCGGCCGCGGCCGCGGTGCTGCTGGCGGCGTGGCGGGCGCGGATCAGCGCTTAGGATGGGGCCGGATGCGGGTGCAGCGGAGCAAGCTCCGCTCTACGGGAGCGGCGGGCGCTCGATGTAGCGGCAGGCAGGTCCGATCCGACGGTACCGTAGAGCCGAGCTTGCTCGGCTGCTTTGGACGGCGCCGCAGCTGCGGGTGCAGCGGAGCAAGCTCCGCTCTACGGGAGCGGCGGGCGCTCGATGTAGCGGCAGGCAGGTCCGATCCGACGGCACCGTAGAGCCGAGCTTGCTCGGCTGCTTTGGACGGCGCCGCAGTTGCGGGCGCAGCGGAGCAAGCTCCGCTCTACGGGAGCGGTGGGCGCTCGATGTAGCGGCAGGCAGGTCCGATCCGACGGCACCGTAGAGCCGAGCTTGCTCGGCTGCTTTGGACGGCGCCGCAGCGCGGGCGCAGCGGAGCAAGCTCCGCTCTACGGGAGCTGTGGGCCGGCATGCGGCACGAGCCGCAATGCCGCGCTGCCGTTGGCGGCCATCGGCAGCGACAGTTCACCCGCCGGCATCGACCGGCACGTCTCGATGCGCAGCGCATCGGGTCGCGGGCCGTCCAGGTAGAGAACGGCCGTGAAGCTGCAGGAAGTCGATGGGAACGCGCACCGTGCGCGTCTTGCGGTCGAGCCCGAGCAGCGACGGCGCGATGACCTCTCGGCCGCGGAACGACACCGCGTATTGCGCCGCACCATCGGGCGCGAGTGACAGCGCGATCGCGACTTCGCCGCCGGGAGAGCGCAGCTCCAGCGGCGGTTCCGCGGCGGAACCGCCGCGCGGGAACAGGCAGATCGCGAGTGCGGCGGCGACGATTCGGCTTGCTCGCATCGATGATTCCTCCCGGAAGCGGCCGCTCGCGGCCGTCGTGTTGAAATCGCCAAGATCCTGGGATAACGTTACCAGAAACCGGTGTCACCGAGATTCAGGCACCTGGATCGCTCGCGGCGATTCGCGCGACCAAAACACGCGGTCTTGAGGCAGAAGGGCTTGGGAGGGTCTCTAATGCTGCAACGGCTCCAGTGCATCATGTGCGGCCTGGTGTTCGCGGCGGGTGTCGCGGCGCTGGTGCCGGCGTCGGCGGCGGAGTTCGGCTCCTGGAATGCCGAGGTGCCGGCGGGTGGCGTGGGACTGGAAAAGCCGCTTCCGGAAAATTCGCCGCTGCTGGCCGCGGACGCGCGGTGGACCGCCTACGGCTGGATCAACGCCACGCGTTCCGCATCCGGCAAACAGCCGCTGGCGGGTCTGGGTGATCCGGACAGCGAAGCGCGCTGCTTCATGGCCGGTGCGGGGCGGCCCGGGTTCTGGTGGGGCGCCGATCGCGCGCTGTCGTCGAACGCGCGACTGCAACCCGGCCGATGGCACTTCCAGGCCGCGTCGGCGCGCGACGGCGAGCTGACCCTGCCCCTGGACGGCCGCCGCGTCGCGTCCGGTCCCGCGAGCGCTTCGCCGATCGCGCCCGCGGCTGCTGGGCCGCATCGGCAGCCGTCGAACGACGCGCAGCACTTCGCCGGACGCATCGCCGGCTTCACCGTGGGAGACACCGTGCTCGACGCCGCGCGCGTCGCCGCACTGGCGCGAACGCCGCCTGACGCATCGACCCGCTGCGAGCCGGCATCGCCCAGCGGCCGGTGCAGACGCGGCAGGTGGCCGGGCAGGTGACGCCACAGCCGCCGGCAACGCTGCCGGCCTGAGGCCGCACGCCGGGACCGGTCAAGGGACGATGCGCACCACGGAGGTATCGTTAACAGAAAACGAGGTCGCTTCACCGCATCCGCTGTTGCCGCAAGCGCAATCGAAGAAGCCATTCGCTGGAGGGTCCAATGAAGACATTCTCGAAGAACCGCATCTCGCCGCTGGCGCTGTCCATCGCCGCATCGCTGTTCACGCTGGCCGCGGCACCGCCTGCTGCGGCGCAGGAGGACACTCCCAATCCGGCGAGCGAGGCGGTGGAACTCGATCGGGTGGTCGTCCGCGGGGTGCGCAATGCGCAGGCGGAGGCGATCAACACCAAGCGCGACGCCGCGCAGATCCTCGATTCCATTTCCGCCGAGGACATCGGCAAGCTGCCGGACGTGACCATCAGCGACTCGCTGCAGCGCGTGACCGGCGTGCAGATCCGGCGTTCGGCGGGCGAGGGCGCGCAGGTCAACATCCGCGGCATGCCGCAGGTGCAGACCACGATGAACGGCGAGCTGTACCTGAGCGCCGGCGGCGGCGACGAGTGGGGGCAGCCGAACCTCGGCGGCGCCCAGCCGGACTTCGTCGATATCCCGCCCACGCTGTTCAGCGGCGTGGACGTGATCAAGTCGCCGACCGCGGCCGACCTGGACGGCGGCATCAGCGGCACCATCTCGCTGCGGACCCGGCGCCCGTTCGACCTGCCGGAGGGCTGGACCTTCAGCGGCCAGGCGGAAGGCTCCTACGGCGACCGGGTCGAGGAGGTCAACCATCTGTACTCGGCCCTGGCCAGCTACCGCACCGAGCGCTGGGGCGCGCTGCTGACCGTGTCGCGCTCCGAGGCCACGCTGGAGAACAAGCGGCCCAGCGTGTTCAGCGGCGGCGCGCAGAAGTCCACCGAGTGCGATCTTGGTGCGCTCGACGGTGATGGTCTCCCCAGTGGATTGGATTTCAATGGAGACGGACAGATCGGTATCGGCCAGCGCGATCTGGAGACAGGGAGATGGGCGTGCAACACCGATCCTGCAAACCTGCCACGACAGTACTTCTACAACTGGGTGGGCACCGAGCTTGAGAACCGCAAGACGGAACGCGAGCGCATCGGCGTCAACGGCTCGTTCCAGTTCAACGTCACCGATTCGGTGACGCTGCTGGGCGACGCGGCCTACACCAAGATGGACAACGTCGACACCTCGGTCGCGGCCCAGCTGCACACGAGCTGGAAGAGGGATCAGCTGCAGCCCGGCTCGATCGTGGACGAGAACGGCGTGCTGGAGCACGGCATCTTCGTATACGACCGGTTCCAGGCGCATTCCTTCGCCGGCAAAAGCGAGTCCGAGGCGCTCAACACCAATCTGGAACTGCGCTTCGACGACGGTGGGCCGTTCCGCGGCTCGCTGCGCTGGGTGCACGGCAAGTCCGAGCGGCAGTACGACGAGGCGCGCGCGGATGCGGTCGCGACCCGCGGCAACCAGATCACCCGCTCCGACGGCACCACGCAATGGGCCAACGCCAACGGCCTGGAGACGGTCACCGCGACGGTCGACTTCCGCGGAGAGTTCCCGAACGTGGACATGATCACCGACGTCTCCAACCCGGAGAACTGGCAGCTGATGTCGACCTGGGCGCAGGGAAACAGGATCGAGGCCAATCTCGATGCGCTCAGCGCCGACGGCGTATTCGAATTCCAGAATGGCGTGGTGCGTTCATTCCAGTTCGGTGCGCGCTACGGCGAACGCGACTTCCAGTACGACGCCTATCGCTATCTGTCGCCGGTGTCGCCGGGGCCGTGCCCGGACCCGAATCTGGCCTTGTACTACTTCAAGGATCCGCTGATCGGCGACACCTGCACCGGCTTTTCCGAGGCGCGGATCCTGCCGTTCGATTCGATCCCGGACTACTGGTCCTACTTCAACGATTTCGATCCGCTCACGGTCGGCGGCCTCGGCAGCCAGGGCCTGCCGGCGATCGATCCCGACGTGATGAAGGACCCCGTCGCCTACCTGGACAGCCTGTATCCCGGCAACGTCGCCTACACCCACGCGCCGGATTCGTACAAGGTCACCGAAAAGAACTCGTCGCTCTATTTCATGGCCAACCTCGAGGGCAGCACCGGCAGCAACGGGATTCCGTGGTACGCGAATCTCGGCGCGCGCATCGTGCAGACCCGGCTGCTGATCGACCAGTTCGTGGTGGAGGGCGACACCTTCATCGGCAGCCACGACTGGAACGGGGTCTATCCTGCGCTGGGCGTCGATCGCATCATCAACCAGTACACCGACGTGCTGCCTTCGGCCAATATCGCGTTCGATATTTTGGACGAGCAGAAGATCCGCTTCGCCTACAACAAGGCGGTCGCCCGCCAGAACCTGCCGGACCTGGGCCGCGGACTGGTGGTGTTCTATTCCGCGAACAGCGGCCGGCATCCGGACCTGCCGGACGACCTCGCGATCTTCGGCAGCGGACGCGCCGGCAATCCGGATCTGGAACCGTTCCGGGCCAGCAACTACAACGCGTCATGGGAGTGGTATTTCGCCGATGCCTCGCTGCTCAATCTCGGCGTGTTCCTGATCGACGTGGAATCCTTCCCCGCGAGCGTGACCCGGATTGAACCCATGCCCGACAGCGATGGCGTGATCCGCGACGGCGGTCCGGTGGCCCGCATCGTCAATGGCGGCGGCGGCACCATCAAAGGCTTCGAGGTCGGCTATCAGCAGGCCTTCGATTTCCTGCCAGGCTGGTGGAGTGGATTCGGCACTAATCTCAACTACACCTATTCGGACGCTGAGACATCGGGCGAGCCGGATATAGACGGCAATACCCTGCCGATCGGCGACAACTCCAAGCACCAGGCCAATGCCGTCCTCTGGTATCAGAAAGACAGGATCCAGGCGCGCGTGGCCTACAACTGGCGCAGCAAGCGCTTCGCCCGGATGGACACCTCCGCCTGGGGCGACAGGCTGGGGATCTGGAACGACAGCGTCGGTTATCTGGATGCGTCTTTCAGCTACGACGTCACCCCCTATCTCACCTTGTACGTGCAGGGCACCAACCTGACCGGCGAGAACGAACGCCGCTACGCGCAGTGGAGCAATCATTATTTCGACCAGAACATCTACGAACGCCGCTACTACGCCGGCGTCCGCTTGCGGTTCTGACGCTTGCGCGCGACCTGCCGTCCGGTGCGGCGGCGGGCCGCGCGAATTGGCGCCGCTCCGCCTGCATGGCGCGGCGCGATCCGGCCGGGTCGCTCGCCCGGCATCTCTCCCCGGACCTTGGGCTGCGTCGTACCGGCGCAGCCATTTTGTCGTTGCTCTTCGGCCTCCGGAGGGTCAGGCCAGGACTCTCCCGCCAACGCGTGGCTGCACGGAGCATCGCGGATCCCCCCGCTCGTGCCTACATTCCCCGCAGCACCTCATGGCAGGCGCCCATGGTGTGATAGTCGGTCTTGCCGGCGGGGCTCTTCAGGTCGTCGTACTTGCGGTTGTCGCGCGAGAGAATGCGGAACCATGCGCCATGGCGGTGGTCGACGAAATGCGTCCAGCTGTATTCCCATAGACGCAGGTACCAGTCGCGATAGCGCGGATCGCCGGTCCGTCGCGCCAGCAGCGCGGCAGCGGCGATCGACTCGGCCTGCACCCAGAAATACTTGTCGTCGTCGTAGAAGCCGCCGTCGCGGTCGTTGCCGTAGACCATGCCGCCGTGCTCGGCGTCCCAGGACATGTCCAGGGCGCGGTCGAACAGCGCCTGCGCGCGGGGCAGGTACCATCCTGCGGGTGCGTGGCGGTCGAGGATCAGCAGCAGCTTGGCCCACTCGGTCTGGTGCCCCGGCTGGAAGCCCCAGGGGCGGAAGATGTTGCTGCGGTCGCCGCGGTTGTAGTTCCAGTCCACGGTCCAGTCGGGGCGGTAGTGCTCCCAGACCAGGCCGCCGGCGAGCGCGGCCTGGCGGTTGACCATGTTGTCGGCCAGCAGTGCCGCGCGTTCGAGATAGCGCGGTTCGCGCGTGGCCTCGTACGCGGCGAGCCAGGCTTCGCAGGCGTGCATGTTGGCGTTCTGGCCGCGGTAGGGCGACAGCGCGCTCCAGTCGGGCGAGGCCTCGTCCGCGTACAGGCCGTGGCGCGGCTCCCAGAAGCGGCGCTCCATCAGCTCCCAGGTTTCCTCAAGCCACTTCGCCGCCGGCCTGATGCCGACCTCGAGCGCCTTGGCATAGGCGAGGACGACGAAGGCGAGGCCGTAGCAATGATTGGTGGCGTCGGTCGCGACGCCGTCGCGCAACTCCCAGGCATAGCCGCCGGTGGCGGGGTCGCGGTGCGCGCCGCGCAAGTAGTCGATGCCATGGCGCACGGCCGCGCGGTAGGCATCGTCACCGAACGCCTGCCAGGCCATCGAATAATTGAAGACGAACCGCGTGCTGCTGACCAGGTGCCGCGTGCTGCGATCGTAGATGTCGCCGTTGTCGCGGAAGAACTGGAAGAAGCCGCCGGCCGGATCGATGCAGCGCGGATGGTAGAAGCGCATGGTGCCGGCGATGTGGTCCAGCAGGAATTCGCGCGACTCGAAGTCCGGTAGCGACCTGCCGGCCATGTACTCGCGATGCATCGTGCTGGCGCTCCGAAAAAGGTCGTGAATCGGGTGCTCCGGTCGCGCGTCGTAGGCCCGGGGCGACCGTTGCAGTCCGTCTGGTAAGGTTACCATACCGGTCCGTAGCGCAACACGGCGGGCGCATCGGACGCGAGCGTTTCCAGGCGGTCAGCGCCGCGGCGGCGGCGAGGAGGACTGGCGCCTGACCAGGGTGAACTTCATCACCTGGTGGGTGTCGGCCTTGGGCCGGCCGTCGCGCTTGCGGCGGATCTCGTCGAGCATCAGCGTGACCGCGGCGCGTCCCATCGCGGCCACCGGCTGGTGCACGGTGGTCAGCTCCGGCCAGATCGTCGTCGCCACCGGCGTGTCGTCGAAGCCGGTGACGGTCAGGTCGTCGGGCACGTGCAGCCCCATGCCGTGGGCGACCGACACGGCGGCCGCGGCCATGTCGTCGTTGCTGGAGAAGATGGCGGTCGGGCGGGGCCGCAACGCGAGCAGCTCCGCGGCCGCCGTGAGCCCGGTGCGATAGGTGAACATGCCCTGGGCGACGTGGTCGGGCGGGACCTCGATGCCGGCCTCGGCCATGGCGTCCAAGAACGCCGCCGCGCGCAGCGCGGTGGGCGTGTGCTGGGGGTCGCCCTTGATGAAGCCGATGCGCCGGTGCCCGAGTTGCAGCAGGTAGCGGGTCATCGCGCGCGCGCCCTGGTAATCGTCGATCCGTACCGAGGTGACGCCCTCCATCGGCGTGCCGGTGGCCACGGCCACGACCGGAATCCGGGTCGCGTCGAGTTCGTCGATGGTCCGCTGCGAGTCGCACAGCGGCGGCGGCAGGATGACGCCGTCGACGCCGGCTTCGAGCAGGCGCCGGGCCGCCGCGCGCTGGCTGCGGATGCCGCTGCACTTCTCGATCATCACCTGGCTGCCGTTGAGGCTGCTCTGTTCCAGGATGCCGAGCATGAACTGGTTGAGATAGGCGGCGCTGGGATTGCTGTACAGCACGCCGATGCGCGCGGTGCCGGAGGTGCGCAGCGAGCGCCCCGCCAGGTTGGGGCGATAGCCGAGGGTCTTGACCGAGGCCAGCACGCGCTCGCGCATGGTGTCGCCGACGTAAGGGTGATCGTTGATCACCCGCGAGACGGTCATCGGCGACACGCCGGCGTGCCTGGCGACATCCAGGATGGTCACGGCGGCACCGGTGCGGCGGCTGCGTTGGGGCATCTTCGCTCGGGCGTGATGGTTCGGATCGGCGGTGGCGCCGGCGGACCGTCGGCGCCACCTGTCGCAGCTTACTCGGCGGGCGCCTGCGACGCGCCGGCCGCGCTGCCGAAATCGCCTTCCGCCTCGGCCGCCAGGTACGCGAACACCGCATAGGCGGCGACGTTCTGCGCCACCGCCTCGGGGTCTACCTTGTCCAGGGTGTCGTCGGCGTTGTGGTGCAGGTCGAAGTATTCGGTGCCGTCCTGCGCCAGCCACGCCCACGCGCCGCCGGCCTGCGACACCGGGATGAAGTCCGGGCCGGGGCCGCCTTCCCCCGGCATGTATTCGATGCCCAGCGGCGCCAGCGCCTCGGCGATCTGCCGGGTGGCGGCCTTGGCATGGTCGGGTGCGCTGGTGTTGAAACCGTAGATCCGGCCGGCGCCGAAGTCGCTCTCGGCGGCGATCACGTGCTCGGCGATCTCGTCGGCATGGCGCTCGGCGTACTGGCGCGCGCCGATCAGGCCCTGTTCCTCGTTGGCGAACGCGATCACGCGGATGCTGCGCTTCGGCTTCCGTGGCAGCCGGCCGATCAGGTGCCCCGCGGCCATGGTGATGCCGATCCCGGACGCGTCGTCGACCGCGCCGGTGCCGAGGTCCCAGGAATCGAGATGCCCGCCGATCGCCACCACCTGTTCCGGGGATTCGCGTCCGGTGATCTCGCCGATCACGTTCTGCGAGGTGTATTCGCCGTCCCAGCCGCAGTCCAGCGCCAGCCGCACCCGCACCGGGCCGTGCTCGAGCAGACGCCCGAGCTGGTCGGCGTCGACCAGCGACAGCGCCGCCGCGGGAATCGGCTCGACGCCGTCGGCGAAGCGGGTCATGCCGGTGTTCGCCACCCGGTGTGGGCTGGTGCCGATCGAGCGCATCAGGTATCCGGCCGCGCCCTTGCTGCTGGCCACGGAAGGCCCGCGGCCGCGGATCGGCCCCGCATCGCCATAGCCGCTGCCATCGCGGGTGCGCGCCATGCGGTAGTCGAGGAATGCGATCTTGCCTGCCAGCGAGCCTTCGGGTGCGGCCTCCAGCGCGGCGAAATCCGCGAAGCGCACGATCTCGGCCTCGACTTCGCCCCCCGCGCTGCCGCCGAGCGCGGTGACCAGCAACGGCTGCGCATTCGCGCCGAGTACCTGCGCGTGCTCGCTGCGGCGCTGCCATGCCGGAAAGGTGACCGGCTCGGTCCAGACGCGGTCGAAGCCGAGTTCGGCGAACTTCTTCTCGGCCCAGGCCACCGCGCGCGCGTCCGCCTCGCTGCCGGCCAGGCGCGGGCCGATTTCGGTGGTCAGCGATTCGATCAGCTTCCAGCCGGTGTCGTCGGCCAGCGCCTGCTCGCGCAGCTGCGCCGCGTTGGCGAGCGCATCGTCGGGAATGCGTGTCTGCTGCTGTGCGACGGCGGGCGCGGCGAGGGCGAGGGCGAGGAGCAGCGACGCGAAACGCATGGAGAACTCCGGGGGCAAAAAAAGCGAAGCCGCGAGCTTATCAGCCCACGGCTCCGATGGTGGGCGCCGGACGCATGCGACCGTCCGGGGTCCCGGCGTCGCGGACGCCGGCAACGGCGGACGCGAATGCCGATGGCGTTACGGCGTCCGCTTCAGCGAATCGCGGATCTCGCGCAGCAGCAGCACGTCTTCCGGCGTCGCCTCGGGCGGCGCCTCCTCGGCTTGCTGCTTGCGCTTGAGCCGGTTGATGCCCTTGACCACCAGGAAGATGGCGAAGGCGACGATCACGAACTGCAGCAGCACGTTGAGGAACTCGCCGATCCCGATCACCACCGCCGGTATCACCTCGCCGGCGGCATCGATCGTCTCGTCGCGCAAGGTGATGCCCCAGTGGCTGAAATCCGCGCCGCCGATCAGCAGCCCGAGCGGCGGCATGATGATCTGGTCGACCAGTGCGGTGACGATCTTGCCGAAGGCGGCACCGATCACGACTCCGACCGCAAGGTCGACGACGTTGCCGCGCATCGCGAATTCCTTGAACTCCGAGCCCATGCTCATGCCGCAGTCTCCAGGTGGTGGACGCGCCGACTATATCCGCGCAGGAGCGATCTCGCAGTCCAGCGCGATGGCGTCGTCAAGTGCGGCGTGGCAGCGGTCGCCGGGCTGCAGGGCGGCGACGCCGGCCGGGGTGCCCATGAACACCAGGTCGCCGGCGCGAAGTGCGTACAGCTTCGACAGCTCGTGCAGGATCTCCGGCACGCTCCAGATCATCGCGTCGAGACGCGAGCGCTGGCGGATCTCGCCGTTGACCTGCAGCGACAGCGTGCAGTCGTCGAGGTGGCCGAGGTCGGCGGCCGCGACCAGCCGGCTGACCGGCGCGGAGTGGTCGAAGCCCTTGGCGGGGTCCCAGGGCAGGCCCTTGGCCTTGGCCGCCGCCTGCAGGTCGCGGCGGGTCAGGTCCAGGCCGATGCCGTAGCCGAACACCAGCGCCTGCGCGCGTTCCGCGGCGAGTTCGCCGTCGGGCGCATCGGCACCGAGCGCCACCACCAGTTCGACCTCGTGATGCAGGTCGCGGGTGCCGGGCGGGTAGGGCACGCTGCGGTCGGTGACGATCGCATCGGCCGGCTTCATGAAGAACACCGGCTGCCCGCGTGTCTCCGGCGAGGCCGGCGCCTGCGCGCCCATTTCCCGAGCGTGGTCGGCGAAGTTGCGGCCGACGCAGTAGATGCGTCGCACCGGAAAGGTGCCGCCACCGCGCACCGCGATGCGCGGCACCGAGGGTGCCGGAACCACGTCGTTCATGGGAGAAACCTCAGCGCAGCAGGGGCTTGTCGACGATGCGGAATTCGCCGTCGAGCGCGCCTCGACGCTGGCGCCCGGCATCCGGTTGCTCGCGCTGGCGCAGCAGGCGCATCGCCAGTCCCGCCGTCAGCATGGCGGCGCCGATGACGACGCCGAAGACCAGCAGCACCGCCAGCAGCGCCAGGCCCAGCAGCCCGAACGCAAGTCGCAGCAGCGGGTGACGCGGCTTGCGCGGCGAAAAGACCGCGGAGACGCCGGAGGCGCGGTAGCGCAGGTGCAGGATGTTGAAGAAGTTGGAAATCATTGCTTCCCGATAGGATGACGCGCGAACGAATGGCAGGCGCGCAGAACGTGATGGCGCGCGTGAGACAATGCGGCATCGAGCCGATGCCGACAGTATCGGCCGCCAACCGCTCCTGGATGTAATGACTTCGTTAAATCAAGCGCCGGCCGGTGTGCCCTTGGTCGCACTCGCGCAGATTGCCGACGGCGGTTTCGCCGAGGTCGAGGCGGCGATCGACGGCGTCCCCGAATCGCTGATCCTGTATCGCGAGGGCGATGCCGCGCGCGCCTGGCTCAACGTGTGCCCGCACGCCGGCCGGCGCCTTGACTGGGCGCCCGGCCAGTTCCTGAAATCGAAGGACGGCCTGCTGGTGTGCGCGGTCCACGGCGCCAGCTTCGAACTGGCGGCGGGCCAATGCGTGGCCGGGCCCTGCCGGGGAGAGGCGCTGCGCGCGGTGGCGGTCGAGGTTCGCGCCGGTATGGTGATGCTGCCGTAGAGCTGTGGAGCAGAAACGAGTGGGCGGCGGCGATGCCGCCGCAGGAGAGAGAAACGAGAGGGAGCGTTACCCACTCGTTCCTCGTTCCTCTCCACTCGTTCCTCGCTTCAGCGGATCGACGGATCCAGCCGGCGCAGCGCGTCGACGAGATCGACCGAGCCGGTACGCTCGATGTCGTCGCGCGTGTACACGCGGCCGCCCGCCGCCACGCATTCTGAGCGCTCCTTCTTGTTGCGAGCGTTACGGTGGGCGATGATGCGCGAGCCGGTTTCCCGGATGCAGAACGGCTCGGAAGCCTTGGCGGGATCGGCGCGGGTGGATGTCGCCTGCTCCTCGGGCTCGACGTCCTGCGCAGCGGCAGCGAAAGCGAAGCCAAGCAGCACACCGGCGATCAGAAGACGTTTCATGGCGAGACCTCGTCCGGATGCGTGGCACCGTTGCCACGCCATCGAGAATACGCCTGCGCGCCGTGGCAGGCACGTGCCGGACGGTTCGCCCGTTCAGAGCGCCGTCATTCCTCAAGGGAACCCCCCGGTGCTGCCGGGGGAGTGTCAAAGTTCGACTTTAGCGGCAGTCTGCTCCGAGGCTCCTCTCCCTTCGGGGCGAGACCGCACGGCTTGCGCGCCACTGGCGCGCGTGCGGTGGAGCGCTCGCACCGCTGGCGCGGGCCGGGGCGCGGAGCGGGGGTTGGGGTGAGGGTACGGCGAAGTCGCGATGGTTCAGACCGCTGCCGTTGCGCCGGCATGGCGCACGGGCGCAGCTGTCATGGAGGCGCCGTATCATGCGCGCCCATGTCGCGCCTGCCGTCTTTCCTGTATGTCCCGCTGTTGCTGCTGCTCGCGGCCTGCGCCTCCTCGCCGTCGACGTCGCCGGCGACAGCCGCGGACGCCAGGCCGACCCTGCTGCTGGTCTCGCTCGACGGCGTGCACCCGGACATGCTCGGTCGCGGCGACACTCCGCACCTCGACCGCCTGGCGCGCGAGGGCGTGCGCGCGCAATGGATGCGGCCCTCGTATCCCTCGCTCACCTTTCCCAACCACTACACGCTGGTCACCGGGCTGCGGCCGGACCGGCACGGGCTGATCCACAACACCATGCAGACGGACGAGCTGGGCTGGTTCCGGCTCAGCGATCGCGATGCGGTCGGCAACACCGCCTGGTGGCAGGGCGAGCCGTTGTGGGTCACCGCCGAGAATGCCGGCCTGCCCACCGCGACGCTGTTCTGGCCCGGCAGCGAGGCGCCCGTGCAGGGCGTGCAGCCGACGCGCTGGAGCCTTTTCGACGCCACCCTGCCGATGGACGAGCGGGTGGCGCGCGTGCTCGGCTGGCTGGCGGAACCGGAAGCCACGCGTCCGCGCCTGGCGACGCTGTACTTCGAGCATCCCGACAGTGCCGGGCACGCGCACGGGCCGCGATCGAGGCAGTTGCGCGCGACCCTGCGCGAGGTCGACGCCGCGATCGGGCGACTGCTCGCGGGCATTGCCGAAGGCGGCCTGCAGCAGCGCGTGAACCTGGTCGTCGTTTCCGACCACGGCATGGCCGAAGTGCCGGAGGGGCAGGTGGTGGCGGTGGAGGACATGGCCGATCCCGCCGATGCGGAGGCGATCAGCCATGGCCAGGTGCTCGGATTTCGCCCGCGGCCGGGTCGCCAGGCGGAGGCCGAGGCGGCGCTGCTCGGTGCGCACGATCGCTATGACTGCTGGCGCAAGGACGAGCTGCCGGCGCGCTGGCATTACGGCAGCCATCCGCGGATTCCGCCGATCGTGTGCCAGATGCACGAGGGCTGGGATGCGATCCCGCGCGAGTACCTGTCGCGGCGGCCCGGCGGCATGCGCGGCTCGCACGGATTCGATCCCGCGCTGCCGTCGATGCGCGCGATCTTCATCGCGCACGGCCCGGCGTTCCGCGGCGGCGTCACCCTGGCGGCGTTCGACAACGTCGATGTCTACCCGCTGCTGGCGCGGCTGCTCGGCGTCGAGCCGACGCCGAACGACGGCGATCCGGAAACATTGGTGCCGGCGCTGCGCGAGCCGTAGTCGCCTGAACCATTGCCTCGCAGGAGCGGTGCGTCCGGGCCTCCACTTGTGGGAGCGACGGAAGTCGCGACTTGTCTCCGCTCGCCGCGGATTACGGGCATGGTTCCGGATGAAAGGGCGCGCTACCACAGCGTCCGGCCGGAGACCGCGCCGGCACCGGGAGCAATGTCGCGACTTCCCGGCGGCGGTGTACCGCCGCCACTCCCACAAAGCCGGCTGGCGCGCAGGAAAAGTGCTTTGCACTGATAGACGCTCTACCGGGTCTTTAGCGGGTGCGGTCGAGCGAGCCCGGGGCTCGGCATCGATGTCCGAAAATGGCCAGTCCGAGTCCGGTGCCGGTGCTAGTCTGCGCCCATGCCGAACGTTTCCGCCCTTCCCGATCCCCACGTCTGCGAACAGGCGCGCATGAGCCGCGATCCGCGCTTCGACGGACTGTTCTTCACCGCGGTCACCAGCACCGGGATCTACTGCCGGCCGGTGTGCCCGGCGCCCGCGCCGAAGCCGCGCAACGTGACCTACTATCCAAGCGCCGCTGCGGCCGAGGCGGCCGGATTCCGGCCATGCCTGCGTTGCCGCCCGGAGCTTTCGCCCGCGGACGGCACCTGGCGGCGCGGCGACGAGGTGGTGGCGCGGGCGCTGAAGCTGATCGACCAGGGCATGCTGGCCGATCAGCCGCTGGCGGCGCTGGCCGAGCGCGTGCACATCGGCGAGCGGCAGCTGCGGCGCCTGTTCGTCGAGCGCCTGGGGGCGCCGCCGATCGGCGTGCACGGCACGCGCCGGCTGCTGTTCGCCAAGCAGCTGCTGACCGAGACCGCGTTGCCGATCACCGAGGTCGCACTGGCGGCGGGCTTCGGCAGCCTGCGCCGCTTCAACACCAGTTTCCGCGAGGCCTACGCCATGGCCCCGCGCGACCTGCGCAAGCGCACCGTCGTTGCCGACGGCGACGCCCTGACCCTGCGCCTGCACTACCGCCCGCCCTACGACTTCGCGGCGATGCTGGACTTCCTGCGCGGGCGCGCGCTGCCGGGCGTGGAGGTGGCGGACGCGGGCAGCTACACGCGCGTGTTCGGGCCGGCGGAGGCGCCGGGCTGGCTGCGGGTGAGCGCATGGCCCGGACCCGCCACCGGCAACGAGCGCGGTCACGCGCTGAAGCTGGAACTGCACGGCGGCCAGCCGGCGGCGCTGCTGGAGATCGTCAACCGCCTGCGGCGGATGTTCGACCTGGACGCCGATCCGCACACGATCGCCGCGGCCCTGCGCAGCGACGCACGGCTGCGCCCGCTGTTGCGCAAGCGTCCCGGGCTGCGCATTCCCAGCGGCTGGGACGGGTTCGAGATCGCGGTGCGCGCGGTGATCGGGCAACAGGTCAGCGTTGCCGCCGCGCGCACGGTGACCGCGCGACTGGCGCAGCGCCTGGGGACGCCGCTGCCCGAGGCCTTCGCCGCGCGCGGCCTGCTGCACCTGTTTCCCTTGCCGGAAACATTGGCGGAGGCCGACCTGGGCAGCCTCGGGCTGACCCGCGCGCGCGCCGAGACCGTTCGCGGCATCGCCCGGGCGCTGCTCGACGGGCGGGTGGATTTCCGCCCGGAGGCCACGCTCGAGGAGTTCGTCGAACGCTGGACGGCGCTGCCCGGGATCGGGCCGTGGACCGCGCACTACATCGCGCTGCGCGCACTCGGGCATCCCGACGCGTTTCCGGCCGAGGACCTGGTGTTGCAGCGGGCATTGCCGGGCGACGGCAGCCGCCTGAGCGCGAAGGCGTTGCGTGCCCATGCCGATGCCTGGCGGCCCTGGCGCGGCTATGCGGTGATCCAGCTGTGGCGCGATGCCATGGTGGCGCCGCCCGCCGCGACCGGCCGCGCGCGCGCGGCCTGAGAGTGCCGCGGGCCGCATCCACCGAACGAGGAGAGCACCGAGATGACCATCTTCCACACCCGGTTCGACGGCCCCGTCGGTCCGCTGCTGCTGGCGGCCTCCGATGCCGGGATGCATGCCATCGAGTTCCACGCCGCCAGGCACCCGGTGAAGCGCGGCGCCGACTGGCGCGAGGGCGATCACCGGCTGCTGCGCGAGGCACGCAAGCAGCTGCAGGCCTATTTCGACGGCCGGCGGCGCACGTTCGATCTGCCGCTGGCGCCGCAGGGCACCGAGTTCCAGCGTACGGTCTGGCATGCGCTGGCGGCGATCCCGTACGGCGAAACGGTGAGCTACGCGCAACTCGCCGCGCGCGTCGGCCGCCCGAGCGCATCGCGCGCGGTCGGCGCCGCCAACGGCCGCAATCCGCTGCCAATCGTGCTGCCGTGCCACCGCGTGATCGGTGCCGACGGCTCGCTCACCGGCTTCGGCGGCGGCCTGCCGACCAAGCAGTACCTGCTGGAGCTGGAGGGTGCGCTGCCGCGCCAGGCAGACCTTTCCGTCTAGACGAAGCAACACCGTCGCCACGGGCGGTGCCGCGCCAGGTAGCCCTTTCCGCCGCGACGAGACAACCCCGTCGCCACGGGCGGTGTCAATGAACAGCCGCGCCAGGCAGCTCCTATGTATGGACTCGCCCCGCATCGGTGATTCAATTCCAGACACTCGGATGCTTTTCCAACCGAAGCCACCGGGCACTGGAGCGGAAACGCACCGCCGGGATTGCAGAGAGCTGCTTTGCGCCACGAAAGCCGTGATCCGCGAACCCAGGTTCGCCTCCGGACCGCTTGACGCCGCCGCCACGGCGCCTGCGCTAAGGTCGGACGCCCGAACGGGAGCACCCCCATGATCGAGATCCTGCCGGCGCCGCCACACGTCGCCGCCTTCCACTTCAGCGGCCAGCTCGACGGCGATGACTACGATCGCTGCATCGCCTACATCGAAGCGCGCCTGGCCGAGTACCGCCGTATCGGGCTCTACGTGGACATGAGCGGATTCACCGGAATGACCGCAAAAGCGCTGGGCAAGGACCTGCGCTATGGCCTGGGCAAGTTCGGCGAGTACGACCGGTTTGCCCGTGGCGCGGTGATCACCGAGAAGAACTGGCTCGGCAAGGTGTCGGAATTCGCCGGCAAGTTCTTCCCGGGCACCGAGATCCGCACCTTCACGCCCGGCGACCAACAGACGGCGCTGCAGTGGGCGGCGGACATCTCACCGCAGGACGACGCCTGAACCGCCCCGGCGGCCGGCGAGATCCTGGACCGCGCCTCCGTAGAGCGGAGCTTGCTCCGCTGCGGGGTCTCCGGAGCCGGGAGCAGCGGAGCGAGCTCCGCTCTACGAACGGGGGCGTTCGCAGCCGCCATGTCATTCGGGCAGCGCATAGGCGATCACCTGGTCGCCGGCGGGCGTCTCCATGAAATGGTGGCCGCCGGTCATGATCATCAGGTACTGGCGCCCATCGACCTCGTAGACGGCGGGACCGGCCTGGCCGCCTGCGGGGAGCACGTCCTGCCACAGGGTTTCGCCGGTCTCGATATCGATCGCGCGGATCAGGTCGTCGGTGGCCGAGGCGATGAACACCAGGCCGCCGGCGGTCACCGCGGCGCCGCCATTGTTGGGCGTGCCGATGTCGATCGGCAACCCGGAGCGGATGCCGAACGGACCGTTCGCGCGCGCGGTGCCGAACGGACGGTCCCAGAGCGTGCGGCCGTTGTCCAGCGCGATCGCGCGGATGCCCCCGTACGGCGGCTGTTTGCACAGCAGCTTGGTGGTATGCATGCGCCAGCCGGCGTTGACCTCGATGCCGTAGTCGGTGCCGACCTGCGGGTCGTCGCCGCCCTCCGCGCCGCCCTCATCCTCGCCCGGGTCCATTTCCGCGCGCGTCAGCCAACCGCGGCGCTCGACCTCCTCGCGCGGCACCAGGCGATTGTGGTTGGGCATGTCGTTGTAGTTGGCGATGATCACCCCGCGCTGCGGATCGATCGCGATCCCGCCCCAGTCGGAACCGCCGTTGTAGCCGGGGTACTGGATCCAGTGGCGCTCGGTGGTGGGCGGCGTATAGATGCCCTGGTAGCTGGCGCGGCGAAAACCGATGCGGCAGACCAGCTGGTCGATCGGGCTGATGCCCCACATGTCGCGCTCGGTGAGGTCCGGCTTGCGCAGGGTATGGAAGCGCGAGAACGGCTGCGTCGGCGCGCGCTGGTCCGGCTCAACGCCGCCCTGCGGCACCGGGCGTTCCTCCACGCCGGCCAGCGGCTCGCCGGTACGGCGGTCGAGCACGTAGATGTCGCCCTGCTTGGTCGGCAGCACCAGTGCCGGCACCGGCCCGTCGGCCGACGGGAAATCGACCAGCGTGGCCTGCGAGCCGAGGTCGTAGTCCCAGGCGTCGACATGCACGGTCTGGAAGTGCCACGCCGGCTTGCCGGTGGTCACGTCCAGCGCCACCAGCGAGGTCGAGTACTCGTTTTCGACGGCGCTGCGGTCGGCGCTGAGGTAGTCGGCGGCGGCGTTGCCCAGCGGCAGGTAGACCAGGCCCAGGCGCTCGTCGCCGGATGCGGTGGTCCACATGTTCGGCGTGCCGCGGGTGTAGGTCTCGCCTTCGGGCGGAAGCCCGGAGCGCTCCGGGCGGACCATGTCCCAGGCCCAGCGCAGCTCGCCGGTGACGGCGTCGAAGCCCTGGATCACTCCGGAAGGCATGTCGCGCTGCTGGCCGTCGAGCACCTGGTGTCCGGTGACGATCACGTCGCGCACGATGGTCGGCGGCGAGGTGATGGAGACATAGCCCGGCGGCGTCTTGCCCATGCCGACGGTGATGTCGACCTCGCCGTTGTCGCCGAAGCCGGGGCAGGGCGTGCCGGTCCGCGCGTCGACCGCGATCAGGCGGCCGTCGAGCGTGCCCTCGATGATGCGGGTGGCGCAGGCGCCGTCGGCGACCGGTTCCACCGCGACGGCCGGCTCCGGATCCGCGGCCGGTTCGATGTTGGCGCCGGCGTCGGTCTCGGCCTCGGAGGCCAGCCCGGGGACCGCCGGCGCCGCGTCCTCGGCCGGCTCCGGCGCGGGCGCCGGCGGCACCGCGTAGTAGGTCACGCCGCGGCAGGCGGCGGTGTAGGGGATGGATTCGTTCGACACTTCCGGATCGTGGCGCCAGCGTTCCCGGCCGTTGCGCGCATCGAGCGCGATCAGGATGTTGCGTGCCGAGCACAGGTAGAGGCTGTCGCCGACCTTCAGCGGCGTGGTCTCGGCGCCCCAGCGGCGGTTCGGCAGGTCGCCGGTACGGTATTCCCAGACGCGCTCGAGGCGCGAGACGTTGTCGCGGGTGATCCGCGCCAGCGGCGTGAAGCGGCTGGCGGCGTTGTCGTGGCCGTACGCGGCCCAATCGCCGGCGGCCGGCGCGTCGGCCGCCTGGACGAAAGCATCCGCATCGATCGTGTCGGCGGCGGCGACCACGGCCGTCTCCGGCACGTCGTCGCCGCGGGTGATCGCGCGCGGCACGAACGCCAGCGCGAACGCCGCGACGAATACGAGCACCAGCACGCCGGCCGCGCTCCAGCCGGCGCGGCGCGAGACGCCGCGGTCGAGTCCGGGCGCCAGCAGCGCGACCGCGATGCCGAGCGCGGTCAGCAGCCCGGCGCGCGGCACCCAGCGCCAGTAGTCGAGGCCGGACTCGTACGCGCTCCAGGCGAAGGTGAGCAGCAGCACGCCCGCGTACCACCACGCGCCAGCCATGCGCCCGCGAATCACCAGCACGCCGGAAACGACCAGCCCGAGACCCGCGACCAGGTAGTACCAGGAGCCGCCCAGAACCAGCAGCCAGGCGCCACCGCAGGCGAGCACCAGGCCCAGCAGCACGATGACGGTACCCACCAGCGCCGGCCACCAGCGGATCGATCTGCGGTGGTTGTACGCGACGGACATCATGGTGTCGGCTCCTTAGGTGCGCCTGCGCACGACGGGCACACCTTAAGTGGATCGCGAACCAGGTGAAGTGAAGGATGGCCGGTCGCCCCGGTTCGCACGCGGATCCGCCGAAACGTGCAGTGTGGGTTAACATCAGGCGAGCACGATGTTCACGCCGCGTCGCGTGAGCCGGTGTTCACCGCACGTTCGCCCGCGCCCGCGGGGCGGCTCTAGACTATGGATTCGCGTGACCATCATCCGCAACGCCACCTAGAGTACGCCGCATGCCCAAGCAATCCTGGCTGACCGTGTCCTGCCTGTGCATCGCACTGGCGGCCTGCCGGCAGCCGGTGCCGCCGGAGGAAACGGTGGTGGTGGAGACCGAGGAGGTGGCCAGCCCCGAGGAGGGCGGCGCGGTCAGCACCGCGCCGGTCGAGCCCGAGGAGACGCCGCCTCCGCCGGTCGCGCCGGCCGAACGCGAGACCGACTGGTCGCCGCTGCGGCTCGAAGCCGGCGAGGCCTCGATCAGCTGCGAACTCGACTACGTGGCGCAGGGCGACGGCGAGCCGCTGGTGGAGCTGGACCGGGAGGCGGTGACCGCGGCCCTGGCGCCGTGCGCGGAGCGCGGCGTCGCGCGCCTGCGCTACAAGGGACGCATCACGTCCGATTTCACCGCGCTGATGGAGCGCACCACCGCGGTCGCCGACGATCTCGGCATCGACAAGCGCGTGCTCGACATCGACTCGGCCGGCGGCCAGGTCGAGGACGCGATGGCGGTCGGCGATTTCATCGCCGAGTCGCGCTGGACGATCTGGGTGCGCGAAGGTTCCGTCTGCCACAGCGCATGCGTGTTCGTGCTCGGCGCCGGCGATACCCGGCTGATCACCGGCAAGGTCGGCATCCACCGCATCATCCGCATGAGTTCCACCGCCACCACCCGCGCCGAACTCAATGCCGAGTTGCGCACCGTGTACGACCGGGTCAGGGCGTACCTGGAGCGCAACGGCGCCGCGGTCGCCATCGCCGACCTGATGATGGCGGTGCCCAACCGCAACCTGCGCCTGCTCACCAGCGAAGAGTTGCAGCTGTACGGCCTGGACGGAGCGAACCCGGCGCAGGACGACCTGGACCGCCTGCGGCTGATGCGCAAGTGCGGCCAGGACTTCGTGCGCCGCCGCGACGCCTTCGTGCGCGCGTTCGACGCACGCTGCAAGGCGCCGGACACCGAGCTCGAGGCGCTCAACAGCTGCGGCCTCGAGCTGCGCAGGAACTACGGGTTCCCGGACGAGACCTGTCCGGTCGAGAGCCCGTTGTCGGAATTCGACTCCGCGGCCGACCTGGTGTTCTCGCCGCTGACGCCGCCTGTGGACAGCGATCGCGACGGCACTTCCGGCTCGGTGAAGACGGACGAGGAGGACGACGCGGAGGCCGACGCCGAGCCGCAGTCGATGAACCCGCCCGACTGACGCCGCCACAGCTGCGCGTACAGGCCGCCGGCGGCGACCAGCGCGGCGTGGTTGCCGTCCTCCACGATCCGGCCTCGGTCCATCACGATCAGCCGGTCCATCGCCGCGATCGTCGACAACCGATGGGCGATGGCGATCACGGTCTTGCCTTCCATCAGCGTGGCCAGGTTCTCCTGGATCGCGGCCTCCACTTCCGAATCCAGCGCCGACGTGGCTTCGTCCAGCACCAGGATCGGCGCGTTCTTCAGCAGCACGCGGGCGATGGCGATGCGCTGTCGCTGGCCGCCGGACAGCTTCACGCCGCGCTCGCCGACATGGGCGTCGTAACCGCGCCGGCCCTGCGCGTCCTCCAGCTCCAGGATGAAGTCGTGCGCGCGCGCCTGCCTGGCCGCCTCGATCATTTCCGCCTCGCCGGCGTCGGGCCGGCCGTAGAGGATGTTGTCGCGCACCGAGCGGTGCAGCAGCGAAGTGTCCTGGGTGACCATGCCGATCTGCGCCCGCAGCGAATCCTGCTGCACGTCGGCGATGTCGACGCCGTCGATGCGGATCGCGCCGCGCTCGCGGTCGTGGAAGCGCAGCAGCAGGTTGACCAGCGTCGACTTGCCGGCGCCGGAGCGGCCGACCACGCCGATCCGCTCGCCCGGCCGCACGTGCAGGTCCAGGCCCTCGATCACGCCACTGCCCTTGCCGTAGTGGAAGCTGACGTTCTCGAAGCGGATGTCGCCGCGGGCGCGTCCGGCCGCCGGCGCGTCCGGCGCATCGTCGACCGTCGGCGGCAGAGAGATCGAGTTGATGCCGTCCTGCACCGTGCCGATGTTCTCGAACAGCGACGACAGCTCCCACATGATCCACTGCGACATGCCGAGGATGCGCAGCACGAACGCCACCGCCACCGCGATCGCGCCGGTCGTCACCGCACCGCCGTGCCACAGCCAGATGCCGACCGCGGCCACCGAGAACAGCAGCGCCATGTTGAGCGCGTAGTTCAGCGCGTGCACCCAGGTCGACAGGCGCATCTGCCGGTGCACCGTGGACAGGAAGCCGTCCATCGCCTCGCGCGCGTAGGCCTGCTCGCGCTGCGAATGCGAGAACAGCTTGACCGTGGCGATGTTGGTGTAGCTGTCGACGATGCGCCCGGTCATCACCGAGCGCGCGTCGGCCTGCTGCCGCGCCACCCGGCCCATCTTCGGCACGAAGTGCCGCATCAACGCACCGTAGCCGAGCAGCCAGCCGACGAACGGCAGCATCAGCCGCCAGTCCGACGAGGCGGCGACGATCAGCGCGCCGGTGAAATACACCAGCACGTAGTTGCCGACGTCGAGCAGCTTGATCACCGTCTCGCGCACCGCCAGGGAGGTCTGCATCAGCTTGGCGGCGATGCGCCCGGCGAACTCGTCCTGGAAGTAGCTCATCGACTGCCGCAGCAGGTAGCGGTGCGCGTTCCATCGGATCCGCATCGGATAGTTGCCGAGCAGCGTCTGGTGGATCACCAGCGAGTTCAGCAGCACCAGCACCGGCAGCGCCAGCAGCACCACCGCCGCCATCAACGCCAGGCGCCCGCCCTCGGCGGCGAGGAAGGTCGCCGGTGTGTGCCCGGCCAGCCGGTCGACCAGCGAGCCGACGAAGGCGTACAGCGACACTTCCGCGATCGCGATCGCCGCGGTCAGCAGCGCCATCGCCAGCAGCCATTTCCCGGCGCCGCGGGTGTAGTGGCGGCAGAACGCGTAGAGCGTGCGCGGCGGCTGCGCGGGCGGCAGCGGGGGAAAGGGATCGAGACGGGTTTCGAACCACCGCAGCAGCCGCGATCCGGGCGAGCGGGAGGCAGGAACCGCGCGGTCGTGCAGGGTGCCGCAAAGGGTCGAAGGCGCCGCGCCGTTCATGCCGCGGCCTCGCGGTAGGGCGTGGCTTCGCGCGCGTTGCGCAGGGCGACGGCCCACCAGTGCAGTTGCGCCAGCATCGCCTGCGTCGCCCGTTCGGTGTGCGCTGCCTCGCGCAGGCGCCCGTCCGCATCGAAGCGGCGCCAGACCTCGGCGAAGGCGATGCCGTCGTGGATCGCCACCGCGTGCAGCGCGCCGAACACCTGGCGCAGCTGCTCCACCGCGCGCAGGCCGCCGGAGACCCCGCCGTAGCTGACGAAGGCCACCGGCTTGGCGTGCCAGTCGTCGTAGGCGGCGTCGATCAGCTGCTTCAGCGGCGCCGGGTAGCCGTGGTTGTACTCCGGCGTGACCACCAGGTAGGCGTCGGCTGCGCGGATGCGCCGACGCAGGCGCACGGTGGCCACGTCGGGCGTGCGCGCGAGCGCCGCCGGAAGCTGCAGCACCGCCGGGTCGAGCGTGTCCAGGACGAAGCCGCCGTGCGCGCGGACCTGGCCCGCCGCCCAGCCGGCCACGGTGTCGCACAGGCGCGGCTCGCGGTTGCTGCCGTAGATCAGGGTCAGATGAATGGGTGGCATGGAAACCTCGGGTTGCATCGCAATGGCGCGCAGGTTAAAACCTAAACAAATATTGAGGTCAAGGACCCGGCATGAAGACAACACGCACGAAAGGCGCAAAGGCGCGCGAACTTGGTGTCGGCGAGGTCGCGGCACGCAGCGGCGTGGCGGTCTCGGCGCTGCATTTCTACGAGAAGAAGGGGCTGATCCGCAGCCTGCGCACCGCAGGCAACCAGCGTCGCTACACCCGCGACGTGCTGCGCCGCGTGGCGGTGATCAAGGTCGCGCAGCGCGCGGGCATTCCGTTGGCGGCGGTGCGCGAAGCGCTGGACACCCTGCCAGACGGCCGCACGCCCACCACCGCCGACTGGAGCCGCCTGTCGCGGCGCTGGCACGCGGACCTCGACGATCGCATCGCCCGCCTGACCCGGCTGCGCGACCAGCTCGACGGCTGCATCGGCTGCGGCTGCCTGTCGTTGAAGGCGTGCCCGCTGCGCAATCCCGAGGACGCGTTGGGCGAGGAAGGCCCCGGCCCGCGCCTGCTCGAGCCTGCGGACGCCTGACGGCGCGCTCGTCTCCGACGTAGCACCACCGCGCTTCGACTCTCTTGTCGCGACCTCCCGGCGGCGATGTACCGCCGCCGGGAAGTCGCGACAGATGGTTGGATGGCGACCCTAAACCCGTAGGGCGGTGCCGGTGAAACTCCGGCACTCCGAATCCACCGCAAACCGGCCCTTCCTGTCGCGACTTCCGTCGCTCCCACATCGTGTCCCCGGTACCCGCGTCCGCTCCACGCCCGCCTATACTGCGGCGAATTTCACCCGGACCCGGCCGATGTCCCGATTCCTGCGCGTTCCCCACACCCTGGTGCTGCTGTTCGTGATGATGATCGTGGCGCTGGCGTCGACCTGGGTGCTGCCGCAGGGCGAGTTCGAGACGGTCGAGGATGCGAAGGGCCATGCGCTGGTGGTGCCCGGCACCTATCACCACATGGAGGAGCGCGTCACGCTCTCGCCGCTTGCGCTGTTCACCGTGGTGCCGCGCGCGCTGGCCGCGGCGCAGGACATCATCTTCTTCGTGCTGATCGTCGGCGGCGCGATCGCGGTGCTGCGCGCCAGCGGCCTGATCGATGCTCTTCTGGGCTGGACCCTCAAGCGCATCGGCCACAGCCCCGGGCTGCTGATCGTGATCGGCATGAGCGTGTTCGCGATCGGCTCGGGCACGATCGGCGTGGCCGAGGAATACATCCCCTTCGCGGCGATGCTGATCGCGCTGTGCCTGGCGATGCGCATGGACGTGATGACCGCGATGGGGATCATGATCTGCGGCTACGGCATCGGCTACGGCGTCGCCGCGCTCAACCCGTTCACCGTCGTCATCGCCCAGGGCGTGGCCGGACTGGAACCGACCTCCGGCTGGCCGTTCCGGCTGGCGCTGTTCGTGCCGTTCGTCGCCATCGGCGTGCACCACGTCTGGAGCTACGCGCGCCGCGTGCAGCGCGATCCCGACGCCAGCCTGATGAAAGGCATCGAAGTCGCGCACGCGCCGCCGACCGAATACCCGGCGCTGACCGGCCGCAAACTGGTGCTGCTGCTGGCCGCCGTGGCGACGCTGGCGCTGATGGTCTGGGGCATCAGCACGCGTGGCTGGTACCTGGTGGAACTCGGCGCGCTGTTCCTGGGGTTGGCGGTGTTCGTCGGCCTGGCCGGCGGCCTCGGCGTGGACGGTACCGCGCGGCGCTTCGCCGAGGGCGCCGCGGAACTCGCCACCACCGCGCTGCTGATCGGCTTCGCCCGCTCGATCGCGCTGCTGCTCGAGGACGGCCACGTGCTGCACACCATCGTCAATGCATTGGCCGCGCCGCTGACCCTGGTCGGCGCCGAGATCGCCGTGGTCGGCATGCTGCTGGTGCAGACCGTGCTCAACCTGTTCATCCCGTCGGGCAGCGGGCAGGCCTTCGTCACCATGCCGATCATGGCCCCGCTCGGCGACCTGATCGGCGTCAGCCGCCAGGTCTCGGTGCTCGCCTACCAGTTCGGCGACGGCTTTTCCAACATGATCGTGCCCACCAACATCGTGCTGATGAGCATCCTCGGCATCGCCGGCATTCCCTACGACCGCTGGTTCCGCTTCGTCTGGCCGCTGATCATCAAGCTCACCATCGCCGCGGCGATCGCGCTGGTGGTGGCGGTGCTGATCGGGTACCGGTAGCCGCAAGGTCATGTGCAGGGCGCTTTTTCGCCCTGCGATGCCCCGCAGGCAGGCCCGGCTTGCATCAACCGGGGCCTTGGAATAGGCTCGCGAAAGTTCGCAGGGACGGTGCTGGGGAGCGCCGAGGCGACGACAGGGGGAACACGGATGTTTCGCCGGAATCATCCGCCTCCACCGATGCACACATCCGGGAGGGGGCAATGCGGAAGATCTGCTGCTGCGCGGCGCTGTTTGCGGCGCTTTTCCATGGGCCTGTCGTCGCACAGGACAAGGAAGTCTGGGAGGAATACGGCAAGCGGGTCGAAAGGAGCCGGGAAGTATCCCCATTAGGCCCCGATCTGTTGGGCGACCAGGCCAGCCTGTCGGACGGCAGCCTGTCGTTCCAGGCCACCGACGTCGACATTCCCGGCAACTCGGCATTGCCGGTGTCGTTTTCCCGCAAGTACGCGGTAACCGACCGTTCCGGCCGCTATCGCGATTCGCCGCTCGCGGACTGGGATATCGACGTGCCCAGCATCAGCGGCGTTTTCGCGCCCGATTGGGTCAGCGCATCGCCAACGCCGCAGAATCGCTGCTCCGCAGCACCCGCTCCGCCTACCGTCTCGATCCAGGGCTCGAGCTTCTATCCCATCGACTATTGGCAGGGCATCCACCTCAATCTGCCGGGCGGCAGCGGCGGCGAACTGCTCAGGACCAACGCGGGCGCACCGAAGCCGAGCGCGGGCAACTACATCTGGGTGACGGGCGACGGCACCACCCATGTCTCCTGCCTGGGCAGCATCGCGAACGGGACAGGCGAGGGCTTCCTGGCCATCACCGCGGACGGCACGCGGTACTGGTTCAACTGGATGGCGCAGTACATGGAGCCGGTGCTCAAGGCGACCAACGGAACTGGCAGGATTCCCCGTCGCAAGAACGTGTTGTACGCCACCCGCGTAGAAGACCGTTTTGGAAATCGTGTCGATTACACGTATACCAATGCCTGGAACGCGCCAGCACGGCTGACCAGGATCCAGGCCAATGATGGTCGGACTCTAACGATCAGCTACAACGGGAATGGCTTCGTCAGCACAGTGGGCGACGGGGCTCGCACGTGGACCTATTCCTATACGTCGTCCAGCCTGTCCGCCGTGGAGCTGCCCGACGGCAGCCGCTGGGAGATCGCGCTGTCTCCACTGTCATCGGCCAGGATCATGCTGTTCAAAATGGTCGGCGTGCCTCCTCCTGGGTCGCCGGGTTGGGAGCCGTGGCGGAATTGCGTATGGCAGCCGGAGGCGGTCGGACAGACGGAGTTTACCGGATCGATCACACATCCCTCGGGCGCGACCGGGCAGTTCACCGTGGAAGTGGAGCGCCATGGGCGCACCAATGTGCCGGTCAACTGTCTCAACTACACGTCGCCCCACAACGACGTCAACGACGACATCTCCTTCTGGCCGATCACCTACGATAACTTCGCGCTCAAGACCAAGACCATCACCGGCCCAGGGCTGCCGCCGGCGACCTGGCAATACGACTATCATTCGCCGCCGTCCTACTACTACCCAAGCGGTTCCAGCAGCCATCCGGTCTGCCCCGTAGGCACGGACTGCAGCATTCCCCAATGCACGTCGGACGATTGCGCCGGCGCGAGCAGGACCACGGTGACCGGGCCAGAGGGGAAATGGACGCGGTACTGGCACGGCAACAGCTATCGCTACAACGAGGGCAAGCTGCTCTCGGTCGAGACTGGGGCCGGGCCTTCCAGCGTCCTGAAGCGTACGACCAATAGCTACGACCTCAACAACACGTTGCGGTTCGGCACCAGCCCGCAACAGCGTGGCGATGGATTCGCATCGGAATACGTGCGCCCGCAGCTCGCCGCTGTCGTGGCGCAACAGGGAGTGGACTTCACCTGGCAGGCAAACGCCTTCGATGCCTTCGCGCGGCCTACCAGCGTTACCAAGTCCAGCACCGTGACCGGTAATCCGATCCGAACCGAGGTCGCCGCCTACCACGACAATCTCAGCAAATGGGTGCTCGGCCAGGCGGCCAAACTGACCGTAAACGGCATCGTCGCCTCCGAGACGACCTACAACAGCAATGCCTCGCCGGCAGTACGCAAGCAATTCGGCAGGACGGTCGAGACCTTGACCTACAATGCCGACGGCACAGTAAGGACGGTCAAGGACGGCAATAATCGCATCACTACCCTCGGCAGCTGGTACCGCGGCATTCCGCGCGCGATCACCTATGCGGATGGAGCGTCGCAGTCGGCAGTGGTCAATGCCTCCGGTTGGATCACGCGCGTCACCGATGAGAATGGATTCGCGACCAACTACGCCTATGACCCGATGGGCCGGCTGAGCCGGATCACCTATCCGACGGGCGATGCGGTCGCATGGAATGCAACAACGATCAGTTTCGCGAAGTCGACAACGGGCGTCTATGGGATTCCGGCTGGACATTGGCGGCAAGTCGTCGGAAGCGGTGACAGCCGCAAAGTGACGTACTTCGATGCCCTGTGGCAGCCACTGGTGGTGCGCGAATACGACAATGCCAACGTTGCCGCGACGGAACGATTCATCCGCTATGCCTACGACCATGCGGGTCGGGTCACCTTTGCTTCCTATCCCAGCGCTAGCTACAACCCGACTGCAGGCACCAGGACCGTGTATGACGCGCTGGGCCGGCAGACGTCGGTGACGCAAAGCAGCGAACTGGGTCTCTTGAGAACGACGACAGAGTATCTGGCCGGATTTCAGGCTCGTGTCACGGATCCACGGGGCAATCAAACGCATTACCGCTACCTGGCTTGGGATCAGCCCACGACTGACTTCATCACACGAATCGTTCAACCGGAAGGAGTCTATACCTACTCTGGACGCGATGCCTTCGGCAAGCCGATGTACACGACTCGACGTAACGCCGATGGCAGCACTGCGTTAGCCCGGCGATACGTCTACGACGCGCATCAGCAGCTGTGCAAGATGATTGAGCCGGAAGTCGGCGCCACCGTGCTTGCCTACGACGGAGCGGGCAACCTGGCCTGGAGTGCGGCTGGTACTACCTTTACCTCCTCAGCAAGCTGTAATACCGACGATGTGCCTATCGCCCAGCGCACGGTACGCGCCTACGATCAACGCAACAGGATCAAGTCGCTGGCATTTCCAGACAACATGGGCAATTCCACCTACAGCTATACGCCGGATGGCCTGCTCAAGCAGCTGCTGACGGATAACGGTGGCAATCTGGTCTATAACAACTATGTCTACAACCGACGCCGTTTGCTGGCCGGCGAATCGATGGAATGGGGCAGCATCTCGTACGGGATCGGTTACGGTTATGATGCCAACGGCCATTTGGCATCGCATGCCTATCCGCTTGGTCAGACGGTGACTTACGCCCAATGCGCTGGGCCAGCCGACGAGAGCAGGGTCCTATGTGACCGGTGTCAGCTATCACCCCAATGGCATGGTCAAGCAGTTCACCAACAACAATGGTGTCGTTCACACGACAGCGCAGAACGTGCGTGGGCTTCCGAGCCGCATACGTGATGCGGGCACCAATGTCTACGTCGATGAGGGATATGACTACGATGGCAACGGGAACGTCGCGGCGATCAGCGACGGTCGAGCGGGGCACCGAAGCGATCGGACGATGCAGTACGACGCATTGGATAGGCTTACGCAGGTGGTTTCGCCGATGTTCGGAACCGCGGCGTACGAGTACGATCTCTTCGACAATCTCAAGCGCGTGCGAGTCGGCGCAACCGCCATGCGGCCCGCCCGTGATCATACCTACCAGTACAACGCGCAAAACCGACTGAACCGAATCGTCAACACTTCGGGCGGGGCCGAAGTAACGAGCCTGAGTTACGACAATCGCGGCAACGTAGCCGCTCGGACCGGTGCCAGTTTCAGCTTCGACTCGGGCAATCGGCTGCGCAGCGCCAACCAGAATGGCACGGCAAGTAGCTATGTATACGACGGCCATGGCCGTCGGGTACGCGACGTCACCGGTGCATCGAAATACAGCCAATACAACGTCAACGGACAACTGATGTATGTTAACAGTCTCCGTTCAAACCAGCGAGAATGGCACATCTATCTAGGCAGTCGATTGGTGGCGATCAGGCAGCAGAACACATCAACCGGAAGTACTGCCACCCAGTATCAGCATTTGGACGCTCTAGGCAGTGTGGTGGCGCGAAGCAACAGCGGTAGTGCAATTTACAGTGAGTACGAGCCGTACGGAGCGCTGAGCAACCGGGCCAACCATGACCGGCCGGCGTACACCGGGCATGTGCAGGATGCGGCGACCGGGCTGACGTACATGCAGCAGCGCTATTACGATCCCCAGCTAGGCCTCTTCCTCAGCGTTGATCCGGTCACGGCGCTGAGCAATCCTGTTGGGCAGTTCCATCGTTACCGCTATGCCAACAACAATCCATACAAGTTCGTTGATCCGGATGGACGTAGAGCTTGTGGTAAAGACTGGGATTGTCGAATGGCGCAGCACAATGGAGGTGTGAGCTTTAGTCGCGGTGAGTTGAATGCAGCACGGAAGAATCCGGACAGGTTCATTAGCCGATTGAACGACATACCAAATTCGCAACGAACCGAGCAAGGATCGGGACGTTATTTTGCAAGAAGCGCAATGCCTGTGACGATTGCAACTGGCAGGGAGGTTGGTGCCGATATTGTGAATAGGGGGGCTGGAGGCAAACCATTTAGCGTCGTAAACTTTGTTTTGGGCGATCCTGCGCGAGGAGACGGCTCTGGTTCAGTAACTCAAGGGCAGAAGTACAACGGCCTAGGAGTTCGAGTCGCGATAGCGCACACACACCCGATCAACAACGCATTTAGCGGGTGGCGCGGATGTCACTGCAATGGAGGTTGGAGGGGCGGGTTTATTCGCGGTGATCTTGAGCGCGCTTTATCAGCTGACGCTAACGCATATTTGGCAACGCCAAATGGTGCTTTGATGAGATTCGATCTTCAGTCAATGAAAGAAGACGTAGCACGGTCACCAGATGCTTATATTTCTGCTTCCTCATACTTCTCAATATCGCCATGAAAATATTCTCTCTTTTTACGTTTTTGGTTCTGATATCTAGTGGTTGCGCTAAGCCTGAGCCGGATAATCCGGGATCAAGGAATAGCGTATGCAAGTATTCCGGAAACAGTGCCAATGAGCAATATTGTGCGACAACATACTTCCAGCTTTTAGCGAATCCATCTAGCTACGAAGGTGAGCGGGTCCTGGTGCAGGCATGGGCTGTTAGCATCAATGGAAAGACGGTCATCTTTCCAACAAAAGACTCGCTCAATGGTGCGGAGACTGTTTCATCTATTGTGCTTGTCTCTGGTAGTGAGCTTGAACAGATAAATAGGCGGCTTAAAAGCGACAATGGCATTGAAGTGCCACGAAGGATGGCTATTGGGGGGGTATTCAAGCAGAACATTGAGGGCAAAGATGGTAAAGGTCAATTGAGCGGTTTTGACGTTGATAGATTTGGCGCGCTAACCGAGGTTGATCGCTTTTCGTTTCGATAGCTTGCCGAAGGATACACGCGTAAATAACGGTTACAGGTTCAATAACTGACCGTTGTGCCAGCGGTGAGTGCGGCACAAGCGGCGGCACCGGCCACCTACGCGATTGGCTGGATGGCGGTGACTACATCCGCCCGCTACGAATCGCAGGAGCGGCTGAACAGCGGCAGCTGGAGCACGATCCACGACGCGTCCGGCACCAGCAAGGCGATCTCGGGCAAGACCACGGGCACCTGGGGCTACCGGATGCGGGCGTGCAACGTGGCCGGCTGCGCAGCCTGGTCGGGCATCAAAGCCGTGCAGGTGACTCGGCCGCCGGCCAACGCCCCGACAGGGTTAACCGCGCCTGACAGCAGCGCGACCGGCAGTTATTCGGTGGCTTAGAACCTGGTGAATGCGGCAACCAAGTACCAGCTGCAGGAGCGTCTGGGCAGCGGCAGCTGGGCCACGATCCACGACGCGGTGGGCACCAGCAAGGACATCGAAGGCCAGGCGAACGGCAGCTGGGGCTACCGGGCCCGCGGCTGCAACGTGGCCGGCTGCGGCCCGTACTCGGCGATCAAGACGGTCAGCGTGCAGCTGCTGACGCCGGCGGTGCCGACGGGGCTGACGGTGACGTCGCAGGGCATGCTCTGCAAGTTCAGCTGGAATTCGGTGGGCGGCACCACGTCCTACAAGCTGGGCAACGGCAACGTCACCTTCTACGAAGGCCCCTGTCCCGTCTATCAATGGGACGCGCCGTGCGGGACGGCCGGCTACCGGGTGGCGGCGTGCAACGCCAATGGCTGCTCGGCCTGGTCGGGGCCGGTGTTCGGGAGCGGAGGCGGCGGCGGGACGCCACTTCAGGCCACCCCTGCCCTGGACGAGGAGGGCGGGGAATGAACGCGCTGACGAAGCGGTGGGGCCTCTGGCTGCTGCTGGGGCTGGCGTGGATGCAGCCGGCGCAGGCGCAGACGGTGGTGCGGTACTACCACACCGACGCGCTGGGCAGCGTGGTGGAGCGGCGGGAGTACGAGCCGTACGGGGCGCAGCTGACGCCGGCGGTGCAGGACGGGCCGGGCTACACCGGGCACGTGCAGGATGCGGCGACCGGGCTGGTGTATATGCAGCAGCGCTATTACGATGCGAAGTTGGGGCGGTTTCTGAGTGTCGATCCGGTCACGGCAGACGCGAACACCGGAGGCAACTTCAATCGATACTGGTATGCCAACAACAATCCATACAAGTCCATCGATCCAGATGGAAGGCGGGCGTGCGGCAAGGATACAACGTGTCGACTTGAGCAGGGGGAGCGCGGCGGAACAATACGGGTCAATGCGGGTGGTTCGACGGCAAATGCCAGCATCCCAGAGGCGCCATCGCCTAATGCTCGACCTACTTCGGCAGCAACGAAGAGTTTTGCGCAAAAGGCAGCTGGCTTCGGCGAGGATGTGATTGATGAAGCTTGGAACCGGTGGCTCCCCGCCTTCCTGGCGGCGGAGGTGCGGTAACTGGTCTGAAGCTTGCCGGCGGTGGCTTGATGGCCATAAGGTTTTCGCGGGCCATTGGATTGCCTGGTTAGAACAAGCTGACTGTTAATATGACGCATATCGCTGAGCGGCATATGGTGGGTGGTGCCTTTACGGAAGGGAGGTCAGTCTTTGTTGGCCTTAATCAAAGAGGTGTAACGGCCGCGATACGACAAGCATACGGCTCGTCCTCGGTCGTCAGGCAGCAGGGTGATCGAGTCCTTCTGTCTGGAACAACTCATACTGGTATAACTGTTGAAATGTGGTTAAATAGAGCTACCAGTGTAATTGAGACTGCGTATCCTGTGGTTGGGCGATGACGAAAATTATTGCAGATGCTGGATCTTTATGTGCTCGGAAAAATGAACCGGCTACTGCTGATATTTGGCTTGAAATAAATGGAACTGAGTTTCCAGCTCGTAATTGGAATGATTTTGCTGTTGTGATTATGGGATGGTGGTCGGATGCGCTTCTAAGAATATTAAGAAAGATAAGCGATCGGGAATTGATTGACTTTATGGATGGGCCATATGCAGTGGAGGTCACGTGTGTGCCAGGTGGAAGGCTAATGTTGCGAGCGCTTCAAGGGGTTGACCGCAAACTTGAGGTTGAGGCAGGAGAAGTCTTCACCTTGTCATTCGTCCATGAGTTTGTTTTTCAGGCGCATAGGCTGCTGGATGCATGCAAGCATAAGAACTGGTGGTCCAAAGATGCTGAAATGCTGGCGGCGTCGCTGCAGCCGCTTAATCTTGAATTGCTTCGCATACGAAATCGCTAAAGAACGAGAAGTCGGATATTCTCCGGGGTCCTGATTACTGACTAGTTAAGAATCTCCAGCCATGCCGATTCATTCCCTCTCCCGCTTGCGGGAGAGGCCGGGATGAGGGAAAAAGCGCCCTCATCCGCCCTCCGGGCACCTTCTCCCGCAAGCGGGAGAAGGGAGACTGAAGGTCCGCGCTGGCAGGTCCGGAGTTGTCCGCTCGACCGTGCCCTTCCGTTCCGGATCTTCCTTTGCCATAGTGGCGACCGCCTACGGTGCAATGCCGATGTGGCAAAAGGACTGATACGAAGGGGAGGAGGCATGGGAATGTTCCGGGGAGTGGCGGCGCTCGTGGCGCTGCTGATGGGATTGTCGCCGGTGGCGGCGCGGGCACAGATGGATGTAGGGCCGTTCGTGGCCGAGGACGCCTTCCGCGACATCAAGCTGTCACCGACCGGCGAGTTCTACGCGGTGACGGTGCCGATCGACGGGCAGATCGGGTTGGCGATCATTCGCCGCGAGGACGGCACGTCGATGTCGAGTTTCCGCTTCGAACGGGGCACCAGCGTGCACGACTTCTGGTGGGTCAACGACGAGCGGGTGCTGATGTCGGTGTCGGAGAATTTCGGTAGCCGGGACGATCCGCTCCCCACCGGCGAGCTGTACGCGATGAACGCCGACGGCAACAAGCGCGAGCTGCTGGTGGGCTGGCGGGTGTGGACCCAGCAGTTGGGCAGCAAGATCCGGACGGGCAAGAAGCAGGAGCGCGTGGCGGCGTTCCTGATCGATGCGCTACCGGATGACGACCGCAACGTACTGATCTCGGTGCAGCCTCTCGCCACCGACCCGACGACGCGCGTAGAGCGGATGGACGTGTATACGGGCCGACGCACGCGGGTGACGCAGGCGCCGGTGCCGCAGGCGCGGTTCGTCACGGACCATGCGGGTGTGGTGCGGTTCGCCATCGGCTCCGGCAGCAACAACATCACCCGGACGTACTACCGTTCCGCGACGAATGCGGAGTGGGAACTGATCAATGACGAGGCGGCCAGCGATCGCATCGAATCGCCCTTGGGCTTCTCGGAGGACGACGCCACCGCCTACCTGCGGGTGCAGCAGGCCGAAGGCCCGGACACGCTGGTCGCCTTCGACGTGGCAACGGGCAAGCGCCGCGAGCTGCTGCGCGACGAAGTGGTCGATCCACTGCCGCTATACCGCGACGGGTCCGGCCCGATGGTCGGTGTCCGCTATCTCGGCGCACGGCCGCGCACGGTGTTCCTCGACGAGGCATCCGACGACGCGCGCGTGCTGCGCAGCCTGGAGGCGGCGTTTCCCGGCAACATGGTGGAGGTCGTCTCGGCCACCTCGGATGGTCGCATCAAGCTGCTGCTGGTTTCCAGCGACGCCGATCCCGGCAGCTTCTACACCTACGACGCGGTCGCCAAGAAGGCGGACTTCGTGCTGGCGCGGCGCGAAGGGATCAACCCGGAACACATGTCGCCGATGCGCCCGGTCAGCCTGCAGGCCAGGGATGGGCGGACGCTGCACGGCTTCCTCACCGCTCCGGCCGGTGGCGGCAAGCGGTTGCCGCTGGTGGTGGTGCCGCACGGCGGGCCTTTCGGTGTATTCGATCGCTGGGGCTTCGACATCGATGCGCAATTGTTGGCGCAGGCCGGCTATGCCGTGCTGCAGGTGAATTTCCGCGGGTCGGGCAACTACGGCCGTGCGTTCCACCATGCGGGCGCCAGGCAATGGGGCGGGACGATGCAGGACGACGTGATCGATGCGACCCGCTGGGCGATCGGCGAGGGGATCGCCGACGCCGACCGCGTCTGCATCTATGGCGCCAGCTACGGTGGCTACGCGGCGCTGATGGGCGTGGCGAAGGAGCCCGACCTGTATCGCTGCGCGGTCGGTTACGTCGGTGTCTACGACCTGCCCAAGCTGCGTGGTGAGAATCGGCGACAAGGGAGATGGGCCCGCACCTGGACCGGTGAGTGGATGGGCGACGAACCGGAGCGGCTGGCGGCGATGTCCCCGAACCGGCTCGCCGGACAGGTCAAGGTGCCTGTCTTCCTTGCCGCGGGAGGTGAGGACCAGATCGCACCGATCGCGCACAGCGAACTGATGGAGCGGGCGCTGAAGAACACCGGGGTGCCGGTGGAGACGCTGTACTACCCGAACGAGGGGCACGGTTTCTACACGGAAGAGCACCGTCGGGAGTTCTACGTGAAGCTGCTGGACTTCCTGGGGCGGCATCTGGGTGGAGGCAGCGTCGCGGGCCGTTGATGGGTGGCGCTTGCTTCGCTGTATTTGGAACGGCTCCGGTGCCTTGCGCAGCCGAGCAAGCTCGGCTCTACGGGGTAAGCGGGGCGCTGTCGTAGAGCGGAGCTTGCTCCGCTGCTTTTCGTCGCCACCGGAGCCAGGAGCAGCCGAGCAAGCTCGGCTCTACGGGGTACCCGGTGCACTCGTAGAGCGGAGCTTGCTCCGCTGCTTTTCGTCGCCACCCGGAGCCAGGAGCAGCCGAGCAAGCTCGGCTCTACCGGCAACGGGCGGAGCGGGCGGATAGCGGGGCGGGCGGGTCGCCCTTGGCATCGGCTACCATCGGCGCCTTGTCCGCTCCGGAGACGATGATGACGCTGCGACCCGCCCTGCTGCCGCTGTGCCTGCTTGCCGCCCTGCCGTCGTTGGCGATGGCCGATCGCGGGTTCGAGGCCCGCGACCTGGCGACGCTGCCGCGGGTTACATCTCCGGTGCTGTCGGCCGACGGCGGCCGGCTGGTGTTCGCCGAGCGCACCGTCGACTTTGCCGAGGACAAGGCGAGCAGCGCGCTGTACCTGCGCGATCTGCGCACGCGCGACATGGCGCCGCCGAGGCGGCTGACGCCCGAGGGCTGGAACGTCAATTCGCCGGCGTTCTCGCCGGATGGCGCCGCCGTCTACTTCCTCAGCGCAAAGAACGGCAGCCAGCAGCTGTACGCGATCCCGACCGCCGGCGGCGAGCCGCGGCAGCTGACCGGTTTCGCGCTCGACGTCGGCAGCTACAAGCTGTCACCAGACGGCACCCGCGTCGCCTTCAGCGCCGAGACCTTCGCCGATTGCGCCGATGCGTCCGAAGGCGTGTTCGCCTGCACCCAGGCGCGGCTGGACGCCCGCGAGAAGGACAAGACCAGCGGCGTGCTGTACGAGCAGCTGTTCGTGCGTCACTGGGATACCTGGAAGGATGGCCGCCGCAGCCGGTTGTACGCGGCCGGGCTGCCGGCCGCCGGCGGCGAGCCGGTCGCCGCCGCGGTGGCGCTGAGCGGATCGCTCGACGGCGACATCCCGTCCAAGCCGTTCGGCGGCGCCGACGATTACGCCTGGGCGCCGGACGGCGCGTCGGTGGTGGCCAGCGTCAAGGTGGCCGGTCGCGAGGAACCGTGGTCGACCAACTTCGACCTGTACCGCATGAACGCCGACGGCAGCGGCGCGCCGGTCAACCTCACCGAAGCCAACCCGGCCTGGGATGCCGGCCCGGTGTTCAGCGCCGACGGCGGCACTCTGTTCTACCGCGCGATGCAGCGGCCCGGCTTCGAGGCCGACCGCTTCGCGGTGATGGCGATGGACCTGGCCAGCGGCGAGACCCGCGAGATCGCCCCGGACTGGGACCGCTCGCCCAGCAGCCTGGCGGTGGGTGCGGACGGCGCCGCGCTGTACGCGGCGGCGCAGGACACCGGCGAGTACCCGTTGTTCCGCATCGATATCGACGGCGGCGAGGTGACGAAGCTGGTCGCCGACGGCACGGTGTCGTCGTATGCGCTGGCCGGCGGGACGCTGATGTTCGCGCGCAACTCGATGCGCAGCGGCGACGTGCTGCACACCGCCACGCCCGACGCGCAGCACCCGCGCCAGATCACCCCGACCGCGGAGGAGCGCCTGCCGGATGTCGCCTTCGGCGAGTACGAGCAGTTCACCTTTCGCGGCGCCGGCAACGACACCGTGCACGGCTACGTGGTCAAGCCCTGGAACTATCGCGAGGGCGAGACCTATCCGGTCGCGTTCCTGATCCACGGCGGGCCGCAGGGCAGCTTCGGCGACGGCTGGAGCTACCGCTGGAATCCGCAGACCTACGCCGGGCAGGGCTACGCGGTGGTCGTGATCGACTTCCACGGCTCCACCGGCTACGGGCAGGCCTTCACCGACTCGATCAGCGGTGACTGGGGCGGCAAGCCGCTCGAGGACCTGAAGAAGGGCTGGGCCGCCGCGCAGCGCGAATATGCGTTCCTCGACGGCGACCGCGCCTGTGCGCTCGGCGCCAGCTACGGCGGCTACATGATCAACTGGATCGCCGGCAACTGGAACGAGCCGTGGCAGTGCCTGGTCAATCATGACGGCGTGTTCGACACCCGTTCGATGGGCTACGTGACCGAGGAGCTGTGGTTCACCGAGTGGGAGAACGGCGGTCCGGTGTACGAGAACATGGCCGCCTACGAAAAGTTCAACCCGGTCCGGCACGTCGACCAGTGGCGCGTGCCGATGCTGGTGGTGCAGGGCGAGAAAGACTACCGCGTGCCGGTCGACCAGGGGCTGATGGCGTTCACCGCGCTGCAGCGCCGCGGCATCGAGTCGAAGCTGCTGTACTTCCCCGACGAGAACCACTGGGTGCTCAAGCCGAACAACAGCGTGCTGTGGCACGAGACGGTCAATGGTTGGCTGCAGCAGCATCTCGGCGATTGATGGCCGGCAAACCGCCTTCCTCCGCCCGTAGAGCGGAGCTTGCTCCGCTGCTCCCGGCCCCGGAGCCGGCGCGGGTTCCTGATCCGGCGCAGCCGAGCAAGCTCGGCTCTACGCGGCCCGGGCCCGGTGCGGCGGAGCATCATTCATCCGGACATGCCTGGAGCGGCTGATGGACGAGACTTCCTTCCCGTTGATCACGAACGACGCCGCGGTCATGGGCCTGCTGGCCCTGACGCTCGGTGCGGTGTTCTGGACCGCCTCGCGCACCACCGGCTTCTGGAAGAAGTTCTACACCTATGTGCCGGCGCTGCTGCTGTGCTATCTGTTGCCGGCGGTCTACAACAGCATCGGCCTGATCGACGGCGAGGCCTCGAACCTGTACCCGGTGGCGCGCGACTACCTGCTGCCCTCGTCGCTGGTGCTGCTGTGCCTGGCCATCGACCTGGGCGCGGTGCTGCGGCTGGGACCGAAGGCGGTGATCATGTTCCTCACCGGCACGGCCGGGGTGATGCTCGGCGCCGTGGTGGCCTTCATCGCGATGGGCATCCTGCATCCGCCCACGGTGGCCGGCGAGACCTGGCGCGGGCTGACCACGGTGGCCGGCAGCTGGATCGGCGGCGGCGCCAATCAGGCGGCGATGAAGGAGGTGTTCGAGGTCGAGGACAACCTGTTCGGCCAGTTCGTCGCGGTCGACGTACTGGTCGCCAACGTGTGGATGGCGGTACTGCTGTTCCTGGCGCCGCGCGCGGCCGCCTTCGATCGCTGGACCCGAGCCGACACCACCGCGATCGACGACCTCCAGCGCCGCATCGAGACCTACCAGGCGGAGCACGCGCGCGTGCTCTCCCTGCCCGACCTGATGGCGATCCTGGCAGTGGGACTGGGCGCGACCGGACTGGCGCACTTCCTCGCCGACCCGCTGGTGGCCTGGATCGCGAGCCTGCCGGAATCGTGGCGCCTGGAGGACTACAGCCTGACCTCGGGCTTCTTCTGGATCGTGGTCTTCGCGACCACCGTGGGCCTGGCGCTCAGCTTCACCCGCGCCCGCGCGCTCGAGGGCGCCGGGGCCTCGAAGGTGGGTTCGGCGATGCTCTACGTGCTGGTGGCCACCATCGGCATGCACATGGACCTGGGCGCGCTGCTGGACCGCCCAGGATTGTTCGCCCTGGGGCTGCTCTGGATCTCGGTGCACGCGGGGCTGCTGCTGCTGGTCGCCAAGCTGATCCGCGCGCCGCTGTTCTTCCTGGCGGTCGGCTCACAGGCCAACATCGGCGGCGCCGCGTCGGCGCCGGTGGTGGCGGCGGCGTTCCACCCGGCGCTGGCGCCGGTCGGGGTGCTGCTGGCGGTGCTGGGCTACGCGCTGGGCACCTATTGCGCCTACCTGACCGGCCTGTTGCTGCGGTTGCTTGGGACCTGAGGGAAGGCTCCACCGTAGGAGCGCGCCATGCGCGCGAAACCATGATGCGACCGGATGAATGCGGCTTCACCCGCACAGCGGCCCCGGGCCGGCCGGTACGACTTTAGTCGTAATCCACCGGCCCGGGGTCGCCGGATCCTTCCATTCCCGGGCCGGAGCTTTCATGCTGCCGGAATGCCGGCGCCGAGCCGGACGCTACCGGAGATGCCTGGATGAATGCGATCGTATTGCTGCTCGTCGGCCTCGCCGTGATGGCGCTCGGTTACGTCTTCTATTCGAAATTCATCGCCGAGAAGATCTACCGGCTGGAGGCGGACTTCCGCACCCCGGCCCACACCTTGCGCGACGGCGTCGACTACGTGCCGACCAACCGCTTCGTGCTGTGGGGCCACCACTTCACCTCGGTGGCGGGCGCGGCGCCGATCGTCGGTCCGGCGATCGCGGTGATCTGGGGTTGGGGGCCTGCGTTCCTGTGGGTGGTGTTCGGTACCGTGTTCTTCGCCGGGGTGCACGATTTCGGCGCGCTCTGGGCGAGCGTGCGCAACAAGGGCAAGTCGATGGGCATGCTCAGCGGCAGCTACATCGGCCGCCGCGGACGCAACCTGTTCCTGGTGGTGATCTTCCTGCTGCTGCTGATGGTCAACGCGGCGTTCGCGGTGGTGATCGCGAACCTGCTGGTGTCCACGCCGACCGCGGTGATTCCGGTCTGGGGCGCGATCCTGGTGGCGCTGGTGATCGGGCAGCTGATCTACCGGGTCAAGATGGGGCTGCTGTGGCCGTCGATCGGCGGCGTGGTGGTGCTCTACGCGCTGATCTGGATCGGCAGCGCCTATCCGATCGCGCTGCCGGAGACGGTGTTCGGCATGAGCGCGAAGTCGTTCTGGATCGTGCTGCTGTTCCTGTACGCCGGCATCGCCTCGCTGCTGCCGGTATGGGTATTGCTGCAGCCGCGCGACTACATCAACGGGCTGCAGCTGTTCCTCGGGCTGGGCATCCTGTACGCGGCGGTATTGATCGCCTCGCCGACGATCGTGGCGCCGGCGTTCAACGACGCGGTGCCGGCGGGCACGCCGAGCATCGTGCCGCTGCTGTTCGTCACCATCGCCTGCGGTGCGGTGTCCGGCTTCCACGGCATGGTCGCCTCCGGCACCACCTCCAAGCAGCTCGACAAGGAGACCGACGCGCGCTTCGTCGGCTACTTCGGCGCGGTCGGCGAGGGCATGCTGTCGCTGGCGGCGATCATCTGCTGCACCGCCGGTTTCGCCACCCTGGTCGACTGGCAGGCGGTCTACAGCTCGTTCGGCGGCGGCAACGTCACCGCCTTCGTCAACGGCGGCGAGGCGCTGCTGACGTCCGGCCTCGGGCTGCCGGAGAACCTCGGCGCGACCATGCTGGCGACGATGGCGATCCTGTTCGCCGCCACCACCATGGACACCGGCCTGCGCCTGCAGCGCTTCGTGGTGCAGGAGGCGGCCGAGCTGGCCGGCTTCAAGGTGGGCACGCTGCTCGGCACCGTGGTGGCGCTGGCGGTGTGCATGGCGCTGGCGTTCGGCGCCGGCGCCGACGGCAGCGGCGGCATGGTGATCTGGCCGCTGTTCGGCACCACCAACCAGCTGCTGGCGGCGCTGACGCTGGCGATCGTCTCGGTGATCCTGATCAAGAAGGGCCGCAACCCGATTTTCACCATGGTGCCGCTGGCGTTCCTGCTGGTGATGTCGCTGTACGCGCTGGTCGTGCAGCTGGGCACGTTCTACGACGACGGCAACTGGCTGCTGCTGGGGATGGACATCGTGATCCTGATCGCGGCGCTGTGGGTGGCGCTGGAGGCGGTGATCGCGATGGCCAGGGGCCGCGATCCGGATACCGCCGGGGCCGCCGAGGCCGGGGAAGGCTGACCATGTCGCCGGGCGGGGACAAGGCCTCCGTGCTGGCCCGTCTTGCGGCGGGCCTGCGCGAGTTCTACGTCGCGCCGTACCGGCGCACGTTCGCGCGCGCGCAGCGCGACGAGGACGACCTGTTCATGCTGATGGTGTTCGCCGAATCGCTGGGCGTGCCCAATCCGGCAACCTGGTACACGCTCGAACTGATGCCGGTGATGTACGAGCGCTTCCACGACTGGCACCGGCGCATGGGCATGGAGCGCTCGCCGCTGGATCACGTCGGGTGCTGCTGAACCTGGCGGCATCGCGCCGCGTGCTGTTCTTCGGCGGCAAGGGCGGGGTGGGCAAGACCACGGTGGCGTCGGCCGTCGCCCTGGCGCAGGCCCGCGCAGGCCGGCGCGTGCTGCTGGTCTCGACCGATCCGGCGCACAACCTCGGACACTTGTGGCAGCGCGCGATCGGCCCGGCGCCGGTGCGCGTCGCCGCGGACCTGGACGCGCTCGAGATCGATCCCGAGGCTACCGTGCGCGCGCACCTGGACGAAGTCGGGCAGGCCCTGCGCCAGCTGATGCCGCCGCACCTGTCCGGTGAGGTCGACCGGCACCTGGCGCTGTCGCGCGAGGCGCCGGGCATGCACGAGGCGGCGCTGCTCGAGCGCATCGCCGAACTCGTCGAGCAGGCGCCGCGCGACTACGACCTGCTGGTGTTCGACACCGCGCCGTCGGGACATACCGCGCGGCTGATGGCGTTGCCGGAGATGATGTCGGCCTGGACCGATGGCCTGCTGCGGCGGCAGGAACGCAGCGAACGCTTCGGCGCCGCGCTGCGCAACCTCGGCAGCGACGACGGCGTCGCCTCGCGCGCGCTGGGCGGCGAGCGCATCGACACGGCGCAGGACCGCGACCAGCGCATCCGCCAGGTGTTGCACCGTCGCCGGCACCGGTTCGAGCACCTGCGTAGCGTGCTGGCGGACGACGCGCACACCGCATTCGTCATCGTGCTGGCGGCCGAGCGCCTGCCGGTGCTGGAGACCATCGAGCTGCACGCGCAGCTGCGGCGCGCCGGCGTCCAGGTCGGTGGTCTCGTCGTCAACAAGCGTGCGCCGGCGGACGCCGGCGATTTCCTCGCAGACCGGCGGATGCAGGAGGAGGCGCATCTGCGCGACCTGCGCGAGGCGCTGCCGGACCTGCCGCTGCAGCAGTTGCCGCTGCTGGCGGAGGACGTGGTCGGCGCGCAAGCGCTGGAGGCCTTCGCGGACCGGCTGAACGCCGGGGAATGATCCTTCGTAGGAGCGCGCCATGCGCGCGATACCGCGGGTGCCAACAGGATCCAATGGATGCCGCGATTCCGGACCGGCAGGCGCGCCGGTCATCGGAATCCGCGGGCGGCGAAACACCCGCGGCATCGCGCGTATGACGCGCTCCTACGGACAGGCGTTGCTCGCCCTCAGAGCCAGCGCGCGCGCTTGAACAGCCGGTAGAGGAGGCCGCAGGTCGTGGCGACGACGCCGATCAGCAGCGGATAGGCGTAGCGCTCGTCCAGTTCCGGCATGCCGTGGAAGTTCATGCCGTACCAGCTGGCGATCAGGGTCGGCGCCGCCAGCAGCGCCGCCCAGGCGCCGAGCTTCTTCACCGTCTCGCCCTGCGCCAGGGTGACCAGCGACAGGTTGACGCTGAGCGCGGTGCCGAGCATGTCGCGCAGGGCGTCGATCGAGTCGTTCACGCGCACCGCGTGGTCGAGCACGTCGCGGAAGTACAGCCGCACCTCCTCGTCGGGGATCAGCGGGCTGGAGGTGCGCACCAGCTGCGACAGCACGTCCTGCAGGGGCGCCACCGACATGCGCATGTAGGTCAGTTCGCGCTTGAGGTCGTACAGGCGCACGATCGTCTCGCGCCGGTAGGCGTCGGAGAAGACGTCCTTCTCCAGCAGCAGCAGCGTGTCCTTGAACTGCTGGGCGATCGGCAGGTAGTTGTCGACGATGTAGTCGAGCACCGCGTACAGCCCGTAGGAGGCGCCGAGCGCCAGCAGCTCGGGCTCGCGTTCCACCCGCGTGCGCACCGTGGCGTAGGACAGCGAGGCGCCGTGGCGCACCGTGATCAGGAAGCGCGGCCCGAGGAAGGCATGGGTTTCGCCGTAGACGATGCGTTCGCCGATCACCTGCGCGGTGTTCACCGCGATGAACAGCGAATTGCCGTAGGCCTCGATCTTCGGCCGCTGGTGCGCCTTGTGCGCATCCTCGATCGCCAGGTCGTGCAGGCCGAACTCCTCCTGCAGCTTGTCCAGCACGGTGTCCTCGGGCTCGTACAGGCCGAGCCAGACGAAGCCGCCGCCGTCGTTCGCCAGGACCTCGCTGATGGCGTCGAGCTCGAGGGCGTGGCGCTGGCCGCGGCCGTCGTAGCGGATGCAGTTGATCACGCAGTCGGGCAGCGAAGCGGGACGTTCGTTCTCGGCCATCGCCGCATCCTGCGTCAGCGGGCCGGCCGGGGCAAGGTGCGTAGCGCCGCCTCGTCAGTCCGCGACGAAGCGGATCGCCTGGCCGCCGCCCGGCGCCAGCCGCAGCGTCAGCGTGTCGCCGGCGCCGACCTCGCGCTCCTCGATCTCGAGGTCGGTCTGGTTGCGTTGCCAGCCCGCGTCCGGACCGTCGCGGTAGATCTGCGCGGTGTAGCGGCGGCCGGCGTCGAGGAACGACAGCGGCACCTGCAGCTCGCGCGCCTCGCCATCGGTGACCGCGCCCAGGTACCAGTCGTCGCCGCCGCGCTCGCGGCGGGCGATGGTGACGAACTCGCCGATCTCGCCGTTGAGCACGCGGCTGTCCTCCCAATCCACCGCGACGTCCTTGATGAACTGGAACGCGTCCATCCGGGCCTCGTAGTGTTCCGGCAGGTCGACCGCCATCTGCAGCGGGCTGTAGATCACCACGTACAGCGCCAGCTGCTTGGCCAGGGTGGTGGCGATCTTCTCGCCCGACTTGGTGTTCATCACGAACACGCCGGGAGTGAAGTCCATCGGCCCGTCGAGCATGCGGGTGAACACCAGCGTCGCCTCGTGTTCCGGCGGATTGCCCGGCAGGTCCCAGGCGTTGTACTCCATGCCGCGCGCGCCTTCGCGGGTCATCCAGTTGGGATAGGTACGGCGCAGGCCGCTGTCCTTGATCGGCTCGTGCGGGTTGATGCCGATGCGGCGCTTCGCCGCCTCGGTGATCACCTTGATGTGGTGGCGCGACATCGCCTGGCCCTCGTGCCAGGCCTGGTGCAGGGTGCCGTCGTCGCCCAGCACCTTGGCCTGGCCGCCGTCGGCGACGTAGCCGGTCTTGATCGCGTCGATGCCGAGCCGCTGGTACAGGTCCAGCGCGTCGTCCAGCTGCGACTCGTAGTGCGCGGCATGCCCCGACGTCTCGTGGTGGCCGATCAGGCGCACGCCCTTGGCCCTGGCATGCGCGGCCACGCGCTCCAGGTCGAGATCGGGATAGGGCTCGGTGAAGCTGAAGGCCTCGCCGTTGGCGAACCAGTCGCCGTCCCAGCCGACGTTCCAGCCCTCGATCAGCACGCCGCCGATGCCGTGCTCGGCGGCGAAGTCGATGAACCGCAGCGCGTGTTCGGTGGTGGCGCCGTGCCTGGGGCCGGAGCCCCAGGTCTTGGTATCCAGGTGCATTTCCCACCAGATGCCGAGATATTTCATCGGCTTCACCCAGGACACGTCGCCGAGCGCGTTGGGCGCATTGAGGTTCAGCACCAGGTCCGACTCGGCCAGCCCGCCGGCGTCCTCGCTCACCAGCAGCACCCGCCACGGCGTGGCGAACGGCGCCGTGCGCTCCACTTTCGCCGCGCCGGTGCCCGGGAACAGCACAGCGCGCAGGCGCCGGCCCTCCACCCGCATCAGGTTCATCGCCGAGTAGTCGAGCAATGCCGCCTCGTGGAAGGCCAGGTGCAGGCCGTCGTCGGTGCGCAGCGTCAGCGGCGTCTGCGCGTAGCCGACCTCGGCCAGCGGCGTGCGCTGGTAGACGTACTCCTTGCGGTTCCACTCCAGCGCCGGGATCCACCACGCCGTGGCGGGATCGGCGACCACGAACTCGGTCAGCTCGTCGGCGATGTGGACCTGCCGCAGGGCGTCCTGGTCGGGAAAATCGTAGCGGAAGCCGACGCCGTCATCGAACACGCGGAACACCACATCGAAGCGGCGCCCGGCGCCGGCACGTTCGGCGAAGGTCACGCGCAGTTCGTTGTGGCGGTCGCGCACGAAGCGGCGCTCGCCCCAGGGCTGCTCCCAGGTCTCGTCGTGTGTGCGTTCCTCCTGAGCCACCAGTTGCAGGTTGCGCTCCAGCTTGGGGGCGTCGGTGAGCAGGATTCCCAGGCGCGAGGGCGCGATCACCGGCTTGCCGTGGCGCGACACGCTGTAGCTGGCGCGACCTTCCGGGTCGGTGGTCACTTCGACCTGCAGCGTGTCGTCGGGCGAGGCGATGCGCGCAACCGGGGGCAGATCCTGGGCGAAGGCTGCAAGCGGCAACAGCACGGCGAGACAGGCGGACAGGTGGCGGATCATCGAGCTGGCTCCTGCGGACATGACGGTCATGAGCGCGGCCCGGGTTTCCCCGGACGTCCGCCCGATTCTTGCATGCGTGGTGCGATCACGTCGTTGCATACGTATGCGACGGCATGCCATGAACGCGCCGCTTCGCCTTGAATGCGGCCGACCGCCGAAGCCAGCCGCGACTGCACGAACTACGACCACCCGTAGGAGCGCGCCATGCGCGCGATGCCGCGGGCATTGGGCCGCCATGCGATTCTCCGTCCACCGGCGCGCCTTCCGGCCCGCGGGCGGGACCGCCGATGACGGGGACCGGAGACGCCCGCGGCATCGCGCGCATCGCGCGCTCCTACGAAATGGATCTATGCGTGCCGGCCGGTGCGGTTCGGCGACAGCGCAAGCAGCAGTCCGGCATGCACCGGCAGCAGCAACGCGATCCAGTGCACGTTGCGCTGCGGCAGCAGCGGCAGCCAATGCAGGAACAGCGCCAGTACCGCGCCGATCGCAACGGTTGCCAGCATCCAGCCGAACAGGCGGCCGGGGTCGCGTCCGCGCATCAGGCGCCAGGCACCCGGCAGCAACAGCACGGCGAGCGGGTTGAACAGCAGCAGGTTCTGGTTGCTCCAGCCGAAGCGATGCGCGGTGCAGCACCAGATGAACAGCATCAGCCCGCCGGCGACGGCGCACACGCTCCAGAACGGCAACGCGAACAAGGCCGGCCAGCGCGGGTTGCGCGCGCCCAGCCACGACAGCGCGCCGGCGATCGCCAGGCCCGCGAGCAGCCACGGCCACCACGGACGTGCGGTTTCCGCCGGTTCCGGCGCCAGCCGATGCGGCAGCAGTTCGGCTTCCGTGGCCACCAGCGGGCGATCGTCGGGGGTTCGCACCTGCCGCAGCGCGTCGGCCAGCCGCATCGGCACGAAGGCGTCCTGCCACAGCGAGTTCGGCCGGTCGGCGGCGGGGCCCAGGCCGAGATCGAAGCCGAGCCACATCCACGGCGCCGGCGAGGCCAGCCGCACCGCGTCGCCGCGATAGGTGTTGCCGCGCGAACGGCCCTGCAGCTGGCGCCGCAGCGCGCCGTCGAGCGCACCGTCGAGCGCGTCGCGCACGCGGGTCGAGCAGTTGTCGGTGAAATAGTCGTAACGGTAGCGCGCGTTTTCCGGGCGTGCGTTCTCCGCCAGTGCCTGCGCCAGCGCGGTCGCCCGGGCGTCGCCGAGGTCGAGCCACTGGATCGTCACGCCGCGGCCGACGTCGCGATAGTAGGCCAGGTCGTCCGCCAGCGGCAGCACCGCCAGGCGGTACTGCATCTCGCCACGGATGAAGTTGCCGAGGAAGCCGGGCTCCTCGAGATCGAAGAAGCCGAAGTTGTAGGACAGGGGCTCGGGCAGGGACGGATCGTCGACCACGATCGCGTTGTGGCCGAAGCGCTCGAAGAAGATTTCCCCCGGCTGCATCGTGATCACGCCGATGCGCGGCGCGGCCGTTGCGACCGACGAAAGGCACATCAGCAGCAATGCCGCCAGCAGCGATGCCGACGCGCAGGTGCCTCCTTTCCTTTGCGAGCGGATGAGAAACGAGTGGAGAGGAGCGAGGAGTGAGAGAAAGCGGGCTCTGCGCTCGTTCCTCACTTTTCTTCCCTCGTTTCCTGCGGACGCACGCTGACGTGCAGCGCGTGCAGCCGGCGCGCGTCGGCGCGCGCGACGCGGAAGCCGAAGCGGTCGAGCGTGAGCTCCTCGCCGGCCTCGGGCAGGTGCCCGATCGCGGCGGTGACCAGGCCGCCGATGGTGTCGTACTCGTCGTCGTCGAAGTCGGCGCCGAAGCGCTCGTTGAAATCCTCGATCGGCGTCAGCGCGTTGACCAGGTACTGGCCGTCGGCCTGCGCCGCGATCAGCGCGCTGTTGTCCTCGGCCTCGTCGTACTCGTCGTCGATCTCGCCGACGATCTCCTCGAGCACGTCCTCGATGGTGATCAGCCCGGCGACGCCGCCGTACTCGTCGATCACGATCGCCATGTGGTTGCGCGACTGCCGGAACTCGCGCAGCAGCACGTCCAGGCGCTTGGACTCGGGGATCAGCACCGCCGGGCGCAGCAGCTCGCGGATGCGCACCTGGCCGCTGCGCGGCACCACGCCGCGCAGCAGGTCCTTGGCCAGCAGGATGCCGAGGATCTCGTCCTTGTCCTCGCCGTGCACCGGGAAGCGCGAGTGGCCCGATTCGACCACCTGCTGCATCACCTCGACGAAGGGGGCGTCGACCTGCAGCGCCACCATCTGCGAGCGCGGGATCATCGCGTCGCCCACGGTCATGCCGGACACGGCGATCGCGCCTTCCATCGTGCGCAGGGTATCGGCTTCGATCAGGCCGCCGGTCTGGGCGTCGCGCAGGATCTCGACCAGGTCTTCGCGGGTGGTCGGTTCGCCGGAGATCGCCGAACCGATACGGTCGAGCCAGCTGCGGCGTTTTTCGGGGGGCTCCTGGGCGGAGCGACTACTGTCGTCTTCAGGCATTGCGATAACGCGGGCGCCCTTCGTGGGCCACGGGAGGAGTCTAACGTGGATGGCCGCTGCCGTGTCCAACTCCGTGCAGGCCCTGGACGGAGGGGCCGAACGGCGCCCGTCCGGGGCTGCCGGCGCAGGCGCCAGCGGTCGGTCGGGCCTGCGATTGCGTCCGCTTCGGAGTGCCGGTCGGGCTTCCTCTTCCGGGTCCGCCCCGGGCAGCCGTAGGAAATTTCCGACAGCCGACACATGCCGGCTCCGACGGCGGCTTCGGCGTTCGCCGGATGGCGGTGTGCGTGGATGGCGGAGAACCTGCGCGTGCGGCATCCGCCGCTCGACCATCGCACTCAAGGAGGAGTTTTTTCCATGTCCAGGACCTTCCGTTTTCCCGCCGCCGCCTGCTGCGCGTTGCTGCTCGCGGCCTCGATTCCGTTCCATGCCCAATCGTCCACGCCCGTCGTCGCCGGTGCGGCGCAGTACGTGGATGTCTCGGCCTATATCCAGGGGGACGAGCAGATCAACGCCTGGTACGGCATGACCTGGCAGCTGAAGCGGGACTTCGACGACATCTGCGGCGATACCTTCTGCGAAGGCGAGTACAGCAACATCGAGGCGCTGCGCTATCGCTGCTCGGTGCACCGGGTCAGCGGCCGCATCGGCATGTGCCTGTGGATGTTCGCCGCCAGCCACGAGGAGATCGAGCCGGCGACCGGCAAGATCGGGGTGGACGAGGCGTTCTGGCGGTGCCGCACGCCGTTGGCGCCCGGCACCACGCTCGAGGAATTGCTCGCCGCGGTGGAGGGGCGGTCGCCGCTGTACGCCGAACTGCCGGGCGGGCAGGTTTCGATCTACGAGGGATTGATCGACTGCCTGTGATCGAGCCTGAGGGAAGCCGGCAAGGCCGTCATCCCGGCACAAGCCGGGATGACGATCGGCTCTTCACGGCTCCGGCTTCCAGAAACCGCTTGGCTTCAGGCATCGAGATAGGGATCGGCGATCCCGAGCCTGGCCAGGATCTCGCGCTCCAGCTGTTCCATGCATTCGGCCTCGCGCGAGTCTTCGTGGTTCCAGCCCAGCAGGTGCAGGGCGCCGTGCACGGTCAGGTGGGCGTAATGCGCGTTCGGCGGCTTGCCCTGTTCGCGGGCTTCGCGCGCCACCACCGGCGCGCAGATCACCAGGTCGCCGAGCAACGGCAGGCGCACGCCGTCGGGCAGGCCCTCCGGGAGTTCGGCCGGAAAGCTGAGCACATTGGTGGCGTAGTCCTTGCCGCGGTAGTGGCGGTTGAGCGCGCGGCCCTCTTTGGCGCCGACGATGCGGATCGCGAGGTCGGCCTGGCGGATGCGGCCGGTCAGGGCGGCGGCCACCCACTTGCGGAAGCTGGCCGCGGCGGGGATGCCCTTGCGCGGCACCGCATAGCCGACGGCGACGTCGAGACGGACGGGGCCCTTGGTCATCCGGTAATTGTAGGCCGTCGGGCTGCCAGGCGCCGTGATCGACCGATATCGGGGGTAGCGCGGCCGCAACCGCCGCCCCGCCATGATCCACGCGTGTTTGCTGCCGCGGATCGACGCGGATCGTATCCCGGGAGAAGCGAGGGGAGGGGCAGGGCCGCGCAGGCGCGGTGGTGAGGCACGTGGCTATCTTGAAGGCCGTCTTGTCCGCGCAAATCCGCGGCCGATTTCCGGCTTGCCGAGCGATCGGGAAACCGCGCCTCAGGCCGGTCCGGTTTCCGCGTCCTGCGCGTCGCGCCGGTCGTAGGCGCTGACGACGCGTGCCACCACCGGGTGCCGCACCACGTCGCGCGACTCGAAGAAGGTGAAGCTCACGCCGTCGACGTCGCGCAGCACCTCGACCGCGTCGCGCAGGCCGGACTTCATGTTGCGCGGCAGGTCGATCTGGGTGAGATCGCCGGTGACCACGGCGGTGCTGCCGAAGCCGAGCCGGGTCAGGAACATCTTCATCTGCTCGATGGTGGTGTTCTGCGCCTCGTCGAGGATCACGAAGGCGTCGTTGAGCGTGCGCCCGCGCATGTAGGCGAGCGGCGCGATCTCGATCACGCTCTTCTCCAGCAGCTTGATCACCTTCTCCACGCCGAGCATCTCGTACAGCGCGTCGTAGAGCGGGCGCAGGTAGGGGTCGACCTTCTGCGCGAGATCGCCGGGCAGGAAGCCGAGCTTCTCGCCGGCCTCCACCGCCGGGCGCACCAGCACCAGCCGCTGCACCTTCGATTCGTTCAGCGCCTCGACCGCCATCGCCACCGCGAGGAAGGTCTTGCCGGTGCCGGCCGGGCCGATGCCGAAGTTGATGTCGTGGGTGGCGATCGCGTGCAGGTACTTCGCCTGGTTGACGCCACGGCCGCGCACGGTGCCGCGCTTGACCTTCACCGCGACCTCCTGCGGCGCGAAATCCTCGGCCGCGCGCTCGAGGTTGGCGCGGCTCAGGCGGACGTTGATCGCATGCGTGTCGAGGGTCTCGATGGCGGCCTCCTCGTACAGCCCGCGCAGCAGTTTTTCCGCCTGCGCCACGACCTCCTCGTCGCGGCCGCTGACGCGGAACACGTTGCCGCGGTTGGCGATCTCCACGCCCAGGCGCATTTCGATCTGGCGCAGATGGCTGTCGAACGGGCCGGCCAGGTTGGCCAGGCGCTCGCTGTCGGCGGGATCGAGGGTGAAATCGCGTTGGCTGGAGCCGGTCATAGGTGGGGCAGGGTAGCGCGAGCCGGGGGCGACGTGGCAGCCGGCAGCGACGGCACGGCAGAGCGGACAGCCGTTCATCGGCGGGGGCTTGCGTTTAATTAATCAATGAATTAAATATGGCGCCATGCGCAAGCCGCCTTCCCCGAGCAGATCCCCGCCCGCCCGCCTGGAAGCTTCCGATGCTGCCGCATCGCCGGGGCACAAGCGTCCGCCCGGGCGCCCCGGCGGCGACGGCCCGGACCTGCGCGAGCGCCTGCTCGATGCCGCCCTGGCCTGCTACGTGCGCTGCGGCATCGCGGCGACCACGGTGCGCGAGATCGCCACCGAGGCAGGCGTCACCCCGGCGCTGCTGCACTACTACTTCGGCGACGCCGCCAAACTGCGCGAAGCGGTCATCGAGCAGCGCCTGATGCCGGTGTTCCAGCGCGTGCGCGAGCCATTGCTGAACGCGGAGGACGGCGATATCGCCGCGCTGGTCGCGGGTTTCGTCAACGGCGTCTGCGGCATCGTCGAGCAGCATCCGTGGCTGCCGGCGTTGTGGGTGCGCGAGGTGGTCAGCGAGGGCGGCGCATTGCGCGACCTGCTGGTGACCCGGGTCGCGCCGGAACTGGCGCAGCTGATGTCCTCGCGCTTCGCCCAGGCGCAGGCGCAGGGGCGGCTCAACCCCGATCTCGATCCGCGCCTGCTGATGGTCTCGCTGATCGGACTGACCCTGTTTCCCGCCGCCGGCGCGCCGATCTGGCGGCGGCTGTTCGACGCGCAGGACCTGGGCATGGACGACGTGCGCATGCACGCGCTGGCACTGCTCGATCGTGGACTGGAGCTGGACGATGCGAAATGAGAACGCTGGAACGAGGAACGAGTGGAGAGGAACGAGAAACGAGTCAGAGCAGGAGACACTGGCTTCTCGTTCACGCCTGAAGGGCCTGCCTGGCGAGCGTCACACTCGTTCCTCGTTCCTCTTCACTCGTTTCTCCGCCCTCGCCGCGCTGCTGCTGGCGCTGGCCGCGTGCGGCGAGCAGCCGGAACAGGCGCTGGGCACCCTGGAATACGACCGCATCAGCCTGCCGGCGCCGGCGGCCGAGCGCATCGTCGCGATCGAAGTGCGCGAGGGCGAGCGGGTGGAGGCGGGCGCCGCGCTGCTGACCCTGGAGCGCACCCGTGGTGACGCGCAGCTGCAGGCCAGCCTGGCGGAGGTCGAGCGCCAGCGCGACACCCTGGCCGAATTGCGCGCCGGCGCGCGCCGCGAGGACATCGACCAGGCGCGCGCCAACCTGGCCGCGACACAGGCCCAGGCGCGCGATGCCCGCGCCTATTACGCGCGCCTGCAGCCGCTCGGCAGCCGGCAGCTGGTCGCCGCGTCCGACGTCGACCGCGCCCGCGCCGCCGCCGGCAACGCCCAGGCGCAGGTGGCGGCGGCGCAGGCGGCGCTGGACGAGCTGCGCAACGGCGTGCGTCCGGAGCAGATCGCCCAGGCCGAGGCGGCGTTGCGCGCGGCCGAGGCGCAGGCGCGGACGCAGCAGGCGACCTCGGAAAAGCTGAGCGTGGTCGCGCCGCGTGCCGGTCGCGTCGACAGCCTGCCGTACCGGCTCGGCGACCAGGCGCCGGTCGGCGCGCCGCTGGCGGTACTGCTGGTGGGCGAGGCGCCGTATGCGCGCGTCTACGTGCCCGAGCCGATCCGTGCCGACGTCGCCGTCGGCGATGCCGCGCGCATCTTCGTCGACGGCCGCGACCAGGCGTACCGCGGGCGCGTGCGGATGATCCGCAGCGAACCGAGCTTCACGCCCTACTACGCGCTGACCGGCGAGGACGCCGCGCGCCTGAGCTACCTGGCCGAAGTGCAGCTCGACGCCGAAGCCGCCGAACTGCCGGCCGGGCTGCCGGTGCGGGTCGAGTTCCATGCGCCCGAATGACCCGACTCCCCCTCCTACAGAGACGGCAGGAGCAGGGCGGGCAGGAACAGGCCGGGCAGGAGCAGGGCGGGCAGGAGCCGGCCATCCGCGCGCGCGGCCTGACCAAGCGCTTCGGCGAACTGGTGGCGGTCGACGATGTCGACCTGACCGTGCCGAAGGCCCATGTGTACGGCTTTCTCGGTCCGAACGGCTCCGGCAAGTCCACCACCATCCGCATGCTCTGCGGGCTGTTGACGCCGAGCGCGGGCGAGATCGAGGTGCTGGGGCTGAAGATCCCGGAGCAGGCGGAGAAGTTGCGCCTGCGGATCGGCTACATGACCCAGCGGTTCTCGCTGTTCGAGGACCTGAGCGTGCGCGAGAACCTGGAGTTCCTCGCGGCCGTGCAGGGCATGCCGAAGCAGGATTCGAAACGGCGCATCGACGCGCTGGTCGAGCAGTACCATTTCCGGGGCCGCGAGAAGCAGCTCGCCGGCACCATGAGCGGCGGGCAGAAGCAGCGCCTGGCGCTGGCCGGCGCGGTGATCCACGAACCGGAACTGCTGTTCCTGGACGAGCCGACCAGCGCGGTCGACCCGGAGTCGCGCCGCGACTTCTGGGAGAAGCTCTTTGATCTCGCCGATGCCGGCACCACGATCCTGGTGTCGACGCACTACATGGACGAGGCCGAGCGCTGCCATCGCCTCGCCATCCTCGACCGCGGCGCGCTGGTCGCCGACGGCACGCCGGTCGAGCTGACCGCGGAGCTGGAGGGGCGCAGCGTCGAGGTCGCGGCGGAGCAGCCGCGGCGTGCGCAGAAGATGCTGATGGACGTGCCCGGCGTGCTCAGCGTGGCGCAGATCGGCAACAGCCTGCGGGTGCTGACCGGCGAGGACAGCGATGCCGTGCAGCGCATCCGGGCGGCACTCTCGCAGGCGGGGCTGCAGGCCGAAGTGGCCGCGTCGCAGCCGAACCTCGAGGACGTGTTCGTCTCCGCCACCCGCGGCCGCCCGCGCGAAACGGAGGCGGCCGAGTGACGCTGTCCACGCCAAGGCAAGAGCAAATCCCTCCTGCCCCCCTTTTTCAAAGGGGGGTAATCGCGGCTCGAAAGGCAGGTAACCCCGGCTCGAAGGGGATAAGCGTGGCTCGAAGGGAAGTCAGCCCGGCTCGAAGAAGAGCAAGTCTTGTCCGCCGGAGGATAGGGTCGGCCTCCACAGGTCGCGCCGTGCTTGGCGAAACCGGTCCCGGTGCCCTGTGCATCCGCCGCAGCGCTGGTCCGCGACTCTCGCCGTGGGTTGTGATAGCCGCCGCGTTCCCACCTTTGAAAAGGGGGGGCAGGGGGGATTTGCTCTTCACCGTCGGCATCAAAGGCGGTACCCGGCCGCAGGCACCGGGGAATGCCCGATGAACCTGCGCCGCCTGTTCGCGATCGTGCTCAAGGAGCTGCGGCAGATGCGCCGCGACCGCGTCACCCTGGCGATGATCGTCGGCATCCCGGTGATGCAGCTGGTGCTGTTCGGCTATGCCATCAACCTCAACCTGCGCGGCCTGGATGCCGGCATCGCCGACCAGGCGAACACCGCGGCCTCGCGGGCGGTGATCATGGACATGGTCGCCACCGGCGTGATCGCGCCGACCGCCGACGTCGACACGCCGCAGCAGCTGATGGAGATGCTGCGCCGTGGCGAGATCAGCGTCGGCGTGGTGGTGCCGCCGGATTTCGAGCGCCGGGTGAGCGAGGGCCGCGAGGCGGTGCAGGTGCTGGTCGACGGCAGCGACACCGTGGTGCAGAGCGCGGCGATCCAGCTGGCGCAGCTGCCGCTGCAAGGCGCCGCCAACGGCGGCAACGGCCGGCCGCCGCAGGCCGGAAGCGGGCAGATCGCCGTGGTCGCCTTCTACAACCCGGAGCGGCGGTCGGCGGTCAACATCGTGCCGGGCCTGATCGGCGTGATCCTGACGATGACCATGGTGCTGTTCACCGGGGTGGCGATCGTGCGCGAGCGCGAGCGCGGCAACATGGAACTGCTGATCGCCACCCCGGTCAGCCGTTCCGAGCTGATGGTCGGCAAGGTGCTGCCGTATGCGGCGATCGGCCTGGTGCAGACCACCGTGATCCTGCTGCTCGGGCTGTGGCTGTTCCAGGTGCCGGTGCTCGGCAGCGTGCTGCACGTCTACCTGGCGGCGGTGCTGCTGATCCTCGCCAACCTCACCCTCGGCTTGCTGATCTCGACCAAGGCGCAGTCGCAGTTCCAGGCGATGCAGATGACCTTCTTCGTGTTCCTGCCGTCGATCCTGCTGTCCGGCTTCATGTTCCCGTTCGCCGGCATGCCGAAGGCGGTGCAGTGGCTGGCCGAGGTGCTGCCGCTGACGCATTTCCTGCGCCTGATCCGCGGCGTCATGCTGCGTGGCGCCAGCCTGTGGGAGCTGTGGCCCGAGGTGCTGGCGCTGCTGGCGTTCACCACGGTGATGATGACCCTGGCGATCCTGCGCTTCCGCAAGCGGCTGGACTGAAAAAGCGAGGAACGAGTGAAGAGGAACGAGGAACGAGAGAAGGGCTGCCGTATTCCGATACTCGTTCCTAACTTACGGTCACGCGTCCGCGCAGCGAGTTGCTCATCGCCTCGGTGATCGTCACGTCGACGAACTGCCCGATCAGCCGCGGGTGCCCGGCGAAGTTCACCGAACGCATGTTCTCGGTCTTGCCGGTCAGCTCGTTCGGATCCTTCCGCGACGGACCCTCCACCAGCACCGACTGCACGCTGCCGACCATCGCCTGCGAGATCCGCGCCGCGTTGGCGTTGATGTGCGCCTGCAGCCGCGACAGCCGCGCGTGCTTTTCCGCGGCGTCGGTCGCGTCCCCCAGGTCCGCGGCGGGCGTGCCGGGGCGGCGCGAGTAGATGAAGGAGAAGCTCTGGTCGAAGCCGACGTCCTCGATCAGCTTCATCGTCTTGTCGAAATCGGCCGCGGTCTCGCCGGGGAAACCGACGATGAAGTCGGATGAGATCGAGATGTCCGGCCGCACCGCGCGCAGCTTGCGGATCTTCTGCTTGAATTCGATCGCGGTGTAGCCGCGCTTCATCGCCGCCAGGATCCGGTCGCTGCCCGACTGCACCGGCAGGTGCAGGTAGTTGGCCAGCTGCGGTACGTCGCGATAGGCCTCGATCAGCGAATCGGAGAATTCCAGCGGGTGCGAGGTGGTGAAGCGGATGCGGTCGATGCCGTCGATCTCGGCGATGGTGCGGATCAGCAGTCCGAGATCGGCATGGCCCGCCGCATTGTCGCCCGCGCCCTCGGCAGGCGCGATCGGCCCGCGATAGGCGTTGACGTTCTGCCCGAGCAGGTTGACCTCGCGCACGCCCTGCGCCGCCAGTTGCACCACTTCCACCAGCACGTCCTCGAACGGCCGGCTGACCTCCTCGCCGCGCGTGTAGGGCACTACGCAGAAGCTGCAGTACTTGCTGCAGCCTTCCATGATCGAGACGAACGCGCTCGGGCCCTCGGCGCGCGGCTCCGGCAGGCGATCGAACTTCTCGATCTCGGGGAAGCTGATGTCGACCTGCGGCCGGCCGGACTCGCGGCGGGCGCGGATCAGTTCCGGCAGCCGGTGCAGGGTCTGCGGCCCGAACACGAGGTCGACGTAGGGCGCGCGCTTGACGATCGCCGCCCCCTCCTGCGAGGCGACGCAGCCGCCGACCCCGATCAGCACCGGACGGTCGCCCTGCTTGAGCGTCTTCCAGCGGCCGAGCTGGCTGAACACCTTCTCCTGCGCCTTCTCGCGGATCGAGCAGGTATTGACCAGGATCACGTCGGCCTCGGCGGCGTCGTCGGTTAGCTCCAGGCCGTCGCTGGCGGCGAGCACGTCGGCCATCTTGGCCGAGTCGTACTCGTTCATCTGGCAGCCGTGGGTCTGGATATAGAGCTTCTTCGCGGCAGGCGAGCCTGCCGCGGGCCTGTCGGCGGCAGGTCGTGGCGCGGCGGGGCGGGCATCGGCGGGGGCGGGCAGGGTGCCGTCGGCGCCCTGCGGGGCGGTCGTGGTGGTCATGGCGTCTCCGGGGCGCGGTGCTGAGTCCGGGCCGGATGGCTGGTTTTTCGGCCGAACAGTGTAGCCGGTCACGGCCCGGCGCCGTCCGAGGGCTTGGCAACGCCGGGAAATGAGGCGAGACTCCGCCGCATGAAGGGGGCCAGGGGAACCATCCTCACCGTACTGTGCGCACTCGCGGCCTTCCCGGCGGCGGCGGGCACCTTGTACCGCTGCGACAGCGGCGACGGCGTGCCCCAGTACGTCAGCAAGCGGATCAGCGGCGCCGCTTGCACCGTGATCAGCAGCTATCGGCCGGAGCCCGGTCGCGCGCGATCCACGGCCGCGCCGGCCGCCGCCGGAAAGGTCACCGCCGGCAATCGCGTGGAGGGTTCGCCGGCCACGCTGCACAACAACCCGCCGGCGACCTTCATGGGCGAGGGCGCTGCCGCGCCTGTCGCGACAGCCACCGCGCCGGCGAAGCCGCCGGCCACGCAACCGCGCACCCGCCACGTGCAGGGACAGGTCTATTCCTATATCAAGGACGGCGTGCGCCACTACACCAGCCGCGCGCCCAAGGGCGTGGCAGGCGCGAGCTCGGTGCGCACCATCCGCTACAGCTTCATGGAGACCTGCTACGCCTGCGGTGCCGCGCCGGGGGTCAGCTTCGGCACGGTGCGGTTGAACACCGACGCCTACCGCGACGAGATCGCCGCCGCGGCGCGCCGCTTCGGGATCGAGGAGGCGATCGTCCGCGCGATCATCCACGCCGAGTCCGCGTTCAATCCCAACGCGCTGTCCCGGGTCGGCGCACAGGGGTTGATGCAGCTGATGCCGGCCACCGCGCAGCGCTTCGGCGTCGGCAATCCCTTCGACCCGGGGCAGAACATCCTCGGCGGCGTCGAGTACCTGGCCTGGCTGCTGAAGCGCTTCAACGGCGACCTGACCCTGGCCGCGGCCGGCTACAACGCCGGCGAAGGCGCGGTCGACCGCCACGGCGGCGTGCCGCCGTACAGCGAGACCCGGCGCTACGTCGAGCGGGTGGGCGTGCTGGCCGAGCGCTACCGCGGCCACCTGGCCTCCAATACCGCCCCCTGACGCCAGTCGCGCGCTGTAGGAGGGGCTTCAGCCCCGACCCCGCCAAGGAGGGCCCATCGACGATGAACGCGCCGCCGCGCGTTGCGACGGGAAACGAGGGTGGGCCTGTCGTCAGCTTGCGCGGTCGGGGCTGAAGCCCCTCCTACAAGACGGGGCGCCGGAGTCGTGCGGGTGTCAAGACATTGTCGGCCGATTCAGCGTTCCGTTACACTTTACCGTCTTTGCGGCCGCTTCCGGCGAGGGAGCCGGCATGCGGCAGCCAGAATTCAACAAGTAGCTACCGAAAGGGTTTGCGGAGTGCAGGATGGTCAATGAAGCGGTGATCGATCCCGCCGGCGGTGAGGATTCAATCAACACGGGGCGGCGCCGGTTCCTGACCGCGACCACGTCGGTGGTCGGTGCGGTCGGCGTGGGCATCGCGGCGGTCCCGTTCATCAAGTCCTGGAACCCGAGCGCGCGCGCGCTGCTCGCCGGTGCGCCGGTGACCGTCGATATCAGCGCGCTGCAGGAAGGCCAGCGGCTGGTGGTGGAATGGCGTGGGCAGCCGATCTGGATCGTCAAGCGCTCCAAGGCGATCCTCGAGGCGCTGCCGACCCTGGACAGCCAGCTGCGCGACCCCGAGTCCGAGAACACCGACCAGCAGCCGGAGTACGTGCGCGAAGCCAATCCCGAGCTGCGCTCGATCCGCCCCGAGATCTCGGTGCTGGTGGGCCTGTGCACCCACCTGGGCTGCTCGCCGGAGATGGTCGCCGAGATCCGCCCCGAGCCGTTCGATCCGAACTGGAAGGGCGGCTATTTCTGCCCCTGCCACAAGTCGAAGTTCGACATGGCCGGCCGGGTCTACAAGGGCGTGCCGGCGCCGATCAACCTGGCCGTCCCGCCGCACTACTACACCGACGACAACACCATCGTCGTCGGCGTCGATCCCTCGCAGTCCAACGATACGGGGGCCGCATAAATGGCGAACATCGACGACAAGGCCTCCGCGCCCAACGATCCCACCACCGGCGTCATCGCCGCGTTCCAGGCCTGGTTCAACGACCGCACGCCTGGCCTGCTGCCCGTGTACCGCAAGCACATGACGGAGTACTTCGCGCCGAAGAACTTCAACGTCATGTACTACTTCGGTTCGCTGGCGCTGCTGGTGCTGGTGAACCAGATCGTCACCGGCATCTTCCTGACGATGCACTTCAAGCCGAGCGCCGCCGAGGCCTTCAGCTCGGTCGAGTACATCATGCGCGACGTCGAGTGGGGCTGGCTGATCCGCTACATGCACTCCACCGGCGCGTCGCTGTTCTTCATCGTCGTCTACCTGCACATGTTCCGCGGGCTGATGTACGGTAGCTACCAGAAGCCGCGCGAGCTGGTGTGGGTCCTGGGCATGCTGATCTACCTGGTGCTGATGGCCGAGGCCTTCATGGGCTACGTGTTGCCCTGGGGGCAGATGTCGTTCTGGGGCGCCAAGGTGATCATCTCGTTGTTCGGCGCGATCCCGGTGATCGGCAACGGCCTGACCGAGTGGATCATGGGCGACTTCCTGCCCGGCGACGCCACCATCAACCGCTTCTTCGCGCTGCACGTGATCGCGCTGCCGCTGGTGCTGCTGCTGCTGGTGGTGCTGCACCTGGGCGCGCTGCACGAGGTCGGCTCCAACAACCCCGACGGCGTCGACATCAAGAAGGGGCCGAAGGGCAACCGCTGGTCCGCCAAGGCGCCGCTCGACTCCATCCCCTTCCATCCGTACTACACGGTCAAGGACCTGGTCGGCGTCGGCTTCCTGCTGATCCTGGCCGCCTTCATCATCTTCTTCACTCCGGAGATGGGTGGCTGGTTCCTCGAACACGACAACTTCGTCGAGGCCAATCCGCTGGTCACGCCGGAGCACATCAAGCCGGTCTGGTACTACACGCCGTACTACGCGATGCTGCGTGTGATCCCGCACAAGCTGAGCGGCGTGCTGGTGATGTTCGGCGCGATCGCGATCCTGTTCGCGGTGCCGTGGCTCGACCGCGCCAAGGTCAAGTCCTACCGCTACCGCGGCCTGCTGTCGAAGGTGCTGCTGGGCCTGTTCGCGATCAGCTTCATCTGGCTGGGCAAGATCGGCGCCGGCCCGGGCACCGATCCGGTCGAGACCATCATCGGCCGCTTCCTGACCTTCTTCTACTTCGCGTTCTTCATCACCATGCCGCTATGGACCAGGATCGACCGGACCAAGCCGGTGCCGGAGCGGGTGACGACCCATGACTAACTCGGGAATCGGGAATCGGGAATCGGGAATCGTGAGCAGCCGATACCGAGGCTTCGTCCGCAGTGCGGCCGCGTTCGTCGTCAGCCTGTTGATTCCGGCCGCCGCACTCGCTGCCGAAGGCGGCGCGCTGCAGCAGTCGGGTGCCGACATCGCCGACCGCGCGTCCCTGCAGCGCGGCGCGCAGCTGTTCATGAACTATTGCTCCGGCTGCCATTCGCTGAAGTACCTGCGCTACTCGCGCATGGCCGACGATCTCGGGCTCAGCGAAGAGGAGGTCATGCAGAACCTCAACTTCTCCGGCGCCGACTACGGCGAGCACGTCATCGCGTCGATGCCGGCCGCGCATGCCGAGGACTGGTTCGGCAAGGCGCCGCCTGACCTGTCGCTGATCGTGCGCACCAAGGCCGGTGGTCCCGACTGGATCTATACCTTCCTCAAGTCCTTCTACCAGGACGAGTCGAGCACGCTGGGCTGGAACAACACGCTCTATCCGAACGTGTCGATGCCGAACCCGCTGTGGGAGATGCAGGGCCTGCAGCGTCCGGTGTACGGCGAGCCCGACGAGATCGGCGAGCCGACGATCGAGCATCTGGAACTGGCGCAGGCAGGCACGCAGAGCGCCGCCGAGTTCGACCGTACCGCGCGCGACATTTCAGCTTTTCTCGAGTACGCCAGCGAGCCGGCCGCGCTCAAACGCCAGGGTATCGGCGTGTGGGTGATCCTGTTCCTGGCGTTCTTCACGTTCCTCGCCTGGTTGTTGAAGCAGGAGTACTGGCGGGACGTGCACTAGGCGGACCCTCCGCGGGAGCCCGGTCGTCCAGCCGGGTTTTTCCGGATCAGGCCGTCGCAGAACGGCCGATGCGAGAAGGGGAGGGGACGGCTCGGGAACCGGGGCGACCGCCCGCAGTGGGCAGGCGGCGTCGATGCGGCCGGCGGTATCCGGCTGCGGGAGAGAGCCGATGATGGCCGCGAATCCGCGTATGCGTAATGCCCTGACCCTGTTTTCGTCCGTCGACGATGTGCTCTGCCATCGCGTGCGCCTGGTGCTGGCCGCGAAAGGCGTCACCTACGACCTGATCCAGGTGGATCCGCAGAATCCTCCCGAGGACCTGATCGACCTCAACCCGTACCACTCGGTGCCCACCCTGGTCGAGCGCGACCTGGTGCTGTACGCCGCATCGGTGGTCTGCGAATACCTCGACGAGCGTTATCCGCATCCGCCGCTGATGCCGGTCGATCCGCTTTCCCGCGCGCGCCTGCGCCTGGCGATGCTGCGCCTGGAGCATGACTGGGTGCCGCAGATCCAGGCGATCCAGATCGGCAACAAGCAGCAGGCCGAGGCCGCCCGCAAGCGCCTGAGGGAGCTGCTGACCGCGTCGGTGCCGCTGTTCAAGGCCAGCAAGTTCTTCCTGAGTGCGGAAATGAGCCTGGCCGACTGCGCGATGGCCCCGATCATCTGGCGCCTGCGCACGCTCGACGTGCCGCTGCCGAAGGACGGCAAGGCGATCGAGGACTACGGCAACCGCATCTTCCGCGGTCCCGGTTTCGTACGCAGCCTGACGCCGCAGGAAAAGAACCTGCGGGAACTGCCCGGCTGAGTGCGCCGCCGACGCTGCGCAGGCTCCGGAACACGCCGTCCGTCCGTAGGAGCGCCGGGCCTGCAGCCGCTGTCGGAGGCCTAGGAAAGCCGACAGCGCCGGCGGCAACCGGCGGCCTCCGCAGGTACACTTCCGGCCATGAGCGATGAGCACGTACAACGCATGACCAGCCATCGCCCGTACCTGCTGCGGGCGCTGTACGAGTGGATCGTCGACAACGGCATGACGCCGCACGTTCTGGTCGACGCGGAGCAGCCCGGGGTGCGCGTGCCCACGCATGCGGTGAAGGAAGGCCGGGTGGTGCTCAACATCGCCGAGCGTGCGGTGACCCGGCTCGAGATGGACAACGCCGGCGTGCGTTTCAGCGCGCGCTTCGGCGGCGCCAGCCATCCGGTCGACGTACCGATCTCGGCGGTGCTGGCGATCTATGCGCGCGAGACCGGGCACGGAATGGTGCTGCCGGAGGATGTCGGCGGGTCCGCGCCGGATCCCGACGACGAGCCGCCGGCGCCCGACGACGGCCCCGGCGGCGACGATGCGCCGACGCCCAAACGCGGCTCGCATCTGCGGGTAGTGAAGTAGCCGGGATTCGGAACGCGAAACGCAGGACTTGGGAAGCGGAACGCGGGCCGCGGGCGCGGGATTCAGGATTCGGGATGACCAGCCGTTCGGCTGTTGAAAACCGGGATTCGGGGAACGCTAACGGCTCGTCATTCCAGCGCAAGCGGGGATCCATCTTGATCTTGCTGTCGTTCCAGCGTCGCCAGGCTGCTGCAAATGGTTCCCCGCTTGCGCTGGAATGACGAGCAAAACTCTGGCCGGCAGATCCAGCTTGCGCTGGGATGACGAGAAAAAACGCGGTCGGCAGACCCAACTTGCGCCGGGATGACGAGCAAAACGCGGTCGGGCTCCTATGGGCACCGGGTCCCGCACCCGGTGCACCGGCGCTCAATGTGGCAACGTATCCGCCGCTCGCACCGGGCCGCTGAACGACACCAGGGTGTCGCCGCGCAGCACCAGCCGGCCGACGTGCCGCTCGACGCCGTCCTCGGAGTACTCGAAGCGGAAGCTGCGCTCGAAACCGAGTCGGCCGTCGTCGCCGCGGCGCAGGCGCAGGCCGGCGGCATGCACGGTCTGGTCCAGCCATTGCACGCCGGCGGCGCGGCAGGCCTGGCGCCCGATGCGCCCGGCACGCTCGGCGGCGGCGCGCGAGGCACTCCAGAACGCGAACGCCGCGGCGGCGGCGATCATCAGCAGGATCAATCCGGACATGGCGTTACTGTGGGGGCGCCTGGGGGAACGGGCAAGCGGTTCCGGTGACGACGGCGCTCGATACGTTCCGGCACTTGCCTATGGGGGCGGCGGCCCAGGCATGGTGACATGCGACGGCGTGGTTGTAGTCGCCGAGGCCGTCCTCCCGTAGGAGCGCGCCATGCGCGCGATACCCCCGAACCGTGCCGACCAGCGCCTTCCGCCATCCCGGGTGGCTACCGCCTCATGCCGTGGGTGGTCGTCATGGTTCCGCCATACCCGGCATATCCAGCATCGCTGGCATCGCGCATGATGCCGCGCCAGGCCGGTCTTCTCCGCCGCGGTGAGAAATGGGCCGTTGCCGCGGGCGGTGCGAATTCGGTAGTCGAGCTTAGCAAGACGGACCGGCACCTTACCCTTTGGCTTGAGGCGCCGGCTATTCATTGGCGGCACCCGTGGCGACGGGTCTGATCTCACCGCGGCGGAGAAGACCGCCTGGCGCGCCCAGCTTCAGCGACAGGTCGATCGCGTGCACGTGCTTGGTCAGCGCGCCGATCGAGATGCAGTCGACGCCGTCGGCGGCCACGGCGCGCACGCTGTCCAGGTCGACGCCGCCGGAGACCTCCAGCGGAATGCGGGCGCCGGCCGGGGCCTCCGCGGCGATCCGCACCGCCTCGCGGCGCGTGGCGGCATCGAAGTCGTCGATCAGGATGCGGTCGCAGCCGGCCGCCAGCGCCTCGCGCAGCTGCGCCAGGGTCTCGACCTCGACGATCAGCGGCAGCGCCGGATGCAGCGCCCGCGCCGCGGCGATCGCGGCGGCGACCGATCCGCAGACGCGCACGTGGTTTTCCTTCAGCATCACCGCGTCGAACAGGCCGATGCGATGGTTGACGCCGCCGCCGACGCGCACGGCGTACTTCTGCGCCTGGCGCAGCCCGGGCAAGGTCTTGCGGGTGTCGAGGATGCGCGCGCCGGTGCCGTGCACGGCATCGACGTAGGCGGCGGTGGCGGTGGCGGTACCGCTCAGCGTCTGCATGAAGTTGAGCGAGGCGCGCTCGGCGCTGACCAGGGCGCGGGCGCGGCCCGACAGCGTGGCCAGCACGGTCCCGGCCGCGACCCGGTCGCCCTCGTCCACGCGCCAGTCGATGCGCACGTCGGGGTCGAGCGCGCGGTGGCAGGCGTCGAACCAGGGCCGGCCGCACACCACCGCGGCCTCCTTGCACAGCAGGAACGCGCGGTCGGCGGTGTCGGGCAGCAGCGCGGCGGTGACGTCGCCGTCGCCGAGATCCTCCGCCAGCGCGCGCGCGACGTCGGCCTCGACGACCTCTGCCGGAGGCGCTGCGGTCGCGATCGTCATCGCGGCGTCAACCGGCGGGAAAGCCGTCGATCTGTCCGGTGGGAATCGCCTCTTCCACCAGCAGTACCGGGATGCCGTCGTCGATCCGGTAGACGCGCTTGCGGTCGCGGGTCACCAGCGCCGCCTGCAGCGGTTCGGTCTGCACGCTGTCGTCGACGCGGGTGACGCCACCACCGGCCACCGCGCGGTTCAGCGCCTCCAGGCCGGCCTTGGAGAGCAGCGCCAGCGGCTGCCGGCTGGCGGGGCAGACGAGAATGTCGAGCAGCTTGTGGTCCATGAGAGCCGGGATTGGGGATTCGGGATTGGGATTCGTTCAAAAGCGTATCACCTCGGCGTCGCCGCAAGCTCGCGGTCGAACGATGCGGTCGCTTCGGCTCTTGCCGGTTCCGGTGTCCGACAGCCGAATGGCTGGTCATCCCCGATCTCCAATCCCGGCTAAAATACGTTTTTAGCGCCCGGAAACGACCATGCCAGCCACGCCAGCCAATCCCGCAGCGCCGCTCGTCGGCATCGTGATGGGCTCGCGCTCGGACTGGGAGACGATGCGGCACGCCGCCGAACGTCTCGATGCGCTGGGCGTGCCGCACGAGGTCCGCGTGGTCTCGGCGCACCGCACCCCGGACGCGATGTTCGACTACGCGGCATCGGCGCAGGCACGCGGCCTGCGCGCGATCGTCGCCGGCGCCGGCGGCGCCGCCCACCTGCCGGGCATGCTGGCGGCCAAGACCGCGGTGCCGGTGCTCGGCGTGCCGGTGCAGTCGAAGACCCTCAACGGGCTCGACTCGCTGCTGTCGATCGTGCAGATGCCGGCCGGGGTGCCGGTGGCGACGTTCGCGATCGGCAAGGCCGGCGCGATCAACGCCGCGCTGTTCGCCGCGGCCCTGCTGGCTGCCGATCACGAGGACATCGCCGCCGCGCTGGCGGCGTTCCGCCAGCGGCAGACCGACGCCGTGGCCGGCGACGACGACCCGCGGCGCCCGCCGGCAGAGCCCGGTACGCCGGCGTGACCACGGTTGGCATCCACAAGCACGCGCCCGGCGCGCGCTTGTTTCCCTCTCCCCGTCCCTCTCCCGCAAGCGGGAGAGGGGGAGTCGGTGCCATGCGGGCGCGTCGTAGCCGGCAATCCGGATTTCTGGAGCACTTTCGCCCATGACGACAGTAGGAATATTGGGCGGCGGGCAGTTGGCCCGCATGCTGGCGCTTGCCGGCGCGCCGCTGGGCCTGCGCTTCCTGGTGATGGACACGTCGGCGGAGGCCTGCGCCGGGCAGTTCGCGCCGCTGCTGGTCGGCGACTACCGCGACGAGTCGGCGCTGGCGGAGTTCGCCTCGCGCGTGGACGTGGCCACGTTCGATTTCGAGAACGTCCCGGCCGAATCGGCACAGTGGCTGAGCGCGCGCGTGCCGGTGTTCCCGAATCCGCGCGCCCTCGGCCTGGCCCAGGACCGGCTGGCCGAGAAGACCCTGTTCCGCGAACTCGGCATCCCGGTGCCGGCCTTCGCCGATGTCGGTTCGCGCGCGGCGCTGGAGACGGCGCTGGCGGCGATCGGCTTGCCGGCGATCCTCAAGACCCGGCGCCTGGGCTACGACGGCAAGGGCCAGTTCCGATTGAAGCCGGGAGTAGGGAATGGGGATTCGGGATTCGGAGAAGCAGAGGCCGCGGCGGACGCGGCGTGGGCGGCGCTGGGGCCGCAGGCGGATCGCGTCGGCCTGATCCTCGAAGCCTTCGTGCCGTTCGAGCGCGAGTTGAGCGTGGTCGCCGTGCGCGGGCGCGACGGCAGTTTCCGCACTTGGCCGCTGACCGAGAACTGGCATGTCGACGGCGTGCTGTCCGCCAGCCTGGCGCCCGCCAGGGTCGACCCGGCGCTGGCCGAGGCCGCCATCGCGCATGCGGGCAGGCTGGCCGAGGCGCTGGACTACGTCGGCGTGTTCGCGCTGGAGCTGTTCTGCCGTGACGGCGAACTGCTCGCCAACGAACTGGCGCCGCGCGTGCACAACTCCGGGCACTGGACCATCGAGGGCGCGGAGACCTCGCAGTTCGAGAACCACCTGCGCGCGGTGCTCGGCCGCACCTCCGGCGCGACCAGCATGCGCGGGCATGCCTGCATGCTCAACTGGATCGGGGAACTGCCCGACTCGGTGTCGGTGCTGGCGGAGCCGGGCGGTCATTGGCACGACTACGGCAAGTCGACGCGCGCGGGGCGCAAGGTGGGGCATGCCACCGTGCGCGCGGACACCCCAGAGGCGCTGGCCGGCATGCTGCGGCGCATCGGCGACGCCCTGGGCCGGCAGGCGCAGGTGGAACCGGTGATCGCGGCGCTGTCCCGGTAAAGGCCTTGGAGGGGCTTTTGCCGCAAACCGCGCGTTCGTCAGGCCCAAGTTCCCAGATCGGTTGCCGGGCATTGTGATCGAACTCCACCCGCAGGAGGCGCGAATATCGGCACCCGTAGAGCCGAGCTTGCTCGGCTGCGCGGCATGGCATCCGGAGCCACCTGAAGGCAGCGGAGCAAGCTCCGCTCTACGGAACATGGCGCGTCTGCCGCATCGGCTCCTGAGCCTGCGCCCCGTAGAGCCGAGCTTGCTCGGCTGCGCGGCATGGCATCCGGAGCCATCTGAAGGCAGCGGAGCAAGCTCCGCTCTACGCAGGCGGCGGAAACGGAGCCTGGGCGTTCAGCCCAGCCGCGAGGCGGCGAACTCCCAGTTCACCAGCTGCCAGAACGCGTCCAGGTATTTCTCGCGGTTGTCGCGGTAGTCGAGAAAGTACGCGTGCTCCCATAGGCAGCAGGCGAGCAGCGGCGTGTCGCTGCCGGTCAGCGGCGTGACCGTGTGCGGCGTGGCCGCGATCGCCAGGCGGCCGTCGTCGCGCCGCAGCAGCCAGATCCAGCCGGCGCCGAAGCCGCGCAGGGCGGTGGCGGTGAACTGCGCGCGGAAGCCGGCGACATCCCCGAACGCGACTGCCAGCGCGTCGGCCAACGCGCCTTCCGGCTCGCCGCCGCCGCCGGCCGCCGCCGGCTTCAGGCAGCTCCAGTAGAACGCGGTGCTCCAGGCCTGCGCTGCGTGTTCGGCCATCGCGCCCTGGGCCTTGCGCACGATCTCCTCCAACTCGAGCCCGGCGAAGGCGGTGCCCGCGGCCATGGCGTTGAGCCGGTCCACGTGGCCGCGCTGGTGGCGGCCGTGGTGCTGGTCGACGGTGTCGCCGGAAATATGCGGTTCCAGCGCCGTGCGGTCGTACGGAAGGGCGGGCAGTTCGATGGCCATCGGCACCGGTGTTCGGGGGGAATGCGCGGCGGGCGGCCAGGGCCCGCGATCGCATGAAGGCTTACAATGCACGATTCTAACCCCACGTCCCGCAGCCGGCCTTCGCAATTCCTTCGCGCGCCGGCGCGCGGCGTATTGCAGGAGAACGCCCCATGGCTGTCATGCAGCGGATCCAGGCCGAGGTCGAGGGCCACCCGATCGTCCTTTTCATGAAAGGCACCCCGCAATTCCCGATGTGCGGCTTTTCCAGCCGCACGGTGAAGGCGCTGAAGGATGCCGGCGTCACCGACCTGCGCACCATCAACGTGCTCGAGGAGCCGGAGATCCGCGCCAACCTGCCGCGCTACTCCAACTGGCCGACGTTTCCGCAACTGTTCGTCCACGGCGAGCTGATCGGCGGCTGCGACATCGCCCTGGAACTGTACGAGTCCGGCGAGCTGGCGCGGATGATCTCGGAGGCGCAGAAGGCGTGAACGCGGTGCCGCCCGATGCGCGGCCGGCGACGGCCGCGGCGCTGCACGGGCGCGTGGTGCTGGTGGTGGGGGCGCACGGCGGGCTCGGCCGCGCCGCCGCGCTGGCCTGCGCCCGCGCCGGCGCCCGCCTGGTGCTGCTCGGGCGCCGCGTTCCCAAGCTCAACCGGGTGCACGACGCGATCGTGCAGGGCGGCGGCGAGGCGACGCTGTACCCGCTCGACCTGGAAGGCGCCAGCGCCGACGACTACGCCGAACTGGCCGCGCGCATCGAGGCCGAGTTCGGCCGTCTCGACGGCCTGCTGCACTGCGCCGCCTGGTTCCGCGGCCTGACCCCGCTCGAGCACACCGAACCGGCCGCGTTCGCGCGCGCGCTGCATGTCAATCTCACCGCGCGCTGGTGGCTCACCCAGGCCTGCCTGCCGCTGCTGCGGCGCGCGGCCGACAGCGCGGTGGTGTTCGTGATCGACGATCCCGACGCGACCCGCCAGGCTTATTGGGGCGGCTACGGCATCGCCCAGTCCGGGCAGCAGGCGCTGGTGCCGATGCTGCACGCCGAACTCGCCGCGACGCCGGTGCGGATCAGCGGCCTGCAGCCGGGGCCGATGCGCACCGCGTTGCGGGCGCAGATCAGCGCCGAGGGCGACCGGGGGCAGGCGCGTGATCCGGGCGACTACGCCGACGCGTGCGTCCACCTGCTGTCGGCCGAAGGCGCGGCGCAGCGTGGCCGGATCTGGTGCCCGGCGCCGTGAGCCATGCGCCGATGACCGCCTTCCGATGACGGCATGCCGATGACGATCGCCTCCGCCGCACTGCTGCTGTTCCTGATCTTGGATCCCTTGGGCAACGTGCCCGTGTTCCTGAGCATGCTGCGGCGCCTGACACCCAGGCGCCAGCGGGTCGTGCTGGCGCGCGAGCTGCTGATCGCGCTGGCGGTGCTGATGCTGTTCCTGTGGGCCGGCAAGTACGCGCTGGAGCTGATGCACCTGCGCCAGGAATCGGTGGCGATCGCCGGCGGCATCGTGCTGTTCCTGATCGGCCTGCGCATGATCTTCCCGCCGCCGCAGGGGCTGATGGGCGAGCTGCCGGACGGCGAGCCGTTCATCGTCCCCATGGCCATCCCGCTGGTCGCCGGCCCCTCGGGCATGGCGGCGGTGATGCTGATGGGCAGCAACGAGCCCGAGCGCCTGGGCGAGTGGAGCCTGGCGTTGCTGATCGCCTGGGCGGGAACCGCGGCGATCCTGTTCTCGTCCACCTATCTCTACAAGCTGCTCGGCATCCGCGCGCTGACCGCCATCGAGCGGCTGATGGGCATGCTGCTGGTCGCGATCTCGGTGCAGATGCTGCTCGACGGCATCGTCGGCTATCTCCGGATCGGCACGCCGGCCTGAGCGGCGACCACGTGACAAGCACTTAGCGCGCCTTGCTAAGGTGCCGGATAAAAGGCAAGCGGGTCAGTGGCTTGCATCGTTTCGGACCTGTCATTCCGCTGTCATCCGCGGCCATTACCGTGTTAATCTGAAGTTAACCGCTGCGCCTGCATTCGCGTCTCGCGGCCGGGGCTCCCATTTTCCGCATCGCCAGAAACTGGCCGCGCGCACGCACGTGTGGCCGCCACCCACGTATCCGAGGTTATCGACAATGACTCACAAGCACCGCGTCCGACTCTCCAAGCTGTCGCTCGGTCTGATCGTCGCGCTCGCCGCAGCGCCCGCCTTTGCGCAAAGCACGTCCGCCGGTGTCGGCGGTCAGGTGATGGGAGCCGATGGCCAGCCGGTCGCAGGTGCAGAGGTGACGATCGTCCATACCGAGTCGGGCACGGTGAACCGGACCACGACCGATGCGAGCGGACGCTATGACGCACGCGGCCTGCGCGTGGGCGGCCCCTACACGATCACTGTCAACAAGGCCGGTGTCGGTACCGATACCGAGGAAGGCATCTATCTCGATCTGAACAGGGTCAACGCCGTCAACGCGCAACTCGGCGTCGATGCGACGACGCTGGGGACTGTCGCGGTCACCGGCTCGCGCCTGCTGGGCACGTTCAACGCAGACAACAAGGGCGTGGGCACCTCGGTCAGCGGGCGCCAGATGGAACTCCTGCCGCAGGGTAGCCGTTCGCTCGACGATGTCGCGCGTCTGGATCCGCGCGTTTCGGTGACCGACCAGGCCAGCGGCGCGATCTCCGTCGCCGGCGTCAACAATCGCTACAACACCATCTCCGTCGATGGACTGTCGCAGGGTGATCCCTTCGGCCTGAACAGCAACGGCATGCCGTATACCGGCAGCCCGATCTCGGTCGACACCATCGCCGCCTACGACATCAAGATTTCCGATTACGACGTCGCGACAGACACCGTGGGTGCGACCGTCAACGCGGTCACCAAGTCCGGCACGAACGAATTCCACGGCTCCGTGTACTACGTGTACAAGAACGCCGAGGACATGGTCGGCAGCCGCGATGGGGACGACTACAGCCTGTTCGACACCGATACGACCATGGGCTTCACCGTCGGTGGCCCGATCGTGAAGGACAAGCTGTTCTTCTTTGCCTCGTACGAAGAGCAGGAGATCACCGATTTCGGTGGCGCGTCCACGGCCGACGGCTTGACCAATGGCTTTGTGGATCCCGGGGAACTCGAGGACGCGATTGCGGCCGCCAGCGCCCTGGGCATGGAGCCCGGTACCTACGGCTCCGGAGGCGTCAATCTCGACAACGAGCGCTACTTGGTCAAGCTGGACTGGAACATCAGCGACTTCCACCGTGCCAGCCTGACTTACCAGCAGACGGAGGAATTCCGCCCGTCGCCGTACGACGCGTTTTCCGACACCGTGGTGCTGTCCAGCCACTGGTACAACATCGACAACATCACCAAGAACACGTCGCTGCAGCTGTTCAGCGACTGGACCGATAACTTCTCCACCGAGGTCAAGCTCAGCCACCAGAAGTTCGACCAGGTCAACGGCAACCCGATCGACCAGCCGGAAGTGGAGATCGAGACCGCGAACGGCGGTTCGATCTTCATCGGTGAGGACAACAACCGCCACGAGAACCAGATCAACACCGAGCGCTATACCCTGTCTGCGTTCGGTACCTATTACGCCGGCAACCATGCGATCAAGGGAGGTTTCGACTACCTGCGCCACGACGTGTTCAACCTGTACGGGCGTGACCTGCACGGCTCGTACGTGTTCGCCAGCGTCGACGATTTCGCCGCGGGCAACTACGACGTGTACAACCTGCGTCGCCCGTCCGCCGGCTTCACCGAGACGGATACGGCTGCCGCGCTGGTCTATAGCCAGTTCAGCCCGTTCCTGCAGGACACTTGGCAGGTCACCGACAACCTGTCTCTGACCTACGGCGTGCGCATGAACATCCCCAAAGCCGACAAGGCCCCGGTCCGCACCCCCGGCTTCGAAGAGGCCTTCGGTTTCCCGAACGATTACAAGCTGGGTTCGGACAACAAGGTCGTCATGCCGCGCCTGTCCTTCAACTACATGTTCGACACCGAGCGGTATTCGCAGTTGCGCGGTGGCGCGGGCGTCTTCCAAAGCATCCCGCCGTTCGTCTGGTTGGCCAATCCCTACCAGAACAACGGTGTGACCGCGTTGTCGTACCGCTCGTTCGACCCGGCCGACGCGCCGTTCAGCCCCGATCCGTATAACCAGAACGTGCCGGGGGGTGGATCGCCTTCGTTCCAGATCGACTCGATCGACCCGGACTTCAAGCTGCCGACCGTCTACAAGTTCAGCCTCGGCTACGACACGGAACTGCCGTGGATGGGCCTGATCGGTACGGTCGAGCTGCAGCAGATCCAGGCCAAGGACGCCGTGTTCTACCAGGCGCTGAACCTGGGCCCCGCGCAGGGCACTCTGGCCGATGGACGTCAGTACTTCTGGTGCGAGCTCGGCAGCACCAGCAGCAGCAACCGGACCTGCGGCGCCAACCCCGACTTCACCACCAACTCCACGGTCATGGGCAATACGAACAAGGGTTCGGCCACCTCGATGACGTTCGCCCTCAACAAGCCCCTGTCCGAAAACTGGTTCGGCAGCCTCAGCTACACCTTCACCGACGCAGAGGAAGTCGCCTCGGACGGCAGCTCCCAGGCCTGGTCCAGCTATCAGTACGTGTCGCGCGTGAATCCGAACCAGGAGATCACCACCAGGGCCGGCCGCATGGTCCGCGATTCGATCAAGGCCACGCTCGGCTGGGAAAAGGCGCTGTTCGGAAACTACAAGACCAGCATCGCCGCGTACTACAACGGTCGTTCCGGCCTGCCGTACACCTGGACCGTCAACGGTGACACGAACGGCGATGGGATCTTCCAGGATCCGGCGTACATCCCGATGGTCGGCGATCCGATCGTGAGCTACGGCTCGGCCTCGCCCGAGCAGATCGCGGCTTTCCACGAGTTCATTTCGAACAACCCGTACCTCGCCGCGCGCCGCGGCGGCATCGCGGACCGGAACGGCGACCGTTACTCGTGGGTGAACCAGATCGATGTCAGTCTTCAGCAGGAACTTCCCGGCTTCTTCGAGGAACACAAGACGGTGGTCCGACTGGACATCTACAACTTCCTCAACCTGCTGAACAGCGATTGGGGCGAGACGATGGGCGAGACCTTCTCCGACAACACCCGCTACTTGGCCCGGCTGGCATCGGTCAACGCCGATGGCACCTATACGTACGACCTTGGCAGCGCCGACAACCCGACGTGGGAGAGCCTGACTCCGTACGACGCCAGCGGCTCGTATCCTTCCCGCGTGGTATCGCGCTGGTCGGCGATGCTGACCCTGCGTTACCAGTTCTGACCCGCAGTCAATCCTGCAATGCGGAACGGCCGGGCAACCCGGCCGTTCCTGTTTGTGGAGGACGGCCTGCCCGGCCCGCCAACGAGATCGGCTTCCCGCACGGTCGCCGCGTCGCCCGCATGAACGGCATCAACGAGGACGGCCAGTACATCTACGACTTCGACGCGGATGGCGTCTTCGAAGAGCGCCTGTACGACAACACCGGACAGTCGCGCTGGGCGCTGCAGCTCGGCTTCCGCTACAAGTTCTGATCCACGCCGGAACAGGGATTCGAGGAACGGCCGGGCTTGCCCGGCCGTTTCCTTTTCCGGTCGGGGCTGCGCTACAGTGCCGCCCCAACCAAGAAGAACGGCGGCTATGGCAGGCGAGATCAAGGCATCGAGGGCGATGCCGGTGGTGAACGCGCGGATCTACCCGCGCGGCGGGCTGGACGTGCTGTCGCGCGAGGAAGTGGCGCGGCTGAAGGACGCCTCCCATGGCGGCATGCACGACCTGCTGCGCCGCTGCGCGCTGGCGGTGCTGACCAGCGGCAGCGCCTCGGACGACCCGCGCGCCGCGCAGGAGCTGTATCCGGACTTCGACATCCAGGTGCTGCAGCAGGACCGCGGGGTGCGTATCGAGCTGGTCAACGCGCCGGCGATGGCCTTCGTCGACGGCGAGATCATCCGCGGCATCGCCGAGCTGCTGTTCGCCGTGGTGCGCGACCTGGCCTACACCGCGATCGAGCTCGGCGAGGACGCCGTCGACCTGGAGACGACCTCCGGCATCACCGACGCCGTGTTCGGGCTGCTGCGCAACGCGCGCATCCTGCAGCCGGCCGACCCCAACCTGGTGGTCTGCTGGGGCGGGCACTCGATCAACCGCGACGAGTACGACTACACCAAGCTGGTCGGCTACGAGCTCGGCCTGCGCGGCTTCGACATCTGCACCGGCTGCGGCCCGGGCGCGATGAAGGGGCCGATGAAGGGCGCCAACGTCGCCCACGCCAAGCAGCGCCGTTACCAGTCGCGCTACATCGGCATCACCGAGCCGGGCATCATCGCCGCCGAGTCGCCGAACCCGATTGTCAACCACCTGGTGATCATGCCGGACATCGAGAAGCGCCTCGAGGCGTTCGTCCGCCTCGGCCACGGCATCATCGTGTTCCCGGGCGGCGTCGGCACCGCCGAGGAGATCCTGTACCTGCTCGGGCTGATGCTGCGCGAGGAGAATGCGGACCTGCCGTTCCCGCTGATCCTGACCGGCCCGACCGCCTCGGCGCCTTACTTCGAGCAGATCGACCGGTTCCTGCGCCTGACCCTGGGCGAGGCGGCGACCTCGCGCTACGAGATCATCATCTCGGACCCGGAAAAGGTGGCCCGGCGCATGGCCGAGGGCGTCAAGCGCGTGCGCGAGCACCGCCTCGCGCAGCAGGATTCGTTCTACTTCAACTGGTCGCTGGAGATCCCGCTGGAGTTCCAGCAGCCGTTCGTGCCCACCCACGAGGCGATGGCCGCGCTGGACCTGCACCACGGCCGCAAGCCGCACCAGCTGGCCGCCGACCTGCGCCGCGCCTTCTCCGGCATCGTCGCCGGCAACGTCAAGGAGGACGGCATGCGCCGGGTGGAGGAGTTCGGCCCGTTCCAGATCCACGGCGACACCGACATGATGCAGGCCCTCGACGCCCTGCTGCGCGCCTTCGTCGAGCAGCGGCGGATGAAGATCTCGGGGCAGTACCGGCCGTGCTACGAGGTGCTGGCCTGACACAGGTGCCGCGGTAGCCTGGCTGGCGGGGCGGTGGTCTGCCGCTATCCGGCTCCGGATTCCGCCATGGCCCGCGTTCGTCGGGCCAGACGACCGCCTGTCCCTCCTGCGGTTGCACGTGGGCATCTGCCGTATAGGCTACCTGCGCACCCGTCCAGGCGGGCAGGGGAGGAGATCGGATGCGCAATCGGGGGTTCACGCTGGTCGAGCTGATGGTGACGATCGCCATCGTCGCGATCCTGCTGGCGATCGGATTGCCCAGCTTCCAGGGGACGATGCGCTCCAACCGCGTCGCCACCGCCACCAACGAGCTGGTCGGGGCGCTGTCGCTGGCACGCTCGGAGGCGCTCCGCAGTCCCGGCGGGGCGCTCGTCTGCACCACGTCAGACGGAAGCGACTGCGACGGCACTTCCTGGGACGACGGCTGGATGGTGTGGCTGGACTGGAACGGCGACGAAAAAATCGACGATCCCAAGGACCGCCTGCTGCGCTACGTCGAGGGCAACGACAAGCTGCAGATCGTCGCTGAATCGGACGGCGGCGTGACCTACGAGAACATGATCCTGTTCGATTCTCGCGGTCGGACAAAGGACCATTCTGTCGACCTCACCGTGCAGCCGGTCGACTGCCCCACCGGGCACGACCTGGTGCGCACGATCGAAATCACCGCCACAGGTCAGGTCCGTATGGAGAAGAGCGCATGCACCTGAACGTCATCCGTCGCGGCGGCTTCCGCGGCGGCGCCAGCGCGAGCGGTTTCAGCCTGATCGAGGTGATGGTGGCGCTGCTGGTGCTGGCGCTCGGGCTGCTCGGCTTCGCGCTGCTGCAGACGCTCAACCTGCGCTACACCCAGAGCGCCGACTATCGCACCCGCGCCACCAACCTGGCCAACGAGCTGCTCGACCAGATGCGCGTCAACAGCCTGTCGGCGGCGGATTACCCCGCCGCCAGCTTCGATCCGGGCGAAGCGCCCGAGGGTCCATGTGTCCGCACTGTCGACGATGCCATCACGGTGACCGGCGACGACGGCGTGATCGAGCGCTGGCAGTGCCAGGTCGCCGAATCGCTGGGCCCGCAAGCCAGCGCGGTGGTGGCCTACGATCCGGCCAGCGGCCTGGCCAGCGTGGAGATCACCTGGGGCGAACGCTTCACCGCCGATCCGCAGACCACGTTCGAGGTGGAGACCTACCTGTGAGAATCCGTCACCAGCGCGTGCAGGGCCTGTCGCTGATCGAGATCATGATCGCGCTGCTGATCGGCAGCCTCCTGATCCTCGGCCTCGTCCAGGTGTTCGCCGCCTCGCGCACCGCCTACCAGATGTCCGAGGGCATGGCCCGGGTGCAGGAGAATGCGCGCTTCGCGCTCGACTTCATCCAGCGCGACCTGCGCATGGCCGGACACTTCGGTTGTGTCAACGACCAGTCGCACCTGCAGACCCCGGGCGCGATGCGCACCCATTTCGGCGCGACGGCGCTGTACGATCCGCTCAATTTCACCGTGTCCATTGCCGGTTTCGAGGCGCCGGGCACGGCGCCGGGCGACACGCTGGAGATCGGCAGCGCCCCCGCCCTGGGCGCCCTTCCCGGAGGGCTGGGGACGCTCTCTCCACAGCCGATTCCCGGTAGCGACGTGCTGGTGCTGCGCTATCTCGGCAACGTGGGCGCGCCGGTGACCGGCATCGCCGATGTCGGCCCGACCGAGGAGCTGACCCTCGCGACCGGTCGTTGGGACGCACTGATCACCGGTGGCCGTCCCGATCCGGGCTTGTATGGGATCGCCGACTGCAGCCATGTTGACGTCTTCGAGGGGACCTCGACCGGCGGCACCGACGCCGTGGTCACCGTCACCCAACCGGGAGCCTCGCAGGACACCGACCTGGTCGGTCGCTATACGCCGCAACCCTCGGGCCAGACGATGCTCTACCGTGCCGAGTCGCTGGTCTATTACGTATCCACCGGTGCCGGCGGACAACCCTCCCTGTACCGCGCTTATCACAACGGCGCGGAGTACTCCGAGGAGGAACTGGTGGAAGGCATCGCGAGCATGCAACTCGTCTTCGGCCTCGACCGCGAGGATGAACTCGACACCAAGCCCCCGACGGGTTACATCGACAATCTCGACATCGCCCAAGCCGGCTGGGACGACCTGGACTGGCGCCGGGTGGGCATGGTGCAGGTCGGCCTGCTCGCCAGCAGTCCGAACCGCGCCGCGGCGGAGCAGGCCGCAGACCGCCACGTGCTCGGCGTGAACTTCACTCCGCCCGCGGACAACGACGGCCTGTATCGCAGCGGCTACGAATCCACCGTCGCCCTGCGCAACCGTCTCTACGGCAACTGAGGACAGCAGCGATGACACGTCCGGTTTCCGCCCTCCGCAGCAACGCGCGCGCCCAGTCCGGCGCGGTGCTCTACATCGCCCTGATCATGCTGGTGCTGCTGGCCCTGATCGGCATCGTCGGCATGCAGGTCGCTGGCATGCAGGAGCGCATGTCCGCCAACTACCGTGCGGTCAACATCGCCTTCCAGAATGCCGAGGGCATCGCGCGCGCGACCGAATGCGCCATCGAGGACCTGGTCAACCGCACCACCACGCCCGGTTGCGCCCCCGTCACGCCCAACCAGGTTTGCGACGACGGCTTCGACCCGCTGCAATGGGATGTGGACCGGAAGATGGATGCCGTCACCAGCGTCAATACCCGCCTCATCGGCCCCTGCATCAGCGGCAATACTTCGCTGGACATGGGCAGGCCTCTCAACGAGGACCCGAATCCGATCTATCAGATCACCGCTTTCGCCACCGACGAGGCGGATCTCGATCCCGACATCGGCATCCCGCGCCCCGAAGCGACTTCGGCGGCCACCATCGACACCATCTTCAGGCCCTGAGGACCGCGACCCATGGCTTCCCGTCGCATCAAGCTGATCTCCGCCGCGGCCCTCGCTACGCTGGGCGCGGCGGGCTACTTCATCTACTCGGTCTTCGCCGTCCAGGGCCAGGGTGCGCTGGCGCAGGCGCCGCTCAACAATCAGGTGCAGATCCCTCCGGCGTTCATCATGGCGGTGGACGACTCTGGTTCGATGACCTTCCAAAATCAGTTTCCGGGAAGGGACGGCTACGCATGTTGGAGCAGCGGAAGCTTCTTCAGTTCTCCTGGCGTCCTCAGGACCAGCGGAACGTGCAGTTTCGCCTATTCCTATACCGGGCCGCGCATCAGCGACGGCCATTACGGCATTCCGCCAGTGGACAATTACGGCTTCGCCCGCTCGTCCGAGTTCAATCCTGCCTACTACGACCCCACGCTGGATTACCAGCCGTGGCTGAAGAGCAACGGCGACCCCTACGAAGAGGCGAGCATTCCCAACACCCGGATCGACCCGCGGCAGACAGCGACGCTCGCGCTGGCGGACTGGCTGGAGGAAGCAAACGACCGCTCGCGATTCCAGACCAGGACGGGAATGAGGCTTCCGCAAGGCACGCGCTACCGGACCACCGGCTGGGGAGGGTGCGGGGGGCTTTCCGGCGGCAACGATTGGCATACGGTCGGTGAAGCGGCCGGTCACGTGATGACCGCGAACTGCGCCGTCTACATCGGCTATTGGCCGGCCACGTTCTACATGCGCTGGACGTCGAATACGGATCCGTGGCCGCAGCTGCAGGGAACGCCGAACGCCTACAACTCGACCACCGCGCCGCGTGAACGCGTGGACGACGCCTGCGGTACCGGATGCCACATGTGGCGCCACCGGATCCAGCCAAACACGGAGGCGCACCGGAACTTCGCCAACTGGTTCACGTTCTACGGCAACCGCAACCGCGCGATGATCGCCGGCATGACGCGATCGATGGCGGCGGTCAACAACATGCGCGTGGGCTTCTTCACCATCAACAGCCACGGCAGCCACGACAATCCGCTCGCCAATGGCAACGAGCGGGTGTTCATGCGCGACACGGCCGACAAGTCCGATGGCGGAGATCGGGAGCTGCTCTATGCCGACATGATCAGTCTGCCCGCCAACGGCAGCACTCCGAACAGGCAGGCGGTCGCCGCTGCAGCCGAGCAGTTCAGGAGAACCGACGACCAGCGAGGTGGCGCACCGGTACAGCTGTCCTGCCAGCGAAACGCGCTGATGCTGTTCACCGACGGCTACAGCAATCAGGACGGACCCACCGTCGGAAATCTCGACGGCACGATGGGCGCGCCGTTCCAGGACGGCCACTCCGACACGATGGCCGACATCGTTACCCAGTACTACCTGGACAATGGCGGACAGTCGCCGATCAGGCCTGACATGAACCCCGCCCACAACGTGCCGGTGCCGGAGTCCTGCAAAAGCGGTGATGCTGATTCCGAGGTCAACTGCCAGGACAACCTGCACGTCAACTTCTATGGCGTCACCTTGGGCGGCCGGGGTGATCTTTTCGATCCAGACGACGAAACGCAGGATCCTTACGAGGACGCTGCGATCTACAACAACTGGCCTTCACGCCAGAACGACAATCGCAGCACCATCGACGATATCTGGCACGCAACGGTGAACACCCGCGGCGAATACATCAACGCGCGCACGCCGTCGGACATCACCGAGGCGATGCGCCGCATCCTGGCTTCGGTCAGCTCCGGCCAGTCGCCGTCCGGGAGCATCGCCCTGACAGGCGCCCGGCTCGGAACAGGCTCGCTATCCGTGGAACCTACCTACGCCATCGAGAACGAGGGCACCGACTGGTTCAGCAGGCTGCGGGGCTACACCCTCAAGCTCAATCCGGTGTCTCGCGCGGTGGAGGAGACCGAGGCATGGGAGGCCGCCTCGGAGCTGCCGGCTGCGGCTTCGCGGAGAATCTGGGTCGGCCGGGACACGGGCGCCCAGACGTTCGAACCCGCCAACGTCAGCGGAGCCGAGCTGTGCAACAGCTCCGCGCCCGGCATGTCGCGCTGCGATCCGTACTCCTCCTATTTCGGCGACAGCGGCAGTCGCATCGACATCAGCGAGACCGACGCCATCAACTATCTTCGCGGCGACGCGAGCCTGGAGAAATCCAACGGTGGGAAACTGCGCGACCGCACTACCCTGCTCGGAGACATCGTCAACTCCACGCCGGTGGTAAGTGCGCCGACCGACGACTATGGGTATCGTTCGCTGGCGCACACCCTGTGGGCAAGCAGCTATGCGGGCTACCTGGACGACAAGCGTGACGATCGCCGGGTGATGGTGTATGCAGGTGCCAACGACGGGATGTTGCACGCATTCGACGGCGGCATGGGGGTGAACGGCGTGCAGGATTCCAACGGCGGAGTCGAGCGGTTCGCCTACATCCCGCAGGTCGTGCTCGGTCACATGGGCAACCTGCTGTTCCCGCATGACCCCGAGGACGGGTACGACCAGAAGTTCCAGCACCGCTACTACGTGGACGGTCCTGTCACGGTGGGCGATGCGCACTACGCCGGCGCCTGGGAGACGGTACTGGTGGGCACTACCGGTGCGGGTGGCCGCGGCGTCTTCGCGCTCGACGTGTCGGCGGCGGCCACCGCCGGATCGACCAACTCTTTCTCCTCCAGTGCGCGGCTGTGGGAGATCAACAACATCAACGCCAACCTGCACGCCACGGTGCGCGACAACATCGGCCACGTGCTGGGCAAGCCGGTCATCGTGCCGTTCAAGAACGCGGCTGGGGACGTCAGTTTCAAGGCCATCTTCGGCAACGGCTACAGCAGCACCAGCGGCAAGGCGGTACTGTTCGTGGTCGACATCGATACCGGCTCGCCCGGTATCCGCATGATCGAGGCCGTGGAAGACGGGGCCCCGGCCGGCAGCAACGGCCTGGGCAACCTGGTCGCGGTCGACCGCTGGAGCGGCACCGGACTCACCACCCCGGCACGTGACGGTTTCGCCGATACCGTGTACGCCGCCGACCAGAAGGGCGCGGTGTGGAAGTTCGACCTGCGCAACGACCTGCCGGCAGCTGCCAACGGCATGGGATCAATCGATACACCGCTGTTCACTACGTTGGAGCACGAAGAAGACGGTGAGACCTACCGTCAGCCGATCCTGGGCGGGTTGACCGCGGCCGCGGGTCCGGGCGGTGGCGTGATGTTGTTCTTCGGGACCGGCAGCTTCTCCTTCGTCAGCGATGCCAGCGACGATTCGATCCAGTCCCTGTACGGCATCGTCGACCGTGGCGCTGGTGTCACACTGACCCGCAGCAATCTGCTGGAGCAGATCGTTGGCGTTCCCGGAGACGACGAGTCCCGTCAAGTGTCGACCAACACCATGGGGGCCGCGCATCGTGGCTGGTATCTCGATCTGCCGGCGGGCGAACGCGCGGTGGGTTATCCGCGGGTGGAGAGCGGTGTCATCTTCATCCCCACCTATTCGCCGACGGAGGTGGACGGCTGCTCGACCGCCGGGTTCAACTCCCTGTTCGGGCTCAATGCGCTCAGCGGCGCCGCGGCATTGTCGAACGTGCGCCAGGGCGCTCCGGATGGCGAGTCGTACGAAGAGGGAACCGGTGCGATCGCGCTGGATACCGGCGGCACGGCACCGGTGAAGGACGTCGAGGTGATGTCCACGCCGCGCATTCCGCCGTTGAGCGCAGGTGCCGATCCCGATGATCTGGACGAGGCGCTCGAAGCGCAATGCAACATGATCGTCCAGGTGGCCGGCGCTCCGGCGCTGTACCTGCCGCGCGCCTGCGGCCGGCAGTCCTGGCGCCAGATCCGATGACTAGGGGAAAGAGGATGGAACTCGCCAGCACGGCCACGGGAAAGCGTTCGAGCCGCCGATCACCGCGGCGGCCACGCGGGTTCACGCTGATCGAACTGATGGTCGTGGTTGCGATCGTCGCGATCCTCGCGGCGATTGCCTATCCCTCGTACCAGGAGCAGGTGCGCAAGTCGCGACGTGGGCAGGTCAAGGTCGACCTGGTGGAACTGGCGCAGCGGGCGGAGCGCTTTCACTCCGTCAACAACACGTATGAAGGTTTCGAGGCTTCCTTGGCGACGGGGGATCTCGAGTCGCCACGTGGTGGAGGAACGGTGTTCTACACCCTGGCCATTACCGAAGAGGAGGCGGCGGAGTTCGAGATCGCGGCGACCCCGGCGAGCGGCAGCCCGCAGGCCATCGACAGGTGCGGTGTGCTCACCATCAATTCCGCTGGTGTCCGGACGCACTCAAAAGGGAACGATGACGAGTGCCAGTTCGGCAGTACGCCCTGAAGCAGGCAACGAAAAAGCCGCGGATCGCTCCGCGGCTTTTTTGTTCAATCTGGCGCCCGAAGTTGGACTCGAACCAACGACCCCCTGATTAACAGTCAAGTGCTCTAACCAGCTGAGCTATTCGGGCGGGGACGGTCATTTTAGTGGCTTGTCGGCGCGGGTCAAGGTGCCGGTCAGCTGACATTACGCCGCTCCGGCGTGCAACTGCACGCCCACGGCGCGGATCACCTTGAAGAGTGTCTCCGCGCGCGGCTTGGCGCCGGGCGCCAGTGCCTTGTACAGGCTTTCGCGGCCCAGGCCGGCGTCCTTGGCCACTTGGGTCATGCCGCGCGCCTTGGCGACATGGCCAAGTGCACGCACCAGTTCGTCGGTGTCGCCGTCGGCCAGCACCTGGTTCAGGTACTCGGCGATCGCTGCCGGGCTGTCCAGGTGCGCCGCCATGTCGAAAGGGAGCCGTTTCCGGGCCATCATCATCTCTCCGCTGCCAATCGTCGCGCCCGCCTGATGTCCGCCGTCTGGCTATGCTTGTCGCCGCCGCAGAGCAGGATCACCACGACGCCCCGGCGCCGGGTGAAATACACGCGGTAGCCGGGACCTGCATCGACCCGCAACTCCGATACGCCACCTCCGACTGATTTCGCGTCGCCGAGATTGCCGGCAGCCATCCGCTCGATCCGCCGTGCGATGGCGATGCGGGCCTGCAGGTCGCGCAGACCGGCGTGCCATTCGGCGAAGGTCTCAGACTGCTCGACCAGGTAGGCAGTTGGGCGAATTGTATCCAATTAGATACGATTTGGCAAGCGAAGAACGGACGATGCTTCCGGCCCCACGGCACATGTCGGTCGACACCCGCGTTCCAGTGCCTGCCTGGCCTGCGATACGGTTTCTTCGGCCGAGGCGTGCTTGGTCAGCCGCGTGGGCAAGGGGTGGGCTTGACCGGCCGGGCGCTGCGTACGCGGCCGAGGTTGTTGACGATCACCTTGCCGGCAAGACGCTCCCCGGCGCAGACGCGCACGGTCAGGTTGGCGTTGGCGCTGCGGCCGTCGCGCTGGTAGCGCAAGAAGCGCCGTGAGGACGTCAGGGTCAGGCCCGAATCCGTTCCGGAGGGAGCGTCGCGGACGCGCAGGATGTCGCCTGTCCCGTCGGGTTGGCGATTGCGATCCTCGTCCGTGAACACCAGCCAGCCGTGCCGCCAGTCCCGGTCATCACGGCAGCGGTTGTCCGCGGTGCGCGGGCAGACGACGATCTGGCCGCGTCGCATGATCGCGGTGCTGCGCGCCATCGCCATGTCGGCGCTGAGCAGATGCATGGCGGTGCGGACGCGGTGCCGCTGCAACGTGCCGCCGAATGCCGGAATGCCGACGGCCAGGGTCACGGCCACGATCGCGATCACGGTCATCGCCTCGATCAGGGTGAATCCTGCGTCCTTGCGGGTCATGGTTTCGGCCTCCTGCCGGGGGTAGAAGCAGCAGGGTGAAGGCTGGCGGGGCTGGGCGGTATCGGCGATTCCGGGCGTCGGCGTAGGAAAAGTCCCGACCTGGTCGTAGGTCCCAGACGCGGCGGTGACCTGCCGCGAGCCATCATCAACCCGACACGCCACCGCGCGCAGGAGGCGCACCCTGCCACCGATCCTGCGATCGACGAGTTGTCCGGTCGCGGTCATGTCTCCATCTTCGTGATGGGTCTAGACTGGTCGTTTGTCCGCCCCCGACCTCCCCCAGATGAACGACACCGACCAATCCACCGGCTTCCGCCTGGTCGCCCCGTATGCGCCCGCCGGCGAGCAGCCGCAGGCGATCGCACGGCTGATCGAGGGCTTCGAGTCCGGGCTGGCCCGGCAGACCCTGCTCGGGGTCACCGGCTCCGGCAAGACCTACACCATCGCCAACGTCATCCAGTCGGTGCAGAAGCCGACCCTGGTGATGGCGCCGAACAAGACCCTGGCGGCGCAGCTGTACGGAGAGTTCAAGGCGTTCTTCCCGCACAACGCGGTCGAGTACTTCGTCAGCTATTACGACTACTACCAGCCCGAGGCCTACGTGCCGTCGTCGGACACGTACATCGAGAAGGACAGCTCGATCAACGACCACATCGAGCAGATGCGGCTGGCGGCGACCAAGGCGCTGCTGTCGCGGCCCGACGCGATCATCGTGGCGACGGTCTCGGCGATCTACGGCCTGGGCGATCCCGAGGACTACCTGAAGCTGCGGCTGATCCTGGCCCGCGGCGAGCGCATCGAGCAGCGCGCGCTGATCCGCCAGCTGACCGAGCTGCAGTACACCCGCAACGACACCGAGCTGCGCCGCGGCACCTACCGGGTGCGCGGCGAGGTGATCGACGTGCACCCGGCCGAGTCCGACGCCGAGGCGCTGCGCATCGAGCTGTTCGACGGCGAGGTCGAGAACCTCAGCCTGTTCGACCCGCTGACCGGCGAGGTGCAGCGCAAGGTGCCGCGCTACACGGTCTACCCGAAGACCCACTACGCCAGCACCCGCGAGAGCGTGCTCAACGCGGTGGAGACGATCAAGGTCGAGCTGAAGGAGCGCCTGGAGCAGCTGTACGCGCAGAACAAGCTGGTCGAGGCGCAGCGGCTGGCGCAGCGCACCCAGTTCGACCTGGAGATGATGGCCGAGGTCGGGTTCTGCAACGGCATCGAGAACTACTCGCGGCACATGACCCGGCGGCTGCCGGGCGAGCCGCCGCCGACCCTGTACGACTACCTGCCGCCCGACGCGCTGCTAGTGATCGACGAGTCACACGTCACCGTCCCGCAGATCGGCGCCATGTACAAGGGCGACCGCTCGCGCAAGGAGACGCTGGTGGAGTTCGGCTTCCGGCTGCCGTCGGCGCTCGACAACCGGCCGTTGAAGTTCGACGAGTGGGAGGAGCGTTCGCCGCGCACGATCTTCGTCTCGGCCACGCCCGGCCCGTACGAGCGGCGCGAGTCCGACGGCGAAGTGGTGGAACTGGTGGTGCGGCCGACCGGCCTGATCGATCCCGAGGTCGAGATCCGCCCGGTAGCGACCCAGGTCGACGACGTGCTCGGCGAGATCAGCGAGCGCGTCGCGATGGGCGACCGGGTGCTGATCACCACGCTGACCAAGCGCATGTCCGAGAACCTGACCGAGTACCTGGGCGAGCACGGCGTGCGGGTGCGCTACCTGCATTCGGACATCGACACGGTGGAGCGGGTGGAGATCATCCGCGACCTGCGGCTGGGCAAGTTCGACGTGCTGGTCGGCATCAACCTGCTGCGGGAAGGCCTGGACATGCCGGAGGTGTCGCTGGTGGCGATCCTGGATGCCGACAAGGAGGGCTTCCTGCGTTCGGCCGGCTCGCTGATCCAGACCATCGGCCGCGCCGCGCGCAACCTGCGCGGCAAGGCGATCCTGTACGCCGACCGGGTGACGCGCTCGATGCAGGCCGCGCTCGACGAGACCGACCGCCGCCGCCAGAAGCAGGTGGAGTACAACCTCGAGCACGGCATCACCCCGAAATCGATCGCCCGGGCGGTCATGGACATCATGGAAGGCGCCCGCCCCGAGCCGGCGCTGGAGAAGCGAGGCCGCGGCAAGGGCCGCAGGGTGGCGGAGGAGGCCGAGGACTACGCCAAGCTCGGCCCGGCGCAGCTGGCGGCCAAGCTGAAGGCGCTGGAGCAGCAGATGTACCAACACGCCCGCGACCTCGAGTTCGAGGAGGCGGCGCAGGTGCGCGACCGCATCCACCGGCTGAAGGAGGCCACGCTGATCAGCTGAATTGGCCGTGCCCCGTAGGAGCGCGCCATGCGCGCGATGCCGACGTCCTGGCCCCGGCCCGCGTGCTTTCGGCAACCGCAACGTGTCCGAAGCCATTCCCGCACCGCCATACGGCGCGGGTTTCGCGCGCATGGCGCGCTCCTACGGGAGATGGGCGGACGCCAGTTGTGGCGGGCGGACCGCCGGGGTAGAATTCGCGGCCCTGCGCGGCCCTCCGCGCAGGCATCCGGGCGGTTAGCTCAGCGGTAGAGCACTACCTTGACATGGTAGGGGTCACAGGTTCGAACCCTGTACCGCCCACCACCGGCGATCGGTGGGATTCCCCAGCAACGGCGCGGCCTTCGCAGGCGGCGCCGTTCGCGTTTTGGCCGCCCGACGTCGCTCGGGCAGATCTGACGACCTTCGTTCCGCCGCTCCGGCGAACGCCCACGGCTGTGTGGAAGGACCCGCGGACCGGTCGCGGCAGCCCAGTCGGAGCAGTCTTCCGGTGCGAATGCCGCGAGCGCCGGCACGGAAGAAAAAGTGACGTTTGAAAATGGGCGAAGCGATTTTTTATCGCGTTCCGTTCCCGCACACTGCGCGCCATGAAGGGGCCGCGCCATGCGTAGCAAGCTGTTCGTGCCGGGCTCGCGGGCGGAGTTGTTCGCCAAGGCGTTCGCCGGGAGCGCGGATGCGGTGTCGTTCGACGTCGAGGATTCGGTACCGGAGGCGGCCAAGGCGCGCGCGCGCGCGCAGATTGCCGATTTCCTCGGTTCCGGGGCGGTGGCGCGCACGCGAAAGCTGGTGATCGTGCGCGTCAATGCGCTGGCGTCGCCGCATTTCTCCGCCGATCTCGACGCGTTCGCGCGCCCAGGCGTGGCCATGCTGAACCTGCCCAAGGCGGAGGGCGTCGATGAGGTGCGGCAGGCCGCATCGGCGCTGGAGGAGGCCGAACGCCGCAACGGCGTGATATCGCCGATCGGCCTGCTGGTCAACATCGAAAGCGCACGGGCGCTGCGGCGGGCGTCCGCGATCGCGGACGCGCATCCGCGCGTGGCGGGGCTGCAGTTGGGGCTCGGCGACCTGTTCGAGCCGCACGGGATCGAGCGGCGCAGCGCCGACAACGTGCACGCCGCACTGTTCGCGCTGCGGGTGGCGGCCGCCGAGAGCGGCCGGTTCGTCTGCGACAGCGCCTATCCGCTGCTCGACGACGAGGCGGGATTCCGTGCCGAGGCCGAACTCGCGCGGCGGTTGGGCTACCGCGGCAAGAGCTGCGTGCATCCGCGGCAGGTGGCCTGGGCGAACGAGATCTTCCGCGCCGCGGAACCGGACCTGGCGCAGGCGCGCCGGATCGTGGCCGCGGCGGCGCGGGCGGCGGATGAAGGCCGCGGCGCCTTCGTCGTCGACGGCAAGATGATCGACCTGCCGTTCCTCAGGCGCGCGCAGGCGATCCTCGCCGAGGCCGCCGGAGCCGGCGGGAACGATGCGGCGCGCTGAGGCCTTGCCGCCGTCGTCTGCCGGTCACCGGGCGCCCCGTCGCGGCGCCATCCATCCGACGACTCCAACTCCGCCCAGCGGCACGGGCGGCCGGGCGCGGCACGCGGTGCGGCTGCTGGTCGCGATCGCGTTGCTGGCGCTGGCGAATGTTGCGGCGGCAGCGGAAAGCTTGTCCGTGCTGCGCACGAACGCAGTGGCCGCGTGGCCGGCGGACGCGCCGGCGCTGGAGGTGCTGGTCGCCGTGGCGGGAACGCCGGTCGCGCTGGCCGATGATGAAGCCTGGCTGCTGCAGGACGGGCAGTGGCGCCGCGCGTCGTGGTATCCACCGGCCGGCACCGTCGTCGCCGGCGGTTTCGGTTCTTCGGACGGCATGACGTTCCTGCTGCTCGCGCCGCGGGCCGCGCCCGGGCAGATCGACCGCGCGCTGCGTCTGACACTCCAAGGCGGCGTGCTGGCATCGCAGGCCCTGCCCGGATTGCCGGTGGCACTGTCACAGGCGGAGGGTGCCGCACGCGGCGGAGCCCTGCAGTTGGCGGGTATGGATGAGGCAGGCGAGCCGCGGCTGCTGACGCTCGCTGCCGGCGGAAACAATTGGCGCGTTCGCGATGGATGGCCCGGCGGCGGCGCGCCGCGGGCGATGGTCGCCACCGCGACGTCGAGTTACCTCGCTGCCGCACACGCGGACGACGGCGGTGCCGACCGGCTGCTGCGCTGGTCGCCGGACGCCGGCTGGGAAGCGCTCGGCGATGCGCCGGGACGGATCCTGCCGGGCGCCGGCCGGGCGATCGGCCAGGCGCACCTGCTGTTCGTCGTCGACGATGGCGGCGCGTCCGCGGTCATGAGCTATCACGCCATCACCGGCGCCTGGGCGGCCCCGCCGGGTGGCCGGGTCGGGGACGTGCGCGCGGCGACGGCCTGGAAGAACGGCCTGTTGTGGAGTGAAACCGCCGCCGGCACCACGCGGCTCGCGGTCTCGGAGATCGAGTCCGGCCGGCTGCTGCTGCGCTGGCTCGACTGGATCGTCATGGCGTTCTACCTGGCGGCGATGGTCGGCATCGGCGTGTTCTTCTACGCGCGCGACCGCCATGCCTCCACCGCGGACTTTTTCGTCGGCGGCCGCTCGATCCCGTTCTGGGTGGCGGGCGTGAGCCTGTACGCCACCAACGTCAGCTCGATCAGCTTCATCGCCATCCCGGCCAAGGCGTTCGAGAGCAACTGGCAGTACCTGACCAACAACCTGATCGCGGTGTTCGGGCTGATGTTCGTGGCGGTGTGGATCGTGCCGCTGCTGCGGCGGCTGGACCTGATGTCGGTGTTCACCTACCTGGAGACGCGCTTCCACCCGGCGATCCGCATGATCGCCAGCGCCCTGTGCATCCTGGTGCAGATCGGCAGCCGCATGAGCGTGATCCTGTTCCTGCCATCGCTGGCGATCGCCACCATCACCGGCATCGACGTGGTCTGGAGCGTGCTGATCATGGGCGGCTTCACCATCCTCTACACCACGCTCGGGGGCATGAAGGCGGTGGTGTGGACGGATTTCGTGCAGGTGTTCGTGATGTTCGGCGGCGCGCTGTTCGCGATCGGCTTCATCCTGCTGCATATCGACGGCGGCGTGCCGGAGTTCATGGCCACGGCGATGGCCGAGGACAAGATGAAGCTGCTGGACTTCAGCTTCGACCTGACCCAGGCGACGGTCTGGGGTTTCCTGTTCCTGGTGCTGTTCGACGTGGTGCTGACCTTCCCCAAGGACCAGGTGCTGATGCAGCGCGTGCTGTCGACCAAGTCCGGCCGCGACGCCGGGCGCTCGGTGTGGATGTTCGCGGCGATGATGATCCCCGGCGGCTGCCTGTTCTACGGCATCGGCACCGCGCTGTACGTCTACTACAAGTCGCATCCCGAGCGCATGGATCCGCTGCTGCCGATCGACGCGACGTTTCCGCTGTTCATCGCCGCCGAGTTGCCGATGGGCGTCACCGGGCTGATCGTTGCCGGCATCTTCGCCGCCGCCATGTCGACGCTGTCGAGCATCATCAACAGCGTCTCGACGCTGGCATCGGTGGACTTCTACGAGCGGCTGGCGAAGCATCCGACGCAGAAGGCGAGCGTGCGCTTCGCGGAGATCGCCGGCGTGCTGGTGGGGCTGGTGGGAATCGGCCTGGCGCTGCTGCTGTCGCGGCTGGACATCCATTCGCTGTTCGATGTCTCGATCGAGCTCTTCGGCCTGCTCGGCGGCGGCTTCGCCGGCGCCTACACGCTGGGCATGTTCACCCGCCGCGCCAATGCTCCCGGCGTGGCGATCGGCATCGCCAGCGCCATCCTGCTGACACTGGCGGCCTGGTCGGTCGACCTGGTGCACTCCTATTTCTATCTCGCGATCTCGATCCTGGTCTGCATCGTGGTGGGCTACCTGGCGAGCCTCTTCTTCCCGCCGCCGGCGCAGTCGCTGGCCGGGCTGACCGTTCACGATCCCTAGGGCCTGTTAACGCTTATGGCGCATGCCGCGTGGTTTCCCAATGGCCGCCAGGTGGTGCTGCGTCGCGCAGCGCCTTGCTGCCTGCAAGGTCAAGCGGCGCGGCGCCGGCTGGCGGCCATTGGGAAGCCACCCGAAGGGCCGGGCCTGCGGATGCACGGGGCGGCGTCATCACTCGGTTGCGTATCGACATACGCGCCCTCGTTCTTCCTTGCCCCGCACGCCCGCAGGCCCGGCGCGGCATGCGCCATAAGCGTTAACAGGCCCTCGGCCGACGGAAGGCCATGAGCGCGGGGCCATGCCCCCGCCGATGCAGGACTTCCGGCGCTCCCGCGCGCGCTGCCGGTCCGGTAGCGTAGGCCATCGACTCCGGAGCGGCGACGTGGACACCCAATTCCTCAAGACCTTCGTGGCCGTCGCCGACCATGGTTCGATGGCCGCCGCCGCGCGCCTGCTCAACATCACCCCGGCGGCGGTGGCGCAGCAGATCCGCACGCTGGAGCGCGAGATCGGCGCGCCGCTGATCGCGCGCGCCGGGCGCACCGTCAGCGTGACCGAGCCGGGCGCGCGGATCCTCGCGCGCGCCCGCGACCTGCTACGCGACGTGTCCGACCTGCGCAGCGTGGCCAACGACAGCACGCTGGCAGGCGAGCTGCGGATCGGCGCCTGTCCGACCGGACTGGCGGGCATCCTGCCGGACGTCCTGGCACGGATGGTGGAGGCGTTCCCGCAGATCAACGTCTTCATCCGGCCCGGGTACTCGGCCGACCTGTACCGGGCGGTGGAGGCCGGCGACCTGGATGCGGCGATCGTGCTGCAGGCGCCGTACGCGCTGCCCAAGACCTGCGACTGGCAGCTGCTGCGCGAGGAGCCGCTGGTGGTGCTGGCGCCGCGGCGCCTCGCCGACCGCGATCCGCACGACCTGCTGGCGAACGAGCCGCTGATCCGCTACGACCGCAACCAGTGGGGCGGCCGCCAGGCCGACGAGTACCTGCGACAGGCCGGCATCACACCGCTGGAGCGTTTCGAGGTCAATGCGCTCAACGCGATCGCGGTGATGGTCGACCGCGGCCTGGGCGTGTCGCTGGTACCGGACTGGGCGCGGCCGTGGCCGGAAGGGCTGGACCTGGTGCGGATGCCGCTGCCGGGGCTGGTGGAGCCGCGGCGCATCGGCGCGGTGTGGTCGCGCTCGAGCGTACGGATCCGCCTGGTCAATGTGTTGCTCGAAGAGGCCCGCAAGACCGTCGATCCGTAGGAGCGCGCCATGCGCGCGATACCGGCATCGTCGACCCGGTCCACGCGACTTCGGCAGCCGCAGCATGTCCGAAGCCGCTACCGCATTGTCATACGGCGCCGGCATCGCGCGCATGGCGCGCTCCTACGAGGCGCATCATCGCTTTCGCTGTTGCTGCATCGCAGCAAATCTTTTGCCGCTTGATAGGCAAGAAAACCTGATCTCTGAACATAGTCCGCGCCGGTGTGACGCTGTCGACGCTACGCATACGCTGCCTGCGACCCGATCGGGTCGGCGCCGGGAGGGCGTCGCGATGCAAGCGGCGGCGGAATGCCTGCCGCCCTGTCGCACGAGCACGGGCTGCCCTCGCGGCATACCGGGGGCCACCCGAACCAGCAGAGACAATACTCAATGAAGACACCACTCTCCGTCGCGATCGCATGTGCACTGTTCGCCGCCGCACCCGTCATCCATGCGCAGGACGGCGGGGACGCCGCACAGGACACGACCGCCGAGGACGCGACGACCGCCACGACCGATCTCGACCGCATGGTCGTCACCGGATCGCGCAGCCCCAGGGCCGTCGACAAGATCCCGGGCGCGGTCACGATCGTGTCGCAGGAGGAAGTGCAGCGCTCGCTGACACTGAGCGAGGACGCCACCGCGGTGCTGGCGCGGTCGGTGCCGGGTTATTCGGAATCCTCGCAGGCGATGAGCAATCTCGGCGAGACCCTGCGCGGGCGCACCGCGCTGCGCCTGTTCGACGGCATCCCGCAGGGGTCGCCGCTGCGCGAGGGCAACCGCTCGGGCACCTTCACCGACATGGGCATCGTCGGCCGCATCGAGGTGATCAGCGGACCGTCCGCGGCCGAGGGCATCGGCGCCGCCGGCGGCATCATCAACTACCTGTCGAAGACCCCGACCGAGGAGGGGACGCAGGCCACGCTCACTTCGCGCTACTCCACCCAGTTCCGCGAGGACAGCGACGCCTGGAAGGCCGGGCTCACGGTGACCCACAAGAACGACGGCTACGACCTGCTCGCCGCGACCTCGTTCCTCGACCGCGGCATGGCCTGGGACGCGAACGGCCGCCGCGTGGGCATGAACGCCAGCGGCTCGACCAACGACAGCGAGGCCGACAACCTGTTCCTGAAGTGGGGCATGAACTTCGGCGAGGCCGGCATGCAGCGCCTGCAGCTCTCCGCCAGCCGCTTCGAGATCACCGGCAAGGGCAACTACTCCTGGGTCGAGGGCGATCGCGAGCAGGGCATCACCGATTCCTCGGTGCGGATCCCGCCGTTGGGCTCGATGACCGAGTTCAACGACTTCCGCCAGTACGCACTTTCCTACAGCAACGCCGATCTTTTCGGCGGCAGCCTGACGGCCGACGTCTACCGTGCCAGCCAGGCGATGCGCTATCCCGCCGAGGACGGCATCGACCGCCAGGATCCGGAGATCGCCCCGATCGGCGAGCTGATCGACCAGTCCGAGATCGCGACCGAGAAGAGGGGCGCGCGGGTGTCGTGGACGCACTCGTCGCTGTTCGACGTCGACGGCCTGGAGCTGCGGGCGGGCGTGGACGTCGTCGAGGACGAAGCGCAGCAACGCCTGGCCATCACCAATCGCGTCTGGGTGCCGCCGATGGTCTACAAGAGCACCGCGCCCTACGCCCAACTCTCCTGGGACATCGGTCCGGTCACCGTAAGCGGCGGCGTGCGCCGCGAGGACGGCGAACTGGAGGTCGACGACTACACCACCACGTGGTATCGCGATCGACGTTTCGTGAGCGGCGGCACGCTCGACTACCAGGAGAACCTGCCCAACGTCGGCGCGATCTGGCGCATGACCGACGCATGGTCGGTGTACGCCTCGTACAGCGAGGGCTTCAGCCTGCCCAACGTCGGCATCCCGCTGCGCAACATCCAGTGCTCCAACGATACCCCGGAGCCTGGCATCCAGCCGGACGGTTGCCCGAACGATCCGCCGATTTCGGTGGGGGGCATTGTGGATCTGCAGGCGATCGTCGTCGACAACCGGGAGATCGGCTTCAACTGGCGCGGGGAACGCGCGAGCCTGGGCGCTTCGTACTACGAGAGCAATTCCGACTTCGGCTCGTCGCTGATCGTCGACCCGGCCACCGAGGATTTCATCCTCAGCCGCGCGCCGGTCGAGATCAAGGGCTTCGAGGCCTCCAGCGAGTTCCGGCCTTCGGACGACTGGCGCCTGACCGCGCTGTACTCGCGCATCCGCGGCAAGACCACCTTCGGCGGCGACGGTCCGCTGGACCGGGAGATGGGCATCAACGACATCAGCCCGGACAAGCTGTCGGCGGCGGTCAGCTGGCGGTTCCTGCCGCGCGGCGACGTGACCCTCGGCGCGACCATGCTGTTCGACCGCGACCTCAACGAGGGCCTGCCGGAAGACCAGGCCTGGGCCGAGGAGCACACCGAGGGCTACACCCTGTTCGACCTGACCGTGAACTACGACTTCGAGCGCTATGGTCGCCTGTCGCTGGGCATCGAGAACCTGACCGACAAGCACTACATCCTCAGCTGGTCGCAGATCGATTTCTGGAAGAACTATTTCGCCGGACGCGGCCGGATGTTCTCGCTCACGCATACGATCACGTTCTGACGCCGCCGGCGCGGCCCGACCCGAGGTTCCCGACATTTTCCGCAGTGCATTCGACATCCGGGTCGCCGTTGCCCTGCTGGCATGGGCGATGGCGTTCGCGGCCGGCGCCGCGTCGCCGTTGCCTCCGGCCGAGCCGGCGGAGGTGGGGGTCTCGCCGTCGCGCCTGGCCCGCCTGCACGCCTTCATGGACGAGGCCACCGGTCCGCGCGGCTACCTGGGCGGGGTGACGCTGGTCGTTCGCGACGGCCGCATCGTCGACTGGCGGGCCTACGGCCACCGCGACCTGGCCCGCAGCGAACCGATGCCGCGCGACGCCATCTTCCGCCTCTATTCCATGACCAAGACGGTCGCCTCGGTCGCGGTGCTGATGCTGGTGGAGGAGGGCGCCATCGCGCTCGACGATCCCGTTGCGGACTACCTGCCGGAACTTGCCGAGCCCCGGGTGCTCGTCGGCGGCAGCGCCGATGCGCCGCAACTGCGCCCCGCGCGCGAGGCGGTGACCGTCCGCATGCTGCTTACCCATACCGCCGGTTTTCCGGCAGGGCTGGAAGGCGACGGCGAGGCGGCGGAACTGCTGGAGCGTGCCGATCCGCACGCCGCGTCCGACCTGCGCGGTTTCGTCGCGCGCCTGGCGCAGGTACCGCTGGCGGCGGAGCCGGGCAAGCGCTTCGGCTATGACGGCGCCGCACTGGAGGTGCTGGCGCGGCTGGTGGAAGTGGTCGGCGGGCAGCCGTTCGACGCCTTCCTGCAGTCCAGGGTGCTGGCGCCGCTGCGCATGCACGATACCGGCTTCCGCGTGCCGGACGACCAGCGCGGCCGCGTGGCCGATATCACCACCATGGGCGAGGACGGCCGTCTCGTCCGCGACGACGGTCCGAGCGCGGTCCGCCCGGGCGCGCCATTGAACGCATATCCGAGTGGCGCCGGCGGCCTGTATTCCACTGCCGGCGACTACGCGCGCTTCTGCCAGATGCTGCTCGACGGCGGCGAACTGGACGGCGTGCGCATCCTCGGCCGCAAGACCGTCGAGCTGATGCTGCAGAACCACCTGACCATGCTCGACCCGCCGGTCACGCAGTTCAGCGACGCCGAGGGCTTCGGGCTAGGCGGCTATGTGGTACTCGACGTCGCCGCGCGCGGGCGGCCCGGCTCGGTCGGCCAGTTCGGCTGGGCGGGCGCGGCCTCGACCAGCTTCACCATCGATCCGCAGGAGCGGCTGGTCGCCATCCTGATGCTGCAGCACCTGCCGCGCGACGGGGTCGACGACCTGCCGCGCATCGGCGGGAGGTTCCAGACCCTCGTCTACCAGAGCCTGGAGCGATGACGGTGTCCCCCGATGCGGTGGTGCTGGTCGCGGGCTCGGCCAATCTCGATTTCGCGGTGCGTGCGCCACATGTGCCCGCGGCCGGCGAGACCGTGCTCGGGCACGGCTTCGCCACGTTCCCGGGCGGCAAGGGCGCCAACCAGGCGGTCGCCTGCGCGCGCGCGGGCGGCGCGCGGACGCGCATGCTGCTGGCGCTCGGCGAGGACGCGTTCGCCGCGCCGGTGGAGGCGTCGCTGCGCGAGGCGGGCGTGACCTGCGAGATCGTCCGCGTGCGGGATGCGGCCACCGGCACCGCATTCGTCTGCGTGTCCGACGACGGCGAGAATGCGATCACCGTGACACCCGGGGCCAACGCGCGGTTGCATCCTGCACACTTGCCGGCGCTCGACGGCGTGCGCTGTCTGCTGCTGCAACTGGAAACCCCGCTGCCGACCGTCGTCGCCTGGGCGCGCGCCGCCCGCGTCGCGGGCGTGACCGTGATCCTCAACGCCGCGCCGGCGCAGGCGCTGCCGGCGGAACTGTTGACGGCGGTCGACGTGCTGGTGGTGAACGAAGGCGAGCTGGCGACGGTGGCCGGCCACCGCGGCGGCATCGCCGCGGATCTCGCCGCGATCGACGTCGCCGAGGTCATCGTCACCCTGGGCGCACGCGGATGCTGCGCACGCCTGGACGGCGGCCTGCACGTGCAGCCCGGCTTTCGCGTCGACGCGGTGGACACCACCGCCGCAGGCGATACGTTCTGCGGCACGCTGGCGGCGGCGATCGCCCGTGGGCTACCGGTGGCGGAGGCGCTGCGCCGCGCCTGCGCCGCATCGGCGCTGGCCTGCACGCGGCACGGTGCGCAGGCCAGCGTTCCCGCCGCCGATGAGGTCGATGCCCTGCTGGCGGGGTTCGCCGACCCCGCGGGCGATGCGTACGATGACCTGGCCGCGTACTGCGCGGCGGCACGATAACTTTCCCCAACGTTTTTCCGAGCGCCCATGACTTCCGCTTCAGAGCCGACCGTTCCCCGCCACATGGCGCCCGACGACGGCGACCGCCGTCCGCTGCGGACCGAGCACAAGTTCTCCCACGTCACCACCGGCCGTTATCTGCCGACCCCGGGGAAGGCGCCGGGCTGGCCGTTCACCGACATCGGCCTGTGGATGATCGACGCGGCGTCCGGCGCCGACGACTGGATCGCCGAACTGGTCGACTGGCGTCGCGAGCACCTGATCCGCATCGGCTACGACGACGCCAACTACCGCCGGCCGGAACTGCAGTGGGCGCAGTGCAACTTCGTGCACGCGCAGATGATGGTCGAGGACCGCTATTTCTACGATCCGGAGGCGGGGCGCTACACCGTCGACCGCTACCTCGACGATCTCGAGGCGCGCTTCGGCGGCGTCGACAGCGTGCTGATCTGGTTCGTCTATCCCAACATCGGCATCGACGACCGCAACAAGACCGATCTCGCCCACGACCTGCCCGGCGGCAGCGAGGGGCTGCGCGGCGCGGTCGAGGACTTCCACCGCCGCGGCGTGCGCGTGTTCCTGCCGACCATGCCCTGGGACAACGGTACCCGCCCGCCGGAGCGCAGCGACTGGGACGCGATCGCCGCGCTGGCCAGGGCGGTCGGCGCCGACGGCGTCAACGGCGACACCTACAACGGCGTGCCGCGCGCGTTCTTCGACGCCGGCGACGCCATCGGCCATCCGCTGGTGCTGGCGCCGGAATCGACCATCAGCGCCGAGGAGGCGCTGATCTGGAACGTGCAGAGCTGGGGCAAGAAGGCGCCGGACGGTCCGGTGCCGCCGGTGGCCAAGTTCAAGTGGCTGGAACCGCGCCACATGATCAACTACGAGAACCGCTGGGGCCGCGATCGCAGCCACGACCTGCAGTACATCTTCTTCAACGGCATCGGCTGCAACGCCTGGGAGAACGTGTGGGGCATCTGGAACCAGTTCACCCCGCGCGATGCAGAGGCGTTGCGCCGGATCGCGACGATCGAACGCAGGTTCGCGCCGCTGATGGTGAGCATGGATTGGCGCCCGTATACCCCCACGCTGCAGGCCGGGGTGTTCGCCAGCCGCTTCCCGGGCGACGGCATGACGCTGTGGACGCTGATCAACCGGCACGAGTTCGCGGTCGACGGTGAGCAGATCGCGTTGCCGCACCGCGACGGTCGCCGCTACTACGACGTCTGGAACGGCGCCGAGCTGGTGCCGCGAATCGAGGACGGCCGCGCCGTGCTTTCGTTCGCGTTCGAGGCGCGCGGATTCGGCGCGCTGCTGGCACTGGACGCCGGCAGCGAGGTCGAGGGGTTCGAGGCCTTCCTCGCCACGGCGCGCGCACGTGCGCAGACGCCGCTGCAGTCGCTGTCGACGGAATGGCGCTCGCTGCCGCAGCAACTGGTGGCGATCGCGCCGACCGCTCCCGCCGCCAAGGCGCCGGAAGGGATGATCACCGTCCCCGGCGGCGACTTCGACTTCGTCGTCGGCGGCATCGAGATCGAGGGCAACCATTGGGACGGCGTCGACGTGCAGTACCCGTGGGAGAGCAGCGCGCGGCGCAACCACCGCCGGCGCATGCGGATGCGGCCGTTCCACATCGACCGCCACCCGGTGACCAACGCGCAGTTCCATGCATTCCTCGCCGACAGCGGCTGGCGCCCGCGTGATGCGCACAATTTCCTGCGCCACTGGCAGGACGGGGCACCGCCCGCCGGCTGGGAGAACAAGCCGGTGACCTGGGTGGCGCTGGAGGATGCGCGCGCGTACGCGGCCTGGGCCGGCAAGCGCCTGCCGCGCGAATGGGAATGGCAGCACGCGGCGCAGGGCGGCGACGGCCGCCTGTATCCGTGGGGCGACGACTGGCGTGAGGACGCGGTGCCGGCTTGCAACCTCGGCCGCACGCTGCGGCCGCCGGACGATGTCGACGCGCATCCGGCCGGCGCCAGTCCGTTCGGGGTGATGGACCTGGTCGGCAACGTCTGGCAGTGGACCGACGAGTACGTCGACACGCACACCCGCGCGGCGATCCTGCGCGGCGGCAGCAGCTACCGGCCGCAGACCTCGCACTGGTATTTCCCGCAGGCGTACCGGCTCGACCAGCACGGCAAGTACCTGCTGATGGCGCCGTGCAAGGACCGCTCCGGTTGCGTCGGCTTCCGCTGCGTGGCGGATGCGGCGTGAGCGGTGGCGCATCCCGGCGACTCTCGCCCGCGGTTGCCGCCCCGGCGCCGCGGGACGTCGCGCTCGGCGGCCTCCTCGGCGAGGCGCTGGCGGCCAACCACCGCGGCCGCCTGTCGCATTTCATCGTCGACGAGACCAGCCCGGCGATCGCGCTCTTCGATCCGGCACACGCCGCCTGCAACCACGAAGGCGACTGGTACGGCGAGCATGCCGGCAAGTGGCTCTCCGCGGCGGCGAAGGCGGCGGCGCGGACCGGTGATGCGGTGCTGCTGTCGCACCTGCGCCGCGTCGCCGATCACCTGGTCGCGCTGCAGAACGACGACGGCTACCTCGGCAACTACGCGCCGGAGCGGCGTTTCATGCGGCCGCAGCCGCCCGGGCCCGAGACCTGGGACGGCGCGCCCGCGCTGCGCACCTGGGACATCTGGACCCACAGCTACCTGGTCCTGGGCCTGCTCGAAGTGCACCGGCATTTCCCGGCCCCGCGCTATCTCGAAGCGGCGTGCAGGATCGGCGACCTGTGCCTGCACGCGCTGACCGACGGCGGCATCGACATGACCGGCCTCGGCAACCACCACGGCATGTCCGCCACGGTGCTGCTGGACCCGGCGGTGGAACTGCATTTCGCCACCGGCGAGGAGAAGTACCTGCGGCTGGCGCTGCGGGTGCTGGAACAGGCGGATGCGCATCCGCGGCTGGCGCTGCTGACGCGGGCGCTGGCCGGCGCCGATGCGTCCGAGATCGGCACCGGCAAGGCCTACCAGCTGCTATGGAACCTGGTCGGCCTGGCCAAGCTGCACCGGGCCACCGGCGAGCCGCGCTACCTGCGCGCGGTGGAAACGATGTGGGACAACATCCGCAACCATCACCTCACCCTGGGCGGCGGCCCCTGGGGCGGCGTGGCGCACCGCTCGCGCGAGGTATTCAACCCGGCCGGCGTGTTCAGCCCGTACGGCTACGTCGAGACCTGCTCGACGCTGTCGTGGATCCAGCTCAACCGCGAACTGTTCGCGATCACCGGCGAAGCGCGCTTTGCCGAGGAGATCGAGCGCAGCGCCTACAACGACCTGCTCGGCGCGCAGGCGGCGGACGGCGAGGACTGGTGCTACTACGTGTTTCCCAACGGCAGGCGCGTGCACACCACGTACTGGCGCTGCTGCAAGTCCAGCGGCGCGATGGCGCTGGAGGAACTGCCGGCGCTGGCCTGGAGCGTGCTGCCGGGCGGCGTCTCGGTGAACCTGTACGGCGCGTCCGAGGCGGTGCTGCAGGTGCCCGGCGCGGGCGAGGTGCGCCTGCAGCAGGTCACGCGGTACCCCTTCGACGGCCGGATCCGGATCCGGGTGTCGCCGCGGCAGCCTTCCACGTTCGACGTCCGCCTGCGCATCCCGGCGTGGGCACAGCGGGTGCGGATCGCGGTGAACGGAGAAGCCGCGGCCGCGCCGCCGGCGGACGGGTTCGCGACGTTGTCGCGGCTATGGGCAGAAGGCGACGAGATCGAGCTGGACTTGCCGCTGCAGCCGGTGCTGCATCGCGCGACGCATCGCAACGTGCAGGAATCGCGCGCGCCCGACGGCGCACCGGTACGCCAGGAGGTGCTGCGCTTCGACTGGTGCGCGCTCACCCGCGGGCCGCTCGTCTACGCGACCGGCCTGATCGACGGGTTCAAGGTCGAGGAAACGCTGCGGCTGCCCGCCGCGCCCGAGGAGACGTGGATCGAGACGCTGTCGGCGCCCGCGCCGGACACCGCACCCGCGATCCGGCTGTCGCCGGAGGGCAGGGCGCCGCTGCTGTTCTCGCCGTACTACGCGGTCGGCGACCGGCGCGACGGCAGCTGGCGCCTGACCTGGATGCAGCTGGCGCCGGAATTGCGAACTGCGTAGCCGTTTTTTCGATGTTGCCAAGAAATTGTGCTAGCAGAACATATCCGGCGCCGCTGTTTTCCCATGCGGGCATGGGTCAATCTTCTCCTCACTGGATTTCGACGCTCCGGGAGAGCGCCGGCTTTCCCTCTCCCCCGCAAGCGGGGGAGAGGGCGCTGAAAGTGCCATCCACGACACGACACCGGCTTTCTCGATGAACACATCTTCCCCATTCGTGTCTCCCCGTACCGGCCCCGCAGGTCCGCTGAGCGGCGTGCGGGTGTTGGACCTGAGCGCGTACATCGCGGGTCCCTACGGTTGCACGCTGCTGGCCGACCAGGGCGCGGACGTGATCAAGGTCGAGCCGCCCGACGGCGACAACCTGCGCAACTACCCGTCGACGCTGCAGGCCGAGAGCCGCGCGTTCCTGGGCGTGAACCGCAGCAAGCGCGGCGTGGTGCTGAACCTGAAGGCGTCGGACCAGCTGGCGGTGCTGCTGCGGCTGGTGCGCGAGGTCGACGTGCTGGTGCACAACTTCCGGCCCGGCGTCGCGGAACGGCTGGGCATCGATCACGACCGCCTGGGCGTGATCAATCCGCGGCTGATCTATTGTGCAGTCACCGGCTACGGCGAGACCGGACCAATGCGGGACAAGGCCGGCTACGACCAGGTGCTGCAGACCATGACCGGCATCTGCACGCTGCAAGGCCCGCCGTCGGGGCCGCCCGAGCTGGTGTACGGCTCGGTGGTGGACTACTACGCCGCCGCGCTGCTCGCCGCCGGCGTGGCCTCGGCGCTGTACGAACGCGAGCGCAGCGGGGCGGGGCAGTTCGTCGGCGTCTCGCTGCTGCGCAGCGCGCTGACGATGCAATCGGCACGGATGATCTGGGCCGAGGGCGAGGCGCTCGACATCTGGCGCGACATGCGCTCGGGCGGCGTGACCGGCATCCATCCCGCGCGCGAGGGGCACCTCTACATCTCGGCGAACACGCCGCGCTTCTGGCAGGCATTGTGCGAGCGCACCGGGCTGCATGCACTCGCGGCAGATCCGCGCTACGACACCGTGCGCAAGCGCGCGCAGCTGTCGGGCGAGATCGTGCCGAAGCTGCACGCGGCGCTCGCCGCGCGCACCGCGCTGGAGTGGGAAGAGGTGTTCGGCGATGCCGTGCCGTGCGCGGCGGCGCGCCGGGTCGAGGACATGTTCGATCATCCGCAGGTGCTGGCCGAGGAAATCGTGGCACCGATCACGCATCCGCGGCTGGGCAGCTACCGCGGCGTCACGCGGCCGATCAAGTTCGGCCGTACGCCGGGGCCGGCACCGTTTGCGGCGCCGATGCTGGGCGAGCACTCGGACCTGCTTCCGGCGGCGGATGCGGACGAGCCCGCGGCGTCCGCCCGCGGCAAGGCGTGGCGCTAAGGCGTATCGACATTCGCCTCCCATGGCCCTGGCACCGATGCCCCTCCTACAGAGATGGGCTGCGGGGTGAATGTCGACCGGCGCTAGGGCCTGTCATCGGCAGGCTCTAAACTGTGCGCCGGCATGTACAGGAGCGAACGATGACGACGACATCCACGGCGCGGGACACGCAGGCACCGGCAACGGGCGAATCGCGGCTGGTGCAGCTGCGCCGGCACAGCGTGATCGTCGCCGATACCGGCGACTACGAGGCCGTGCGCCGCTTGCGTCCGGTCGACTGCACCACCAATCCCAGCCTGGTGCTCAAGGCGTTGGAGCTGCCGGTGTACGCCGAACTGGTCGAAGGCGAACTGCGGCGCGCGGCGTCGCAGGACGGGGACGCCGGGCAGCGCACGGCGGCGGCGGTGGACCGGCTGACGGTCGGCGTCGGCGCAGCGCTGGCCGGATTGGTGCCCGGCCGCGTCTCCACCGAGGTCGATGCCGACCTGGCGCACGACACCGCCGCCACCGTGGCCAAGGCGCGCAGGTTCGTCGCGCTGTATCGCGAGCACGGGCTCGGGCCGGAGCGCATCCTGATCAAGGTCGCGGCGACCTGGGCCGGCGTCGAGGCCGCGCGGATCCTGCAGGGCGAGGGCGTCGACTGCAATCTCACCCTCATCTTCAACCGCACCCAGGCGCTGGCCTGCGCCGAGGCCGGCGCGTTCCTGATCTCGCCGTTCGTGGGCCGCATCCTCGACTGGTACGTGGCGCACGAGGGGCGCGCGTTCGCGATCGACGAGGATCCGGGCGTGATCTTCGTGCGCGACGTCTACCGCGACTTCAAGCGTCGCGGCCTGGAGACGGTGGTGATGGGCGCGTCGTTCCGCTCCACCGCGCAGATCGAGGCGCTGGCCGGCTGCGACCGGCTGACGATCTCGCCGGCACTGCTGGAGGAACTGGACGCGGCCGATGGCGAGGTGCCGCGGCGGCTTTCACCCGGGCCCGTCGAGGCGGCCGCCACACCTGCGATCGACCGCGCCGCCTTCGATGCCGCGCTGGCACAAGACCGGATGGCGCGCGAGAAACTGGACGAGGGCGTGGCGACCTTCGCCGCCGACCTGCGCACGCTGCGCGAACGCATTGCCGGCAGGCTGGCGGCCGGCTAGCCAAGAGCGCGCCGGCGCAACCGCTCTTGTGGGAGCGACGGCAGTCGCGACTTCCGTCGCTCCCACACGTAGGACCTACTCCTTGTTCGTTTTCGCTGCTTTATCCGTGTCGAATGGCTTTCGAGCGATGCGTTCCAGTCAGAACTTGTAGTTCAGGCCCAGAAGCACCTGGCGGCCGTACTCGTTGTACGTCTGCGCCAGCCCGTTGTCGAAGTAGAACTCGCGGTACTCCTCGTTGGTGACGTTGTTCACCTGCAGCAGCACCGACAGCCCTTCCAGGCGGGTGCCGTCGGCGAAGGCGTAGCCGACCTGGAAGTCGACGATGTCCTCGGCGCCGATGTAGCGGGTTCCCAGGTCGCCGCCGAAGCCGACCACGTCGCCGATGAACGGCGAACGGCTGCGCCGGCTCACTCGGGTGGAGAAGCCCTGGCGCTCGTAGTAGAGGGTGACGTTGGAGACGTGCTCGGACAGGCCGGGGACCGACCGATCCGGGCCATCGGGACCTTCCGGCAGGATCGAGCTCTTGGTCTTGGAGTAGCTGGCGATCACGCCGAAGCCGTCCAGCGGCTGCCACAGCATGTCGAGCGGGACCGAGACCGCGGCCTCGAAACCGTACAGCTCGCCGCCCTGGCCGTTCTCGGGCGTGGTGAACTCGCCGAGATCGGAGACCGGATCGAACCCGCGCGGATCGAACTCGCTGAAATCGTAATCGTTGACGGTACGCTTGTAGATGTAGCTGTGCAGGTCCTTGTGGAACGCCGCCAGAGAGAAGTAGCCGCGGCCGCCGAAGTACTTCTCGTAGGAGACGTCCAGGGCAGTCGCGCGCCAGGGCTCGAGCTCGGGATTACCGCCGTCGCCGGTCCACTGGCCATTGGGATCGCGGTCGGTGCGGATGCTGATGTTGCGGTTGGCGCGCAGGTCGTCCATGCGCGGCCGTGCCATCTGCCGGCCGAGGGCGAAGCGCAGCATCTGGTCGGACGGGAAGCCGAACGACAGGTTCAGGCTGGGCAGCACGTCGTTGTACTGCGCGCCGCCGCTCATCGGGATCGGCGCGTCGGCGTCGCCGAACGGCACCACGAAGCCGGTCGAGCTCTGGTCGGTATGCACCAGCTGCACGCCGATGTTGCCGCGCAGCGCCACCTCGCCGACGTCGGTGTTGAGGTTCCACTGCGCGTAGGCGGTGGAGAGTTTCTCCTCCACGGTCCAGTTCTTGTTGCGGATGTCCGAATGGCTGTGCTCGTCGATCACGTACAGCGGCAGCACCGCGCCGGTGTCGTAGCCGATGCTGCCGCGAATGCCGGTGAAGCCGAGGTCGACCGGCGCGGTCAGCGCGTCCGCCGGGATCGGCACCTCGCCGTCGGGCAGGCGCAGGAACGCCTCCAGTCCGCTGCGGCGGGTCTTCTCGCGGTCGGCGTGGTTCACGCCGAACTCCACGCTGCTGAAGATCCCCGCGTCGAACCGGCGTTCGGCGCCCAGGCGCAGCGAGGCCAGCCGGTCCTCGACCTCGGGGAACTTGATGAAGCCTTCCTGGCCCCAGCCGCCCGGGTCCGTGAGCACAAGATTCGAAGGGTCGGTGTAATCCTCGCGATAGGTGAAGGTCGGCAACCCGGAAGAGCGGTCGATGACAAAATCGACGGTGTCGGTGCGGGTGTTGCTGGCGCTGCCGAGCCCGGAATAGGTCTCCAGCAGCATCTCCTTGCGCTCGGCCTTGGAGTAGCTGAGGTCGGCCACGCCGGACCAGCGCTCGCCGAACTCGAAGGCATTGTTCCAGCCCACCGCCAGGAGTTCGTCCTCCTGGGTGTTGCGGTCGTTGCGCAGCACAGGGCGCACGCCGCTGAAGGTGCCGCTGACCACCTGGCCGTCCTCGACCACTGCGTTGCTCAGCGTGGTGCCGGCGCCCCAGGCCAGGCCGGTTTCCATGAAGCGCAGGGTCTCGGACTTGTCGAAGGTGGAATAGTAGGCATCGAGGATCGAAGTCCAGTTATCGCTGGCCTTGAACTCCACCACAGCCATCAGGCCGTCGCGGACGTTCTCGACCGAGGAGGCCTGCGACTTGCTGCCGCCGAGCAGGAAATTCCCGGGGCTGCCGGCATTGTCGGTCGGATAGCCCCAGGACTCCCAGCGGTTGGCCTGCCCGGGCGAGTCCATGCGCGCGTAGCCCACCGCCACGCCGAGGCGCCCGTCCATGAACTGGTCGATGTAGGAGCCGCTGATCCGGTAGCCGCGGTCGTCGTAGCCGGGATTCAGTTCGCCCAGCGAGTTCTCCTCGGCGCGGGCGTTGAAGGTGATCACGCGCTCGCCGAACGACAGCGGCCGTACCGTCTGCAGGTCGACCGTGCCCGACAGGCCCTGGCCGACCAGCGAGGCGTCCGGGGTCTTGTAGACGACCACGGCGTTGATCAGTTCCGACGGATATTGGTCGAACTCGACGCCGCGGTTGTGGCCCAGGCTGACCTGCTCGCGACCGTTGAGCAGGGTGGTGCCGAAGTTCTCGGCCAGGCCGCGGATGCTGATCGTCGACGAGCGGCCTGCGACGCGCTGCGCCGCCAGGCCCGGCAGGCGCGCGATCGACTCGGCGATGCTGATGTCGGGCAGCTTGCCGATGTCCTCGGCGGAGATCGACTCGACGATCGAGGTCGAGCTCTGCTTGGTCTCGATCGCGTTCTCGATACCGCGGCGGATGCCGGTTACGGTGACGCGGTCCAGATCCACGGCTTCCGCGTCATCGGCGCGGGTGCCTTGCGCGGCGGGTGCCGGGGTGTCGTCTTCGCCGGCGGTTTGCGCGTTCACGTTGGCGGCGAACATCAGCATCGCCGACGACAGTGCAACGCTCAGCAGGTTGCGTTCGAGCTTCATCTCCCCTCCCTAAGGGTGGTGCGGATCGCGGTTCGTGGTGTCGTCCCTTCCGTGGCGTCCTTGCGGATCTGTCCGGCGGAAAGGCGGGTATTTCGGTGTCGCGGCCATGGTAGACCCCGCTTTCACCGCGCACGCTTCCCTGCATACGTATTCATCGCCTCCGCGGGAATGGGTGATGCAGGATCGGCAACCTCTACCGTGTACGGCGACCGCCGCCGCGGTAACCGGTGTCGTTGCCGATGCCGGCCCGGACCCTAGGAGCGCCCGTGCGAGGTTTTTCCGCCGCCAACCATGGTTCCCGCGCCGCATGCCGCAAGGGGCGCACGCGCGTCCGCCGCTGCGCGCTGGCCGCCCTCGGGCTGGTGCTGGCCGCTTCCGCCGCGGCCGACGAGCCTGCAGGGCTGCACGTGCCGTCGCCCGACTGGCGCGACCAGGTGATCTACTTCGTGATGATCGACCGCTTCGACGACGGCGATTCCGGCAACAACGACCAGGGCGCCGGTGAATACGATCCCGCGGACAGCGCCCGCTACAGCGGCGGCGACCTGCGCGGTGTCGCGCGGCGGCTCGACTACATCCGCGACCTCGGCGCCACCGCGGTCTGGATCACGCCACCGGTCGCGCACCAGTGGTGGAACGAAGCCACGCGCTACGGCGGTTATCACGGGTACTGGGCCGAGGATTTCAAGGCGGTCGATCCGCATTTCGGCACCCTGGAGGAGTACCGCGCGTTGTCGCGCGCGCTGCACGGCGCCGGCATGTACCTGGTGCAGGACGTCGTGGTCAACCACACCGCCAACTTCTTCGCCTACCGCGAGGGCTGGGACGAGGGCGATCCGACCCGGCACTTCGAACCGATCCCCGATGCGCGCGGCCGCACCGCGCCCACGCAGCCGCCGTTCGACCGCAACGATCCGCGCGATCCGGCGCAGCGCGCCAAGGCGATCTACCACTGGACGCCGGACATCGCCGACTTCGGTGATCGCCGCCAGGAGCTGGAATTCGCTCTGGCCGGACTGGACGATCTGAATACGGAGAATCCGCGGGTGCGCACGGCGCTGCGCGACAGCTATGGGTATTGGATCCGCGAGGTCGGCGTCGATGCCTTCCGCGTCGATACCGCATTCCACGTGCCGGCGGATTTCTTTCCCGATTTCCTGCATGCCGACGAGGCCGGGGCACCCGGCGTGATGCGCGTGGCGCGCGCGACCGGGCGCGAGGATTTCCTGTCGTTCGGCGAAGGCTTCGGCGCCGACAAGCCGTTCGACGACACCCGGGCGCGCAAGCTCGACGCCTACATGCGCGTGCCCGGCGGGCTGCCGTCGATGATCGACTTCCCGCTCTACGGCACGCTCGGCGACGTGTTCGCCCGCGGCCGGCCCACGTCGGAGCTGCGCCATCGCATCGAATCGATGATGGCGCTGCACGACGATCCCTGGCGGATGCCCAGCTTCATCGACAACCACGACGTCGACCGCTTCCTTGCCGGCGCCGGCGAGCCCGCGTTGCGGCAGGCGCTGCTGGCGATGCTGACCCTGCCCGGCATTCCGGTGATCTACTACGGCACCGAACAGGGCTTCACCGGACAGCGTGCGGCGATGTTCGCCGGCGGCTACGGCAGCGGCGGCCGCGACCGGTTCGATCGCGAGGCGCCGCTGTACCGCTACCTGCAGCGCGCGATCGCGCTGCGCCGCGAACATCCGCTGTTCTCGCGCGGCACGCCGACGGTGCTGGCCGACAACGCCGCAAGCGCCGGTGCGGTGGCCTGGCGCACCGATCACGCCGGCGAAAGCGCGCTGGTGATGTTCAACACCGCCGATGCACCGATGCTGCTCGATGCACTGGACACCGGGTTGCCCGCCGGTACCGTGCTGCGCGGGCTGTTCGCGCTCGACGGCACCCCGGACGACGCGGTGGTCGGCCGCGACGGCCGTCTCACTTGGGTGCTGCCGCCGCGCAGCGGGCAGGTGTGGCGGGTGACCGGCGAGACCGCGGCCGTACCGGAACCGGCCGCGGCGCCCGTCGTGGAGTCGTTGCCGCCGGGGGCGGTGCGCGAGGACTTCACCATGCAGGGCACGGCGCCGGGCGCGAACCAGGTGCAGCTGGTGATCGACGGCGATCTCGCACGCGCGGCTACGGTGCCGGTCGCCGCCGACGGCCGCTGGCGCGCGACCGTGGCCACCGGCGGCATGACCGATCCCGCGGTCGCGCATCGCCTGCTCGCGCGCGACCCCGCCAGCGGCGCGGTGTCGGCCGCGCAGACCTTCCGCGTCGATCTCGACTGGCAAGAGCTGGCCGACCTGGCCGATCCGCGCGGGGACGACGCCGGCCCCGATGGCCGCTACGTGTATCCGTCCGATCCGGGTTGGCACGAGCTGCGGCCGGCGGACATCGAGCGCGTGCGCGTCTGGGGCGCCGGCGGCGCGCTGCGGGTCGCGCTGACGATGCGCGGCCTCGGCGATGCCTGGAATCCCGCCAACGGCTTCGACCATGTCGCCTTCACCCTGTTCCTGCAGCTGCGCGGCCACGACGGCGGCGCCGCGGCGATGCCGCAGCAGCACGCGCGGCTGCCCGACGGCATGCGCTGGCATCGGCGGCTGCGCGCGCACGGCTGGTCGAACGCGCTGTTCTCCGGGGAAGGCGCCGATGAGGCGGAGGAGGGCACGCCGGTCACGCCGGGCGCCGACATCGCCGTCGACCGCGATGCCCGCACCGTCACCTTCACCCTGCCGGCCGGCGTGCTCGGCGATCCGGCCTCCCTGTCCGGGGCGAAGCTCTACATTGCCACCTGGGACTACGACGGCGGCTATCGCCCGCTCGCGCCTGAGGCACAGCCCGCCGGCTTCGGCGGCGGCGACGTCGGCGATCCGCGGATCATGGACGATACCCCGGTGATCACCCTCCCCCCGTAGGAGCGCGCCATGCGCGCGATGCCCGCGCCGCCCGATCATGCAGCCGCACTTCGGTCACGGCGCCGTTTCCGAAGACATGCTCCGCCCTCGAGCCACGCCGGCATCGCGCGCATGGCGCGCTCCTACGGATAGCGGCTCGAGTCGGCCAGCCCTTCGTAGGAGCGGGCCATGCCCGCGATGCCGCGGGTGTCGGACGCGGGTGCGCCGATTGGGTCGAGGCTGCAAGGGCGCCGGCATCGCGCGCATGGCGCGCTCCTACGGTGTCCTGCGCGACCGCACGGAATGACGCAGGCGGCGGGCGCATCTTCCGTAGGGACGATCCGTCAGGCCCGGTTGCGGGCGATACGGCTAGCATGACGGCATGGACGCCCGGTTCCGCGCGCTCGTCGCCCCCGCCACCGCCCGCATCCGTCACTGGGTGCTGAGCGCGTTCCCGCGCGGGCAGAGCGGCATCGACTACGACCACCCCGCCGGCGATCCCGGCCTGTTCGGTCCGGACAGCGTCACCTGGCGCATCCATGCCGATTTCCCCGGCATGCTCTCCGGCGGCCTGTGCGCGTTGATGCTGCAGACGCTGCATCCGCGTGCGCTGGCCGGCGTCTGGGATCATTCCAATTTCCGCGAGGATCTGGTCGGGCGCCTGCGCCGCACCACCGCCTTCGTCGCCGGCACCACCTACGCCGGCCGCGCCGAGGCCGAGCGCCTGGTCGCGCGCGTGGCCACGATCCATGCGCGCGTGCACGGCGTGCTGCCGGACGGGCGCCGCTATGCCGCCGCCGATCCCGACCTGCTCACCTGGGTGCACGTGACCGAGAGCTACGGCTTCCTGCAGGGCTACCGTCGCTATTGCCCGGACGCGCTGCCCGCGGGCGCCGCCGACCGCTACTACGCCGAGGTACGACGCATCGCCGAGGCGCTGGGCGCGCGCGCGGTGCCAGCGTCCGAGGCCGCGGTGCGCGACTATTTCGCACAGGTGCGCGGCGAACTCGCCTGCGACGAACGTTCGCGCGAGGTGCTCGCCGTGCTCTCGCGGATCCGCCTGCCGGTGCCGGCGGCGGGGCTGTCGCGGGCGTTGTTCCTGGGCGCCGGCGCCGCCCTGTTGCCGGCGTGGGCGCCCGCGATGCTCGGGCGCGGTGCGCTGCGGCGCGTGCGCGACGCGGCGGCGGCACGCACCCTGCGGGGCCTCGGGCCGCTGTTCCGTGCCGCGCTCGATGACGGCGTGGCGCAGCGTGCCTGCCGGCGCGTGGGCGTGGATCCCGCGCACCTGCATCGCTGGCCGGGGCGATCGGCGGCGTCCGCGGTCCAGGCAAGCGTCCGTCGATGACGGCCTGTCCGCTCTGCGGCGCCGCGCCGTGCGCGCCAGAAGCGCCGGTGCAGGGGCGGCGCTACGCGCTCTGCGGCGACTGCGGACTGACCTTCATGCTGCCCGGCGACCGGTCGTCGGCGGAAACAGAGCGCACGCTCTACGACCTGCACCGCAACGATCCGGACGACCCTGGCTATCGCGCCTTCCTCGATCGCCTCGCACAGCCGTTGGCGGCACGGCTGCGGCCCGGCATGCGCGGGCTGGACTACGGCGTCGGCCCGGGCCCTGCGTTGCCGACGATGCTGGCCGCACGCGGCTTTCCCACGGCCGCGTACGACCCGCTGTACGCCGCGGACCCTGTACTGCTGCGGCGCCGCTACGACTTCATCGCCTGCAGCGAAACGGCCGAACACTTCCACGATCCCGCGGCCGAGTTCGCGCGTCTCGATGATCTGTTGCGGCCGGGCGGCTGGCTCGGCCTCATGACGCAATGGCGATTGCCGGAGCGGCCCTTCGCCGCCTGGGGCTACGCCCGCGATCCGACCCACGTCTGCTTCTACCAGCAATGCACGCTGCAGTGGATCGCGCGGCGCCACCGCTGGCAGCTGGAATGTCCGGCGCCGCACATCGCGTTGTTCCACAAGTCGGCCGCGCAGGGCATGGATCATGGATCCCGGCTGAAATAGGCGTACTGCCCGGGTGCGCCGAACTCGTCGTCCGGTTCGCCGATGCCGCCGACGCGCACCGCGTAGCCGTTGCGCCGCGCCACGCCGACCGCCCAGGCGCGGAAGCGCGAGCGGTCCCACTCGAAGCGATGGTCGGGATCGCGCAGGCGGCCCTCGGGCAGTCCCAGCAGCGGGTTGTATTCGCGGTTGGGCGTGGTGACGATCGCGACGTACGGCCGGTAGCAGGCGAACAGCGTGCGCTCGGCGGCCGAGAGCACGCCCGGGTCGAAATGCTCGATGGTTTCCACCATCGTCGCGGCCTCGTGGAAGGGCAGCCCGTCCAGCGGCCGCGTGCAGTTGGCGTGCATCAGCTGCAGCCGCGACTGTCCGGCGCGCGGTTGCAGTTCGTGCCTCGCCACCGCCAGCGCATCGGCGCTGACGTCGATGCCCGTCACCCGTGCGAACTGCGGATGCCGCAGCAGGCTGGCCAGCAGGCGGCCGGCGCCGCAGCCGAGGTCGAGCACGCTGCCGGCGCCGGACTGCAGCAGCAGGCCGGTCACCAGGTCGAGGCGTTCGTCGTGCAGGGTCGCTTTCATCGCCGGCGATCCGGAGGGAGAGATCCGGGTCAGCGCGATGATAGCCGCGTCGCGCCGCCTGCGCGGGAAGACCAGCGGCCGGTGCACCCGTTTTCGCCAGGCGCTTTCGGCGTGCTCGGCGCCCTCGAACCGGAGGCTGATCCAGCTTGAGCAGGAGGAGGGCGCGGGGTGGCGTGGCTTACGTGTCATGTCAGATGGCCTCCCAGGGATCGACGGTAACGGCGGCTCACGGACTGTGCAGAAAAGCTCAATCCGAGTGAGCGCCAATGTGACGCCGTCAATCCGTCCGGCCGTAGAACACGCCGCTCCCGGGCAGCTGCAGGACGCCGTCGTCGATCCCGCCGCCGAGCAGCCCGTGATCGTCGACCGGCCGCGCCGCGATGCCTTGCGGCAGTCGCCAGGCGACCGCGTCGGCCGAGAGATTGAACGCCACCAGCAGCGATTCGCCGTCATGGCCGCGGGTGAAGGCCAGGACCGGTTCCGGCGCATCGAGAAAGCGGATGTCGCCCTCGACCAGCGCCGGGTGCGCCTTGCGCCAGCGCAGGAAACGCCGCACCGCGACGAGCACCGAATCCGGGTCGGCTTCCTGCCTGGAGACACTGCGGGCGCGGTGCGCGTCCGAGATCGGCAGCCATGGCTGGCCGTCGCTGAAGCCGGTGCCGTCGTCGCCGTTCCACGGCATCGGCGTGCGGCAGCCGTCGCGGCCCTTGAACGTCGGCCAGAAGGCGATGCCGTAGGGGTCGCGCAACGCCTCGAACGGCACCTCCGCCTCCGGCAGGCCGAGCTCCTCGCCCTGGTACAGGCAGACCGAGCCGCGCAGCGAGCAGACCAGCGCCACCATCTGCCGGGCGAAATCGTCGCTGGCGCGCTGCCCGCCCCAGCGCGTCACCGCGCGCCGCACGTCGTGGTTGGAGATCGCCCAGCACGGCCAGCCCTCGGTCATCGCCGCCTCCAGCCGCTCCACCGTGCCGCGGATGTAGGCGGCGCTGAAGTCGTCGGTCAGCAGCTCGAAGCTGTAGCCCATGTGCAGGCGCCGGCCGCTGGTGTATTCGGCGGTGGTCGCCAGCGAATCCTCGGAGGAGATCTCGCCGAGCGCCGCCGCATCGGCGTAGCGGTCCATCAGCGCCCGCAGCTGCTCCAGGAAGCCGATGTTCTCCGGCTGGGTGTTGTTGTGGTGGTGGTACTGGAATGCGTACGGGTTGTCCGGGCTGAAGCCGCGCCCGGTGCGCAGTTCCGGCGGCTTGGGCGGGTTGTCGCGCAGCAGCTTGTCGTGGAAGCAGAAATTGATCGCGTCCAGGCGCAGTCCGTCGACGCCCTTGTCCAGCCAGAAACGCACGTTGTCGAGCGTCGCCTCGCGCACCTCGGGGTTGTGGAAGTTCAGGTCCGGCTGCGAGGACAGGAAGTTGTGCAGGTAGTACTGGCCGCGGCGCGGCTCCCACTTCCAGGCCACGCCGCCGAAGATCGACAGCCAGTTGTTGGGCGGGGTGCCGTCGGGGCGCGCATCGGCCCAGACGTACCAGTCGGCCCTGGGATTGTCGCGGGACTGCCGGCTCTCGACGAACCAGGCGTGCTCGGCCGAGGTGTGGCTGAGTACCTGGTCGATCATCACCCGCAGGCCGAGCCCGTGCGCCTTGCGCAGCAGGTCCTCGAAGTCGTGCAGGGTGCCGAACAGCGGGTCGACGTCGCGGTAGTCGGCGATGTCGTAACCGAAGTCGTGCATCGGCGAACGGAAGAACGGCGCGATCCAGATCGCGTCCACGCCCAGGCTGGCGACGTAGTCCAGGCGCTCGACGATGCCCGGCAGGTCGCCGACGCCATCGCCATCGGTATCCATGAAGCTGCGCGGGTAGATCTGGTAGATCACCGCGCCGCGCCACCAGGGGCTGCTCGTCATCCGCATCCTCGGAATCGGTCGCGCCAAGGATGCGGCGCGCTTTCGGGGCGCCACTATTCCACGATGCGCCATCCCATGGCGACGACCGCGTTCGCGCTGATGCGATGAATACGTATGCAACCGCCATGCTGCACCTGCACCCGAAACTACCATGGCCCCGGCCCGCGACAGCGGGTGTCGACGTGCCCGGACGACGGGTGCAGGATCAACGCAACGGGAGCCGGACCGGCACATGGGCGCAAAACCGCAACTGACGTTCTGGCAGATCTGGAACATGTGCTTCGGTTTCCTCGGCATCCAGTTCGGCTTCGCGCTGCAGAACGCCAACGTCAGCAGGATTTTCCAGACGCTGGGCGCCGACATGGACCAGGTGCCGGGCCTGTGGATCGCCGCGCCGCTGACCGGGCTGCTGGTGCAGCCGGTAATCGGCTACTTCTCCGACCGCACCTGGACGCGGCTGGGGCGACGCCGGCCGTACTTTCTGTGGGGCGCGATCTTCTCCACCGCCGCGCTGCTGGTGATGCCGAACTCGCCGGCGCTATGGATCGCCGCCGGCACCCTGTGGATCCTCGACGCCTCGCTCAACGTGTCGATGGAGCCGTTCCGCGCCTTCGTCGGCGACCAGCTGGCCCCGCGACAGCGGCCGGCCGGCTACGCGATGCAGAGCTTCTTCATTGGTATCGGTTCGGTGGTCGCCAGCCTGCTGCCCTGGCTGCTGGCCAAGGTCGGAGTCGGCAATACCGCCGGGCCGGGCGAGATCCCGGATACCGTCCGCTACGCCTTCTATTTCGGCGGTGCGGTACTGTTCGGCGCGATCGCGTGGACGATCCTGCGTACCCGCGAGTACCCGCCGGACACCCTGCACGCCTTCGACGATGCGCAGCCGCCGGAACTGCCCGGCGACCGCGCGCGGGCGGCTCTGGAGCCGGGCAGCGGCCTGCCCTGGCTGCTGCTGGGCATCCTCGGCATGGCCGCGGTGTATGCGTTCGGCTGGGATCGCATGCTGTACGTGCTGGCAGGCATTCCGCTGGCGTATGGCGTGCTGCTGTTGGTGGCGCGGCGACTGGCGCCGCAGCGGATGCTGGCGACGATCGCCGCCGACCTGCACAACATGCCGCAGGCGATGCGGCAACTGGCCGTGGTGCAGTTCTTTTCCTGGTTCGGGTTGTTCGCGATGTGGATCTACGCCACCGCCGCGGTGACCCAGGTGCATTTCGGCACCACCGATCCACAGTCGGCGGCCTACAACGAGGGCGCCAACTGGGTGGGCGTGCTGTTCGCCGCCTACAACGGCTTCGCGGCGCTGGCGGCAATCGTGATCCCGTGGATGGTGCGCGCGATCGGCCTGCGCGGCAGTCACCTGGTCAACGTCACCCTGGGCGGGCTCGGGCTGATGTCGATGGCGCTGGTCCGCGATCCGCAGTGGCTGCTGCTGTCGATGGTCGGGGTGGGCTTCGCCTGGGCCTCGATCCTCTCGTTGCCGTACGCGCTGCTGTCCGACAGCGTGTCGTCGAAGAAGATGGGCATCTACATGGGCATCTTCAATTTCTTCATCGTCATTCCGCAGCTGGTCGCGGTGAGCACGCTGGGCTTCCTGCTGCGGCACCTGCTGGATGGCGCGCCGATCCGGATTGTGGTGCTGGGCGGCGCCAGCCTGATCGTGGCCGGCTTGTGCGTGCTGCGGGTACGCGACCCGCAGCCGCTGGAGCAGCCGGCATGAGGCGTGCTTGGCTTGGCTGCGTGATCGCGCTGGCGCTGGCGGCCTGCACGCCGGACGGTCCGGTGCCGCCGGAAACATCGCCCGCGCCGGCTAGCGCGAAATCGCCGGCGCCCGGCTTCTACGGCACCACCGAGCCGTTCGCGGAAAATGCGGTGTACTTCGTGGTCACCGACCGCTTCGTCAACGGCGATCCGTCCAACGACCAGCGCGACCAGGGCCGGCCGCATCCGAGCTTCGATATTCCTGTCGAATGCCCGGACGGGATCGACGGCAACATCGGCTACCTCGGCGGCGACTTCAAGGGCATCCTCGACAACGCCGGCTACATCCGCGGCATGGGCTTCACCGCGGTGTGGATCACGCCGATCGTCGACAACCCCGACCAGGCCTTCACCGGCGGCGACGCGATCAGCTGCGGCAGTTCGCTGACCGACCGCGGCAAGGCCGCGTACCACGGCTACTGGGGCATGAACTTCTATCGGCTCGACGAGCACCTGCCGAGCGCGGGCCTGGATTTCGCCGCGTTCACCGCGGGCATGAAGGCGCAGGGGCTGAAGACCGTGCTCGACATCGTCGCCAATCATTCCTCGCCTGCGTACACCATGCCCGAGCGGCAGCCCGGCTTCGGGCAGGTGTTCGATGCCGACGGCGCGCTCGTCGCCGACCACCAGAACCTGCCGCCGGCCGAACTCGATCCGGCGAACGAGCCGTTGCACCGGTTCTATTCGACCAAACCCGACCTTGCCCAGCTCGGCGACTTCGACCCGGCCAGCCCCGAGGCCATGGACTACCTGGTCGGCGCCTACCTGCAGTGGATCGGGCAGGGCGCGGACGCGTTCCGCATCGACACCATCCGCCACATGCCGCACCCGTTCTGGAAGGAGTTCAGCGACCGCATCCGCGCCGAGCATCCGGGGTTCTTCATGTTCGCCGAGGCCTTCGACTACGACGCGGCCAAGATCGCCGCGCACACGCTGCCGGAGAACGGCGGCGTCAGCGTGCTCGACTTCCCGATGAAGGAGGCGATGCAGAAGGTCTTCGCCGAAGGCGCCGATTTCTCGCTGCTGGCCGACGCGCTGCACCTGCAGGGCGACCCCTATGCCAACCCCTACGAACTGGCGACCTTCTACGACAACCACGACATGGCGCGCATGGACGCCGGCGACGCCGGCTTCATCGACGCCCACAACTGGCTGTTCACCGCGCGCGGCATCCCGGTGGTCTACTACGGCTCCGAGACCGGCTTCATGCGCGGCCGCGGCGAGCACGCCGGCAACCGCAACTACTTCGGCCAGGCGCGCGTGGACGCCGCCGCCGGGCATCCGATCCAGGCCGCGCTGACCCGCATCGCCAACCTGCGGCGGCAGTCGCCGGCGCTGCAGAAGGGCCTGCAGCTGGACCTGCGCTTGCAAGGCGACGAGGCGGCGTTCTACCGCGTCTACGACGATGGCGACAACGCCCAGATCGCGCTGGTGCTGCTGAACAAGGGCGACGCGGCACGCACGATGGAAGTCACCGAGTTCCTGGAGCCCGGGGACTGGCGCGACGGTTTCGACGGGACGGTGCAGACCGTGGAGGGCGTCCTCGCCGCCGAGGTGCCGGCACACGGCGTGCGCCTCTTCCTGCACGACGCGCCGCCCCGGCGCGACGACCTGCGCGCGCGCCTGCGCTCGCTGATGGACCACCAGCCCTCCTCCATGCTTCCGTAGGAGCGCGCCATGCGCGCGATGCCGCGCCAGGCAGCCTTCTCCGCTGCGGTGAGATCAGACCCGTCGCCACGGGCGGTGTAAATGAACAGCCGGGCCCTTCGCGATGGGCTAACCACCATCCAGGCTTGAAGCGTCGGCGATTCATTGGCGAAACCCGTGGCGACGGCCCAATCCTCACCGCGGCGGACAGTGCTGCCTGGCACGGTATCGCGGGCGCGGCCCGCTCCTACGCCGGACCGTAAAGGACCTGTTCGCAGGAGCCTGCCATGCGTGCGATTCCGATGCGGTCCGCGCGCCGGTGTCGCCGTCAATGTGGTAGCCACGCAGGCGCGCGGCCGATGCCGACCTCAGTTCCCGGTCGAGCCGCGCAGCACCAGCTTCGCCGGAATCGTGCGGCTCTCCACCGCTTCTCCCACGATCAGCCCGAGCAGGCTGTCGACCAGGAGGGCACCGGCCTGGCGGGTGTCCTGCTGTACCGTCGACAGCCCCGGGGTGACGAAGCTCGCCAGAGGGATGTCGTCGAAGCCGGCCACGGCCACGTCCCCGGGCACGTGCAGTCCGCTTTCGTGCAGCGCCTTCATCGCGCCGATGGCGATCAGGTCGCTGCCGGCGAACACGGCGTCCAGGTCGGGGACCCGCTGGAGCAGTTCGACGGTTGCGGCATGTCCGGACTGCTCGGTGGAGATCGCGTCGATCAGCCACTCCGGACGCGCCTCGATCCCGGCCTCGTCCATCGCCCGCACGCTGCCGCGGTAGCGCTCGCGGAATTCCGGGTAGCGCTCGGAGGCGTCGCCGACGAAGGCGATCCGGCGCCGTCCCTGCGCGATCAAATGCGCGGTCATGTCCAGGCCGCCGCGGAAGTTGTCGCAGCCGATCGACACGCCCGGCTGCCCGGGCAGCGCGGCGCCCCAGCGCACGAAGTGGGTGCCCTGTCCGACCAGCTGCTCGAGGCGCCTGCGCGAAACCAGGTAGTCGCCGTAGCCGAGCAGGATCAGTCCGTCGGCCTTGTTGCTGTCCTCGTAGTCGGCATGCCAGTCGTCCGACAGCTGCTGGAAGGAGACCAGCAGGTCGTAGCCGCGCAATGCGCAGGCGCGGGTGATCGAGCCCAGCATCGAGTGGAAGAACGGGTTGATCAGCGAATCGTCTGGGGTTGGATCCTCGAAGAACAGCAGCGCCAGCGTGCCCGACTGCTGGCAGCGCAGGTTGGACGCGTTCTTGTCGACCTTGTAGTTCAGCTCGCGCGCGATCGCCAGGATCCGGCGCCGGGTCTCGGGATTGACCATGGGGCTGCCGCGCAGGGCACGCGAGACGGTCGGCTGCGACACCCCGGCCAGGTGGGCGATGTCCAGCGAAGTGGCTTTGCCCTTGATGGTCACATCCGTTCCGGGTGAATCCGCGCGGGGGATCGGAGTCGGTCCCGGTAGGGGGGTGGCCCCGATTCTTCGTTATTCGACGGCAAGAGGCAAGGAAGGCCCGAAATCCGCGGCGGATCCCGGAAGACCGCTTACCGGGATTGCGGCGGACCGCCGGCCGGCGGGAATACAGCGCGGAAGTAGTCCCGCCGGCCGGATTCCCGGCGATCCGGGATCGCGAGGAGGGGACGGTCATGGCCGGCTGGAGGCACATGCGCGAAGCGCGCGGCGAGCATCGCCTGCGCGAAGAGGAATGGGAGGCCGTCGAGCGCATGCGCGAGGCCGGCTCCGGGCTTGCGCCGCAGAAGTGGCGAGGGGCGAGGGCCTTCATCGACGCGATGCTGTGGGTGGCGGGCAATCGCTCCTCGTGGAAACGGTTGCCGGAGGGCTACGGCCCGGTACGCGCGACCTACGTGCGGTTCACCCGCTGGGCCCAGGACGGCACCTTGCGCAAGGTGGTCGACGCATTGCCGGAAGCGGCGCACCGGAAGATGCTCCAGGAACTCCTGGAAGACTATCTCGACAACAGTCTCCTGCATCATGCGCACTGCGGCGGCAGGCGGCGCATGCGGGGGATGTCGTTGCGGCCCGATGGCGCCGCACCGCCTAGCATGGAATGGCACGCCATGCGCGACCCGCCCGGGCATGACGTCATGCGGCCGGCGGCGAACGACGGCATCGACCTGTCCGGGTACGGACCGATGGCGGAGGCCGACCCGGCATGCAGCGAGGCGGAGAGGGCGCTGATGAAATCCTCCCACTGGGGATAGCGGGCCCTTCCGCGCGGCCGGGACAGGCTCAAAAGCGGTAGGCGAACTTGAGCAGGTAGTAGCGCCCCACCGGATCGTCGAAGGACGCGTTGTAGCCGGCGCGTTCCAGTTCGTAGTTGGCCGGCTGGCGGTCCGCCAGGTTGTTGACGTGCCCGGACACCGTCCAGCGGTCGAATCCGGAATAGGTCGTGCCGAGCGCGAGAACGTTGATCGACGGGTTGCGGCACTTGCCGGCGTCGGCGTTGGCGTCCGGGCAGGGCCGTCCCGCCGCGTGCACGCGGTAGCCGGAGAAATGGCGAACCGACGCCGTCGTCGACCAGTCGCCCTTCGACCACTCCAGCGAGGCGAAGGCCGAGGATGCAGGCGAGAGGTGTCCGGCGCGGTCGACCGTTTCGCCATCGGGTGAGGTCACGAGGGCCTGGCGGACGCGGTGTCCGGAAAGACGAAAGTCGAACGTGCCGTATCCGCGCGTATGCCGGCGCCAGTTGGCGTCGAAATGCAGTCCCCTGACGTCCGATCGGCCGAGGTTGGAAAAAACGATGCGGGCCCGGGACAGCAGGCCGTCCTCATCGCGCACGTAGGTCTCCGGGAAGCGGCCCGGATGCGCGACGGGATCGGCGATGGCGATCTCGTCCCGTCGCACCACGTTGAAGTAGTCGACGGCGATGTTGAAATCGTCGTTCGGCTCCCAGACCAGGCCGAGGTTGCGGGCAAGCGCCCGCTCGGGTTTCAGGTCCGGATTGCGCTCGGACACGACCGGAAGCGTGCATATCGGGCCGGTGGGATTCCTGCAGGGAGCGAACGGTGGTTCATTCGGGACACGGGCAGGATCGGGATGGCCGAGATGGGGATTGGCAGGCGCCCCTTCCGTCTCGTAGAGACTGGGCGCCCGGAACGCGTTGCCGATGCTGCCGCGGATTAGCAGCCGGTCGTGGGGTTTCCAGGTGAGTCCCAGCCGCGGGGATGTGGACGATCCGTAGGGGCTGGCGCGGTCGAGGCGCCAAGCGGCTTCTGCCGTCAACCGACCGGGCAGCGGGACCGCGAATTCCGCATAAGCCGCCATGCGCCGGCTGGATCCGTCCGGATCGATGGGCGCGATGGGGAACGGCAGGGACGGGTCCGAGAAGTAGGGGTCTGGTGTGTAGTCCAGGCGGTCGCGTTGCGCCTCGATGCCGAAGGCGGCGCGGACGTCGCCGCTGGATCGGGAGGCCACCGGCCCATCGACGTGGATCGAAACGGAGTTGACGGTGCTCTTGCCCGCGATCCGCAGTGACGGCGACAGCGCGTGCAGCAGAGCCGGATCGTTGGGACGGCCGTTGACGTGGTAGTGGGGGGGATGCTGGAAGGTTTCGGCCAATATCGACTGGTTAACCACGCCGTGGATCGTGTTGGTCACGCGGCTGCTGTGGTGCGACGCGTATGCGTCCAGACTCCAGCCGCCCAGCGGCGTCGTGAATCCGAGCGTGCCGTCGAACAGGGTGGTGCGGCTGCGGCTGGAGATCGAGCCGATGTCGTAGAAGGCGTGGCTCGCGCCGATGAAGGGATCGTAGTTGGGATCGTCCGGCGGGACCAGCGGACCCGCCAGCGTCATCGGTGCGGTATTCAGCCGCATGCGGGCGTCAGCCGAACGGATGTCGAGGTAGCCTTCCGTCTCCCCGGAAACGGGAAAGCGCCAGTGCGCGTGCAAGGTGCGGCCATCGGCTCCGGGTGCCAAGCTCCTATAGCTTTCCCGGTCGAGCCTGCAGGCCGGATCGGTTTCATCCCCGGCGGCCACGCAGGGCGGATATGGCGTGATGTCGAAAGGGACGGACAGGTAGGAGAAGTAGCCGAGCGGTATAGTCCTATCCGGAAGCCCGTCTGCGCGGCGATCCTGCGTGTGCCAGTCGCGTGAGGTGCCCGCCAAGTGCGTCTGCGAGAACGCGTCGACGCTGACGGACAGGTCGCTCCGGCCGACCGCGAAACCGGCGCTCGCCGACAGCCGCCGGAATCCGGCGTCGCCGCGCCCGGAGATCCCGGCCTGGACCGAGACCTCGCCGCCGCGGTAGTGCTGTTTCAGGATGATGTTGACCACGCCGGCCACCGCGTCCGCCCCGTAGATCGCCGAGGCGCCGCCGCGGAGGATCTCGACGCGCTCGACCATGCTCAGGGGGATGCCGCCCAGGTCCGTCAGTCCGCCCAGGTCGCTGGAGACGAGCGCGTAGTTGGCGGTGCGCCTGCCGTCGACCAGGTACAGCGTTCCCCTCGGGCCGAGTCCGTGCAGGCTGGCGGAGTGGGCGACGGCGATCGACAGCAGCGACGTCAGCGCCTCGCTGAGCGGTTCGGAGGACGCCTGCACGGCGTGATGGCCGGTCATGCCCGGCTGGTGCCGCAGCAGTTCGAACAGCGTGGTGAAGCCGCTGGCCTCGATCTGCTCGCGGGTGATCAGGGTCACCGGGGTCGCCGTCTCCAGCGACACGCGGGGAATCCGTGTGCCGGTGACCTGGACGCCGTGCAGGTCGATGGGCGTTTCGCGCGCCGGCGCCGGCGCCGGCCGTCCGGAGGCGGTCGCCGGCGGCGCGCGTTTTCGCGAACGCGGCGCGGCCTGCAGCAGGTACGTGCCGGCATTGACCGACACCGCGGTCAGGCCGGTGCCGCGCAGCAGGCGGGCCAGGGCCTGGCTGCGCGACATGCGCCCCTTGAGCGGCGCGGCCGTCTTGCCGCCGACCAGCGACGGGGAATAGAAGATCTGGGCGCCGCTCTGTTCGGCGAATCGGGTCAGGGCGCCGTCGAGGCTTTCGGCGGGGATGTCGTAGTCGGCTTCCCGATCGTCAGGGCCGGCGACGGCGGAGGAAAGCGGCAGCGACGCCAGCAGCGCGCCAAGCATCGAGCCCGCCAGCGTGGCGCGCGCCAGGAAACCGGACATGCCTGCGCGAGGCCGGGGCCGCACATCCTGTTTCCCCTGTCCCATGCAGCCGGCCGAAGCTATCGAGTGCGCAGGATGATGTCGCCTTCGCGGTTCTTTTCCGCGTGAAGGTTCCACCCCTTTCGCAGGGCGTCCACCAGCGCCTGCTGGTCGCCGGCCTGGAACACGCCGCTGACCCGGATCCGCGCAAGCGCGGGCTCGGCGAGGACGAGCTTGGTGTCGGAATAGCGGTTGGCTTCCTCCACGAGGACATCGAGCGGCCTGTCGCTGAAGACCAGCTTGCCGCCGGTCCATGCTTGCGCGTCCGAAGCCCGCAACGGCTGCACGGGACCGAAGTCGCCGTGCCGGTCGTATGCCAGCTGCTGGTCCGGCGCCAGCGTATGCGATCTGGCACCGGTGCCGGCGGTCACGGTGACCGAGCCCTCGAACAGGCCCACGACCACCTCGCCACCGAGGTTCTGCAGCTGGAACTTCGTGCCGACCACGCGCACGGTTCCGTTGGCCGCATGGACCAGCATCGGGCGCGCCGGGTCGGAAGCGGCCTCGATGTAGACGCGTCCGTGGGTCAGCGTCAGGGTCCTTTCCCGATCCGCGAACGCGATGTCCAGGGTCGAGTCGGTGTCGAGCACGATCCGGCTGCCGTCGTCCAGCACCGCCTCGTGCCGCTCCCCCACGGCGGTTGCGATGCGCTGGTCCGCCGCGGGAACGGGGAGCAGGAGGCGGTAGCCGACGACGCCCGCCAGCACGACTGCCGCCGCAGCGGCGGCGAGCGGCCACCGACGCCTCCATTCCTTCGCCGCGCCGTGCGTCATGTCGCGCTTGATCCTGCGCGTGGCGGCGGCCAGGAGCGGGTCGGTCGACAGCCTTCCCGCTGCGGTGTGGACCCGTTCGGCTTCGACGTAGCCCGCAATCCGTTCCGGCGCTTCGGCCAGCCAGTCCTCGAACGCTGCGTGTTCCTCCGGCGTGCAGTCGGGAGCGCGCAGGCGAACCACCCATTCTTCGGCGCTGCGTGCGGCGATGCGCCGGTTGTCGATGTGCTCGTTCATGGTGTTTCGGGTCCGGGAGAGGCCAGCAATTCCTTGCGCAGCAGCGAAAGCGCCTTGCTCATCTGCTTTTCCACCGCCTTGACGGAAATACCCGCGTGCCGGGAGATCTGGCTGTAGCTCATGCCTTCGATCCGGTTGAGGAGATAGATCTGGCGGCAGTGCTGCGGCAGTCGCAGGATGGCCTGCCGTACGCGCGCCAGTTCCTGGTGGTGGTGGGCGTGCTGGTCGGGCTCGACGGCGTCGTCGGGAAGTTCGTATCCGCCGGCGTCGAGGCTCGTGTGCGTGGGATCGCCGGCACCGGCGCGGCTGCGCCGGCTGTCGCACAGCAGGTTCAGGGCGATGCGATAGGACAGCGTCCGCAGTGCGCTTTCCGGCTGCCCACGATAGCGCGTCAACCGCATCAGGCTTTCCTGTGCCATGTCCTGGGCGTCCTGTTCGGAAACCTGTCTCGACTGCAGAAACCGTACCAGCGCGCCGAACTGGCTGCGCAGAAAGTCCTGGAATGCCCGGTCGTCGATGTCCTGCTTCGGATCGATGGCGGGGGACGGCTCCCGGCTCATGCGTGGCTGCGCTTCGCATCCATTGGGTACCGGCATCCTAGCTCAACGGATGCTGCGATGACCAAAGCGCAGCCGCGGCCGCGGCGCGGCTGCGTGTCCCTGTCGTCCGAACGTAATAACGCAACGCGGGCCGCGCCTCCCTACCGCGAGGCCCGGGGCCGCACGCATGCACCGCCAGGCGCGCTGCCGGAAACAGTTCCGGCCCAGATCGATGGGCGTCGCCGCGGCCTGCGGCTCGCATGAAACAGGGACCGGTAGGGAGGTTGCCGCCGCCGCTCGTTACATGGGCGGAACCCGGCTGCCGCAGGGCGGTTCGAGTCGGCCGGGTCGTCGTGCCGGATGTACAGAACTGGAGAGCGATGCATGGGGAAGATCGGATACGGACGCGCAGGCGTTGGGCTTGCAGTCGCCGCGATGGCGGCGATCACGGCCGGGAGCGCCGCCGCGCAGCAGCGTGAACAGGCCGATTACGCGGCCATCCTGGGGCAGCCGCTGGTGACCACGGACGCCGTGACCGGCGAAAAGCGACGGCTGAGCGCCGCCGAAGTCGAGGCCGCCGCCGCTCGGCTAGGGGTGCGCCGGACCAGCGAACAGAAGCGCAGGTCCGCCGCCGTCAACCGGATGCTGCTGCGCATGCCGGCCACCTACGCTGAATCGGTGGCGCAGGCCGAGAGGGCGGGCAAGGGGACCAGCCGCCGCACCTCGCTGGAAGAGATCCAGGTGACCTACGGCGCGATCGGGCCGGACGGAAAGATGAATGCGACGCACGATCCGGACGACACGGGTCGCGGCGATGCCCGCTGATCGGGCGCCACCAAACGAGGAGGGGAACTGGATGAAGCACGGGACTCTGGGCGTCGCCCTGTCGATGGCATTGATGGCCGCGCACTCCAATGCGTCGGCGCAGTCGAACATCGTTCTGGTCAACATGGATCCGCCCGACGCTGGGCTCAACGATCCGGCGTCGGCCACGCCGATCGGCGGAAACCCCGGTCGGACGCTGGGCGAGCAGCGGCGCATCGCCTACCAGTACGCGATGGATCTTTGGCGCGCTTTGCTGAGCAGCGACGTGGATGTCCGGGTGCAGGCGTCGTTCACCCCGCTCGAGTGCGGCGATCGCACCATTCTCGGCTCGGCAGGTCCCGTGAGTTGGGAAAGCGATTTTGCGGGTGCGCCGATCGCGGGCGTGGAGTACCCGGTCGCGATGGCCAATGCGGTCGCTGGCGAGGATCTGGTCCCGGGAAGCGACGACATCAATACATACTTCAACTCCGAGTTGGGCACGGAAGCCTGCGGCGGCAAGGAGTGGTTCTATGGCTTGTATGGAAACGCCGACAACACGGCGGGCGGCTCCAACTTCCTGAACGTGATCATGCACGAGATCGGCCACGGGCTGGGCGTCTCGGGCCGGCTCGGTTCGTTTCTCGGGACTCCGTTCTGGCTCGGGCCGACCGGGTACGGAGCGCTGGCGGTATCGAACCAGTTCGACGACACCAGCATCAACGATCTCGACAGCGGCCAGCGCAACACCGCGCTGATCACGGTCGGCGACATCGTATGGACGGGCGGGCGCGCGAACGTGTCCACGCAGCTGATCGCCGACAATCGGCGCAACCTGCTGGTGACCGCGCCGGAGACCGTGGCCGGACAGTACGAGGCCGGGTTCGCCGCCTTCGGCAGTCCGGACCGGGAAGCGTTTCCGTCGGGCGAGATCGCGCTCGTGCTCGATCCTGACGCTGCAACCTCCCAGGCCTGCGAGGAGAGCATCGCGCATCCGGAGGTGCTCCAGGGCAGGATCGCGCTGGTCGACCGCGGCGAGTGCGAATTCGGGTTCAAGGCGCTCAATGCGCAGCGGCACGGCGCCATCGCCGTGATCATCGCCAACAGCGACGATGCGGTCTTCGGCGACATGGGGCCCGGCGCCTCGGGCGGCGAAGTCACGATCCCGGTGGTGTCCGTCAGCAGTTCCACCGGCCAGCGCCTGCGCGGGGAAGAGCCGGTACTCGCGCAGGGGACGGTCGAGGACCCCGACAGCTTCTACGGGATGGATGCGCGCGGCCGCACGCGGCTATATACGACGTCGCAGTTCGAGCGCGGGTCGACGTTCTCGCACGTCGACCGCGACATGTCGCCGAACGCGCTGATGGAGCCGAGCGAAACCGCGACGCTGGAGGCCCATGCCTTCATCGACATCTCGCTCGACCTGTACGAGGACCTGGGATGGCCGGTGGATCGCGACGGCACCGCGGTCCTGGGAGGCTGCGACACCGGAATCCCGGTGATCCGCGACGTGGGCTTCATTCCGGGCGCAAGCCTGATGGCGCACCAGAACGTATGCGAGGTGGCCGCGCAGGGCAGTCGCGCCGGCTACCAGCGCTGCATGAACGACCACGCGCTCCGGCTCCGCGACAACGGCCATATCAGCAACGCCGAGGTATCGCAGGTGAGGCGATGCCTGGCCGCGCGGCGCTGATGGCCGATTCCGCCTGACGCGATTTTCCCGGTCGCGGCGCGATCGGGCCGCTCCCGCCGATCTCCGGCCGTACCGCACATGCAAGTCCGGCCGCCGCAGGGCGGATCCGGAGGCGCATTCCGCTCGACCGACACCGAAACCCTACATTGAGGAAGCAGTTGATGAACCGCATCTACCGGAAAGTCTGGAGCCAGGAGCGAGGGCTCGTCGTGGCCTCCGAACTGGCGAAAGCCAAGGGCAAAGGAAAGGGAGCGCGCCTGCTGCAGGCCGTGTTTGTGGCGAGCGCCATCGCGTCGGGTCCGGCCATGGCCGGCGATGTCTGCGAACAGAACGGGGACGGTGCGGCGCCGTCCGCGCCGCTGGCCGCTTCACTGGCCTGCGGCGACGGTGCAGAAGCGGGGTCGGCCGGCGCGACCGCCATCGGCGCATCGGCCCGCGCCAGACAGATCAGCGCCACGGCGATCGGTTACAACGCCCGCGCGCTGCAGGGCGGCGCTACGGCGCTGGGCGCCAATGCCTGGGTCACGAGTGCGGCCGGTACGGCGCTGGGCACCAACACCCAGGCGTTCGGCCTGAACAGCACGGCGGTCGGATACGCGGCGCAGGGGCACGCGTATGGTGCGGTCGCGGTGGGCATGAGCGCCTACGTGGGTCCGGACGCCAATGCCAGCGCCGCCGTCGGCTACGGCGCCCGCGCCTTCGAGTCCGGGGTGTTCTCCGTGGGCAGCGGCAGCGGCGCGAACGGTGTGGGCCCGGCGACACGCCGCGTGGTCAACGTGTCCGCGGGCGAGCTGGACGCGACGAGCACGGACGCGGTCAACGGCAGCCAGCTGTTCGAGACGAACACGCGGGTGGACGGCCTGGAGGTGCAGGTGGAGACGAGCCGGGCGCGCTACTACAGCGTGAACTCGGAGGGCGGCGGCAACGAGGGCAACGACGGCGCCGTGGGTGCGAATGCGATTGCGATCGGACGCGACGCGTCGGCGGCAGGCGATGGTGCGCTGGCAGCCGGGTACAACGCTGCGGCCAGCGGCGTGGACGCCACGGCAGTGGGCGAGTACAGCGAAGCAAGCGGACCGGATACTACGGCTTTGGGTGCCAGCAGCTTGGCCGCCGGACCATTGTCCGTTGCCGTCGGGGCGGTGAGCCAGGCGACCGGTGAACGTAGTGTCGCTTTAGGTTCGGCCGCACTGGCTAGTGGCGCCTCGAGCACGGCGTTGGGCAGTCCTCACGCTGTACTTGACGCGAACGGCAACCGGGTGTTGGTGAGGACCGTGGCCTCGGGCGAGAGCAGCACAGCGTTGGGCGCAGGCGCCGTGACGAGTTCAACCGGTGCGGTCGCCGTGGGCGTAGGCGCGACGACGACCGGGATCAACAGCGTGGCACTGGGGACCTATGCGATCGCCGAGCGTGACAACACCGTCTCGGTAGGGCGCGCAGGCCAGGAACGCCAGATCACCAACGTAGCGGCAGGCACGGAGGCCACCGATGCGGTGAACCTGGAGCAGTTGGACGCGACGGTGACCGAGGCGAACAGGTTCTTCCAGGCGACCGGCAACACGGCGGCGCCGGACGAGGATGCCGGCGCCTATGCCGAAGGCGACTACGCGACCGCCTCGGGCGAGGCAGCCACGGCGATCGGGACGGGCGCGAGCGCCTACGGTAGCGGTGCGTTCGCGCTGGAGATCAATGCGCTGGCGGCCGGCTACAACGCCGCGGCCAGCGGGGTGGACACCACCGCGCTGGGTGCGGCCAGCGAGGCGTCCGGCGAAGGCGCCAGCGCGCTCGGCGCGCGGGCGCATGCGTCCGGGCCGTTTTCGCTGGCGATCGGTGCGCAGGCGTCCGCCGTCGGCCGACAGTCCGTGGCGCTTGGATTCCTGGCCGCGGCCGACGAAGGCAGTACGGCGCTGGGAGGCCAGAGCCACGCCAGCCTGTTCGGCTCGGCGACCGGTTATGGAAGCCAAGCGCACGGAGGTGAATCGACGGCGCTGGGCTTCAGAGCCGTCGCATCGGCCCTCAACAGCGTGGCGCTGGGTGCGCGTTCGGTGGCCGATCGCGCCGACACGGTGTCGGTGGGCAGCGCCGGCAGCGAGCGCCAGATCGTCAACGTAGCGGCGGGTACCGAAACCACCGACGCGGTGAACCTGGGGCAGCTGGACGCAACGGTGACCGAGGCGAACAGGTTCTTCCAGGCGACCGGCAGTGCGGAAACGCCGGACGAGGATACCGGCGCCTATGCCGAAGGAGACTACGCGACCGCCTCGGGCGAGGCGGCCACGGCGATCGGGACGGGCGCGAGCGCCTACGGCAGCGGCGCGTTCGCGCTGGAGACCAACGCGCTGGCGGCCGGGTACAACGCCGCGGCCAGCGGCGAGGACGCCACCGCGCTGGGTGCGGCCAGCGATGCCTCGGGAGATGGCGCCAGCGCGCTGGGTGCGCGGGCACATGCCGCCCTGCAGGGAACGGCACTGGGTACTGAGGCGTCGGCGGTGATCCAGTCCACTGCCATCGGATGGAGGAGCGAAGCGTCCGGAGTAGCAAGCATCGCGGTAGGTGCGCTCAGCCGGTCGTCCGGGGTCGGATCCGTGGTATTGGGGAACGAAGCCAGCGCATCGGGTGACCTGAGCGTCGCGCTGGGTGCGCTGTCGGTGGCCGATCGCGCGAACACGGTCTCGGTGGGCAGCGCCGGCAGCGAGCGACAGATCGTCAACGTGGCCGCGGGCACCGAGGTCACCGACGCGGTGAACCTGGGCCAGTTGGACGAGGTATCCAGCGACCTGGGCGAACTGGCGGACATGGCGGTGGTGTACGACGGCGAGGCCAAGGACGCGGTGTCGTTCGCGGGGTCGGATGGAACGCGCCTGACCAACGTCGCGGCGGGCGAGCTGAGCGCCGACAGCACGGACGCGGTCAACGGCAGCCAGCTGTTCGAGACGAACACGCGGGTGGACGGGCTGGAAGGCGAGGTCGAGGCGGGCCGCACCCGCTACTACAGTGTGAACTCGGAGGGCGGCGGCAATGAGGACAACGACGGCGCCGTGGGCGCGGATGCGGTTGCGGTCGGACGCGATGCGTCGGCGGCAGGCGATGGTGCGCTGGCGGCCGGGCTGGGCGCAGCGGCATCGGGCGCCGAGAGCACGGCGGTAGGCACCTACAGCAGCGCCGACGGCGCCGGTGCGAGCGCGATCGGCTACGTGAACACAGCCGGCGGCGCGGACAGCAGCGCGGTGGGTAGCTTCAACCTGGCCGACGGCGACGGCAGCAGCGCGTTCGGCCGCGACAACACGGTGTTCGGCACGGACGGCAACGCGTTCGGCGCGGGCAACGAGGTGGTGGGCGCATCGGCCACGGCGATCGGCGTGGAGAGCGTGGCCAGCGGGGCGGGTAGCTTCGCCGGCGGCGCGGGCGCGGTGGCGTCGGGAGACGATGCGCTGGCGCTGGGCAACGGCGCGCTGGCGTCGACGGCCGAGAGCGTGGCGATGGGATCGCTGGCCGGTGCGGAGGGCGCGCACGCGACGGCCCTGGGCTCGGCGAGCAGTGCCGCGGGTGACCGGAGCACGGCAGTAGGCAGCGGCGCGACGGCGCTTGACCTGAATGGAACGGCGGTGGGCTTCAACGCCATCGCGTTCGAGTCGGGCTCGCTGGCGCTGGGCGCGGAGGCGCAGGCGCTGATGGCGGGCGCGACGGCGGTGGGCACGGGCAGCCAGGCGACGGGGCTGAACGGCACGGCGCTGGGCAGTACTGCGGAAGCTGGCGGCGACGCGGGCGTGGCGATCGGCGCGGCCAGCCAGGCGATGGAGCTGGAGGCGACGGCGCTGGGCGCGTACAGCGCGGCGACGGGACGGTTCTCGACGGCACTGGGCGCCGAAAGCGAAGCCGGCGGATACGGCGCGACGGCGGTCGGCGTGGCGGCGAAAGCGAACGCGGACCTGAGCGTGGCCCTGGGCGCGGGCTCGGAGGCCGACCGTGCGAATACGGTCTCGGTGGGCAGCGCCGATGCGGAACGCCAGATCGTCAACGTGGCGGCGGGCACCGAAGCCACCGACGCGGTGAACCTGGGTCAGCTGGATGCGACGGTGACCGAGGCGAACAGGTTCTTCCAGGCGACCGGCAACACGGCGGCACCGGACGAGGATGCCGGCGCCTATGCCGAAGGCGACTACGCGACGGCCTCGGGCGAGGCGGCCACGGCGATCGGGACGGGCGCGAGCGCCTACGGTAGCGGTGCGTTCGCGCTGGAGACCAATGCGCTGGCAGCCGGCTACAACGCCGCGGCCAGCGGCGTGGACGCTACGGCGATAGGAGCGGCCAGCGAGGCCTCGGAAGAGGGCGCCAGCGCGCTGGGCGCGCGGGCGTATGCCGCCGGACCGTTCTCGAGCGCCATCGGCGCCGAGGCGACGGCGAGCGGCCGCCAGTCGCTGGCGGCGGGATTCCTCAGCCAGGCAGGCGATGCGGGCACCGCGCTGGGCAGCTATAGCGAAGCCAGCGGATTCAAGGGGCTGGCTACCGGCTACGGCAGCACCGCGAGCGGTGTCGAATCGGCCGCGATCGGGTTCGGTGCGGCGGCTCTAGCGGACGGCAGCGTCGCCCTGGGCGCGAGATCGGTGGCCGACCGCGCGGACACGGTATCGGTGGGCAGCGCCGGTGCGGAGCGTCAGATCGTCAACGTGGCGGCGGGCACGGAGGCCACCGACGCGGTGAACCTGGGGCAGTTGGACGAAGTAGCCGGCAGCGTCGGCGAACTGGCCGACAGCGCCGTGCTCTACGACGATGAGAGCAAGGGTGTCGTCACGCTCGCGGGGGAAAACGGCACCATCGTGACGAATGTCGCGGCCGGTGAGTTGGGTGCGGACAGTACGGACGCGGTCAACGGCAGCCAGCTGTTCGAAACCAACGAGCGCGTGGGCAGCATCGAGGACGTGGCCGCCAACGCGATCGTGTACGACGACGACAGCAGGGCGGTCGCGACGCTGGCCGGCGGCAACGGCACCCTGGTCACCAATCTGGCGGCGGGCGCGGTGGCGGCGGACAGCGCCGACGCGATCCACGGCGGGCAACTGTACGACGCCCTCGACAGCGCCGCCGGCATCCTCGGCGGCGGTGCGACGGTCACCGCGTTCGGCACCCTGGCCGCGCCCGCCTACAGCATCCAGGGCGGGACCTACTTCACCGTGGCGGATGCGCTGGGCGCACTGGACGCTCAGGTCAGCCTGGTCGACCAGCGGCTGGGCATGGTCGAGGGGGCCACGGGTTCCGATTCCGGCAGCGGCGGCGGCCGCGACGAGAAGGTCGCGGTCGACGGCGCGGTGGACGGCAGCGATGCCGCGCACGCCGGCGAGGGCACCAAGGCGGTGGCCATCGGCTCCAACGCGACGGCCGGTGGCGAGAACGGGATCGCGATCGGCGGTGACGCCTACGCGCACGGCCCGAACGACATCGCGATCGGTGGTAACTCCAGGGTCAACGCCGACGGCAGCACCGCGCTCGGCGCCAACACCACGATCACCGCCGAGGCTAACAACGCGGTGGCGGTGGGCGAGGGGTCGAGCGTGAGCGCCGCCTCCGGCACAGCGATCGGCCAGGGCGCTTCGGTGACCGCCGAGGGGGCGGTGGCGCTGGGCCAGGGTTCGGTGGCCGACCGCGCCAACACGGTCTCGGTCGGCAGAGACGGCAACCAGCGCCAGGTCGTCAACGTGGCAGCGGGCACGGCCGATACCGATGCGGCCAACGTGGCCCAGGTGAAGGCCGGCGTGGCCGAATCGAAGGCTCACACCGATACCACGGCAACGCAGACGCTGTCGTCCGCCAACGCCTACACCGACCAGCAGTTTGCGGCCTGGAACGACAACTTCGAAGCCTTCCAGGGCAACGTCGAGCGCCGTTTCCATGACGTGGACCGCCGCATCGATCGCCAGGGCGCGATGGGCGCGGCGATGCTGAACATGGCGACCAGCGCGGCCGGCATCCGCACCCAGAACCGGGTCGGCGTCGGTGTCGGTTTCCAGGGCGGCGAGAACGCGCTGTCGGTCGGCTACCAGCGCGCGCTCAGCGACCGCGCCACGCTGACTATCGGCGGCGCGTTCAGCGGCGACGAGAAGTCGGTCGGCATCGGCGCGGGCTTCGGCTGGTGAGGCGAGTGCCGGACGCGCGAAAGGACGGCTGCATTGCGGCCGGACGGGTTCGCCCGGTCGCGAACGAAGCCCGAATCCACATTCCTATCGGCAGAGGGATTGAAGAACGATGAAAAAGCACATGCTCGGCCTGGCGGTCGGCCAGGCCCTGATCGCCCTTTCCATGGCCACGGCCGGCGCGCAATCCCAGCGGCTGTCCGAAGGCGCCTTGTCGGAGCCGGAAGCGGCCACGTTCACGCGCCAGGCCAGGTTCGACCGGTTCGTCGTCAAGTACAAGAGCTATGCCGCGGAGATCGGCGACGCCGACAGGATGGAGAGCGGATTGAGATCCGCCTCGCTGCGTTCCGGACTGACCGGTCATCGCGCGGCAGGCGTGCGCAAGCTGCGCGACATGGCCCTGCCCGGCTGGCGGGTGGTGGAAACCTCGCGCCTGCTGAGCGAGCAGGAAGCGCGCGACTTCATCCGCGAACTGGAACAGGACCCCGCGGTGGAGCGGGCGGATGTGGACGATCTGGACACCCACACCCACACCCAGAGCGAATCGATCGCGATGGTGCCCGACGATCCCAACTATGCCGGCCGGCAGTGGCACTTCTACGATCCGGCGGGCGGCGTGCGTGCGGAGGAAGCCTGGGAGCTGGCCGATGGCGACGGCGTGGTCGTGGCCGTGATCGATACCGGCATCGTGGAGAACCATCTCGACCTGGCGGCCAACGTGCTGCCCGGGTACGACTTCATCAGCGACAGCCGCAATTCCCGCCGGCCCGTCGACGGCCGCGTAGCGGGTGGCTGGGACGTCGGCAACTGGGCCGAACGGGACTATTGCGTGGCCCTAGGCGGGCAGCCGCACAGTCCGAGGAACAGCTCGTGGCATGGCAGCCACGTGGCCGGCACCATCGCCCAGGAAACCAACAACGGGCGGGGCACCGTCGGCTTGTCGCACGGCGCCCAGGTGATGCCGTTGCGGGTTCTGGGTGCCTGCGGCGGATACACCAGCGACATCACGGATGCGATCACCTGGGCATCGGGAGGTGAGGTGCCCGGGCTGCCTGCCAACGAGCATCCGGCGGAAGTGATCAACATGAGCCTGGGCAGCGTCAACAGGAGGGCCTGTCCGGCGCAGTACCAGGAAGCGATCGACGGCGCGATCGAGCGGGGTTCGATCGTCGTGGTCGCGGCCGGCAACGACAACGACGCCGCCGGCCTGTACACCATGTCCGCCTGCGACAACGTGATCAGCGTCGGCGCCACCCGCATCACCGGCGGCAAGGCTTCGTACTCGAGCTATGGCGAGCGCGTGGACCTGTCGGCGCCTGGCGGCGGTGGTAGCGTCGACGGGAACCCGGACGGCTATGTGTGGCAGGTAGTGAACGCTTCGAGCCAGGCGCCGACCGCGAACTGGCTGCTGGGCGGCAAGGCGGGTACCTCCATGGCCAGCCCGCACGTGGCGGCGGTGGCGGCCATGGTGCAGAGCGTTGCCGAAGCGCCGCTGGGCTGGGAGCGGATGCGCGATCTGCTGCGGGAGACGGCCCGTCCGTTTCCGGCCTTCATCTCGCCCGCAACGCCGCTGGGCGCGGGCATCGTGGATGCCAGAGCCGCGCTCGAGCGCGTGCTGGGGCAGGACGCCCCGGAGGCCCTGATCAACGGCGTACGTCGTGCCGGCGTTTCCGGTGCGGCCGGCGCCATGTCGCTCTTCAGTTTCGAGGTCGAGGCGGGTCGCGCGATCAGCATCCGCACGCTCGGCGGCACGGGAGACGTGTCGCTGGTGGCCAGCTTTGGCGCGCCGCCGACGGTGGCGGACCACGAGCATATCTCCTCGCGTAGCGGAAACGTCGAACTGATCCGGATCGACGCGCGCAGCGCCCGGGCGGGCACGTACTACATCGGCGTGGTGGGAGGCACGACCGCCTACGACGGGGTGCTCGTCGAGGCCAGACAGTGAGGTCGGGTATGGCGATCGACTGATCCGGGGCAATCCGCGCAATGCGGGCGACATCTGTTCCGGCCATTTGGTCGCGCTCTTTTACGGGCGCGGCGAAGAATCCAACGGGAGAAGAGTCATGACGGGCAAGAAAATCAAGCTGCGAGCGATCACCTGCGCGATCGCGCTGTCCCTGGCGGGCACCGCGTTCGCCGCGGACAGGATCGAGTACGAGCGGATCAACCTGGGCGCGCTGGTCGACGGGGAGTCGTACGGCGAGCTGGTCGTCAAGTACCGGGAAGGCACGCCACAGCGCCAGAACCCGGGAAGCGTGGCGAATGCGATCGGCGCTTCATGGACGGCGGCATTGGGGAGCGGCGCCGCATCGGCCGGGCAGCCCCTGCATGTGCGGCGTCTGGGCGTGGGTGCCGACGTAATCCGCCTGCCGAAGTTGCTGGACGTGGCCGAGGCGCGACAGCTGATGCGGCAGATCGCGGCCGATCCGGCGGTGGAGTACGTGGAGCCCGTGGTCCGCATGGAGAAGTTCGCCGTGCCCGACGACCCGCGCTGGGACGAGCAGTGGCACTACCACGCTCCGGAGGAAAGCGCGGGCGGAATCAATCTGGCCGCCGCCCTGGACCATGCCGACGGCAGCGGCGTGGTGGTCGCGGTGCTCGACACCGGCCTGACCGATCATCCGGACCTCTCCGCCAACGTGCTGATGGACGAAGGCTACGACTTCGTGCTCCGGCAACCGGGCGGGAGCGATCCGGGGGACTTCCAGGAGCTATGTCTCGGTACCTTCTGTTTCTTGATCTCGCCCAGCTCTTGGCACGGCACGCACGTCGCGGGCACGGTCGCCGCCGTGACCAACGATGGGATCGGCGTGGCCGGCGTGGCGCCCAACGCGGTCGTCCTGCCGGTCCGGGTGCTGGGGCCGGGCGGCGGATCGAGTACGGACATCTCGGACGCGATCCTGTGGAGTTCCGGGGGCGAGATCGATGGCGTGCCCGCCAACGAGTTCCCGGCCGACGTGATCAACATGAGCCTGGGTAGCGGAAGCCCTGTCGCGTGCCCCAACGTGTACAAGGACGCGCTTGCCGAGGCGCACCGCCGCGATGTCACGGTGGTGGTCGCCGCAGGAAATTCCGGAAACAACTCGGCCAACGAATGGGGGCTCGGGCACACCATGGGAAACTGCTCGGAAGACATCGTCGTGGTGGGCGGCACCGGCCCAGCGGGCGCCAGGGGCGGCGTGGCGCGCGACGGCACATTGCTCAGCCGCGGTTCCAACCACGGCGGAAGAATCGACATCGCGGCGCCTTACGGGATCGGAACCACCGTGTTGGGGGATCCGGACAACGTACTTTCCACCCTCAACACGGGCCAGCGCGGTCCCGAAGAGCCGACGTACGAGTTCTATCCAGGCACGTCGATGGCCTCGCCCCACGTGGCCGGGGCGGTGGCGTTGATGCAGAGCGTCGCCCCGAACCGCCTGTCGCCGGACCAGGTCAAGCAGATACTGAAATCGACGGCCCGCCCGTTCCCGGTGGAGCTGGACAAGCCGGTGGGCATCGGCATCCTGGATGCCGAAGCGGCGGTTTTGGCAGCGATGCAGCCGCCCTGCGACCAGACCGATGAAGGCTGTGCCCTGCCGCCCCAGCAGCTGTTCAACGCGGCGCCCCTGATGCCCCTGTCCGCGGACGCCGACGATGGAGTCCTGTACTCGTTCGAGGCCACCGCCGGCAGCATGCTCAACATCATGGCCTCCGGTGGCGCCGGCGACGCGTCCCTGTACGTGGGCTTCGGCACGGAGCCGACCGCCGACGCGTACGACTTCAGGTCCGTCCGCCCCGGCAACAACGAGGTGGTGCGGATCGCCGCGCCGCAGGCGGGAACGTATTTCATCCGGGTGACCGGCGAGTACGAAGGGATCACGCTGCGCGCGCAGCAGGCGCGTGCGGACGATTGATGCGTTCGATCGGCTGACCCTGGACCAGGTTCGCCTCATCGCTACACCCCTGTGCGATGAGCGGCAGGCAGGGGCGGAACGCGTTCCGCCCCTGCCACTTCATCCGTCGGGACCGCGGCGTAAACGTCATGACGTCCGGATACGGGCCTGGTTCCCAGGCGACCGGCCGCTCTTCAAGTTTCCTCCCGTACGTTTTCCGATGCGGTGGCTCGGTCGATTCTCGATAGCGCTGTTTCCCCGAAGAATTCACCCAGAACCCCGATAGAGCCGCTATGACAAAGCCCCGAGATTGCCGTACGAGCACTGCCGCCGACCGTCCTCGCAAGCTGAGCATCGCTGTGGCTGCAACCCTTGTCGGGGGCGCCACGATGCTGGCGATGACCAATGCCCTGGCGGGCAACTTCCACGTGAACGGAGACACGGTCTATTACAGCGGGGGGGTTCTGGGCGGTGACCCGGATACGCTCAGCCAGTTGCTGGCGCAGGCCGAGGCCGAGAACAGGGCAATCCGACGTGTCGTGTTTCGCAATTCGCCGGGCGGAGCCGCCAGTGGCGGTGTGGGCATGGGCGGCATCATCCGCGAGGCCGGGCTGGACACGGTGCTGGAAGGCGGCTGCTGGTCGGCCTGCGCCGATGCCTTCGCGGGCGGAGTGAATCGGTTCATCGCGCGTTTCGATCTCCCCGCGTACAGCTACTACTCCGAGACTGCGTTGGGCATCCACGGCGCCGCAAGCGGCGGAAGGCCGGTCCCATACCCGGGACAGGAAATCTACCTCGACTACTATCGCGAGATGCTTGGCGACGCAGGATGGGAGATCGCCGGCGATCGCGTCACGCAGGCGCATTACGAACTGACCCAGTCGTCGGGATTCCTGCGCTACTTCGATCCGGCCTTCGCCGGTGTGGCGACGCGCTTCTGCCCCACCGGAGACACCTCCGAAGCGGGAGGGTGCACCGACTATCCGGACGACACCATCTTCAGCGATACGCTGGCGACCTCGGACGAGTACGCGATCCCGAACGACGCTCTCGTGGTGGATGCCCGTCTGGGCGGCGACCTCAATCCCCATTTCATGGCCCCCGGCCGTTACGCCTCGGACCGGGTGGAGCTTGCCTATTTCGACACGGTCGACCGGCGGTTCAGTCTTGAAGATGCCTATGGCGTCATCCGCATCGAGGAAGGCGGCCACTGGCAGCTGGATACTGCTTCCGCCGCGCAGTACGTGGTGGTCGACGGCGGCACCTTGCAACTGCGGCAGGACGGTTGGATCCACATGTCCGAGGCGATCGGCGCCCGGAACGGCGGACGCGTGGTTCTCGACGGCGGCGCGCTGCGAACGCTGACCATCGTCGACCGTGGCGGTGCGTTGACCGGCGCCGGAACCCTCAATGCCACCATCATGATCGGTCCGGGCGGGACGCTGGCGCCGCATCGGATGGTCATGCAGCCGTACTCGCTCGAACCGCTGGCTACGAATGGAGAAGGGATTTTCCGCGATGAGCCCTTCCGCATCGGCAAAGGGCGGATCCTCAACGTGCTTGATGGCGGAAATCTCGCTTTCGGGGTATCCGCATCGACGGTCGAGCCGGCGCTGGTGCTGGAGCAGGCGCGTTACTTCCTGTTCGATACCTCCTTCGGAGACATCACGTTGCGCGGCAATCACAACAAGGCGCAACTTGCGATCAGCCCGGGATCCCGCCTCGCACTGCAGTTCGAGCGGGGATTCTTTTCCGCCGGGCACACCGTGCCCCTGGTGGGGAACCGGGTGGACGATTCCGCACTCTGGCTGCCCGAGGCGCCCTGCACCCGGTCCGACTGGCGGGCGCACGACTATTCGGGCCTGGACTGCACCTTGGTCGGCGAAGAGGGGTTGACGGCGGCGGCACCGGATATCCCGTTCATCGACGGCCGCTTCCAGGCGGCAGTGCGTGCCGACGATCCCATCTACAGCGTGGATCTGACGCGGGAAGGGGCGGTGTTTCGCCCTCGCCATAACTCGCTGCTGAGCTTCATGGTGCACCAAACGGACGAAGCGATCTGGCTGACCGCGAACCCGGCGTTCGACGACACCTCGATCTTCGCCAACGCACAGTCGGGCGACGGCCTCGGCATCGCGCTGCGCAATGCGTCCGAGAAGGCAGGCTCCCCGCTGCAGCCGATACTGGGTGCGTTGCAGTTCGCCGACCGCGACGTGGCGAAGGCGCAGTCGGGCGCGCTGCGCGGCGACGGCCATGCCAGCCTGCGGATGGCCGGTTTAGCGCTGGTGGGCGGTTTCGGCGACGTGGTCGGGCAGCGCCTGTTCAGCGTGCGCAACCGTGGCGAGGATGGCGGCGGCCTGGCGGCGTTCGGAGCGTATTCGTCGGGGGCAGGCGCGCTGGCGGGAACGAACGGCATCCGGTTCGACCGGCTGATAATGCACCTGGCGGATCCGGGCGCGGGGGGCGCTGAGGCGGGCATCCCGGCGGATGGTGCGCGGGTCTGGGGTCGAGGCTTCGGCCAGATCGGCCAGCTGGATGGGGAAGGCCGGATTGCGCCGATGGACTACAACATCGGTGGTGCGGTGCTGGGCGCCGACAAGACGTTGGCCGATGGCAAGGTGGTGCTGGGCGGCAGTGTCGGCTTCGGTTCGATGTCGGCGACGACGCGCGCTCTGCAATTCCGGGGCGAGGTGGATGCAATCGATCTTGGCGCTTACCTGGATGCAGACTACGGCCGTGGGTTCGTGAACCTGTCGTTGCGCTACACAGATCTGAAGCACGACACGACGCGTTCGATCGTCGGTATCGAAGGTCTGGAAGCGGCGAACGGGGCGGACTATGGCGGCGATGCGCTGTCGGCGCGTCTGGAGCACGGATTCACGCTGCGCAGTGCCGGTGGAACTGTGTGGCAGCCGCTGTTGCCTGTCGTCGATTATGCGCGCCTGTCCGAGGTGGATTTCACCGAAGATGCCGATGGTGCCGCGCCGCTGACTGGAACCAACGGCGATGTCGAAAGCCTGCGGGTGGGGGCCGGCCTGCAGGTCTGGAAGAGCTTCCGGACCAAGGGCGGCGACGTGCTAACGCCGCATGCCCGAGTGTTGTGGCAGAAAGAGCTGGGCGATAGCCAGGTGCGGTACTTTTCGGCTTTCGCGGCCGAGCCGGAACTGACGTTCGGCGTGGCCAGCCAGGACATCGGCGACACGGCGATGGGCTGGAACATCGGCATGACCAGCCGCGCGAGCGACCGGCTGTCGGTCCTTCTGGACTACGTGGGCCAGCGCACCGACGGCAGCACCGACCACGGCGTGATGCTGGGAGTGGGGTACCGATTCTGATGGTTAGCTGGCGGTAAATATTTCGGCTGGGAGAACCAATGAAGCACGTAGCAAGCTATCTACTCGCTCTCTTGTTTGCAGGGATCCGTTGTACCGCCGGGAGCGCGTATACGGTCGGTCTGAGCGACGGCAGCAACTTCAGCAGCGGCTGGCGCCGGATGCGCCAGGGGGCGAGCGGCAACTATCTGCGCTACGAGCTGTACAAGGCGACGATCTCAAGCGACCGCTGGGGCGGCGTCGGCGCGCAGAGGCGCAGCAGCGTCACGGCCGACAGCAACCCCAGCATCCACGATGGCGCGACGGCGCAAGGCTACACCTACCGCGCCGAGGTCGATCCGGCTCAGACGACTCCGCCCGTCGGTACCTACACCGACAATGTCGTGGTGGATGTCCAGTTCTGATACGGAGTCGCCCCGAACTTCATCGTCCGGGATTTCCCTCTTCCTCCCTGCACGGCAGGGAAAACCGATGGTAGGGCATCGATCATCGCACCATCACCCGGGTCGAGAGTTTTAGCAGCCATGAAGATTCCGCCAGAGCAAGCTGTATCCGATGCGGGGTCCCGGTCGAGGACGAATGTGATCATGTTTTCCATCGAGACCAAATGGGGAGAGGTGAGTCTGATCGTCAACGATGAGTCGCCCTTGCGGGCGGAAGCGATATCCCGCATTTGCCGAGAGGTTCTGGAGCGGGAGTTGAACCATTTGCTTCCGAAGCCATAGAAGCCGAATGCGTCCATGACGTTGCCGGGGAACATAGGTGGCCAGCGGTGCGACGGGTGCGGCTGGCAGGCAGGTGGAAGGACATGCGGATCCCGCCGGTGAGCGGCGCGCACGGGCTTATTCCGTCATCTTCCGGCGAGACCGGGCCTAGGTTAGACTCACCCCACGACCGATAGAGGCAAGGTGGCCCGCGGCAACGCCGGCCGAGCGTGCGACATGAACACTACCACCGACCACCGCTGACACGCTCCCGAGGTCCCGGCTTGCGCAGGCGCCCTCGAGGCGCCTTTTTCGTGCGCTGCGCGCACGGGATTGGAGATTCGGGATTGGGGATTCGGCAGATGAATCCCTCCCGATTCTGCCAATCCCGAATCCCGAATCCCGAATCCCGGCTCTCAAATGATCACCATCACCCTACCTGACGGCAGCCGCCGCGAGTTCGAATCCCCGGTCAGCGCCATGGACGTGGCGCAGTCGATCGGCCCGGGCCTGGCCAAGGCCACGGTGGCCGGCAAGGTCGATGGCCGCCTGGTCGACGCCAGCGACCTCATCGACCGCGACGCCACCTTGCAGATCATCACCCCGAAGGACCCAGAGGGCGTGGAAATCATCCGCCACTCCTGCGCGCACCTGGTCGGGCACGCGGTCAAGCAGCTGTATCCCGAGGCCAAGATGGTGATCGGGCCGGTGATCGAGGACGGCTTCTACTACGACATCTGGTACGAGCGCCCGTTCACGCCCGAGGACCTGGCCGCGATCGAGCGGCGCATGGCCGACCTGATCGACACCGGCTACGACGTGGTCAAGAAGGTGACCCCGCGCGAGGAGGTGATCGCCACCTTCAGGGCGCGCGGCGAGGACTACAAGCTGCGGCTGATCGAGGACATGCCCGACGAGACGCAGATGGGCCTGTACCACCACCAGGAATACGTCGACATGTGCCGCGGCCCGCACGTGCCGAACACGCGTTTCCTGAAGGCGTTCAAGCTGCTGCGCATCTCCGGCGCCTACTGGCGCGGCGATGCGAAGAACGAGCAGCTACAGCGCATCTACGGCACCGCATGGGCCGACGCCAAGCAGCTCAAGGCCTACGTGCAGCGGATCGAGGAGGCCGAGAAGCGCGACCATCGCCGCATCGGCAAGCAGCAGGAACTGTTCCACCTGCAGGAGGAGGCGCCGGGCCTGATCTTCTGGCACCCGAAGGGCTGGGCGCTGTGGCAGGTGGTCGAGCAGCACATGCGCCGCGTGTACCGCGACAGCGGCTACGGCGAGGTGCGCTGCCCGCAGATCCTAGACGTGTCGCTGTGGCAGAAGTCCGGCCATTGGGACAACTACCACGAGAACATGTTCTTCACCGAGTCGGAGAAGCGCACCTACGCGCTCAAGCCGATGAACTGCCCCGGCCACGTGCAGGTGTTCAACCAGGGCCTGCACAGCTACCGCGACCTGCCGATCCGCTACGGCGAGTTCGGCTCCTGCCACCGCAACGAGCCCTCCGGCGCGCTGCACGGCATCCTGCGCGTGCGCGGCTTCACCCAGGACGACGGCCACGTGTTCTGCACCGAGGACCAGGTCGAGGCCGAAGTCACGGCCTTCCACCGCCAGGCGATGGAGGTCTACGCCGCCTTCGGGTTCACCGATGTGCAGCTCAAGATCGCGCTGCGCCCGGAGCCGCGGCTGGGCGACGACGCCACCTGGGACAAGGCCGAGACCGCGCTGCGCAACGCCCTGGCCGCCTGCGGGGTGGAATGGCAGGAACTGCCGGGCGAGGGCGCCTTCTACGGTCCCAAGATCGAGTATCACCTGCGGGACGCCATCGGCCGCACCTGGCAGCTGGGCACGATGCAGGTCGATTTCATGATGCCCGGGCGGCTAGGGGCTGAATACGTCGACGAGCACAGCCAGAAGCGGACTCCGGTGATGCTGCATCGGGCCATCGTCGGCTCGATGGAGCGTTTCATCGGCATCCTGATCGAGCACCATGCCGGGGCCTTCCCGGCCTGGCTGGCGCCGGTGCAGGCGGTGGTGATGAACATCACCGACGCGCAGGCCGGCTACGTCGAGGAGGTCCGGAAAACCCTTGCGAATCAAGGATTACGGGTCAGCGCGGATTTGCGGAACGAGAAAATCGGCTATAAGATCCGCGAGCACACGCTGCAGCGGGTGCCTTACCTGCTCGTGGTGGGGGACCGCGAGAAGGACAACGGGGCGGTCGCCGTGCGCACGCGAACGGGGGAGGACCTGGGGAGCATGCCGGTTTCCGACTTCGTTTCACGTCTCCGTGGCGAGCACGCGGTAGCATGAGTGTGTGATCCGGCGCGGCCCTCCGCGCCGGAAGGCCCGGCTGCTGACGAGCGGCCGGCATTATCGAATTTGGAGATCGCAATATCAGCACCCCGGAAAAGCAGAACCGCAGGAACAGCGACATCCGCGTACCCCGTGTACGCGTGATCGGTTCGGACGGCGAGATGATCGGCGTCCTGTCGCGTGACGAAGCCTTGCAGCAGGCCGAGAGCGAAGGCCTCGACCTGGTCGAGATCCAGCCCAATGCCGATCCGCCGGTCTGCCGGATCATGGATTACGGCAAGTACAAGTTCGACCTGCAGAAGAAGGCCAATGCGGCCAAGAAGAAGCAGAAGCAGGTCGAGATCAAGGAAGTCAAGTTCCGGCCGGTCACCGACGAGGGCGACTACCAGATCAAGCTGCGCAAGATGCGCGGCTTCCTGGACGAAGGCGACAAGATCAAGGTCAACATCCGCTTCCGTGGCCGCGAGATGAGCCACCAGGAGCTGGGCCGCGAGATGGCCGCCCGCATCGAGGCCGATCTCGGCGAGGACATCGTCATCGAATCGCGTCCGCGCCTGGAAGGCCGGCAGATGGTCATGATGATCGCTCCCAAGAAGAAATAGCTGTCGGCGGCCTTCGGCGGGCCGATGCCAACCGTTCCCCTCTCCGCGCTTGCGGGGGAGGGAAGGTGACGGCGCGCGCCAATGGCGCGCTCGCTTCTTCCTGAGCAGGTCGAGCGCCGGATTCAAGCGCTACAAAGCAGTTGGGTTTGCGGGCTCCGGAGCCAGCGGCGCCCGGGCCGGGACATGCTCCCCGGCTCGGTCGGGCCATCCATGGCCCGACTCGCCGCCGCAGCCCATCCATGGGCTGCTGTCCGCATGCCCCGACCCGGACGCCGCGCCGGCAATTCGCATTCGTATGCTTGGTCGCCCTAAAGCCGAAGCCGATCAACGTCGGAGCGGGAGCAGTGCCGGGGGCGTTGCGGAGAGCTGGCCATGGATGGCCAGCGGCCCTGAGTCCGGCCATGGATGGCCGGACCGAAGGGCGGAGCAATGCCCCCGGCACTGCTCCTGCTCTGCGCAGCAACCGAAGTCGCTCTTGCTTCATTGCCGAAAAAGCGGTGGGTTCGCCGGCTCCGGATCCAGCGGCGCCGAAACGCCCGCTCACAACCGGCTGATTTGCAAGCAAAACCCCAGCCCTGCATAATGGCCGGCCCGGTTCGCCGGGTTGTTGTCTGCAGTATTCAGGACCCGCCGCGATTTCCTCGGGGAATCAACGGCTTACAAGCCGGCCAGGGCAGGATGGAAAGCGTGGCGAGCCGCCACCGCCCGCGCCAGTCACAGTTCCACCCACAAGGACATCGCAATGCCCAAGATCAAGACGCATCGGGGCGCGGCCAAGCGCTTCCGGAAGACCGCTTCCGGCAAGTACAAGGCGGGCCACGCCAACCGCAGCCATATCCTCACCAAGAAAGCGACCAAGCGGAAGCGCAACCTCCGGCAGACGAACCACGTCCGCGCCGAGGATGCCGGCCGTCTGGACCGCATGCTGCCGTATCTCTGAGGAGGGCTGAACAATGGCACGAGTCAAACGTGGCGTAACCGCACGCCGTCGTCACAAGAAGGTCCTGAATCTCGCCAAGGGCTACTACAACGCGCGCCGCAAGGTGTTCCGCGTCGCCAAGCAGGCGGTGATCAAGGCGCAGCAGTACGCCTACATCGGCCGCAAGCAGAAGAAGCGCAATTTCCGCTCGCTGTGGATCACCCGTATCAACGCGGCCGCCCGCATCAACGGCATGAGCTACAGCCGCTTCATGAACGGCCTGTCCAAGGCCGGCATCACCCTGGACCGCAAGGTGCTGGCGGATATCGCCGTGCACGACGCAGCCGGGTTTGCGGCGCTGGCCGAAAAGGCGAAGGGCGCACTCGCAGCGTAATGCAGGTCCCCTGCAAGCGCCCGCACACCCGCGTGCGGACTCTTGGGACAACCTGATTCACGCATGGGGAAGGGCGCAGGTCCTTCCCCATTGTTTTTTCGGTTACCGTCAGTTCCAGCGCGGCATCGCTGATCCTTCTTCCCGAGGGAAGGGTGATGCGAGCGTCGGATGAGGTGCGGAGAAGCGGCAGGCGCTTGAACGATCGCGCCTTCGCCGTACCCTCACCCCAAAACCCCTCTCCCGGAGGAGAGGGGCTGACAGCGAGGGGATACGTCCGTCGATGAGCGATATCGAACAGATCAGCCGGCAGGCACATGCCGACATTGCCGCGGCACAGACGCCCGAGGCGCTGGAGGCGCTGCGGGTCGCATTGCTCGGCAAGCACGGCAGCATCACCGCGCAGCTGAAGTCGCTGGGTGCGCTGCCGGCCGAGGAACGCAAGGCCGCCGGCGCCGGCATCAACCGCGCCCGCGACGCCATCGGCCAGGCGCTGGCGGAACGTCGCCAGGCGCTGGAGACCGCGGCGCTGGACGCTCGGCTGGGCGGCGAGACGATCGACATCACCCTGCCGGGGCGCGACGCCGCGCGCGGCGGCCTGCATCCGGTCAGCCGCACGATCGAGCGCATCGCCGACATCTTCGGGCGGCTCGGCTACGAGCTCGCCGACGGCCCCGAGATCGAGGACGACTGGCACAACTTCGAGGCGCTGAACTTCCCGCCGCATCATCCGGCGCGGGCGATGCACGACACGTTCTACATTGCCGACGGCAGCGATGCCGGCAAAAGCGGCGGCGGACGCCACCTGCTGCGCACCCACACCTCCGGCGTGCAGGTCCGCTACATGGCCGACCACGCGCCGCCGCTGCGGATGATCGCGCTGGGCAAGGTGTACCGCTCCGATTCCGACCAGACCCATACGCCGATGTTCCACCAGTGCGAGGGGCTGCTGGTCGACGAGCATGCGAGCTTCGCCGACCTCAAGGGCACCCTGACCGAGTTCGTGCGCGCGTTCTTCGAGCGCGATTTCGCCATGCGCTTTCGTCCGAGCTATTTCCCCTTCACCGAGCCCTCGGCCGAGGTCGACATCGCCTGGCAGCAGCCGGACGGCGGCACGCGCTGGCTGGAGGTGCTGGGCTGCGGCATGGTGCACCCGAACGTGCTGCGCAACGTCGGCATCGATCCGGAGCGTTACACCGGCTTCGCCTTCGGCATGGGCGTCGAGCGCCTGGCGATGCTGCGCTACGGCGTCGACGACCTGCGCGCATTCTTCGACAACGATGTGCGGTTTCTCAAGCAATTCGCTTGAGAGCCGGGAATCGGGATTGGGGAATAGGGAATAGTAGAAGCAAGAGCACCTTCCCGCTCCCGCCCGGTCCGACCGCAAGATAGCTCTCCGATTCTCGATTCTCGATTCTCGATTCTCGATTCTCCATTCCCGATTCCCGGCTCTTCCCATGAAATTCAGCGAAAACTGGCTCCGCCAACACGTCAAGGTCGATGCCTCGCGCGATGAGCTCGCGGCGACGCTGACCGCGATCGGGCTGGAAGTCGAGGAATTGACGCCGCTGGGCGAGCAGCTCGACGGCGTGGTCGTGGCGCGCATCGTCTCCGCCGAGAAGCACCCGCAGGCCGACCGGCTGCAGGTCTGCCGGGTCGACGCCGGGCAGGGCGAGCCGCTGCAGATCGTCTGCGGCGCGCCGAACGCGCACGCAGGCCTGGTGGCGCCGCTGGCCATGGTCGGCAGCCGCGTCGGCGACATCACGATCAAGGCGGCGAAGCTGCGCGGCGTGGAATCGAACGGCATGCTGTGCTCGGCCCGCGAGCTCGGCCTCGACAGCGACGGCGCCGGCCTGATGGAGCTGCCGGACGACGCGCCGGTCGGCGCGCCGCTGGCCGACTGCCTGGGCCTGCCCGACGCGACCATCGAGCTGAAGCTCACGCCGAACCGCGCCGACTGCTTCGGCATCCGCGGCATCGCCTTCGACGTCGCCGCCGCCTGCGACAGCAAAGTGACGGTGGCCGAGCCGGTGCCGATGCCGGCGCTGTCGGATGCGGCGCTGCCGGTCGCGCTCGACGCCGGCGCCGATGTGCCGCGCTACGTCGGTCGGGTGATCGCGAACCTGGATCCGACGTGCAAGACGCCGCTGTGGATGGCCGAACGCCTGCGCCGCAGCGGGGTGCGTCCGGTGAGCTTCCTGGTCGACGTCACCCAGTACGTGATGCTCGAACTGGGCCAGCCGATGCACGCCTTCGACCGCGATCGCCTCCGGGGCCCGGTCGGCGTGCGCCGTGCCCGCGCCGGCGAAACGCTGAAACTGCTCGACGGCCGCGACGTGACGCTGGACGAGGGCTTCCTGGTCGTCACCGACGCCGGCCGCGCGGTCGCACTGGGCGGGGTGATGGGCGGCTACGACACCCGCGTCACGGAGACGACCCGCAGCGTGTTCCTGGAGGCGGCGCACTTCGCGCCGGCGGCGGTGATCGGCCGCGCGCGCCGGCTCGGCATGCATACCGACGCCGCGCACCGCTACGAGCGCGGCGTCGATCCGGAATTGCCGCGCCAGGCGATCGAGATGGCGACGCGGCTGATCCTCGAGATCGCCGGCGGCGTCCCCGGTCCGGTCACCGAAGCGGTGCTGCCGGAACACCTGCCGCGGCCGCGCTCGATCGTACTGCGCCGCGCGCGCCTGGCGCGGGTGCTGGGCCTGGTCGTCGATGACGCCGAGGTCGACCGCATCCTGCGTGCGCTGGGCTTCGCCGTCGAGGCGATCGATGACGGTTGGCGGGTGACGCCGCCGGCGCGCCGCTTCGACCTGGCGATCGAGGAGGACCTGATCGAGGAGGTCGCGCGAATCCACGGCTACGACCGCATTCCGGTCACGCTGCCGGGCGGCGCCACCCGGTTGGCCGTTCCGGAAGAGGGACGCACGCCGGAAGCCGACCTGCGCCGGCAGTTGGTGGCGCGCGACTACCTGGAGGCGGTGAACTACGCCTTCATCGACGCCGCGCTGCTCGCGCGCTGGCAGGCCGACGCGGGCGCGGTGCCGCTGGCCAATCCGCTCAGCGCCGAGCTCGGCGTGATGCGCACGCTGCTGCTGCCGGGACTGGTCGATGCGCTCGCCGGCAACACCGCGCGCCAGCAACCGCGGGTGCGGTTGTTCGAGATCGGGAAGGTGTTTGAAGGCCGGGAATCGGGAATCGGGAATCGGGAATCGGGAGAAGCAACGGCAACAGCGGCGGTGGAGACATCGGGATCTGCGCCGGTGGAGACGCTGCGGATTGCTGCGGTCGCGACCGGGGATGCGCGGGTGGAGCAGTGGGGCGAGGCGGCGCGCGAGGTCGATTTCCATGATCTCAAGGGCGACCTGGAAAGCCTGGCGGCCTGCGCGGGCGCGCAGCTCGAGTTCCGTCCGGCGCAGGCCGCCTACGGCCATCCCGGGCGCTCGGCGGAGGTGGTCCGCGATGGCGCGCGTGTCGGCTGGATCGGCGAGCTGCATCCGCGGTTGCTGGCAGCGCTGGAGCTGGACCGGCGCGTGCTCGCCTTCGAAGTCGACCTGGCCGCGGTGCAGCGCCGTGCCCTGCCCAGGGCCGGCGCGCTGACCCGTTTTCCGTCGGTGCGCCGCGACCTTGCATTCATCGTTGCGCAGGACGTGCCGTGGGCTTCGGTCGAAGCTTCGATCCGTACGGCGGCGGGGCCGCTGCTGGCCGGGTTGCGCCTGTTCGACCGTTATCAGGGCAAAGGGGTCGAAAGCGGTTGCAAGAGCCTGGCTATGGGCTTGATTCTGCAGGACAAATCGCGCACTCTGACCGACCACGACGTGGAAGACGTGAAGGGGCGGATCATCGCCGTCCTGGAACGCGACCACGGCGCCCGTATTCGAAGCTGATGGTCCGGGGAGCGGCATGGCATTGACCAAGGCGGAAATGGCCGAGCGGCTGTACGAGGAAGTCGGCTTGAACAAGCGCGAGGCGAAGGAGTTCGTCGACGCGTTCTTCGACGCGCTGCGCGAGTCCCTGCAGCAGGGTCGCCAGGTCAAGCTGTCGGGCTTCGGCAACTTCGATCTGCGCCGCAAGAACGAGCGCCCCGGGCGCAATCCCAAGACCGGCGAGGAGATCCCGATCTCCGCACGCACCGTGGTCACCTTCCGCCCCGGGCAGAAGCTGAAGGAACGCGTGGAAGCCTACGGCGGAGGCGCGCATGCTTGATCCCGGTAGCAACCGCGAACTGCCGCCGATCCCGGCCAAGCGCTACTTCACCATCGGCGAGGTGAGCGAGCTGTGCGACGTCAAGCCGCACGTGCTGCGCTACTGGGAAACCGAGTTCCCGGGCCTGAGCCCGGTCAAGCGCCGCGGCAACCGCCGCTACTACCAGCGCCACGACGTGTTGATGGTGCGGCAGATCCGCGCCCTGCTGTACGAACAGGGCTATACCATCGGCGGCGCGCGGCTGCGGCTGGAGGGCGACGGCGCCCGCGAGGAATCGACGCTCAGCAGCCAGATCGTGCGCCAAGTGCGGATGGAGCTCGAGGAGATCCACCACCTGCTGCGGCGCTGACGGCGTCTCGGAGCCGACCTCGCCGTAGAGCGGAGCTTGCTCCGCTGCGCACGTTCCGGAGCCGGCTCTCGTAGAGCCGAGCTTGCTCGGCTGCGCTGGCTCCGGAGCCGAGAGCAGCGGAGCAAGCTCCGCTCTACAAGGCGGGGAGCAATGCCGGTACAATCAGCGGCCGCCCTGTGCGGGCGCGGCACATCTCGGGGTGTAGCGCAGCCTGGTAGCGCACCTGTCTGGGGGACAGGTGGTCGTCGGTTCGAATCCGGCCACCCCGACCATTCGAAACGGCCCGCCGCGCGCGGGCCGTGCCGTATCCGGGGCGCGGGCCAGGATCGGGAGATCGCGATGACCGCCGACGAGCTCGTCCGCCGCCTGCGCCTGCAGCCGCATCCCGAGGGCGGCCATTACCGCCGCCTCTACACCTCTGCCCGCCGCGTCGCCCATCGCGGACACGAGCGCGCCGCGCTGAGCGCGATCCGCTACCTGCTCGCCCGCGGGCAGCGCAGTCGCTGGCACCGGATCGATGCCGACGAGGTCTGGCACTGGCAGTCCGGCGGCCCCCTCGAACTGCTGCGCTTCGATGAAAGCCGCGACGAGCTCGCGCGCGTCCTGCTCGGTGCCGGGCCCGGCATGCGTCGCGCCGCGGTGGTGCCGGCCGGTGCTTGGCAGGCGGCGCATCCGCTGGACGGGCACGCTCTGCTGCTCTGCACGGTCTCGCCGGGCTTCGCATGGCAGGGTTTCGAGCTGCTGGAGGGCGGCAGCGCGGTGGCCGCGGAACTTCGCACGCGCGATGTGTTTCATTGATGGCCCGCCGCCATCTCGAGCCCGCCATGCCCACCGTCCTGCTGGCCTGCCTGCTGTTCGCCGCCTCGCTCGGCGCCCTGGCGCAGGAACCTGAAGCGGCCGTGCGCGGCGACGACGGCATCGTCGACATGGAGGCGATGGTCGTGTCCGGCGTGCAGCCCGGTCCCGGCCTGTGGAAGGTCTCCAGGGACGGGCGCGTGCTGTGGATTCTCGGCACGGTGACGCCGCTGCCGCGACGGATGGAGTGGACCTCTTCGGAGGTCGAGGCGACGATCGCGCAGTCGCAGCAGGTGCTCGATGCGCCGTCGGCGACCGTGGATTCGGGTGCCGGCGTGTTCCGCAACATGCTGCTGCTGCCATCGCTGCTCAGGATGCGGCGCAATCCCGACGGACGCACCCTGCAGGACAGCGTTCCCGCCGAGGCGTACGCGCGCTGGTTGCCGCTCAAGGCCCGCTACATCGGCCGCAGCCGCGGGGTCGAGCGCTGGCGGCCGATCTTCGCCGCGCAGGAACTGTACGAGGCGGCCATCAAGCGTTCGGGCATGACGCTGGACAGCGTCGCCGAGCCGGTGGTGACGCGCGCCGCGAAGCGGCATCGGGTGCCGCGCACGCCGGTGGAAATGCGCATCGTGATCGAGGATCCGAAATCCGCGATCCGGGAATTCAACAGCGGCCCGCTGGCCGATACCGAGTGCTTCGCCAGGACCCTGTCGCACATCGAGACCGATCTCGACGCCATGCGCGAGCGCGCCAATGCCTGGGCGGTCGGCGACACCGAGGCGCTGCGCAACGCGCGGTTCGACGATCAGTACGCGGTCTGCATCCGCGCCGTCACCGACACCGGGCTGGCGCGCAGGCTGGGGCTGGACAACGTGAGCAGGCGCCTGGGCGATGCGTGGCTGGAGGCGGCCGAATCCGCGCTCGCCGTCAACGCCTCGACGTTCGCCAGCCTGCCGCTGCCGGCATTGCTGCGCGAGGACGGCGTGCTGGCGCGACTGCAGGCGAAAGGCTACGTCGTCGAGGCGCCCTGAGCACACCGGCGCGGTGTGCCCCCCGTAGGAGCGCGCCATGCGCGCGATGCCGGTCATGTCGCAGGATCCGGCGATCATCGTCTGCCGCCATGTCGAGCCGGCAAGCGCATCGGAAACCGGAGCCCCCGGCGGCGAAGCGCCCGCGGCATCGCGCGCATGGCGCGCTCCTACGGGGAGAGGTGCTCAGCCGGCGGCGATGACGGCGCGTGACGGCTGGACGGCCAGTTCCGGCCAGCGCGCCAGCACCGAGGCGCGGATTCCGGATACGTCCAGGCCGGCCTCGGCCAGCAGGTCCTCGCGGCTGGCGTGGTGCTGGAAGGCGTCCGGCAGGCCCAGGTGCAGGATCGGCAGCGCCATGTCCTGCTCGTTCAGCAGTTCGGCGACCGCGGAGCCGGCGCCGCCCATCACCACGTTGTCCTCGAGGGTGACGAAGCCTGCGTGCGTGCGTGCCAGTTCCAGGACCAGGGCGCGGTCGAGCGGCTTGACGAAACGCATGTTGACCACGGTCAGGTCGAGATCCTCGCCGACCTGTTCCGCGGCGGGCACGATCGCGCCGAAGGCGAGCAGGGCGATGCGCGATCCGCGCCGGCGCACGTCCGCCTTGCCGATGGCGAGCGTGTCGAGCGACGCCTGCACCGCGACTCCGGGACCGGCGCCGCGCGGATAGCGCACCGCCGCCGGGCCCGCATGGCGGAAGCCGGTCGAGAGCATGCGCCGGCATTCGTCCTCGTCGGCCGGTGCCATCACCACCATGTTCGGCACGCAGCGCAGGTACGACAGGTCGAGGTTGCCGGCGTGGGTGGCGCCGTCCGGCCCGACCACGCCGCCGCGGTCGACCGCGAACAGCACGTCGAGGTTCTGGATGGCGACGTCGTGCACCAGCTGGTCGTAGCCGCGCTGCAGGAAGGTGGAGTAGATCGCGACCACAGGTTTCGCGCCCTCGCAGGCCATGCCCGCGGCCAGCGTGACCGCGTGCTGCTCGGCGATGGCGACGTCGAAATAGCGATCCGGGTATTCTCGGCTGAAGCGCACCAGGCCGGACCCTTCGCGCATCGCCGGGGTGATGCCGAGCAGCGCCGGATCCGCGGCGGCCATGTCGCACAGCCAGTCGCCGAACACGTCGGTATAGGTGGGCTTCTTCGCGCCCGGCTTGCTGACCACGCCGAGCGACGGGTCGAACGGCGAGACCGCGTGGTAGCCGATCTGGTCGTCCTCGGCCAGTTCGTAGCCCTTGCCCTTGGTGGTGATGACGTGCAGCAGCTGCGGGCCCTTGAGTGTCTTCAGCGTCTTCAGCGCGGCGGCCAGTGCGCGCACGTCGTGGCCGTCGATCGGGCCGGTGTAGTGGAACCCCATCTCCTCGAACAGCGTGGAGGGCACGAACATGCCCTTCCAGTGCTCCTCCCAGCGGCGCACGAACTTCGCGGTCGGGTTGTTCTTGTCGCCGAGCAGCTTCTTGCCGCCCTCGCGCAGCGCGTTCAGGGTCTTGCTGCCGGTCATCCTGCCCAGCATCCGGGTCATGCCGCCGACGTTCTCGCTGATCGACATGCGGTTGTCGTTGAGCACCACCAGCAGGTCCGGTTCCGGATCCATGCCGCCGGCGTGGTTCAGCGCTTCGTAGGCCATGCCCGCGGTCATCGCGCCGTCGCCGATCACCGCGATCACCTTGCGGCCGTTGCCGGCGCGGGCGTTGGCGATCGCCATGCCCAGCGCGGCCGAGATCGAGGTCGACGAGTGGCCGACGCCGAAGGTGTCGTACTCGGATTCGTCGCGCTTGGGGAACGGCGCCACGCCGTCCTTCTGCTTGACGGTGTGGATCCCGTCGCGGCGGCCGGTGAGGATCTTGTGCGGATAGCACTGGTGGCCGACGTCCCAGACGATGCGGTCGTCGGGCGTGTCGTACAGGTAGTGCAGGGCGGTGGTCAGCTCGATCACGCCGAGGCCGGCGCCGAAGTGGCCGCCGCTGCGGCCGACCGACTCGATCAGGTAGGCGCGGAGTTCGTCGGCGATCGCCGGCAGCTCGGCCTCGTCGAAGGCGCGCAGCTGGGCCGGGGAGTCGATGCGGGACAGGCGCGGGTAGCGCGTGGAGTCGATCATCCGGTCATTTTCGCCCCCGCCGCCGTGACGGGCAAGGAAAGCGGCCCGGCGGCGGCGGCGCGCGGCCGCGGCGTTCAGGGTTTGCGGCGCAGGCGGCCGAAGAAACCGCCGGACCTGGCCGGCGTTTCCGGCTCCGGGGTCGGCTCCGGAACCAGTTCGGCGTAACCGGTCGCCAGGTTGGCGTTGATGAAATCGGCGACTTCGGCCACTGGGGTGCCGCTGGCTTCCGCGATCTCGGCCAATGTCGCCGGTCCTTTCATCATCGCCGTGGCGATGCGGAAATGGCGCGGATACTCGCGTTCGGTCTGCGGCCACTTGGTCAGGCGGTAGCGGCCGTCCGGATCGTGGCCCGGCAGCAGCGCCCCATCCGCGGCCAGCAAGCCGCCGAGCCACTGCAGGCGCGAGAGCGGCTGCGGCGCGCCGGCTGCGGCGATACCCGCCGTCCAGGGGCTGTCGTCCGTTGCTTCGAACGCCTCTTCGCGAACGGTTCCGCTGAAATAGGGCGCCAGCGGCTTGAGCTGCGCCGGGCCGTGGTATTCGCGGGTGCTGGCGTCGATCCACAGCACCGGGCCGTCGTCGCGCTGGTAGCGCCGGCGCCCCGACAACGCGCCGGGCCGCAGCCAGTCGGCGAACACCGGGTCGCGCGCGGGCGGTGGCTCGGCGGGCGATGCCGCGGCGGGCGTCGGCTCGGGCGCGGGTGCGGGCGGCGCTTCCGGTGCCGCCGCGATCCCGGCGTCCGCGGGCGGCGGCTCCGCCGGCGGTGCGGGTTCGGCGACCGGCTCCGCCGTCGCCTGCGGCGTGGCGGCGGACGCATCGGGTTGCGGTGCCGCCGCGGTGGCTTTCGAGGCGAGGTCGACGCCGGCCTTGGCGGCGATCCCGCGCAGCACATCGACCACCATCGGCGTGTCGAAGGGGCGGCCGAGACGGAAGTCGGCCTGCGTGCGCGCCGCCGCGGTCAGGCCGACGACCTGCTTGCCGGCGGCGTGCAGGCGCAGCCAGCCCATCGGTCCGTACATGCTGTCCATGTCGATCACGACGTACTCGGCCGCGGTTTCCGGAACCAGCGAAAAATGGTCCTGGAGCTGTTCGTTGGCTTCGACGAACGCAGCCCGCAACGCGGTCTCGGTTGCCTGGTCCATGCTGGTGAAGCCGACGGTCAAAACCATGCTGCGACGCTCGAAAAGTGATGCGAGGGCGCGAGTTTAGCCTGAGACGGCCGCGTGCAGGCCCGTGCGGTGGGCCGCGAAGGCCGCGGTGAGGTCAGTGGGAGGGAAGCTGTGCCGCGATGCGTCCGTATCCGTAGCGCCGCGGATACCCGCGCCGTCGGGCCGAGACGTGGTTGCGGAGTTGCGCTGGGTCGGGATCGATCGTCGGCGCGCGGTCAGCCGGCGCGTCGCTTCTTCTTCGGCAGTTGCGAGTTCAGGAACGCCATCTGGTCGGCGAGGATGTTGCGGTTCGACAGGATCAGGTGCTCGATCCAGCTCGGCCGGTAGGGCACGGCGAGCAGCGGCATCGATGCCTGCGCCGGGGTGCGCCCGCCCTTGCGCGAGTTGCAGTGGAAGCAGGCCGAGACCACGTTCTCCCACAGGTCGCGGCCGCCCTGCGACAGCGGCATCACGTGGTCGCGGGTGAGTTGCTGGCGATGGAAGTGGTTGCCGCAGTACAGGCACAGGAACTGGTCGCGGGCGAACAGGGCGGCATTGCTGAGCGCGGGCGTCGGATCCAGCGCCTTGGCGCGCGCATGCCCGCGTGCGGCGATGATCGGGTGCAACGGCATCACGCTGCGTTCGCCGCTGCTGCGGTTGATGCCGCCATGGATGTGCAGGCAGGGATCGCCGAGCGTCCAGGCGACGGCCTCGCGGGCGTACAGGCAGGCGGCGTCCTGCCAGCTCATCCAGTCGAGTACGCGGCCGTGGGCGTCGAGCGAGAGCAGGCGCACCCGGTCGAGCCGCACCGGCGCGGCCTGGGAGGCGGAAGAAGAGGCAAAGGACCGGTTGGAGGCCGGGTCCGCAAGTGAACCGGTACGGAGCAGCTGAAGCTTCGCTCTGTCGTCCTTCATTGAGTCAACAGCTTATACAGAATTGTTGACGTTTTGTGTATCCGCGCCAGGTAGTCCTTTCCGCTGCGGTGAGATCAGGCCCGTCGCCACGGGGCGTCGCCAATGAATAGCCGGGGCTTCAGGCCAAGGGTGGAGCGGATGTCGGCAAAGCGTGATGAGCCCGGCTGTTCATTTTCACCGCCCGTGGCGACGGGCTCCCCCTGTCGTAGGAGCGCGCCATGCGCGCGATGCCGCGGGCATGTCATCGCCCGCGGATTTCCGGTGACCGGCGCGCCTGCCGGTCTAGAATCGCGGTATCCACCGGATCCTGTCGGCACCCGCGGTATCGCGCGCATGGCGCGCTCCTACGAGAGGAGCCGTCCGCGTCAGGCGTCGAAACGGTCCGCGTCCAGCGACATCAGCGTCGCCGCGCCGCTGTCGATCGCCGCCTTGTGTGTCAAGGTGCGCGGCAGGATGCGGGCGAAGTAGAAGCGTGCGGTTTCCAGCTTGGCATCCTTGAACGCCTCGGACTGCGACGAAGCCTGCGCTGCGGCGACGCCGCGCGCCCACCAGTAGGCCAGCGCGACGTAGCCGGAGTAGAACAGGTAGTCGACGCTGGCCGCACCGATCTCCTCCGGGTCGGACATCGCGCGACGGCCGATCTCCCGCGTCAGGCGCTGCCACTCGTCCGCCTTCGTGCGCAGCGGGGCGATGAACTCGGCGAGCGCGGCATCGCCCTCGTGGGCGCCGCAGAAGCTTTCGATCATTTCCAGGAAGACCTTCAGGCCCGCGCCCTGCAGCTGCATCACCTTGCGGCCCACCAGGTCCAGCGCCTGGATGCCGGTGGTGCCCTCGTACAGGGTGGTGATGCGGGCGTCGCGCGCCAGCTGCTCCATGCCGTGCTCGGCGATGTAGCCGTGTCCGCCGAAGCACTGCAGCGCGTGGTAGGTGCACTCGACGCCCCATTCGGTCAGGCAGGCCTTGACGATCGGGGTCAGGAAGCCGAGCAGGGCATCGGCTTGTTCGCGCTCGGCCGCGTCGGGCGCGTGGCCGATGATGTCGACCAGCGCGCCGGCGTGGCAGCCGAGCAGGCGGCCGCCCTCGACCAGTGCCTTGCAGGTGAGCAGCATGCGCCGCACGTCGGGATGGACGATGATCGGATCGGCCGGCTGGTCCGGGAACTTCGGCCCCGACAGCGCCCGCATCTGCAGGCGTTCGCGCGCATAGCGCAGCGCGTTCTGCAGTGCGCGGTCGGACAATCCGAGCCCCTGCAGGCCGACCGCGAGGCGCGCGGTGTTCATCATGGTGAACATCGCCGCCAGGCCCTTGTGCGGCGCGCCGATCAGCCAGCCCTGCGCATCGTCGAGGTTCAGCACGCAGGTCGCCGAGCCGTGGATGCCCATCTTGTGTTCGATCGCGCCGCAGCGCACGCCGTTGCGTTCGCCGATGCCGCCGTCGCGGTCGACCCGGAACTTGGGCACGATGAACATCGAGATGCCCCGGCTGCCGGCCGGCGCGTCCGGCAGCCGCGCCAGCACCAGGTGCACGATGTTGTCGGTCAGGTCGTGCTCGCCGGCGGTAATGAAGATCTTGGTGCCGCTGATCGCATGGCTGCCGTCGTCGTTGGGCACGGCGCGCGTGCGCAGCAGGCCCAGGTCGGTGCCGCAGTGCGCTTCGGTCAGGCACATGGTGCCGGTCCAGCGGCCTTCGACCAGCGGCTTGAGGAAGACCTCCTGCTGCCACGGTTCGCCATGGTGCAGCAGCGCCTCGGTGGCGCCGTGCGAGAGCAGCGGGAAGTTGCCCCAGGCCAGGTTGGCGGCGTCGATCATCTCCTTCAGCGGCACGCCGACCGCGTGCGGCAGCCCCTGCCCGCCGAACGCCGGCGGCGCGGTCAGTCCGGGCCAGCCGCCTTCGACGTATTGCGCATAGGCCTCGCGGAAGCCCGGCGGCGTGGTCACCGCGCCGGTGGCCTTGTCGTAGCGGCATCCGGCCTCGTCGCCGATGCGGTTGAGCGGCGCCAGCACGGTCTCGTTGAAGCGCGCGCCTTCCTCCAGCACGGCGTCGACGATGTCGCGGCTCGCGTCGGTGAAACCGAGCCGCGCGAACAGCGCCTCGGCCTCGAGCACGTCGTACAGGGCGAAGCGGATGTCGGCGAGGGGGGGCTGGTAGGTGCTCATATTCGGTCGCTGGTGGAGTGGGGTGATGTCGAATCAAAAAGCGGTGCGCCCCGTGGTGCGGACGGCAGACCGAAACGCAGGAATCCGGGAACGATCAATCGCGGGCATTCGCTTCTGCCATTCCCGACTGCCCATTCCCGATTCCCGGCCGTTCTAGCGCAGCACTCCGGGCAACCCGGGCACGGGGCTCAGCACGCCGCTGCGCTCGATGCGGTAGTCGCGCGCGCGGCCGCGATCGGTGGGGACGGCGTTGAGCTCGCCTTCCAGGGTGTAGGGCAGGCTGCGGCCGCCGGCGAGGGTATCGGCCAGCAGGATGCGTGCGGCGGCGGTCGGCGTCAGGGTCACGGTGACGACGTCGGCCGATTCCTGCGCGATCGACAGTTGCGGCGCGCCCTGCAGCGTGCCCGCCGCCTCGCCGCCCGTGGTCAGCTCCAGGCGGATGCCGTCGAAGCGCATCGCGATGCTGCTGTAGTTCTGCACGCGCAGGTCGACCGACCAGCTGCCGTCGGCGGCGACGCTGAGCTGCTGGATGCTGGCCGCGGGCTCGGAGATGCGCCGGACCGGCCCGCTGCTGCAGGCGACCAGCAGCAGGCAGAACGCGCAGAGCAGGGGAGTGAACAGACGTGCCATGCCGGACGCTCCGAAGGTGAATGCGCGCAGGATATACCAACCGTCGCGGCGAGCGATGTCGCGCTTCTCAGACCGCTTGGATGTGCAGTCCGATGTCGAGCGCGGCGATGTCGGCAGGCTCGCCCTGCAGGTCGGTGCTCAGCAGGGGGCGGGCGTCCAGCCAGCGTCGTTCCACGCGCACGACGAGAAGATCGCCGTCCGCCACTGCTTCCAGCCTCGGGATCGCCTGCGCCTCCTGGCCGCGGTTGAGCAGTACCGCCAGCCGCAGCAGCACGCTCAGCCGTCGCGCCGCCGGCAGCAGGCGCTCGGGCAGCGCGTCGAACGCGGATTTCGGCACCTTGCGGCGATGGGTGCGCACCAGCGCGGCGAGGAACTGCTGTTCCTGGCGCGAGAATCCCGAGATGTCCGAATGCTCCAGTACATAGCCGCCGTGCACGTGGTACTGGCTGTGGGCGATGGTCAGGCCGAGCTCGTGCAGGCGCGCGGCCCAGCCGAGCATCAGCAGGTCGTCGGCGCCGAGCTGCCAGGCGCGCGCCACCTGGTCGAACAGGCGCACCGCGGTCTGCTCCACGCGCGCGGCCTGCGCCGCGTCGATGCCGTAGCGCAGGGTGAGCGAGGCGATCGAGGTTTCGCGCGGATCGTCCTCGCTGCCGCGGCCGAGCATGTCGTAGAGCACGCCCTCGCGCAGCGCGGCCTTGCTGACCGCCATGCGTTCCAGGCCGAGCGTGCGGAACGCCGCCTCCAGCACCAGCAGGCCGCCGGCAATCACCGGGCGCCGTTCCGCCGACAATCCGGGCAGGTCGATGTCGTCGATGCGATCGGCGGCGAGCAGCTGGTCGCGCACCTGCGGCAACGCCTCCGCGGTCACCGCGCCCTTGGTCAGTTTCATCGCCGCGCAGATCTGGCCGATCGCCTTGTTGGTGCCGGACGCGCCCAGCGCCTCCTGCCAGCCGAGGTCGCGATAGGCGGCGGCGAACTGCTGGAACTCGGCCGAGACCTCGGCCAGCGCCTCGCGCCAGCGCTTGCGCGACAGCTTGCCGTTGCCGAAGAAGCGCCGGGTGCTGCCGATGCAGCCCACCTGCAGGCTCTCGCGCTCGATCGCGTCGAAGCCGGAGCCGATGATGCATTCGGTGGAGCCGCCGCCGATGTCGATCACCAGCCGTCGATGGGTCGGCTTCGGCGGCTGCGCGTGGGCGACGCCTAGATAGATCAGGCGTGCTTCCTCGCGTCCGGAGATCACCTCGATGGCATGGCCGAGCGCGTTCTCGGCCGGCACCAGGAACGCCTGCGGCACGGCGAGCTGCCGCACCGCGTTGGTCGCCAGCGCGCGGACCCGCTGCGGTGGGATGTCGCCGATGCGCTGGCCGAAGCGCGACAGGCACTCCAGCGCGCGCTGCCGCACCTCGGCGCGCAACCCGCCCTTGCCGTCGAGGCCCTCGCCCAGCCGTACGGTTTCGCGCAGCCGGTCGACGACCCGCAGCTGGCCCAGCGTGTAGCGCGCGACAACCATGTGGAAGCTGTTCGAGCCGAGGTCGATGGCGGCGAGCGAGTCGCCGTCTTCGAGCGGGTCGGCCAGCGATCCGGCCAGCGCCAGGGTATCGGTCATCCGCAGAGTTTCGCCAGCAACCAGGACTGCGCCGAGTGGGGCATCGCCTCGTCGCCGGGCGCAAGCTTGCGGTATGCGCCGTCGGCCTGCAATTCCCAGGCGTTGGTGTTGTCGGCCAGGTAGTTGTTGAGCGCTTCCTCGCGCACGCGGCCGGCGAGTTCCGGATCCAGCACCGGGAAACAGGTCTCGACCCTGTGCAGCAGGTTGCGCTCCAGCCAGTCGGCGCTGGCGCAGAACAGCTCCTGGTCGCCGTCGTTGGCGAACCAGTAGACGCGGTGATGCTCGAGGAAGCGGCCGACGATCGAGATCACGCGGATGTTGTCCGACACGCCCTCCACCCCGGGCCGCAACGTGCAGGCGCCGCGCACGATCAGGTCGATCTTGACCCCGGCCTGCGAAGCGCCGTACAGGGCGCGGATCACCTGCGGTTCGTTGAGGGCGTTCGTCTTGGCGATGATGCGCGCCGGGCGTCCGGCGCGCGCGTGCGCGGCCTCGCGCGCGATCCGCGCCAGCACGCCGGCGTGCAGCGTGAACGGGGATTGCAGCAGATGGTGCAGCCGGATCAGCGGCGCCAGGCCGGAGAGCTGCTGGAAGATCTGGTGCACGTCCTCGCCGATCTCGGAATTGCTGGTGAGCAGGCCCAGGTCGGTATAGGCGCGCGCGGTGCCGGAATGATAGTTGCCGGTGCCCAGGTGCACGTAGCGGCGCAGCTTGCGGCCTTCGCGGCGTACGATCAGCAGCATCTTGGCGTGGGTCTTGTAGCCGACCACGCCGTAGACCACCTGCACGCCGGCCTCCTGCAGGCGGTCGGCGAGCCCGAGGTTGGCCTCCTCGTCGAAGCGCGCGCGCAATTCGACGACCACGGTGACGTCCTTGCCGTTGCGGGCGGCCTGCACCAGGTGCTCGACGATCGCCGAGTCCTTGCCGGTGCGATAGAGCGTCTGCTTGATCGCCAGCACGTTCGGATCCTCGGCCGCCTGCTTGATCAGCTCCAGTACCGGCGTGAACGCGTCGAACGGGTGGTGCAGCAGCACGTCCTGCTCGGCCAGCAGCTCGAACATCGCGTCGCTGTCGCGCAGCTGGCGCGGCTGGAACGGCGGAAATTTCAGGTCGGGCCGCTGCACCAGGTCGTAGACCTGGATCACCCGGTTGAGGTTGACCGCGCCGTCGATGCGGTAGACCGCGTTCTCCGGCAGTTCGAAGTTCTCCAGCAGCGTGCGTACGATCGGCTTGGGGCAGTCGGCGGCGATCTCCAGCCGCATCGCGCGCAGGTAGCCGCGCCCCACCAGTTCGTCGCGCAGCGCCAGCGCCAGGTTCTCGACTTCCTCCTCGTCGACGATCAGTTCCGAATTGCGGGTCACGCGGAACTGGTAGGCGCCCTTGACCTGCATGCCGGGGAACAGCTCGTCGACGAACTCCGACAGCACCGAGGACAGGAACACGAAGTCGTGCTCGCCGCCGGAGGCCCGCTCCGGCAGCTGGATGATGCGCGGCAGCGAGCGCGGCGCGCGTACGATCGCCAGGTGCCCGCTGCGGCCGAACGCGTCCCGGCCCTTGAGCACGACGACGATGTTGAGCGACTTGTTGAGGATCTTCGGGAACGGATGCGCCGGATCGAGGCCGAGCGGCGACAGCACCGGCATGATCTCGTCGCGGAAGTAGGCCCGCAGCCAGCGCTTCTGCCTCACGTTCCATTTCTCGCGTCCGAGGATGCGCACGCCGGCGTCGTAGAGCGCCGGCCGCAGCGTCTCGTTCCAGCAGCGGTACTGCGAATCGACCAGGTTGGCGGCGCGCTCGTGGATGCGCTTGAGCACGCTGGCCGGCGCCAGCCCGTCGGGCGATCCGGGCATGCCGAAATCCTGCGCGTGGCGCACGGTGGCGGCGCGGATCTCGAAGAATTCGTCCAGGTTGGTGCAGGAGATGCACAGGTAGCGCAGCCGCTCCAGCAACGGTACCGTCTGGTCCTGCGCCTGCGCCAGCACGCGGAAGTTGAAGTCGAGCTGCGAGAGTTCGCGGTTGAAGTAAAGCGCCGGGTCCGACAGCAGATCGTCCGCGGCCGGATCGCCGGCGCGGGTGCCGCCCGGCCCGGCGGGCAGGGCGGCGTTCATCGCCCGTACGGATTTCGGCCTGTGTCTAGCCGATGGATTGTTTGTGCGTGCGCTCACGCCCGGCTCCGATGTTGTCGCCGTCGCGCGGATGCGCGCGGTCGGCGGAGAAATGGCAGGTGAAGGTGCTGCCGCGTCCGACTTCGCTCTCGATCTCCAGGCGCGCCTGGTGCAGCTGCAGCACGTGCTTGACGATCGCCAGCCCGAGTCCGGTGCCGCCGAGCTCGCGCGAGCGGCTGGTCGAGACGCGGTAGAAGCGCTCGGTGATGCGCGGCAGGTGCGCGGCCGGGATGCCGTAGCCGCTGTCGGTGACCGAGAGCGCCACACCGCCGTCGGCGCGTGCGAAGCGGATGACGATGCTGCCGCCCGCCGGGGTGTAGCGTACCGCGTTCGCGACCAGGTTGGAGAACGCGCTGTGCAGCTCCCGGGTCGAGCCCCAGAGGTCCAGCGCCGCCCGGTCGTCGATCGTGACGGTATGGCGGCCCTGGCTCAGCGCCTCGGCCTCGCGCTTGAGCGTGGCGAGCATCGATCCCATGCCCACGCTCTCGTCGCTGATCGTGTCCTGCGCTTCGAGCCGCGACAGCGTCAGCAGGTCCTCGACCAGCTGCGTCATGCGCTGCGACTGGCGCCGCATCTCCTCCAGGATCGGCGCCCACTCCGGCTGTTCGGTCGGATCGAGCATGTCGAGATAGCCGTGCACCACCGTCAGCGGCGTGCGCAGCTCGTGCGAGACGTTGGCGACGAAATCGCGCCGCACCTGTTCCAGGTGCATGATCTTGCTGACGTCGCGCGCGACCAGCAGCCAGAGCTCCTCGGAATAGGGGATCAGGCGCATGCTCAGGCGCATCGCCGGGTCGAGCGGCGAGGGGACGTCCAGCAGCGGTTCGGCGTGGCGGCCGCTGGCCAGCCAGTGCGCGATCGGCAGCGGTCGCAGGCGATCGCCGAGCGAGGCGCCGAGATCGCCCGGGTACTGCAGTCCGAGCAGGCCGGAAGAGGCCTCGTTGAACCACTGCACGCGCTGGCTGTTGCGCTCCAGCACGATCACCGCATCGGGCAGCGCGGCGGCGGCGGCGCGATAGGCGCGCAGCATTTCCACCAGGCGCCGCTTGCGGCTGCGGGTGTCGTCCTGGCTGCGGTGCAGCAGGCGGTCGAGTTCGTTCCACACCCCGTTGCCGTCCGCGGGCGGGATGCGCTGGCGCGAGGTCAGCCGCAACAGCACCCGGCGCAGCCGCCAGTAATGCCAGGCGACCACGCCCAGCGCCGCCGCCGTCAACACCGGCCACGCCTGCCCGATCAGCAACCCGGCTGCCAGCGCGCCGAGCAGGATCAGGGCGAGCAGGCCGAGGGTCTTGGTCCAGGCGGAGCGGGCGCGGGGAGGCATGGTCAGCAGTGGGAATCGGGAATGGGAAATGGGGAATCGGCAAAGCAGATCATAAGCATCCTGTCATTCACTCGCGTCGATGCCGACCGAGATCAGGGCGACAGGTCGCCAGCGAGTGCGTTTTCGATTCCCGACTCCCGATTCCCTATTCCCGGCTCCTCACATCGACGCCGAAAAACGATAGCCCGCCCCGCGTACCGTCTGCACCATCCCGTCCAGCCGCACCGGCTCGAGCGTCTTGCGCAGGCGGCGGATGTGCACGTCGACGGTGCGTTCCTCGACGTAGACGCTGCCGCCCCAGACGTGATCGAGCAGCTGCGAGCGCGAGTAGACGCGTTCGGGATGGGTCATGAAGAAATGCAGCAGGCGGTATTCGGTGGGACCGATGTTGACCGGCTCCTCGCCGGCGAAGACCCGGTGCGCGGCGCCGTCGATGCGCAGCCCGCCGACGTTGATGCTGCCGTCCTCGTCGTCCTCGCGCGAGCGGCGCATCACCGCGCGGATGCGCGCCAGAAGCTCGCGCGCCGAGAACGGCTTGACGACGTAGTCGTCGACGCCCGCTTCCAGGCCGCCGACCCGGTCGTTTTCCTCGCCGCGCGCGGTGAGCATGATGATCGGCACCTCGCGGGTGAGCTCCTCGCGGCGCCAGCGCCGGGCCAGGTCGAGCCCGCTGGTGCCGGGGAGCATCCAGTCGAGCAGGATCAGGTCGGGTACGCGGTCGGCGATCGCCGACTGCGCCTCGCGCGCGTCCGCGGCGTGGGCCGGCTCGAAGTCGCCCTTGCGCAACGCGAACGCGACCATCTCGCGGATGGCGGGTTCGTCGTCGACGATCAGGATCCGTTTCTGCATGTCGCTCGCCTGTGGCCGTTGATGGCATTAGACGACAGATTTGTGACTTATATATGACATACGGCGTGAAGATCGCGGCGGACTCGCCGCCGCAGGCCATCCAAGGCCTGCTATCCGCATTCCCCGGCCCGGGCGCCGCATCGACGATTCGATTTCGTGGGCTTGGTCCTCGGTCACCGAGGTCACCGATGGCGGCGCGTGCTCGCGCGCCGAACGCCTGTGGGAGTGGCGGCGGCATGCCGCCGCCGGGAAGTCGCGACCAGATGGCGGTGCGCCGGCGAACGATCGGCTGTCGCGACTTCCGTCGCTCCCACCAGAGCAGCTTGCGGGGAACGAAACGAACTCCGTTCTGCAGCGGTCACCGCCGCCGCAGATCCTCGTCCCGGATGCCCTGGCGGCGCAATTCGAGCACCGTAGGAGTGATCGCGGCGATGCGCGCGTCGATCCGGGCGCGGGCGTAGTAGTCGAGGTCGTCGCGCTTCTTCAGGGTATTGAGCTGGACCAGGGCCTGTTCCGCACGGCCGCTGAGGAAGGCGGCCTCGGCGTACGCCTCGCCGGCACGCACCGGATCGCCGGCGATTTCGCTGATGCGAGCAAAAGTGCGCTGGAACAGCGGGTCGTCGGCGGCCGAGCGCAGCAGCGGGCGCAGCAGTTCCTGGGCACGACGTCCGGCCTCCGGCGTGTTGCGCTCGGCCAGCACGCCGGCGTAGGTGAGTGCGACCGCGCGGTGTTCGGGCATGCGCTGCAGCAGCGCTTCGAAACGGGCGTCGGCTTCGGCGTTGCGGCCGGACCGCGCCTCGGCCTCCGCCAAGCCGAGGGTCAGCCAGATATCGCCCGGATAGTCCTGCAGCAGCGCCGCGAACTGGTTGGCGGCCGCGGCGCCCTCGCCGGCGCGCAGCCGCGCCAGCGCCAGTCCGTAACGTTTGGCGTCGTCGAAGTCGCCGGCGCGGCGCATGCGCTCGTACTCGCGGATGGCGGCGCCGATGGTGTTGGCGCTGAGCACCCGCATGCGCTCGCGCGCCCAGCCGAACTCGGTGCTGTCGCCGTAGCCGAGGCCGGCGGCCGAGACCCGCAACGAGCCGGGCAGCAGCGGATTGAAGGTGCCGGAGGGAACCTGTGCCACGGCCGCGCCGCCCGGCACGGCGATCCGCTCGGTGCGGGTGGCCTCCGGGGTCGAGGTGGTCGCCAGCACGCTGCTGCCGCTGCCGCGCAGCTGTTCGGCGCGCTGCCGCGCCTCGCTGATGCGGGTGGTGGTGACCGGGTGGGTCCGCAGGTAGTCCGGGGCCCGCTCGCGTTCGCCGCCCTGGTTGGTGCGCGAGGCGGCCTGCATGCGTTCGAACATGTCGGCCATGCCGTCGACGTCGAAGCCGCTGCGCGCGAGCGTGCGCATGCCGAGGCGGTCGGCCTCCGATTCGTTGGAGCGCGTGTAGTCGATCTGGCGTTGGATCGCCAGTCCCTGCGCCGAGGCGATCGCCGCCATCGCCGCGTTTCCGGACGAACTGCTGTCGCTGCTGGACGCCACCGCGATCGCGCCCAGCATCGCCAGCAGGATCGGGATGCTGTCGCGCTGCGCGCGCTCTGCGCCGCGCAGCACGTGGTTCTGGGTGACATGGGCGATCTCGTGCGACAGCACCGCGGCCACCTCGTCCTCGGTCTCGGCGGTCAGCACCAGGCCGACGTTGAGCCCGACATAGCCGCCGAGCGTGGCGAACGCGTTGATGCTGCGGTCCTTCATCATGAAGAAGGTGAAGGACTGCCGCGGCTGGTCGCTGGACGCCGCCAGCCGGTTGCCGGTCGCGCGCAGCCACTGGTCCACCAGCGGATCCTCGAGCACCATGTCGTAGTGCCGCAACTGCGCCAGCAGCATCTGCCCGTACTCGCTCTGCTGCGACGGGCTGAGGACGGTGCCGGCGGACGAGCCGATATCGGGCAACCGGCTGTCCTGCGCCGCGGCATGGCTGCCGGCGACGGCGAGGCAGAGGGCGGCGGCAAACAGGAACGTGCGCATTGCGATTCGCGGCAGGGCGGGCAGGCGCAGCATGCCGGGCACGGACGCGGGCGGCGTGAATCCGGCGTTAATCCTCATCGATCCTCGTCGTCGACGCACGCTTGCGTCGCTGTGTTGCGGTGGCGGGCTGGAAATGCCGCCGGGGCGGACCCACACTCTAGGACAATCACGAACGTGGCAAGTTTCCGGAGATCCGCTTGAACGCCCCCGCAGATCGGGCCGATGCGCCCGAAATCACCCTCTACACCAGCGCCGTGTGCGGCTATTGCGTAGCCGCGAAGAACTTCCTGAAGAGCCGCGGGCTGGAGTGGAAGGAGGTCAGGATCGACCTCGACGCGCAGGCGCGCGAGCACATGGTCGCGCAGGCCCGGCGCACCAGCGTGCCGCAGATATTCATCGGCGATACCCACGTCGGCGGCTACGACGACCTGGTGGCGCTGCACCGTTCCGGCCGGCTGGAGCCCCTGCTGTCTGGCGACCGCGCGTGAGCGCGGGCGACGCCGAGGACGACCGCATCCGCGAGTTCACCGCGTTCCGCCAGCGCATGAACGAACGCATCCTGGCGGAGCCGAACTAGGGCCTGTTAACGCTTCCCGAGCAGGTCGCGTTGCGCCGCATGGCGGCCACTGCGGCGCAACCCAAAGGGCCGGGCCTGAGGCTGCGCGGGGCGGCGTCATCACTCAGTTGCGTATCGACATACGCGCCTTCGTTCTTCCTTGCCCCGCACACCCTCAGGCCCGGTGCGACCTGCTCGGGAAGCGCTAACAGGCCCTAGTGGTGCGGCGGTTCTTCGCGCTCGATACCCAGGCCTACCAGGCCGGCGCGCTCGACGTGAAGACCAAGGAGCTGCTGGGCCTGGTCGCCTTGCTGGTGCTGCGCTGCGACGATTGCATCGGCTATCACGTCGCCCAGTGCCGCGAGGCCGGGGTGGACCGCGACGAGATGTTCGAGGCGTTCTCGGTCGGCCTGGTCGTCGGTGGGTCGATCGTGATCCCGCACCTGCGCCGCGCGGTCGACTTCCTCGACCGGCTGGAGCGCCAGTGCCGGGGTCGCACGATCACGGCTGATTTTCCGCCTCCGGCGGAGCGGGGTTCGCCGGCATGAAGGCCGCCGAACGGCGCGCCTTCCCGGGGCGCCGCCGGCCGCCGCGCGGCCTCCTGTCCTGCAGGACAAGGCCGCTTCCGGCATAATCGCGCATCTCTTTCGACCCGGCGCCGCGCCTGTGCGCGGCGTCTTTCTGCACGGAAAACCCCCACATGACCCAGACGATCACGGTCATCCGCGGCGACGGCATCGGCCCGGAGATCATGGATGCGACCCTGCACGTGCTCGACAGCATGCAGCTCGGCCTGCGCTACGAGGACGCCGACGCCGGCCTGATGGCACTGGAGAAGCACGGCGAACTGCTGCCGGCGACGACCCTGGAGTCGATCCGCAGGAACGGCATCGCGCTCAAGAGCCCGTTGACCACGCCGGTGGGCGAGGGTTTCAGCTCGATCAACGTGGCGCTGCGCCGGCACTTCGACCTGTACGCCAACGTGCGCCCCGCGAAGTCGTTTCCGAACACCAAGTCGCGGTTTCCCGACGGCATCGACCTGATCACCGTGCGCGAGAACACCGAGGGCGCCTACATCGGCGAGGGCCAGTCGATCACCGAGGACGGCGAGACCGCCACCCTGATGCAGAAGGTCACCCGCAAGGGGTCCGAGCGCATCGTCCGCTACGCCTTCGACCTGGCGCGCCGCACCGGCCGCAAGAAGATCACGGTGGTGCACAAGGCCAACATCCTCAAGACCACCTCGGGCCTGTTCCTGAAGGTGGCGCGAGAGGTGGCGGCGCAGTATCCCGAAATCGAGTGCAACGAGATGATCGTCGACAACACCTGCATGCAGCTGGTGATGCGGCCCGAGCAGTTCGACGTCATCGTCACCACCAACCTGTTCGGCGACATCATCTCCGACCTGTGCGCCGGCCTGGTCGGCGGCCTGGGGCTGGCGCCCGGCGCCAACATCGGCGCGGACGCGGCGATCTTCGAGGCGGTGCACGGCACCGCGCCGGACATCGCCGGCCAGGGCCTGGCGAACCCGTGCGCGCTGATCCTGGGCGCAGGGCAGATGCTGGACCATCTGGGCAAGCCGGACGAGGCGGCCCGTCTGCGCAAGGCGGTCGTCGCCACGCTGGAGGCGAAGGATTCGCTGACGCCGGACCTGGGTGGCAGCGGCAACACGATGTCGTTCGCCAAGGCGATCGCCGGCCGGCTCTGAGGCGATCGGCTAGGCAAGGACCCCGGCCCAGGCATCGGAAGAACACACGTAGAGCCGAGCTTGCTCGGCTGCGTGGGCTCCGGAGCCCGGGCAGCGGAGCAAGCTCCGCTCTACGGAAACTGGTGCGAAAGCCGGGACTCGAACCCGGACGGGGGTTACCCGCTGGAACCTAAATCCAGTGCGTCTACCAATTCCGCCACTTTCGCATTGCCCGCCGGTTCATTCTACAAGCGGCGTGTCCCGTGGGCGCGTGCCGTACCCGGGCCCGCAGCGCGCCGGCATCGCGCGCTCCGGCGGGCGTTCCCGGTGAGTCTGTCCGGCAACGAAAAACGCCCGGCAAGCCGGGCGTCCGTCGGAACTGGTGGGCCGTCAAGGATTCGAACCTTGGACCTACTGATTAAGAGTCAGCTGCTCTACCAACTGAGCTAACGGCCCGGGAAATCGGCCGCATAGTCTAGCAAAACTACGCGGGCTGGCAATCGGCGGAAGCCGGTCGCCGGGAAAAATGGGGTGGACGAGGGGACTCGAACCCCCGACATCCGGAATCACAATCCGGGACTCTAACCAACTGAGCTACGTCCACCATTTGAAACCTGCGCGAGACGCCCTTCCAAGGGCTTCTCGCTCGGCATCCTGCCTCGACCTGCATTCAAAAGCGAATACGGGCCATTCACTACCACCGCGCGTGAGGACGCGTTCATCGTCGGCCTCACGTTGAGTACAACCTGGCCTGGCATGGCGCGCCCGGCAGGACTCGAACCTGCAACCACCGGCTTAGAAGGCCGGTGCTCTATCCGGTTGAGCTACGGGCGCCCGGCCGGAATTGTCGCACCGATCGCCGGACTGGTCGGGGTAGAGGGATTCGAACCCCCGACATCCTGCTCCCAAAGCAGGCGCGCTACCAGACTGCGCTATACCCCGCCGACGTCGAACGGTCCGTTTCCTTCCGTGCCGAGCCCGGAGGGCCGTTCATTGTCCGGAGCGCCCGCGCCGCTGTCAACGAACCGCTCCCGCACGGGCGCACGCCGGCCGCGGGACGGTTCAGGCGCGCCGTTCGCGTGTATCCTTCAGCCAATCGCCATATCTCGGGGGAACCCAATGCGCAGCGGCAATCCGGCACTCAAGGACTCGACCTTCCTGGACCTCGGCAGCGGCACCGTCGTCTCCCGCCCCGGCGAGGTGATGACCCTCAACGGCACCGTCAACAAGACCGGTGTCCTGCTGCTGCTGACCGTGCTCACCGCGGCCTTCGCCTGGTCGCAGGTGGAGTTCGGCGTGGATGGACGCCCACAGCCGGGATTCGGCATGTACCTGTGGGGCGGCGCCATCGGCGGCCTGGTCATCGCCCTGGTCACGATCTTCAAGAAGCAGTGGGCGCCGGTGACCGCGCCACTGTACGCGCTGGTGGAAGGGTTCTTCCTCGGCGCGATCTCGGCGATGTACAACAACCTGTACGAAGGCATCGTGATACAGGCGGTGATGCTCACCTTCGGCACGCTGTTCGCGTTGCTGTTCGCCTATCGCAGCGGCCTGATCAAGGCCACCGAGAACTTCAAGCTCGGCGTGGTCGCGGCCACCGGCGGCATCTTCCTGGTGTACATGGCGACGATCGTGCTGCGCATGTTCGGCATCGACATGCCGATGATCCACGACAACGGCATCGTCGGGATCGGCTTCAGCCTGTTCGTGATCGTGATCGCGGCGCTCAACCTGGTGCTGGATTTCGACTTCATCGAGACGGGCGTCGAGCAGGGCGCGCCGAAGTACATGGAGTGGTACGGCGCGTTCGGCCTGATCGTCACCCTGGTCTGGCTGTACATCGAGTTCCTGCGCTTGCTGGCAAAGCTGCAGTCGCGCTGATCCGTCCGGCCTCCGCCGGAGCAGAAAAGGGCGCCTCGGCGCCCTTTTTTGTTCTTCTCCGGACTATACGGAGATCCGATGCCTTCCTACCTGTCAGCAGCGGCCTGGCGGCCGGGGAGTCGCGGCAAGCGCGCCATGGATGGCGCGCGCCCGAGTCAGGGCAGGATGCCCTGACCGAGGGAAAAGCGATTCCCCGGCCGTCAGGCCGCTGCGTCCGTCCGAAGCCCGCACATCTCTCCTCCAAACCTGGGACCAGCCCCCAACCAGGCGAAGAACCTCTTGGTTTTCGTTCTCAAGGGTGAGCAGGTTCCCTCCCGCCAAGGGTTCAGCGCCGGCGCGGCAATCAGCCGGCATGATCCGCCCCGGTGTCCGTCGGCGCCGTCGCTCGCGCCGGCCACAGCATGAAGCCTACGGCGACCGCGCCCAGGATCCAGTTGTAGTGGATGCGGCCTGCCAGCTGCAGCGGCGACAGGGTCGCCAACGAGGCGGCCAGCAGGATCTGCGCCCCGTACGGCAGCACGCCCTGCACCACGCAGGCGAAGATGTCGAGCAGGCTGGCGGCGCGCCGCGGCGTCACCGCGTGTCGCTCGGCGATCTCCCTGGCCACCGGGCCGCTGACCAGGATGGCCACGGTGTTGTTGGCGGTGAAGGCGTCCGAACCGGCCGCCAGCGCGGCGATGCCGAACTCGCCGGCGCGCCTGCCGCGGCGCCCGCCGGCCATGCGCGCGATCTGCCGCGCGATCCAGTCCAGCCCGCCCAGTGCCTGGGTCAGTGCCGCCAGCCCGCCGATCAGCAGCGACAGCAGCATGATCTCGACCATGCTCTCGTAGCCGAGATAGACGTCGCCGGCGAAGCGCGGCAGGTCGTAGGCCGGCGCCAGCGCGAAGCCGAAGGCGCCGGCAATCACGATCCCGATTCCCAGTACCAGCACCACGTTGACGCCGGCCACGGCCAGCACCAGCACCACGAGGTACGGCAGTGCCAGCCAGGGCGAAGCCGACCCGGGCGCCTGCACCGGTGCGCTGTCCCCGAGCACTGCCAGCAGCACCACGGTCGCCAGCGCCGCCGGCAGCGCGAAGCGCACGTTCTCGCGGAACTTGTCGCGCATGCTCACGCCCTGGCTGCGGGTTGCGGCGATGGTGGTGTCGGAGATGATCGACAGGTTGTCGCCGAACATCGCGCCGCCGACCACTGCCCCGACCACCAGCGCGGGGTCCATGCCGGCGGCTTCGGCGACCCCGAGCGCGATCGGGGTCACCGCCGCGATCGTGCCCATCGAGGTGCCTACCGACAGCGCCACGAAGCCGGCCACCAGGAACAGGCCCGGCAGCACCAACGCCGCCGGCAGCACGCCCAGGCCCAACGAAACCACGGCGTCGACCGCGCCGATCTGCTGCGATACCGTCGCGAACGCGCCGGCCAGCAGGAACACCAGGCACATCAGCACCACGTTGGGATGGCCCATGCCGGCCAGCAGCGTATCCAGCGCGGGCACGCCCCGGCGCCGCGCCAGCCACGCCGCCAGCGCCAGCCCCGGCAGGATCGCCACCGGCGCCCGCAGCTGGTAGAAGCCCATTTCCACGCCCTGCGCGGTGTAGTACACGCCGGTGCCCAGAAACAGCGCCAGGAACAACAGCAGGGGAATCAGCGCGACGGCGCTGGCACGGTCAGGCATGGATCACCGCGGGACGGGAGGTCGGGGCCGATTCTGCGGCCTGGCCGCGTCGGCGTCAGCCTCGCATATGCAGGACAGCGGCCCGAGGCAGCCGGGACGCCGCCCCGGCGGGGGGCATCGCCCGGGCGCGTCGGGCGCGGCTCACGCGCGAACCGGCATGGCTCGCCGCCGCGCCAGGAGCGGCGGGGCCGAAAGATTCCGGGTCGGGCAGGCAAGCGACCTGCGCGCCCGGTGCAGGTCGCGGCGCTCCGGCCGCGCCGGGCGGTCGGATCCCGTCGTCCGGCCTGAACCGCGGAAGCCTCCTTCGATCCCGCGCCGGTCGCCGCCACTGTGGCGGCGGCCCCGCGAATCCGCCACAATATCCAGTTCCGCCGGACCCCAAGGCTGCCTGGCCGCCCCGGGGAACTGCGGTTCGACATCCCTACAAGACGACACCCCCGGCGGCAGGCCGTGGTGGCAGGAGTGGTTATGCAAGTTTCGGTCGAATCCGTGGGCGCGCTCGAGCGCCGGATGACGTTCCAGCTTCCGGCCGAGCGCCTGGAGACCGGCGTCGGTGGACGCCTGCGCGAGATCGCGCGCACCGCCCGGATCAAGGGCTTCCGCCCCGGCAAGGTGCCGGCGAAGGTGATCGAGCAGCGCTACGGCGAGCAGGTCCGCGCCGAGGTCCTCGACCGCCTGCTGCGCGAAGGCTTCGACGAGGCCGTGCGCGAGAACGAGTTGCGCCTGGCCGGCGCGCCGCGGATCGAGCCCAGCCAGGGCGACGACGACCTGGCCTATGTCGCCACCTTCGAGGTGGTGCCGGACTTCGGCGAGATCGACGTCTCCAAGCTGACCGTCGTCCGCCATGCCGCGGAGGTGGCCGACGAGGACATCGACCGCATGATCGAGAACCTGCGCCTGCAGCGTCGCACCTGGAGCGCGGTCACGCGCCCGGCGCAGGAAGGCGACGCGCTCGACATCGAGACCTGGTCGCAGATCGGCGACGAGCGCCTGCCGGCCGAGGGCGCCGAGAAGGGCACCCCGGTGCTCGGCACCGGTTCGATGCTGCCGGCGCTGGAAGCGGCGCTCGTCGGCATGCAGGCGGACGAGGAAAAGACCGTCGAAGTCGAGTTCCCGGCCAACTGGCGGGTGCCGCAGCTGGCGGGCAAGCAGGCCCAGGTGCACATCAAGGTCGAACGCGTGTCCGAGCCGGTGCTGCCGGAGGTGGACGCGGCCTTCATCAAGAGCTTCGGCGTGAAGAGCGGCGAGCCGGAGCAGTTCCGCAGCGAGATCCGCACCAACCTCGAGCGCGAGCTCAGGGGCGCGCTGATGAACCGGCTGCGGCGCGAGGTCGGCGAGCAGCTGGTGGCGACCTGGTCCAGTGTCGAGCTGCCGCCGCGCCTGGTGGAGAACGAGGCCAGGGCGATGACCCAGCAGGCCGTCGAGCAGTCGCGCCGCCAGGGCCGCAAGGTGGAGCTGCCCGCCGACGCCCACCAGCAGTTCATGGAGCCGGCGCGCAAGCGGGTCCTGGTCGGCCTGCTGGTCGGCGAGATCGCACGCGCGCACAAGCTGCAGCTCGATCCGAAGCGGCTGAACGAGACCCTGCGCCTGATCGCCTCGACCTACGAGGAGCCGGACCAGGTCATTGAGTTGTACCGCAACGATCCCCAGTTGATGTCGGGACTGCAGAACCGGGTGATGGAGGAGCAGGTGATCGACTGGATCGCCGAGCGCGCCCAGCACACCGAGAAGCAGCTCAGCTTCCAGGAGGCGATCGCGCCGCAGCAGTAGCGGCGCGCCGGCCACGATCCGGCCCGCGGGCCGGCGTCCAACACACACATCACAGCCCGGACAAAATTCATGAGCAGCATTCCGACCAAGGCACTCAACCTCGTCCCGATGGTGGTCGAACAGACCAGCCGCGGCGAACGCGCCTACGACATCTACTCGCGGCTGCTCAAGGAGCGGGTGATCTTCCTGGTCGGCGGGATCGACGACCACGTCGCCAACGTGATCATCGCCCAGCTGCTGTTCCTCGAGGCCGAGAACCCCGAGAAGGACATCAACCTGTACATCAACTCGCCGGGCGGCGTGGTCACCGCCGGCATGGCGATCTACGACACCATGCAGTTCATCAAGCCGGACGTGAGCACCATCTGCGTCGGCCAGGCGGCGAGCATGGGTGCGCTGCTGCTGGCGGCCGGCGCCAAGGGCAAGCGCTACGCGCTGCCCAACTCGCGGATGATGATCCACCAGCCGCTTGGCGGCTTCCAGGGCCAGGCCACCGACATCGACATCCACGCGCGCGAGATCCTGGCGCTGCGCCAGCGCCTGAACGAGATCCTCTCCAGCCACACCGGCCAGAGCCTGGACACGATTGCCGCGGACACCGAGCGCGACAACTTCAAGGGCGCCGAGGCGGCGTGCGAGTACGGACTGGTCGACGAGGTCCTGGAGCGGCGTCCGGAAGAGTCGATCCAACCGGCTTGACCTGCGTCCGCACGACAACGGCGCGACAGGCGCCACCCCGGGGCCCGCGGGCCTGCCGTCGGGCACCGCGGGCGCCGCGTAACCCCTTGGTGGCGCGAGGGTTTCCGCGCCTCGGTCGGGCGCTGGCGCGGCGCCATCCCTATGCTATTCTCGAACCGAATCCCGTCTCCGGCGGGCGGCACCACCTGGTAACCGACGCATGAGCAAAGATTCACAGGGCCGTTCCGGCGACAGCAACAAGATCCTGTACTGCTCTTTCTGCGGAAAGAGCCAGCATGAGGTGCGCAAGCTGATCGCCGGTCCAAGCGTGTTCATCTGCGATGAATGCGTCGAGCTGTGCAACGACATCATCCGCGAGGAACTCGAGGAGAAGGCGCAGTCGGCACGCAGCTCGCTGCCCAAGCCCAAGGAGATCCTCGAGGTCCTCGAGCAGTACGTGATTGGCCAGCAGCGCGCCAAGCGCACGCTGGCGGTGGCCGTGTACAACCACTACAAGCGCATCGAGAGCCGGCAGAAGAGCGACGACATCGAGCTGGCCAAGTCCAACATCCTGCTGGTCGGCCCGACCGGATCGGGCAAGACGCTGCTGGCCGAGACCCTTGCGCGGCTGCTCAACGTGCCGTTCACCATCGCCGACGCGACGACGCTGACCGAAGCGGGCTACGTCGGCGAGGACGTCGAGAACATCATCCAGAAGCTGCTGCAGAAGTGCGACTACGACGTCGAGAAGGCGCAGCAGGGCATCGTCTACATCGACGAGATCGACAAGATCTCGCGCAAGTCCGAGAACCCGTCGATCACCCGCGACGTGTCCGGCGAAGGCGTGCAGCAGGCGCTGCTCAAGCTGATCGAGGGCACCATGGCCAGCGTGCCGCCGCAGGGCGGGCGCAAGCATCCGCAGCAGGAGTTCCTGCAGGTCGACACCGGCAACATCCTGTTCATCGTCGGCGGCGCGTTCGCCGGGCTGGAAAAGATCATCCAGCAGCGCAGCACCGAGGCCGGCGGCATCGGATTCGGCGCCAAGCTCAAGAGCAGCGAGCGCAAGACCGAGACCGGCAAGGTGCTGGCCGAGGTCGAGCCCGAGGACCTGATCAAGTTCGGCCTGATCCCCGAGTTCGTCGGCCGCCTGCCGGTGGTCGCCACGCTCGAGGAGCTGGACGAGGCGGCGCTGATCAAGATCCTCACCGAGCCGAAGAACGCGATCACCAAGCAGTTCCGCAAGCTGTTCGAGATGGAAGGCGTGGAGCTGGAGTTCCGCGAGGATGCGCTGGCGGCGATCGCGCGCAAGGCGATCAAGCGCAAGACCGGCGCCCGCGGCCTGCGCACCATCGTCGAGGCGGTGCTGCTCGACACCATGTACGACCTGCCGTCGCTGGAGAACGTCAGCAAGGTGGTGGTCGACGAGTCGGTGATCGAGCACAAGTCCGAGCCCTATCTGATCTACCAGACGCCGCCGGCCCCGGCCAAGGTTGCATCCGGAGAGTGAGCGGCGTCGCGGCGGACGGCACCGCCGTCCGTCAGGCCGCCAGCGCCGGCTGTCGTCGCGCCGGCGGGGCCGCCAGACACCGGCATGCGGCCCGCGCGCGCACCTCCCGCCTGAATGCACGCTTCCGGGCGCATCGCTTTCTTCGCGCCTCGTCGACGTATCGGGCCTAAGTCGCTGATTCCGTGCGCCGCCGCAGCGCGGCGACATTCGCGGCACGCTGCGTCCGCTTGCATCGCCCGCACGATAACCCCATAAGAGGGGCGAGCCGGCACCATCCTGCCGGTCTGTCCGACCCCACGTTTTCCGGAGCCGCGATGACCCGTTCGACCGCAATCGAAACCCTCGACCTGCCGGTGCTGCCGCTACGCGACGTCGTGGTGTTTCCGCACATGGTGATCCCCCTGTTCGTCGGCCGCGAGAAGTCGATCCGCGCCCTCGACCTGGCGATGGAATCGGACAAGCGCATCCTGCTGGTCGCCCAGAAATCGGCCGAGACCGACGATCCCGGTGCCGGGGAGCTTTACGAGGTCGGCACGCTCGCCCAGGTGCTGCAGCTGCTCAAGCTGCCGGACGGCACCATCAAGGTGCTGGTGGAAGGCGTGTCGCGCGTGCGCGTCGACGGCATAGTCGAGCGCGACGGCACCCTGGCCGGCCAGGGAACGGTGATCGAATCGTCCGAAGGCCGCGACACGCGCGAGATCGAGGCGGTCGCGCGCTCGCTGATGGGATTGTTCGAGCAGTACGTCAAGACCAGCCGCAAGCTGCCGCCGGAGCTGCTGCAGACGCTGGCCGGCATCGACGAGCCCAGCCGCCTGGCCGACACCATCGCCGCGCACCTGGGCGTGCGCCTGGCCGACAAGCAGCGCCTGCTGGAGACCATCGAGACCGGCGACCGCCTGGAACTGCTGGTCGGCTTCGTCGACGGCGAGATCGACGTGCAGCAGATGGAGAAGCGCATCCGCGGCCGGGTCAAGTCGCAGATGGAGAAATCGCAGCGCGAGTACTACCTCAACGAGCAGATGAAGGCGATCCAGAAGGAGCTGGGCGAGATCGACGAGGCGCCCAACGACCTCGAGGAGATCGCGCGCAAGATCGCCGAGGCCGGCATGCCCAAGCCGGTCGAGACCAAGGCCAAGAACGAGTTCAACAAGCTCAAGCAGATGTCGCCGATGTCGGCCGAGGCCGCGGTGGTGCGCAACTATCTCGAATGGCTGCTCGGCGTGCCGTGGAAGAAGCGCAGCAAGGTGCGCAAGGACCTCAAGGCCGCGCAGGACGTGCTCGACGCCGACCACTACGGCCTGGAGAAGGTCAAGGACCGGATCCTCGAGTACCTGGCGGTGCAGACGCGCGTGAAGCAGATGAAGGGCGCGATCCTGTGCCTGGTCGGCCCGCCCGGCGTCGGCAAGACGTCGCTCGGCCAGTCGATCGCAAGGGCCACCAACCGCAAGTTCGTGCGCATGTCGCTCGGCGGCGTGCGCGACGAGGCCGAGATTCGCGGCCATCGCCGCACCTACGTCGGGTCGATGCCCGGCCGCATCGTGCAGAACCTCAACAAGGCCGGCAGCCGCAACCCGCTGTTCATGCTCGACGAGATCGACAAGATGTCGATGGACTTCCGCGGCGATCCGTCCTCGGCGCTGCTGGAGGTGCTGGATCCGGAGCAGAACAACGCCTTCAACGACCATTACCTGGAGGTCGACCTCGACCTGTCCGAGGTGATGTTCATCGCCACCTCGAACTCGCTCAACATCCCCGGTCCGCTGCTCGATCGCATGGAGGTGATCCGGATCCCCGGCTATACCGAGGAAGAAAAGCTCAACATCGCCACCCGTTACCTGATGGCCAAGCAGCTCAGGGCCAACGGGCTGAAGGCGGATGAGCTGAAGATCGGCGAGGGCGCGATCCGCGACATCGTGCGCTACTACACGCGCGAGTCCGGCGTGCGCAACCTCGAGCGCGAGATCGCCAAGATCTGCCGCAAGGTGGTCAAGGAGATCGCGCTGGCGGGCCCGCAAGCGAAGAAGGCCAAAGCGGTCAGCGTCACCTCCAGGAACCTGGACAAGTACCTCGGCGTGCGCCGCTACGACTTCGGCCGCGCCGAGCAGGACAACGAGATCGGCATGGTCACCGGCCTCGCCTGGACCGAGGTCGGCGGCGACCTGCTGCAGATCGAGGTCACCCAGATCCCCGGCAAGGGCAACCTGATCCTCACCGGCCAGCTCGGCGACGTGATGAAGGAGTCGGCGTCGGCTGCGCATTCGGTGGTCCGCGCCCGCAGCGAGCAGCTCGGCATCGACATCGAAAGCCTGCAGAAGCACGACGTCCACGTCCATGTCCCCGACGGCGCCACGCCCAAGGATGGTCCAAGCGCCGGCGCCGCCATGGCGACCGCGCTGGTATCGATGCTGACCCGGATTCCCGTGCGCGCCGACGTGGCGATGACCGGCGAGATCACCCTGCGCGGGCGCGTCACCGCGATCGGCGGGCTGAAGGAGAAGCTGCTGGCGGCGATGCGCGGCGGCATCCGCACCGTGATCATCCCCGAGGAGAACCGCAAGGACCTCGCCGATATTCCGAAATCGGTCACCCAGCAGATCCGGATCGTGCCGGTGAAATGGATCGACGAGGTCCTCGACCTGGCGCTCGAACGGCCGCTCGCGCCGCAGGCCAAGCAGGAGCTCGAAGAGGTGATCGGCAAGACAAGGAAGCCTTCGGCCCAGGCCGGCGTGAAGCATTGACAGCGGCTTCGCAGATACACTAACTGCTTGAAAATCGGCGTGGTTATGCGATTTTTCGGTTGCGTGGGGTAGGGGCCACTGGTATAACGGACGCAAATCGCGACGCGCAGTTCCCGCTGCGCGTCGTTCTTCGAGTCGACCGGACGAGTCCCGTCATCCGATCGCCCTTTTATTCGCGGCTCGGGGCCGCATGGGAGTTACGAAAAATGAAGAAAAGCGACCTGAACGAGAAAGTTGCCGACAAGTGCGGCCTTTCCAAGGCTGATGCCACCGCCGCCGTCGATACCGTGTTCGATGCCATCGCCCAGGCGCTGGGCCAGGGCGACAGCGTCGCCATCGCCGGCTTCGGCAGTTTCGAGGTTCGCGAGCGCGCCGCCCGCACCGGACGCAATCCGCGTACCGGCGAGGAGATCCAGATCCCCGCCGCAAAGAATCCTGCGTTCAAGGCTGGCAAGGCGTTGAAGGACGCTGTAAACTAATCGGCTCCGTTCGGGTGCTTAGCTCAGCGGTAGAGCGTCGCCCTTACAAGGCGAGGGTCGGGGGTTCGAAACCCTCAGCACCCACCACGCCAAGGTTGCAAAGGTTCAACGCGGAGCGGTAGTTCAGTTGGTTAGAATGCTGGCCTGTCACGCCGGAGGTCGCGGGTTCGAGTCCCGTCCGCTCCGCCAGATCCAGAAGAGGGCACCGGAAACGGTGCCCTCTTTTTTTTGGGGCCTCCCCATTGAGTGGCGAGTGCCGAGCTTGGAGGATGCGAGGGCTTCGGACGGACGTCGCCAGCTGCCGAAGCACGGAATTCCAACGACCATCCACGGCGATGCCGCCGCGCCGCTCCTGTGCGCCACGGACAATCCGGTTAAACTGCGCGGCTACGTCCACGGCCAGTCCCACGATGCTGCAAGCCCTCAGAGACAAAATGACCGGCTGGATCGCGATCGTCATCGTGATCCTGCTGGCGATTCCGTTCGCCTTCTTCGGCATGGAGCAGTACCTGTTCCAGAGCGGCCCCAACTACGCGGCCAAGGTCGAATCGCCGCCTTCGTGGTGGCGCGGCGCGCCGGACCTGTGGCCGGTCCGCAAGTTGTTCTGGGACGAGGAGGAAGTGAGCCCGGAGGATTTCCGCAGGGCGTTCGAGCAGGAGCGCCAGCAGCGCCGCGAGCAACAGGGCGACGGGTTCGATGCGCTCGCGTTCGAGACCCTGGAGTCGCGCCGCGAAGTGCTGGAGAGCCTGGTGGACCAGGCCGTGCTGCGCCTGGCCGCGCGCAACCATGACGTGGCCATCGGCGACGTGCAGGTGCGGCAGCAGATCGAGCAGTTTCCCGCGTTCCAGGTCGACGGTCAGTTCGATCCACAGCGCTACCAGCTCGCGCTGCAGTCCCAGGTGCCGGCGCGCAGCCCGCAGCAGTTCCAGGAACTGATCCGCGAGAGCCTGCAGCAGTCGCTGATGCCGTCCCAGCTCGCGCAGTCGGCGTTCGTCACCCCGACCCAGGTCGATCGCCTGCTGGTGCTGCTGGGCGAGCGCCGCGACGTTTCGTTCGCGGTGTTGCCGCCGCCCGCGCCGGATACCGGCGCTGTGGACGACGACGAGATCCAGGCCTGGTACCAGGCGCACGCCGGCGACTATCGTGCGCCGGAGACGGTCGCGATCGAGTACATCGAGATCGACGGCAGCCAGCTGCAGGCGGACGAGGAAGTCGACGAGGCCGCGTTGCGCGAGCGCTATGAGCAGGAGCGTTCGCGTTTCGCACAGGCCGAACAGCGCCTCGCCTCGCACATCCTGATCGAGGTGCCGGCCGATGCCGACGCCGCCACGCAGCAGGCCGCCGAGGCGCAGGCCGCGAAGCTGGCGGAACAGGCGCAGGCGGAAGGCGCCGACTTCGCGACGCTGGCGCGCGAGCATTCCGACGACATCGGCTCCAGCGACGCCGGCGGCGACCTGGGCTGGGTCGAGCCGGGGATGATGGTGGAGGCGTTCGAACAGGCCCTGTTCGCGATGGAGCCGGGCGAGGTCCGCGGGCCGGTCCGGACCGAATTCGGCTGGCACGTGCTGCAGCTGCGCGAGGTGAAGGGCGGCGAGGAGACTCCGTTCGAGGAGGTCCGCGACCAGTTGGCCGTGGAACTCGCCGAAGGCGAGCGCGAACGCGCCTTCAGCGAACTGCTCGGCCGGGTGGTCGACCAGGCCTACCGCAGTCCGAATTCGCTCGCGCCGGCCGCCGCCGAAGGCGGCTTGACGGTGCGCACGGCCGGTCCCTTCGCGCGCGGCGAGGGCAGTGGGATCGCCGCCGAGCCGGCGGTGCAGCGCGCGGCGTTCAGCCAAAGCCTGATCGAGGACGGGACCGTCAGCGATCCGATCGAGATCGGGCCGAACCACAACGTGCTGATCCGCGTGAGCAGCCACACGCCCGAGCGCGCCCTGCCCCTGGCGGAGGTGCGTGAGCGCGTGATCGAAGCGATCCGCTCCGATCGCGCCGACAAGCGCGCGCAGGCCGATGCCGATGCCCTGGTGGCGGAGATCGCGGCGGGTGCCGGGCTGGATGCCGTTGCCGCCAGGCGCGAATTGCCGGTGCAGGACGTGCCGGCGGTGCCGCGCGGCGCGCCGATCCCGCATCCGGACGCTGTCGAGGCCTACTTTGCCGCCGAGCCGCCCGAAGAAGGCAAGGCCACGCCCGGGGAGGTGGCGCTGGACGACGGCAGCATCGTGGTGTTCGCGGTGACTGCGGTGACGCCGGGCGACCCGGAAGAGGCGAGCGCGCAGGAACGCGAACTGCTGCAGCAACAGCTGGCCACGCTGTCCGGCAACGACGCCGCCGCGGCCTTGCTGCGGGCGTTGCGCGAAGGCATGAAGATCACCGTGGTCGAGGCGCAGCTCTAGGGCTTGTTAACGCTTCCCGAGCAGGTCGCGTTGCGCCGCAGTGGCCGCCAG